>JAFXMK010000017.1 GCA_017530365.1 Bacteroidales bacterium
ATCAAGTATTACAAACAAAACTCGAAATAATCATGGCAAACTATTATAACGATAACCCGAACCTTGATTTCTACCTCGACCACCCGTTGATGAAGCGCATCGTCGAGCTGAAGGAACGCAACTTTGCGGATAAAGACACCTACGAAGATGCTCCCGTCGATTACGAAGACGCGATGGAGAACTATCGCCGCGTTTTAGACATCACGGGCGACATCACCGCCAACATCCTCGAACCCAACTCCGAGAGTGTGGATCTCGAAGGTCCACATTTGGAGAATGGCCGCATGATCTATGCCTCAAAGACCGTGGAAAACATTGATGCGTGCACCAAAGGCGGCCTCTGGGGCGTTTCTATGCCTCGACGTTACGGTGGTTTGAACCTGCCCATCACGGTGTTCAGCATGCTGAGCGAGATGGTGGCCAGCGCTGATGCCGGTTTCCAGAACATCTGGTCGTTGCAGTCATGCATCGATACCTTGTATGAATTCGGCAACGAAGAGCAGCGTAAGAAATACATCCCGCGTGTTTGCGCCGGCGAGACCATGTCGATGGACCTCACCGAACCCGATGCCGGTTCCGACCTGCAGAGCGTCATGCTGAAGGCTACCTATAGCGAAGCAGAAGGTTGTTGGCTGCTCAACGGTGTGAAGCGTTTCATCACCAACGGCGACTCCCACATCCATCTGGTGCTGGCCCGTTCCGAGGAAGGTACCAAAGACGGCCGTGGCCTGTCGATGTTCATCTACGACAAGCGCAATGGCGGTGTTACGGTGCGTCACATCGAACACAAGTTGGGCATCCACGGTTCCCCGACCTGCGAGCTGGTCTTCAAGAACGCCAAGGCAGAGCTCTGCGGCGACACCCGCATGGGCTTGATCAAATACGTCATGGCCCTGATGAACAGCGCCCGTCTCGGCATCGCCGCCCAGTCGGTGGGTCTCGGACAGGAGGCTTACAACGAGGCTTTGAAATATGCCGGTGAGCGTCAGCAGTTCCACAAGAAGATCATAGAGTTCCCCGCCGTTTACGACATGCTTTCACGCATGAAGGCTAAGATCGACGCTGGCCGTTCGCTGCTTTACATGACGGCCCGTTATGTTGATGTCTATAAATGCTTGGAGGACATCCAGCGTGAGCGTCCGCTGACTCCTGAAGAGCGTGCTGAGTTGAAGAAGTATTCACGCTTGGCCGATGCCTTCACGCCTATCGCCAAGGGTATGAACTCTGAATATGCTAACCAGAACGCCTACGACTGCATCAGCATCCATGGCGGTTCAGGTTTCATCATGGAGTACAAGTGCCAGCGCCTCTACCGCGACGCCCGTATCTTCTCCATCTACGAAGGTACCACGCAGTTGCAGGTAGTGGCCGCTATCCGTTACATCACCAATGGCACCTACCTGGGCATCATCAAGGAAATGCTTGAAAACGAAGTCTCCGAGGAGCTGAAGCCCTTGCAGAACACGGTGCGCACCCTCGTGGACCTCTACGAGCAGAGCATCAACTACGTGAAGGCTGCCAACAACCAGGAGGTTCAAGACTTCTTGGCCCGTCGTCTCTACGACATGACCGGCGACATCATCATGTCGCTGCTGATCTTGGACGACGCCACCCACGCCCCGCACCTCTTCATCCAGTCGGCCAATGTGTATGTCCACGCCGCAGAGGAAGACGTCATCGGCAAGAGCGTCTATGTGAAGAATTTCATCGAGGAAGACTTGGTGAACTTCAGGGCTAAGGCGAAGGAAGTGACGGAATAAACCTTGCTTAATGCTAATGAAAAAGCGCGCCTCAACCGAGACGCGCTTTTTTGATGAATAAAGGGCTAGTAATACTTTTTCTTTGTATTTACCCATCTTGAGGGACATCTTGAGGGACATTCGAGGGACATGTCACTTCCCAATGGCCTAATTTGTCAGAACCAACCCATTGAACAATATGCTTTTCAACCAAATCCGCTAATTCTCTCTGAATTGTTTTCCTGTTCACACCTAATGTTTCAGCAAGGTATTGAGTGTTTACCTTGTTTTTTTTGTGCGACATTTTGTGCGACATTTTGTGCGACATTTTGTGCGACATTTTGTATGGCTACAATTATAAGTTTCTGTCTTTCAGATAATTCTACTGCGACATTTAAAATACCACCGTGAGTGTCGTTTTGAACTTCACCCAGACTCTTATCACTATAATTATTATTCAAAATCTCAGTGAAAAACGATTCATACTGCGAGCGGAAGGTAGGCCTTTTTTCATTGGTAAATCCGGGCAGTTTGGCGGTTTCGTTGCGGATCTTGCGCAGGCCGCTGCCACGTTTCTCCATGTAGCCGAACTGCGTGAACACATCAGCCAAAATGGGATTGCGGCGTCTGGAAGGCACCTCGTTCAAATCGCGGTTCTGTATCAGACTGCCATCGAACATGCCGCCTGGCGAATAGATGACCAAACGGTTGTCGTAAATGTCGATGTGCACCTCGCTACCCAGCTCGGAATAGTCGCGGTGGATGAGCGCATTCACCAAGGCCTCGAACAAGGCGCGGTCAGAGTAATCGGGCGTGTCCAAACGGCGGTTGGGCAACTTTATCCAGCCTTTCTTGTTATGCAAAGTCATAAACTGCACACCAGCATCCAACAATGTAAGCAGATTGCCTTGATACTCACGCGAATCGAGGGCGTCGTCTTTCTCCAAACCGTTCCAACGGGTACAATAAAGACTGGAATGGCGGTACGGACATTGATCGGAGAACAGCACACCCGCTTGGGTGAGCAAGCCATCGTCAGTCACCAAGGAGAACGATTGCAACAGCTTATCCTCAAAAGGTAGTCCCGTTTGCTTCTGGTAGGTCTTGGCCAATGTGTCGAAGGTCAACTCTCCCAAATGGTAATCTGTCACCAAGGAGTCGTAGGTGCGGTTGCGACCTTTCAACACGAGGGCGCTCAACTGGTGGGCTTGGTGATCAGTTCAAAATCCGGAACGGGGTCCATAAAAACCTTAATGCGGTCACTTATGAATTCCGCATCCGCTTTGGCATTCTCCAATCCAATCGTTTCTCCGTCGTCGTTCACGCCAAAAACGAGCACTCCACCCACTGTATTGGCAAAAGCACTTACGCTTTTGAGCCAGCTTTTTGGTTGCTTGCGTTCCACTGCCTCCTTGAAATCGCAGGTGGTGTTTTCTCCGTAGGTTTGTTTTATATCGTTCTTAATCATTGCTTCTTGCTTTTATTTTCGCCAAAGTTACATTTTTCTCAAAGTCTAGCGCTTTTTACTTTTCTATCAAATAACCGTCAAATAAAGATCCTGATATCGTCATATAGCAGTTTCCTGTTTTTTTCCAATCTTCTATCAATTCTTCCAAAGTCGGTTTCGGCACACTGTCTTTAACCTCCAACCTCGACACATACTGCGAAATGTCAATTGAGGCACCGTTCTACAAAATCTGTTCGTTTTAACCACCACCGGACCTTTGAGGATCCATGCGGCTTTGGAGAGGTGTTGTTCAAGTTGTGATAGTGTTAGCATATCCTTCTGAAATATGGCAAAAATAAGAAATCTTCCGAAATTTCCGTATTATTGCAGTCCAAAATCAAACACCCACTGATATGAAAAGGTTTTTTATAGGTGTGCTTGCCGCCTTCCTGTTTTGCGGCAGCCTGCAAACGCAAGCGCAGAACGACAGCGTCACGCTGTATTTCAGTGCGGAGGAGATGCCCGACCTCATCAAGTGTCTGCCTCCTCCGCCGGATACGATCGGGGTGGACTTTGCCCATGACATCCTGCGTTACATGTGGGGCAAGACGCAACGCAGCGATTCGGCCCGCGCTGCCATCGCCTACCGCGATGCCGTGTGGAATTACGACTCGCTCTTTGTGGAGTTTGATGTGCCGTTTGGCCTGAAAATCTCCAAGGAGGGCACCCCCGAGATCTACAAGTACCTGGTGAACAGTCTCTCCACCATCGATCAGACCCGTGTCGAGCCGAAGGCATTCTATCATCGCAAGCGCCCGTTTGAGCGTTTCCGGGAGCACATGCTTACGGTGTATGAGGAGAAGTATCTGTCGGGCGAAGGCTCCTATCCTTCGGGACATAGCCAACGCGGCTATGCGACGGCCTTGCTGCTCTCGGAGGTCAATCCCGCCAATGCCGACACCATCATGGCTCGGGGCTTCATGTATGGAGAGAGCCGTGTCATCGTGGGTGCCCATTGGCAGAGCGACGTCGATGCGAGCCGCCTTTGCGCTGCCATCGGCCTGACGCGCCTGCATACCAGCCCGGCGTTCCTCGAACAGCTCGGAAAGGCCCAAGCGGAGTTCCAACGGCTGACGGGAGCGTTGTCATCCACCGACGATGCCAGTCAGTTCGTGAACCTGACGGATGTCGTCCCCGATGCCATCCTGGAAATCCGTTACTACAGTACCTATAACTTCGTCGGTGCCCGTGTGGACGGCTATCTGGAACCTACGGCCTTGCTCACCCGCCAGGCTGCCGACAGCCTTCGTGCCGTCAGTGACGACTTGAAGAAACAAGGCTATCGGTTGAAGATCTTCGATGCCTACCGTCCGCAATGTGCTGTTGACCATTTCGTGCGTTGGGCCGCTGATGTCAACGATACGCTCATGAAGCCATATTTCTATCCTGATGTGCCTCGTGACAGACTCTTCGAGCTGGGCTATATCGCCAAAAAGAGCGGTCACACCCGTGGCTCCACAGTTGATCTCACCTTGTTCGACATGGCAATGGAAAAAGAAGTGGACATGGGTGGCACCTTCGACTGGTTCGGCCTTGAGAGTCATCCCGATTATCGAGGGATCACACCCGAGCAGTACCACAACCGCATGATCTTACGTGAGGCGATGCTGCGCCATGGCTTCAAGCCCATCGGTGAGGAGTGGTGGCACTTCACTCTGAAGGATGAGCCATTTCCCAACACTTATTTCACTTTCCCGGTAAAGAAATTGTAAAAAAAAGCGCGCTTCAATCGAGGCGCGCTTTTTTTTAGGTTGGATACGACTTACTCCGCATAGTAGGCGTTGTACACCGTTTCCAGAACGTCATGGAATTGCTCCATCGTGCCGTCGGCGTCTCTTCTGGCCCACCAGTAGAGGAACATCTCACCCGTGTTGCCATAGACGTAACTGTCGTCTTCGAGGGTATCGATCAATTCTCCAAGGAAATCATTAGCAATGGTTCCGTAAGCATGTCCCCGGGTTTCCATGAGGCTCTGGAGCACCGCCTCCTTGTCGTTGCAGACGTTCTTGTCGTTAAGGCCGTCGTAGAGGCCTTTCATGATGAACATCTGACGTTTGAGGTATTGGTCCACAAGGGGTTTCGTCTTTTCTATGAACTTCTTGTCAGCCACCACTTTCTTGGCGAGGTTGCCTAAGTATTGGATGGCTTCGGGGTTGTAGCGTCCAAAGTCATAGGGGACTTCCAGCTCCCAACGGTTGTAGTGATGAGGTCCTGAGACATAAAGGTCGCAGGGAAGCATACGGTTGAGGGTCTTCAACGAAATGAGTGAGAAAAGATGGCTTCCTGTCACACGGATGGCGCATTCTGGCCAATAGTCGAATTCATTTCCCAAAACGTGGTAAGTCTTGTCGAGGTTGGAAGCAGCTTCGCGGAACATGTTGACGGCATCGTTTTCTTTGATGCGCTCATTGGCCTGCACGGGCTCGTCCGGTTCCAATTCATAGTAGTAGCTGGTTTCGCCCATCTCTTCTTCTTCGTAATCGTATGGGAAATAATAATCCTCTGCGACAAAATTGTAATCAGGGTAGTAAGCCTTGTAGATGGTGCTCAGTCCATCGTAGAACTGGTCGATGGTGCCGTCGCTCCAACGTCTTGCCCAGAAGTACAGGAACTCGTAATTAAAGTAGTTATAAATGCCTGTTTCGTCATAGAGATCGATTTCTTCCAAGAAATAGAATAGTCCGTCGGTGTAACCATAGTTCTCGATCATGTCTGCAAACATGTATTCGCGGCCTTCTTTGTCAAACACGCTTTCGTCATACATCAAGTCGTGGAGGACCATCATGATATGCATCTGTTCGAACAGGTATTTATCCACCAACGGCTTGCTGGCGGCAACGAACTTCTTGTCGGCGACTACCTTCTTGGCGAGGTCGGCGAGGTACTGGATGGCTTGGGGGTTGTAGTGACCGAATTCGTCACTGTAGAGATCCCATTGTCCGTCGTGGTGCGGACCGCTGACATACAAAGGGCAGGGGAGCATCTTCTGTAACTCGTTGAGGGAGATGAGCGATGCGAGATGACCGCCGATGTTGCGGATACCACCCTCTGGCCAATAGTCGTAGTCATCGATGGTAAGCGTGGTGTTGTCAAGCTGCATGGCGGCTTCTTTAAAACGGTTTGCGTTCTTGTCGCCGCAGGAGCTGAGCGCAAAGACAATGGTGATGCCGGCAAAGGCTAAAACCATTTTCTGGATAAAGGTAAAATGCTTTGTCATACTGTTAAACTTTTAGTTAGTTGCCTCAAAAATACAAATTTTAGAATTATCGCATGCAATAAGTGTTATTTTTTGATTATTTTTGCACCTATTTGTAAGAATAATGATTTTTAATTATGAAAAAACTGTTTTTACTTGTTAGCCTTGTTGCCTTAACTTTGACAGGCATTCAAGCTGGCCCGGTTGATCAGCAAAAAGCTCAACAATTGGGAACCTTATTTATGTCCAACACGGAACTGGCTCAGCGTGATGCAGCTATCCAGCTTCAGCTGGTCAGCACTGCAGCAACACGTGGTGCCACTGACTATTATGTCTTCAATGTGACTGGAGGCGAGGGATTTGTCGTCATTGCCGGTGATGACAGAGTGAAACCTGTTCTGGCTTATTCTACCACGGGTCGTTTCAATCCACAAGATGTGTCAGAAGGCTTTGCCTATACCTTGCGCGTCTTCCAACAGGAGATCCAAAATGTGCGCGATTACAACCTTGTAGCTACTCCTGACATTGTCGCCGAATGGCAATCGCTGAAGACTACTGGCAATATCCGCAAAGGCCGTGCTGCCCGTAGCGTGGTAGGACCGTTGTGTCAAACTATTTGGAACCAGAACTTCCCCTGGAACAGCCAGTGCCCGGATGACACTACAGGAAGTGGTGGACATGTCTATGCTGGCTGCGTGGCTACGGCTATGGGCCAGGTGATGAAGTTTTGGAACTATCCGGAGAGAGGCACGGGCACACATACTTATACTCCTGAAGGCTATCCCTCACAGACCGCAAACTTCGGCGCGACGGACTATCATTTCGAACTGATGCCTCTCGAACTCGATTCGACAAGTACCGAAGAGGATTATTTTTATATCGCACAGTTTCTGCATCATTGCGGCATCGCCGTCGATATGATGTATAGCGGCAATGGTAGCGGTGCGTATTCCGGTGATGTGCCGCCTGCGCTGCAGAACTATTTTGGCTATTCCACTGAAGAGTTCGAGACCTTGGGCTACTGGGGCTTCAATTTCTATACCAATGAGCAATGGGCACAGATGCTGAAAGACGGCGGTCTGGATGAAAACATGCCGTTATACTACAGTGGCTCTGACGATAATGGTGCGGGTGGTCATGCATACGTTTGCGACGGCTACGATGAGAATGACTACTTCCATTTCAACTGGGGCTGGAGCGGCCGCGATGACGCATGGTGCCCGATAGGTGCGCTCAATACGACAAAATATGCTTTCAACGATAACAACAGTTATATCGGTCACATCGTTCCTTCGAATTCTACCTATTATCAAAGAGCAGACAGCGTGGCCAACTTCGCTATCATGGAGAACGAAGATAGGGGAGGCGTGCTGCTGAGCTGGAACAACCCCTCTTTGAATTTGAATGGTGAGCCTTTGACTTCCATCGAGTCAATTTCGATTCGCCGCAACAACCAACCGCTGGCTACCTTGGAGGGTGTTGAAGTGGGCGCTGCCGGCAGTTATGAGGATGGCAGCCTTGAGCCTGGCCTTTACGAATACGCTATCTATGTGACCAATACCGCTGGTGTCGGACGTACGGTGTATCGTGAGATTTTGGTGGGCGAGAAGTGCGATGTCATCTTTGAACTCCATGACGATGGTGGTGATGGCTGGAAAGGCGCTGCCATCAGCGTGGCCGATGAGAATGGCCAGCGTATCGCTGTGATTGGCATGGATGAGGGTTCTGAACAGACCCTGACCATGCCGCTATTGAAGCAGAACCTGAGATTCATCTGGAACCATGGTTGGTATCACACACAACCTGATTATGATACCGATTATGAATGCTCTTTCACCGTGAAGGACGCTGAAGGCAACGAGCTCTATACTTCGGGTGACTTGAATGACGGCGTGTTCATGACTTACGATAACAACTGCGAGTTTGGTCCGCTGACATGCTATCCAGTCCAGAACCTGGAAGGGGAATATGTTTGGAACAATGAGCAGGAATTCGGCGCTAGACTTACGTGGGATGCTCCATCAAGTACGGCCAATTTGGATCACTTTGCCATCTATAGCGATGCTTCTGTTCTAAAAGAAGCCATCATTGTGCCTTATACAGGACAGTCAAGTTATGAGCATGTTGATTTGGTGGATTATATAGGCGATTATGAGTATAGCGTCACTAGCGTTTATGTTAGAGGGGATGAGACCTGCGAATCAGCTTTTGTCGCAGTTGATGTTATGATCACCGACGTTGAAGAAAACGCTTCAAGGATCAATATCTATCCCAATCCATCAAAGGGTACTGTCACCGTAGAAGGCGTTGGTCACATGACGGTGATGAACACACTGGGTCAGATTGTCCGTGAACTCGACCTTGATGGACAGACCACCATGGAACTTCCTCAAGGTGTATTCTTCTTGAGAATCAATGGCACTACAAAGAAAGTTGTGGTAGAATAACGCTTATAGCTTCACCACTTTCTTGACGATCACAGCGTCATCGGTGGTGATCTTTACTAGGTAAGTCCCGCTCGTCAAGCCCTTCAGCTGATGGACGGGGCTTGCTGTTTGAATATGTTTCACAAGTTGACCGTCCATGCCGAACACTTCGATGACATCGTTCCATGTTGGAACTGCATTGACAGCCGCCAAGGCATCGATGCGGCCTGAGCCAAAGTCGTTGCTTTTGTGTGAAGTTAAGGGGACCGCTGTGTTTTCCAAAATCTCATCGATCTGAGCAGGCGTGAGTTCTGGTTCTTTGGAAAGCATCACACAAGGGCTGGATGCCGGACACCAATTCGTTTTGTTCCAACTCACGGAGCACTCAAAATGATGTTGATCTTGATCTGCTCTTGGGCGAATGTCAGATAAGAAAGGCATATAGCAATAAGGCAAAGCAAATACTTTTTCATGGTTTTTATGACGATGATTCTTGTTTAGGTGCATTCAAGTTGCTTTTTATAACGCTTCCCTTGCCAAGTGTCTCGTTCTTCCATTCGTTTCTCGATGCGGTGTAGCACCTCATCGTAGCGGAGATTCATCCAGGGCTCGGAGACGAGATAGCGGGGCGGAACCTCACCAGCGAAGCGTTCAATGACGATGTTAGGATTCAGACGCTCAGCAAAGTCAATAACGAAGTCGATATATTCTTCTAAATCAAATAGATGAAAGGCGTCAGGATGCTGAAGGTATTCTTCGGCCATCTTGGTGCCTTTGAAGATTTGTAGCTGGTGGAACTTGACCGTGGTCAAAGGCAGCTGTGAAATGACATCTGCAGCATCGAGCATCATGGCTTTGGTCTCACCAGGCAGGCCGAAGATGAAGTGTCCCCCGCAAGGGATGCCGTACTCTGCAGTTAGTTGGATGGCTCGTTTGGCTGTGGCGAAGTCGTGGCCTCGGTTGACGCGCTTCAAGGTCACGTCATACACGCTTTCCACACCATATTCCAACATCACATAATGGTTTTTTTGAATCTCATTGAGATAATGGAGTAGGGGTTCGTCGATGCAGTCGGGCCTGGTGCCGATAACGATGCCTGCGATGCTAGGCATGTCAAGAGCCTGTTGGTAGATTTGTTCTAGCTCGTCAAGTGGCTTGTAGGTATTGGAATAAGCCTGGAAATAGGCTAAATATTGGCTTGCCCTACGGTAGCGTTTTTGATGGAATTCGATGCCTTCTTCGATCTGTTGTCGGACGCTTTTCTCTGGCTTGCAATAGGAAGGGTTGAAGGCAGCGTTGCTGCAGAAGGTGCAGCCTCCGGTGCTAAGCTTGCCATCACGATTGGGACAGCTGAATCCAGCGTCGATGCTGATTTTCTGGACGCGTGCACCGAAGAGTTTTGTGAAGTATGAGTTGTAACTGTTGAAACGGCGATTCATGATGCAAAGATATTGTTTTTTTTCTGGATTACTCGCTGGCGCGAGTGAACCCTTGGCGCTCGCCGCGGGGCCCTTACGTTGGCGGGAAGCTGGCTGGGCAGAGCCCAGCCTAGGGCTTTACTGTGTGGGGATGTGGAGACCTTAAGAGCGGAGCTCTTTAGACTCCACATCCCCACACAATAAAGCCGGACCGCTACTGCGGCCCGGCTTCCCACCAACGCGGAAAGAAAGGGATTCGAACCCTTGGAACGCAAAGCGTTCAACGGTTTTCGAGACCGCCCCGATCGACCACTCCGGCATCTTTCCTTTGGTCAAAAATAAAAGCGACCAATGTCGCTTTCTTGGCGGAGACAGAGGGATTCGAACCCCCGAAACCTTTCGGTTTAACGGTTTTCAAGACCGCCGCTATCGACCACTCAGCCATATCTCCGCTGCAAAAGTACAACTTTTTGCTTTCATACAAGCATTTTGGCTCAAAAAAAATTTTTTTGTTATTTTTGCATCATCATATCAGAGAATGTCATGAAAAAATTGTTTTTACCATTGATGCTTTTGCTGCTCGTGTCCTCAATGGGCATGGCACAAAACAAAGCTATCCAGTCCTTCCTTTCCTACACGACCTACAACGTCCCCGGTGATGAGCCTTTCATTGAAAATGCCCTTGCCTTCGACTGCTCTAGCGTGGTATATCGCCAATATGAACCCGGATGCTTTAAAGCTACCGTGGAAGTGCAGACTATCTTTAAGAAAGGAGATAAAGTCTATACCTTCTCCAAGATCGCACTCGACAGCCCTATGGTGAAGGATACCACCAAAATCACAGGCGCATTTATTGACCAACAGCGCTTTGCGCTTGAAAATGGTGAATATATGATGGAGATTACTGTCAAAGACTTGAACAATCCCAAGCAGATTCCCTATAAATCCGAACAAACCATTGTGGTTAACTTTCCCACCGACCAGCCTTCAGTGTCTGATATTTTGCTTGTTGAAAGCTATCAAAAGGCCGTGAAGAACACATCGCTAACCAAGAGTGGATATGACATGGTCCCTCGTGTATATGCTTTCTATACACCTAGCGCAGAGTCCCTGACTTTCTACGCTGAGCTGTACAATAGCGATAAGGTTTATAAGGATGGTGGACAGTATATGCTCAACTATTATATCCAATCTTACGAATCCTCTGTGAAAATGAAGGACTTCAACTTCGTGAAAAGAATGGATGTGGCTGCAGTAAATATCTTGCTGAATACCATCAATATCAAGAATTTGCCTACTGGCAATTACTATTTGGTAGTGGAAATGCACGATAGAAACAACAATCTTATGGCTTCCAACAGCGTGTTTTTCCAACGCTACAATCCTGGTTGCGAAGTGAAATTCGAGGATCTTGCAGCAACACAAATCGAACATACTTTTGCCGCCAATTTCAACAATCTCGACACCATCCGTGAATACATCCGTTGCCTTAATCCTTGCTGCTCAGAAACGGAACGCGACTATGCCAACAATCTGGTTAAAACAGATGACCTGAAAACCATGCAGCAGTTCTTCTTTAACTTCTGGTCTACCCGTTCCCCTCTCAACCCGAAAGACGCTTGGGAGGAATATTACAACCAGGTGAAACGAGTCAATGCCTCTTATTCTACCAGAACTAAGAAAGGCTACATGACCGACAGAGGCTATGTGTATCTGAAATATGGCACCCCCGACAAAATTTGTGAGGAGCCTTTCGAACCAGGTGCCTATCCTTACGAGATCTGGCATTACTATGAAGTGTCTGGCCAACGCAACAAACACTGTGTGTTCATGTCGCAGGATATGGTGACCAACGACTACCAGTTGATCCATTCGGATATCATCGGTGAAGTCAACAACCCCCGTTGGCAGATGATGATCTATTCCCGCTTCTATGGCCCAGACTACACGGGTGATGTCATTGACCAAACAGAAGCTCCCGGTGCTTGGGGTACACGTGCTGGCGACCTCTATAGGAATCCAAGATAAGGTAGCTGATACATGAAGAAAATCGGATTCTGGTTGGTAAAGGCTCTGGCGTATCTGATAGCCCTTACGCCCTTTGGCTTGCTGTACCTGCGATCCGACATCTATTCCTTTCTGCTGTATCACGTCATCCGCTACCGCAGAAAAGTGGTTCGCGACAATCTCGTGAAGTCGTTCCCTGAGAAATCCATCAAGGAAATCAAGAAGATAGAAAAACGGTTCTACCGCAACCTTTGCGATTTGTTTATGGAGACATGTAAGATGATGCGACTCAAGCCCGATGAGATGTTGCAACACGTCACTTTCACGAATCCGGAATTGATCCAGTCACTTTATGAAAAGGGTAGGAGCGTGTTTACCTCCATTCCGCATTCTGGTAACTGGGAGTGGTACGGGAAACTCATGCATACGGTCTCTGAACATAAGGCCTCGGGCATCTATAAAAAGGTGAAGGATCCGTATTTCGATGCTTTCATGAAACAGCTGCGACTGAACTTCAACCAAGATCAGGAAGAGATGATCGAAGCCTCGACGGCGTTGAAAGCCTTGGTGCGACGGAAGGAGATGGTCAATGCCATCCTTATTGTTGCCGACCAGTCACCCCGTGGCATTGCAAGCGACTATTGGACCGATTTCCTGCACCGCGACACCTGTTGGTTCTATGGCTTGGAAAAGATGGCCAAACTGTTGGATTATGCCGTGGTCTTTGTCGATATGCGAAGGGTGGGGAGAGGCCAATATACGGTTAGCTTCGACTTGATTTGTGAGGATCCCAAAGCCATGGAAGAAGGCGCCATCATGGAACAATATGTGCGTCATGTGGAGCGTTTCATCCATGATAATCCTGATAACTGGCTGTGGTCACACCGCCGATGGAAACATACAAGACAGCAACAGGCATGAAAAAAGTCGCGGTAGTCATATTGAATTATAATGGTAAGAAGTTCCTTGAGGAGTTTCTTCCTAATGTCATTGCCAACACCAATGCCGAGATGGCTGAGATTGTGGTTGCCGACAATGCCTCGACCGACGACTCGGTGGCTTTCATGCGGGAACGTTTCCCCGACATCCGATTGATCGTCAATGACTTTAATGGTGGCTTCGCTACAGGATATAATCTTGCCTTGAAACAAATCGAAGCGGAATACTTCGTGTTGTTGAATTCTGATATCGAGGTGACGCCGCAATGGATAGAACCTGTCATCGAATTGATGGACTCCGACCTAAGCATTGCTGCTTGCCAACCGAAAATATTGTCTTATTACGAGAAGGAGAAGTTTGAATATGCTGGTGCGTCGGGGGGCTATATCGACAAATATGGCTATCCTTTCTGCCGTGGTCGTGTGTTCCAACATCTGGAGGAGGATCATGGCCAATATGATGATGCTTGCGAGGTGTTCTGGGCGACGGGTGCCTGTATGTTTGTGCGGGCGGATCTCTATCTCCAGCATGGTGGTCTAGATGATTCTTTCTTTGCCCACATGGAAGAGATCGACTTCTGCTGGAGGATGAAAAACTTGGGATTCAAGATTTACTGCTGTCCCCAGTCGAGAGTCTATCATATCGGCGGCGGCACTTTACCGAAGAGTTCGGCGCGCAAGACCTATCTGAATTTCAGGAATAACCTTTCGTTGCTTTACAAAAACCTCCCTTCCAACCTTGTCTTCTGGACCATAGCCTACCGCATCGTGCTGGACTGGGTAGCTGCGCTTAAATTCCTATGCGGTGGTGGCTTGAAGGATTACTGGGCCGTCATCAGGGCACATTTCGCGTTTTATAGGCGTATTCCATCCTTGCGGAAGGTTCGCAAAGGACTTCCGAACCGTCAGGTGGGACAGATATATCAACGCAATATTGTTTTTGAGAATTTCTTGAGAGGTAAGAAACGCTATTCGGAATTAGATCCCCAGAAGTTCACGAACAGCTAACTCGTAGCCTTTTAGACCTTCTCCCGTAATGCATTTCTTGCAAGCTTCAGCGGTAAACGACTGTCGCCTATACGGTTCTCGCTTGCTGATGTCAGAGATGTGCACCTCGATCACGGGAATGCTGACAGCCCTGATGCAGTCGGCCAAGGCAATGGAGGTGTGGGCGTATGCACCGGGATTCATGACCACACCGTCGTACTGGTGATCGGCATCCTGCAATTTGTCGATCAAAAAGCCTTCGTGGTTCGATTGGTAATAATCCAACTGGACATCAGGAAATGCAGCGATCAACGACTCTAGATAGGCTTCAAAAGAGACATTGCCGTAAATCTGAGGCTCGCGCCTTCCTAAAAGGTTTAAATTTGGGCCGTTGAGAATCAATATTTTTTTCATAATGCAAAAGTAGTGTTATTTTTTCATATATTTGGGGCAAATATCTAAAGATATGAAAAGAATCGCTATTGGCAATACAGGCCTGAAAGTAAACAAAAATGGTTTTGGTGCTTTGCCGATCCAAAGAGTCAACATGAAGGAAGCAGTTTACTTGCTTCAAAAGGCATACGACAACGGCATTGATTTTTACGATACGGCGCGTTTTTACACCGACAGTGAGGAAAAGATCGGTGAGGCGTTGTCGCATTGTCGCGACAAGATTGTGATTGCCTCGAAGACGGGCGCTACCACGGTGGAGGAGTTTTGGAAAGACCTTCACACCACGCTGACCAACCTTAAGACAGATTATCTGGATATCTACCAGTTCCATAACCCCAGTTATTGTCCGAAACCAGGGGACAAAGAGGGTTTGTATGACGCGATAAAAGTGGCTCAACGCCAGGGTAAGGTGCGGTTCATCGGTATCAGCAACCATCGCCAAAGGGTAGCCTTGGAAGCCATAGAGAAAGGCTTGTATGACACCTTGCAGTATCCGTTCTCTTATCTTTCATCGAAGGAGGACGAAGCTATCGTAGAGGCGGCTAGGAAACAAGGCATGGGTTTCATTTGTATGAAGGCACTCGCGGGTGGTCTGATCAACGATTCCGCCTTGGCCTATGCCTTCCTTGACCAATATGACCACGCGCTTCCAATATGGGGCATCCAGCGCGAGAGCGAGCTAGACGAGTTCATTTCGTATCAATCCGATCCGCCTGAGATGTCGTCAGCCAGATGGAAGAAAGTGGAGGAGGAGCGCAAGTCGCTTTCTGGTGATTTCTGCCGGGGTTGCGGCTATTGCATGCCATGCACCGTGGGCATTCAGATCAACGACTGCAACCGGATGAGTCTCTTCCTACGCCGTGCTCCCTTGAGCGTCTATCTCACCGAGGAATGGGCTGAGAAGATGAAGCTGATCGAAGATTGCGTGCATTGCGACCAATGTAAGAGCAAATGCCCGTACGGTCTTGATATTCCGAATCTCCTTCAAAGGAACTATGAAGATTTCCAAACATTTTGGAACAATAAAAAATAATTTATTATTTTTGCAAACGATATGTGGTGTCCGGAAGGACTCAATAGGGAATCGGGTGTGAATCCCGTACAGTTCCCGCTGCTGTGTCGGTTGGACGCTTGCCACAGAGCCACTGTCGGACGCTCCGTCTGATGGGAAGGCGGCAAGTAGAGACCCAAGTCAGAAGACCTGCCCCATGTCGCTGAAAACAAAGCTTTCGGGATAAGAGCTGGCTTCATTTATTAAAAATAGGTGCACCCCAACCCCGTCCTTGAAGTTTTGAGGGAAATGAATTATTAACCTTAAAAACTTATGCGTATGCGTTTCAAAAACTTTACCCTTTTATTCCTTATGGGAATCTTCGGTCTTTTCACGACCAACCTCTTTGCTCAAGAGGATGCCACCATCGCCCCTGAAAATATCCGTTATTGGATTGGTGATGGCGAAAACGAAGTAATCTTCATCGCCAACTGGGCTGAACCCGACACTGCTTTGGCATGGGGCTATCGCTTCAATGCTGAAAACGTCACTGTTAAAGAAATCATGGATGGCATTGCTGCAGCTGATTACCGTTTCAGTTATGAAGCAACTGATGCTGGCTGGCTCGTCGATATGCATTTTAACGATGGTATCCTTGACCTGAGTCTTGTAGAAGAGATGTGGGTTTCATTTTTGATCAATGGTAATTCCTCATGGGATACCTTTGATGTGGCTACCGTCGCTCCTGGCGAATATGTGAAATTAGGTGACACCCATTGCGGCACCTTAGTTGATCCTGTTAACTACATCTATGTCTGGGAAAAAGAAGTTGCCGCTGTGTATCCACTGGCCAATGAAGCCATGATCGATCCTTCGGAAATCCTTTACTGGGTTGGTGAAGGCGAAGATGAGGCTATTTTTGCAGTGAACTTCGCTGATCCTGAGGATGTATGCTATGCTTGGGGTTACCGTTTCTCCACGGACAATGTCACTATCAAAGACATGATGGATGACATCGCTGCCGCTGATAGCCGTTTTGCTTTCGATGCTTCTGAAGAGGGCTGGTTAAACAAAATTACCTTTGACAATGGTGATCTCCGTTTTGTTCTTGAAGGATATAATGCTATGTATAATCTGAATGGAGCAATGTCATGGCTGACGTTTGACCAACAAACAGTCGTGAGTGGTGATTTCGTGAAATGGGGTGACTACCGCATCGGTACCGAGATTGCTGCCTGGACATACGTCTGGGAAACACCCGTTCAACCTGTTACTATCAATACTGAGGTGATCGAAAACGCCAACACTTCGCTCTCGCTCTATCCCAATCCTGCCACATCCTACACCACGCTGAAACTTGATGGCATGACTGATGATGCAGTAGTGTCTGTCGTTGATCTCCAAGGCAGAGTGTTGAGCACCTTCACGGTGCAGCAAGCCAACGAGCCTGTCCGTATCGAAACAGCCGGTTATCGTGCAGGCATTTACTTCGTGACTGTGAGCAATGCAACCAGCCGTCAGACGGTGAAGCTCTCTGTGCAATGAGAAAAATCTTATCCATATTTTTAGTTGTTCTCCCGCTGCTGTCGGTGGCGCAGTTCGCACCACCGGCGGGGCAGGAGGGTTCTACGGCCATCCATGCGGACTCTCCAGCCTTTGTGGCATGGGCTTCGGGGTGTGTTGTGGAACGTGGTCCCATGCAAATCGACAAGCCAGAGAACGGCCTGGCTTCGTATGGTGTGGATGCCGACGCGTTGGGCAAACCGGATGGATTGCTGGTAGTCAGCCTTGGCGATGGCGGTAAAGCGGTGCTGACCTTCGACTCGCCTATCTGCAATGGCGAAGGGTTTGACTTTGCCGTGTTCGAGAATCCTCTCAAATACGCTCAGGACACCAACTTGTACTTCCTTGAACTGGCCTTCGTGGAGGTGAGCTCCGATGGGGAGAACTATTTCCGTTTCCCTGCCGTCTCTCTCTTCCCTGAGGCACCTCAAATCGGGAGCTTTGAATGTACGGATCCCAAACTCATCAATAACTTCGCGGGCAAGTACGCCTCACGCTATGGAACGCCTTTCGATTTGGACGAACTGCCTGACGACGAGCTGCTCAACAAGGATCGCATCACTCATGTGCGCCTTGTCGATGTGGTGGGATGCGTCAACCCTGAATATGCCACCTACGATAGCGAGGGCCATATTGTCAATGACTCATGGCCGACACCGTTTCCATCCAGCGGCTTCGATTTAGATGCTGTCGGCGTGATCCATGATGTGGCTCATTACAGCGTTGGCGATCAGATGTCAACGGAGATGCTTGTTTATCCTAATCCGGTCCACAATATTTTGTCAGTGAATTCAGAAGATGTCGTTTCAATGACAGTCTTCACCCTCACAGGGCAACAGGTTTTGACCTCGGATAATAACAGGATGGTTGTCTCCATGCTTCCACAAGGTGTTTATTTGGTTCGTATCTTGACCAAAGATGCCATTGTGGTGAATAGATTTATTAAAAACTGAAACTGATGAAAAGAATTACTTTCGTATGCTGTTGCCTTTTGGCTCTGTTGATGGCCTCTTGCGGTCCCAAGGATCCCATTACCCCTGATGCAGTAAAGATCGGTAAGGGCGTTTTCGTGATCAATGAAGGTAACTTTACCTACGCCAACTCTTCCTTGACGTTCTATGATCCGGAGATGGACACGGTAGCAAACAATCTGTTCTACCGTATCAATGGTGCTCCTATCGGTGATGTGGGACAAAGTTTGGCATTGATCGATAAACACCTCTACATCGTGGTCAACAACAGCAATTACATTTACAAGGTGGATGCAAGCACACTGGTTTGCGATACCACCAAACCGTATATGCTTACGGGTTTTGTCCAGCCTCGTTATATGCTGCCAGTGGCACTTAACAAAGCCTACGTTTCCGACCTCGCCAGTGGAGGACTGTGGATCGTCAATCCACAAGACATGACTATTTTGGGTTCCATCAATATGGGCAAATCTACGGAGACCATGGTGCAGGTTGGCAGTGAGCTCTATGTGACAAACTGGTCGAAATCTTACCTTCCGGGGATGGATAACAATACCGTTCAAGTGGTTGACCTGAACAATGATGTGAAAGTCGCCGACATTGCAGTAGGCATGGAACCTAACGGAATGGTCGTGGATAAGAATGGCATGGTCTGGGTGCTGTGCGAAGGTGCCACCTGGACAAATGATGCCGAAGATCCAACCCTATGGCGTATTGACCCCATGACGAAACGTGCTGAATGTATGACTTCGTTCAGTAAAGAGGATGGTGCCATGAATTTGGCCATTGATCCGACAGGCACCTATCTATACTATTTCCTCGGCGGTGATGTGCATCGCAAGAGCATCGACAATCCGGAAGCCGAAGACCAATTCGTAATCGCTTCGGAAGGCAAGATGTTCTATAAGATTGCCGTGAATCCGGAGAATGGTGATATCTACATTACCGATGCCAAGACATACGTTCAGAATGGTGCCGTGTATCGCTATTCGTCCGATGGAGTGCTGCTGAACTCGTTCGACGCTGGAATCTGTCCGGGATTTATGTTGTTTAATTAAGAAGTCAAAAGACAGAAGAAAGAATGAAGAAGATTTGTCCGAGATGCGGGAAAGAGTTCGAGTGTGTACATTCGAAAGACTGCTGGTGCGCCAAAGTCAAGTTGAGCGAGCAAACCAGGGTGAAGTTGAAAGAGTATAACGACTGCTTATGCAAAGAATGTCTCGAAAGCTTGTCAAAATAAGCGCGCTGCTGTGGCTTGGCGTGCTGCTTATTATGCTGTCATGCAAAAACAACAGACAGCAGCAGCCGATGCCTGAAGCTGTTTTGTCGCAGGATAGCATTGGCGGGAATCTTTTTCGATATGCCAAGAATGTACTGGCATTCCCGACAGCATACGGTTACAAGATGGAAGTGCTCAATCCCTGGGATTCCACCCAGCGATTGGGCTCTTTCGCCTTTGTGGACGAACCTTTTCATGATCAAAACATTGCTGCCGATGGGGCTGTGGTGGTTAAGATACCGGTCCAGTCGGTGATTTCTTTTTCTTCTACCCAATGGTCGGTGTTCCTGGAACTTGGTGAGATCGGCCGTGTGAAAGGGATCTTAGAGGGGAGGAACATCCATAGCCCCAAGATGAAAGCTTTGTTGGCCGATGGCTCGGTCCAAGATGTCGGGACGGAGTCGGCCAAGAACATCGAGCTCATGATCCAAATGCATCCCGACATTATCTTGTATTCGCCTTATTTCGACGGCAACCAGGATCCTTTGAAAGTGACGGGTGGGGCCTTGTTTCCTTTTGCCGATTATTTGGAGACCACGCCCTTGGGAAGGGCGGAGTGGATCCGCGTCGTTGGTATCCTGACGGGTCGTCAAGAAGATGCCGATGCATGGTTCGACGATATTGAAAGCCGTTATAACGAGCTGAAAGACTGGTGCGCTGAGGTGGAGACGCGCCCTACGGTGTTCTCTGACCTGGCCTTCAACGGCCAATGGTATGTTGCCGGGGGCAAGAGCTATATCGCTCAGCTGTTTGAGGATTCCGGCGTTGATTATATCTGGAAGGACAATCCGTCCACGGCCAGTTTCCCGTTGGATTCGGAAACCATCTTGGCCAAAGCCAGGCATGCCGACTTCTGGCGTGTGGCCAACTCATCGTCGTTGCCGATGACTTACGAGTCGTTGAAACGTGAGAATGCCGTTTATGCGCTTTTCGATGCGTATAAGAATCGCAAGATCATCGTTTGCGATATCCAAGAAACAGGTTATTTCGAGACTTCACAAATCGAGCCCGAGCGGCTGCTTGCCGATTTCATCTATTTGTTCCATCCCGAAGTCATGGCGGAACACCAACCAGATTATCAAACCAAGTATTATCGCTTGATGGAATAGCTTCGCTTATTTTGACTTATCTGGGAATGCCGGGATGGCAGGGATCTCGGGATAGTCTTTCATCTGCTTTAGAATGACTTCGATGGCCTTGTTCAATTGGTCGTCGATACCTTCGAACTCGCGGGCTGGGTCGTTGTCGATAACGATGTCGGGATCGACGCCGTAGCCCTCGATGACCCAGTTGCCTTTTTCGTCAAATGGAGCGAACTCCGGACGGGTCAAGGTGCCTCCATCGATGAAAGGCAGGCTGCCACGGATACCCACAACGCCTCCCCAAGAACGGGTGCCGATGGTGGTGCCGATCTTGTGTTTCTTGAACTGATAGGGGAAGAGGTCTCCATCGGAAGCAGAATATTTGTTGAACAGCAATACTTTGGGACCAAGCACCATTTTCGTGGGTTTGGTTTCGGGTTCGCAGTTGCGCATCATGTCGTACATGGAGAGCTCGCGACGCAAACGTTCGATGATCATGGGGCTGACATTGCCGCCGCCGTTGCCTCGGTCGTCGATGATGAGGGCCTTCTTGTCGAGTTGGGGATAAAAATACTTTGCGAATTCGTTCAAGCCATCCACGCCCATGTCGGGGATGTGGATGTAGCCCACTTGTCCGTTGGTGGCCTTGTTGACCTTTTCGATGTTGTCCTGAACCATGTTATAGTAATAGAGCCCGTTCTCGTCAGCGATAGGCTTCACTACTACGTCGTGACTGCCTCCTTCGGAAGCCTTGCCGTTGATCGTGAGGAGCACAGGGGTATTGGCTTTGCCAACCAAGGCCTTGTACATGTCTTTCATCTCCTTCGTGCTCTGACCGTCGATGGAGATGATGTAGTCGCCTTCCTTCACGTCGATACCGACCTCGGTAAGAGGTGAGCGCGTTTTCTCGTTCCAGTTCTCGCCCTTTAGGATCTTGTCGATCTGGAAATACCCTGACTTGTCGCGATGTATCTGGGCGCCAAGCAGTCCGAGTTTGATGCGTTCTGGTTTGAGACGATCACCGTCGCCCACGTAGGCATGGCCAATGTTGATCTCGCCGATCATCTCACCAATCAGGTAGGTGAGGTCGTAACGGTCGGAGCAGTAGGGGACGAGTTTCCCATATTTCTCTTTCATTGCGGGCCAATCCACGCCGTGCATGTTGGGCGCGTAGAAGAAGTCACGCTCCTGACGCCAAGCCTCGTTGAGGATTTGGGTCCATTCTTCCTTGAGGCTGACCCATTTCTTCATCTGGCTCAGATCGAGCGAGCCATCGTCTTTGGCATTGCCACTGGATCCTTCTTTGGAACCTCCACCAGGCATGGGTCCTTTCGGCGCGTTGATGATCTTGTAGCTGCCACGTTCGCGAACCAGCATCTTGCTGCCATCGGCGGTAAGCTGATAGCCCATGTTGCTTCCGATGTTGGTGCATTTCTTGGTCTTGGCATCGAAGAAGCCCAAGCCGCCACTGTTACGTCCGCCGGCAACATAATACAAGCCGTCCATGACGCCGTTCAAGTTATAGTAGCTGCCAGCGTTTACGGGCAATACGACAATGCGGTGGGTGATGCCCTCAAAGTCTATCTTCACCTCCTTTGGAGCCTCTTTCTTGGGTTCGTCCTTGCTTTCCGTCTTTTCGCCATCTACCATTACTTCGTCGTTCTCCGTGAGGAAAGGAGAGGGGGTGTCTTTTTGCAAGGTGATCAGATAAATGCGGGTCATGTCGGTGTAAACATGGTTCCATTCAGTCCAGCTATAGGTTGGCCTGAAATCGCGTTCAGAAGTGAAATACAGGTACTTGCCATTTTTGTCGAAGGTAGGGCTAGAGGCATTGAACAGCTCTTCGGTAACCACCTCGTCTTTGCCTGATGCCACATTGTAGATGTGGATTTGGCTCACACCGAAGGTGCTGGGCATGGTATAGGCGATCCAGCGGCTGTCGGCTGACCAGGCAAAGTCGCGCATCTCTCCCGTTTTATTCTCGGCGACCACAGTGACTTTCTTGCTGCTGATTTCCACGATGTTGAGTTGGTTCATTTTGTCATACCATGTTACGTACTTGCTATCGGGCGACCAGCTTACGCCCATCTTGTAGGTGTCGGAATTATCGGTGAGTTGGACGGCTTCTTCCTTGCCATCCTGACTTTGAATGTAAATCTCATCCTCGCCGGTCCTATCGCTGATGTAGGCGATGTATTTGCCGTCGGGCGACCAAGCTACGTTGCGGTCGTGAACGCCGTCGCTTTGGGTAAGGTTACGGGTAATACCTGACTTTGCGGGAACGGTCCACACGTCGCCACGAGCGCCAAAGGCCACGCGTTTGCCATCGGGAGCAATACTGCTACTGTTGATAAACTTGCTGCAATCCACGTATTTGTTGCGGGTGGAGTTGCCGTCATCGACAATCTGCACCGGGATGGGATAGATTTTGCCGTCCTTTAGGTTATAGCGGAATAACTCACCCCCATTCTCATAAACGATATCGTTATCACCGAGCGATGGGTATTTGATGTCGTAATAGGTGTAATCGGTCACTTTAGAGGTCTGCTTGGTCTTGGTGTCAAACACGAAGAGGTTCATCGTGCGGTCGCGATCACTGCAGAAATACACCTTGTCGCCCACCCACATGGGAAAGATGTCCTGGGCATTGTTGTTGGTGATATTCTCAATCTTCTTGCTCTTGAAATCGAAGATCCACACGTCATCAGCCATGCCGCCCTTGTAGTATTTCCAGGTGCGGAACTCACGCATCACTCTGTTGTAGGCGATCTTCTTGCCGTCTGGCGAATAGGAGATCCAGCCGCCTTCGGGCAAAGGCAGTTGCTCAGCGATGCCACCTTCGATATTGGCGACGAAGAGCTGTCCAACGAAATCGTCCCAGCTTTGCTTGCGCGAGCGGAACACGATGTTTTCGTTGTCTTTCCATGTCATAACGATGTTGTTCGGTCCCATGCGGTCGCTCACGTCATCGCGGCTCAGTGTGGCAGTGTAGGTGAGTCGAGTAGGAGTTCCGCATTCGGGATAGGGCATCACATACACTTCGGTGTTGCCGTCATATTGTCCAGTGAAAGCCAGGTGCTTGCCGTCGGGGGAAAAACGTGCGAACATCTCGTAGCCGTCAACATCATTGGTGAGCTTGTGGGCCACACCGCCTTTGACGTCAACCTTGTAAAGGTCACCGCCGTGGGTAAACACTACGTCGTTGCCGTGGATCGTTGGGAATCGGAGCATTTTGGCTTCTTGTTGAGCGCTGACTGTCAGCCCTATGAGAAGCATAAGAGATAAGGTTAGGAGCTTTTTCATGGCTATTGAAAGTTGATGATTAATTGTTGATCTGTGTTGGAGATGGGAACCACGTTGATGTTGTCACCTAGATAAACCAAATAGGAGGAGATCTCCTTGTTGACCATCTGCCGGAGGACGGATTCGTATTGTTTCAGCTGCTTGTGGTGCTCATTGGATGAAGCACCCGTCTTGTAATCCAGCAGGATGATCTTGTCTGGAAGTTCCGCATAGCGGTCGGGTCGGATGATGCCATATTGACGTGAGAGGATCTCGCATTCGTTTTTGATCTTGGCTTGATCGGAGAAGGCTTCATAAATCAAGGGATGGATGACCATTTGCTCGAAGAGGCCCCGGAGTATCGAGGCGGTCTTTGAGTCAATGACTCCTGAGGTGAGGTAGGGGTCCAAAACGTGTTCAATGTCGTTGGCTTGTTGGACTTCCGACAAGGCTTGATGCACGAACTCACCCCATTCCACTGGCTGCATCTTATTTTCTTTCGAAATCCAGAACATGCTTGGCATGGGGTCGATGCTGATCTTGTCGAACCATTCGCAGGAAGTTGATTCTTGATAAATCTCTTCCAGCTTCTCTTCGTCAGCATGGTCTTCGATCTTACGGGCATCAGGATCGCCGTATTGCGCTGGATGCTCTTTGAGGAAAGCGTTGATGGGACTGTTGTCGGTATTATTTGTTTGGTAGGAGAGGATATATAACCTTTGTCTGGCTCTTGTGAAAGCCACGTAATTGATGTTCAGGTTGTCAAGACGGACCTTCTCATGTTCTTGTTCGACGATTTGTTGGATTTGCGGACTCCATTTTGCACTGTCGTCAGTGATGGTGAACTGCACCTTGTCGATGTTCGGAATGGGATCGAATCCCAATGCTTCAGGTGTGATCCAGATGGAATGGGCTTTTCTGTTGTCGATATTATCCTCAACAAACGGATAGATAACCACAGGGAAAGCCAATCCCTTTGATTTATGGACGGTCATGATGTTGACGGCGTCGGTATTGCTGCTTATCACAGACAGGTTGTCCTTGTTCTTGTCCCAATAGTCCAAGAAACTGGTAATGCCAGTTTCATCGGAATACTGCCATTTGTACACGACATCGAGCAGGAAGTTTAGGAAGGCGTCGCCGATGGCATGAAAGCCGTAGAGCCTCATCAAAGCCGAACAGAGGTCGTAGAGACTGTACGATTTGGCCAATAATGACGGGAAGGTTCCTGGTTCCAAGCCTATTACCTCCTCCATGTCGATCTTCCCCTTTGCAATATTGTCGGCTTTGTCGAACATACCGTCCACAGTGCCATTGAAACCTTGCTGGTGGGTGGCGTTCCAGTAATACAACAACGTGGCGATTTTGGAGCTATTGTCGTTATGGATCAGGTAGTCCAACGTGCTTATGATAAGCTGTACTTTTTCGGAGGTGCTGACCAGAATGGATTCGGCTGAAAAGATGTCGATGCCATTGCCATTCAGATAGTCGGCTATCAGAATTCCAGTTTTGTTGGTGCGTACCAGAATGGTGATATCGCTTTTTCGGAAACCTTTCCCAATGAGATCTTCGATCAGGTCCTTGATGCGCGAAAGCATCGCTTCATCTGATTGTTTGTCTTTTTCGAACAACTCCAACTCGACATACCCTTCTTCTTGGAATTGGTATTGTTGCTTGATGGAGACCTGCTTGTATTCGTTCTGATCCACATAGACTTTCCGGCTCTCCTCTGGAAGGTATTTCGAACTGAAATCAAAGAAGCTGTTGTTGAATTCGACGATGTTTTTGAAAGACCTGAAATTCTTGTTTAATGCGTGGAAATCAAAGCTGTTGCAAAAGGCGTTCTCGTAATTGTCGAAGATGGGACTATTTTCTGGCTTGTCATAGATCTTGGGAAGGTTAACGATCTGTCCGACCTCGCCGTTGCGCCAACGGTAGATGGATTGTTTTCCATCGCCTACAATCATGTTCATGTTGTTGTTCGACAAGCTGTTCTCGACAAGTGGCATGAGGTTCTGCCATTGCAGTACGGAAGTGTCTTGAAACTCATCAATGAAGAGATGTTGGATGCGTTCCCCAATCCGTTCATAGATGAAAGGTACAGAGAAATCATCCATGATTTGATTGATGCGCTTGTTGAACTCTGAGATGAGCACGATTTGTTCTTCGTCAATGTAGTTGTCCATCTCGGTCATGATCTTCGAGCGCAGGGTATAGAAGCTTAACAATCCGAGCTGTTTCTTGTAAAACAGATAGGAGCCGATTTGGGATTGGTATTCCTTGAAAAAGGCAACATACAATTTTTGGAATTCTCGGTTCAGATCATTTATAGCTGCTTGGCCGATGCGTTGTTGAAGTGTGCTTGAAAACCAGTCTTCCTTGCCGGCAAGCACTTTTGCTAAACTGTCGCTGACGGGGCTGTATTCCTTGTGCTGCAATTTCTTGAAGGCGGCTAAGCATGAGCTTCTTGACTTCCCTTTGAAATCGTCAGTGAATAGGCCGTTTTTATCGAGAAAAGCTGTGAAATCCTTGGTAAACTGTTGGCATCTGGCTTCGAATGGTTCGGTATTATTGATGAGAAATTTCCGTGTCTCCTCGTATTGCTCTTGGGTCTCGAAATGGTTTTTCTCGTGCTTTTGGAAGGATTCTTCGCTAAACAATGTTTTGACAAAGTCGTGCAAGCTGTTGTCGATGCGAAGGCTTTTTCCATTGTCGAAATTCATCTTGCCGAAGTCCTCGATGACTTTTGTCAGGAAGGTGTCTGAGCTTCCGATCTGTTCCCCGATTCGTTCGGTGATGGCATCGGCTATCTCGTCTTTGTCGATGCTGACGTTGTACTTTGAGGGAAGCCCCAGGTCCTTGGCGAAAGACCTTGCGAGCTTTTGCACGAAGGCATCAATGGTGCTGACACAAAAGCTGCTGTAGTCGTGGATGATGTGCTGAAACAGCAATCTGGCATTGGCTTTAAGGGACTCGCGGCTGAGCTGTAATTCATCGATGAGGTCGGCTTCCATGCCTTTTGGCGCCAGGTCGGGATTGCTTTGGATGATGTCGTTGAGCTGTTGCACGATCTTCTCCTTCATCTCGTTGGCTGCCTTGTTGGTAAAGGTGATGGCGAGAATACGGCTGAAATTGTTTGTCGAAGCGCTGTCTTTCAAACACAGCTTGAGATATTCCTTGACGATCGTGTAGGTCTTTCCTGATCCTGCCGATGCCTGATAGACTTTGAAGTTGTCAGTTGTTCGGCTCATTGTCGTTGGGATTGGAGGGGTCGGAGTTTTTTTGCTGGGTAATGACGGGACGGTTGGGGAGGATGGCATTGCTGCGTTTCCTGAACAGGTCGCGCAACCTGTCAAAGCTCTTCTTGTAGGAAAGGCCTATGCCCTGAGTGTAGGGCGCCATCTTGTAGTAGGTGTATTGATAATAGATGGTGTTGTAGTTGGATCGGTTGAAGATTTGAGCACTCAATCGTCCGTCTTGGGTGATCTTATAGTCAATGTTGACGTCGCCGATGATATTGGTAGTGTTGGTGCTGTTGGTGGCGGTCGGGATGATCACGCCGAAGTTGGTCTCGATGGTCAGTCGATCGTTGAACAGCTGCTTCTTTAGGTCAACGGTCATCTCCTCGTTGCTCAGGTCATCGCCAGGCTTGTAGTTGAAGTTGATGTCGAAGTCTTGGGTGAATTGCGAGATGAAGTCGTTGAGTTGATTGGTGAAGAGGTCGTAGCTGTTGACGGAATTGCCGTAGGTAAATGAGTTCAAGACCAACAATGATACGGCTTGCATGAGCATGTTGGCTTGGTTGTTGGTGTCGATAACGTTGAAGACGGCCATTTGTAGGTCTTCTGATGCATTGGGGAGTCGTAAACCAAAGGTGATGTCGGGATTGAGCAACTTGTTTTTCAGACGCACCAGACACTCCACCTTGACGTTGCCGGAATTCATGCTGGTAGAGTCGATGAGGCCCAGAGAACTGAGGGCGACTTTGGTTTGATAGACGCCAGTGGCATTGATGATTCCGTTGGTGGGATTGCCAGTCCAGGAGATCTTGCTTCCTGGATCTAGAATGAAATTCTTACGGATAAGGTCCTTGATGCTGAGCGAGAGACTGCCAGAGCTGATGACATAATCGCCGATGAGTGCCATGTCGTTGGTTGCAGTGGCGAGGCTGAGCTTGATATCGCCATCACCTCTGGCTTCAATGGTGCCTAGGTTATTGGGCAAGGATATATTTACCTGTGCATCGTTGTTAACATCTAGGTCCATGCCAATATGGATATTGGTGGCTTCTTTCTTCTTGACGGGCTCTTCTGCAATGGTATCCTGGCTCATCTCGGAAGCTTTCCTGTCAACAAAGGTGATAAACTCGTGCTTCTTAACGCTGGAATTGCCTCCGATTGGGATGGTCATATCGGTTCCTTTCCTGGTTTTGGCCTTGATGTCGAGTGCCAAATTGTTGACGGGTCCTTGGATTACCACAACGCCATTGGCGATGGCAGTGCCATAGAAAGAAGGACTCAAGCTAGCGTTGGTGGCCAGGGCCAGGAAGTTGTTGGGATACAGTTTAAAGTCAAGATACATGTTCTTGAAGTGGTTGTGAAGGATGCTCCCTGCTACGTTTGCGGTGTTGCCGAGGGTGTCGGTAAGCGTGAGATCGCTGAACGAAATAAGGTTGTTGGTCAGAGTGACGGTAGGACTGAAGGTGTAGAAGGTGTTCAGGAAGTTGATCTTACACCCGCCATCCTGTACTTTGAGTTTGCCGTCAATGTCGATGTTTTTGAACGATCCCTTGATATCGACGTTGCCGGAACAGTATCCCTGCAAACGTTGTGCGATCTTGCCCAAGAAAGGTGAAGCTATAGCGAGATTCAGGCTGTCGACGCCCAGCTTGAAATCAAGGTTGTCAGTTTTCCGACGTGGGTAGAAGGAACCAGAAAGGTTCAACGCTCGCTGCATCTGGTTGATGAGTCCTAGATTAACATCGATGGATTCATTGGGGTTGTTCCATTGGCTGGCGATCTCGACATCGCCGTATCTGTGGCCATCCAAACCAAAATCCATGATGTTAAGGTTGGCAAAGATAGTCATGTTGTCTTTCAAGTCGTTGACTTGGGCATTGCCATAGATGAAGCCATCGATATCGAGGCCGAAGCCTTTGTAAACACGGTCGAAGGTGGACAGGTTGAAGGCGTTGAAATCGACGGACAGGGTGTCTTCCTGGGTCATGGGAAGCATGCCGTCAATCTTTAGGCTTTGGTTGTTGCTGATAAGCTGGACATTTGAGAATCGGACCTTATCGTTGTTGACATCGATAAAGTTGTCGGGATGCACGGTCCAAGTGGTGTCGTTCAGCACGATGTTCGCTTGGTTGATGCTGAAATGACCGCCTCCAATCATGGGAATATATGACATGTGGACATCGGCCTTGCTGTGGTCGTCCTTGCTGATGTCGTCCCAGAAAAGATGGGCCTTGATGCTGTCGTTCTGTAGCATGGCAGTAATGCTCATGTTGTCCAAACTCAACATGGTGGGCTCTTTCTCTGTGCTGTCGCGCAAAATGATGTTGTCCAAGCTAAGTCTTGTGATGGACCTTCTTGGGGAACTGAGGCTTTTGCATTCAATGTTGTTGATCTTGACGTCATTGATCTTCACATATTTGGATCGTAAGGTCAGGTTCAGCGAGTTAGACCGTGAAGTGAAGGTGCCGCTCAGCGAAGTGTTGTTGGCAATGTTGATACTGGGTGCAAACATCCTGGTGAGGGGCTTGGTATCAAACACAGTCATGTTGACGATGAAGTCTTGGTCGGAAGACTTCCCGCTTTCTTCAAACTTAGCCAGTTCCTCGGACCATTGTGGGATTTCGACATAGTGCTGCACATATTGCTTGAATGCGGTGGCGATGGTGGCGAAATCCATCTTGCCTGCCATCTCGAAACGGAGAAAGTCGCAGTCGAGATTGATGCGTTTCTGCATCAACTTGTCGTTGATGATGGAAGCGTCAAGGCTTTCCATGTTCAATTGGCCATTGCTGTTTTTAAATGAGAAGTCCTTGATGGCTAGCGTACCCTCGGCGTTGTTGAAGTTGTTGAGGCTGGTGGCGTTGGCGGTGATGGAAGCAGAAACCGAGGCGGCAGGATCGTTCTTGATGAGGTTGAGCTTGTGGAGGTCGGCAGAGACGATGTCGGCGTGGAAGTCGCCTCCGAGCGATTTTGGATTGCTGAAGTCGAGACTGCCGTTGAAATCCATCTTGAGTTCTTCGTCGTCAATTTTGACGAGACCATCGAATCGGTTCTTGAAAAGGTTGCCGTTCAAGTCGATTTGATTGATGTTGCTGCCGAGCAATGCTACATCAACAATGGAGCCGTTGACATCGAGATTCAAGCCGTCTGGGGTTTGTTGGGCTTTGACTTCGGCGTTCAAGTCGAGGTCGCCGATGATTTTGGATGCGTTGGCCAAGAGTCCCACATTGATTCTGTCGGCGTCCACGTGTCCTTCAAAGACGTTGTATCGCATCTCGTTCAAACGTTTCTCCAAGGTGGCGCTGACATTGCCGATAGCCGAGGTGGCGGAGAGGTCGGCATTGAACCTGTTCATGGATCCTTTGAAGTATCCTTTGATCGTGCCACGCTCCAGTGCCGACAATGACGATGGGATGGGGATGGTCTTGGAAGGAATCGGGATATGGAAATTGCTCAGGTCGTTGATGGAGTAGTCCAGCTTGTTGATGTTCAGCGTGTGCTGACCGTTTTTGAAGTCCAGTGGCTGGAGAGCCAAGTTGCCAGCAAATCGTGTCTCTTTTCCGAAGGCCAGATTCAAGTCGTCAATTTTGAAGCTTTTGGTGGGACCTTTCATCCATCCTTCAAAATGGACGGGATCGGTCATGTCATACAAGATCTTCGAGAACGGTCCCAAGTCGCTGACTTTTACGGTTGAAGGACGTATCTTGGCATCGAAGTTTACAGTGTTTACGAAGTCGCTGAAGTCCTTGAAACTGCTATACAGCATGTGAAGATCGGTGTTCAGCTTGGTGCTGCCAGTATGTACTTGCAGTCCGTCGAGAAGGATGCCGTGTTGCGATACGGTTGCCTGCGACTCCAGATGATTCAGTGTGAAACCGCTGATGTCGGATGCTGAAAGATGATGTATGAGGGCGTTGATGGAGTCTCCGATGATCACGAGGTTCTCCACGTTGAGATTGATGCTGTCCAAATCGATGTGGGCATAATCCATCTCGTGGTTTTCCGTCTTCTCTGGCTTGTCTTTATTTTGGTTCCAGAACTGAAAATCGACATTGTCCAAGATGATCCGGTCGATGCGGACTTTGGTGGTAGTCTCCTTTTCTTTCTTTTTGTCGGATGAGAACGCGTCTATCAAGAACTGGAGATTCAGATGTTCGTCGCCCTCGTAGGTAACCAAATCGGCTTCGGCATCTTTCAGTTCTACGCTGCTCAAATGGATGTCGCCATGGATGATCTCTTCCATCAAGGGTCGTACCTTGAGCTCTCCGATATGCAATAGATTGTTGTTATTCAGGTCCTTAACGGAAAACTGATCGATATGAATGGTAAAATTGGGGGAGATGTACAACCTGCCAATCTTGACATCGGCGCCAGTTTTGTGAGAAATGTAACCTCCTGCGATTCTGATGGTAAACTTCTGAATGATAGGGTCTTGGATGGCCACAAAGATACTCATGATGAGCGAGATGATCACCACAATCAGCACAAGGATACTATGGATAATCTTTTTTTTAATAATTTTGAGCCTCCAAATTTCAGTTCATGAACGAATACATTTTAGGCATCGAATCATCGTGTGACGACACTTCTGCCGCTGTTCTTCAAGGCACGTGCGTGCTTTCCAATGTCATTGCCGGACAGAAGGTTCACGAGAAATACGGGGGAGTAGTCCCCGAATTGGCCTCGCGTGCCCATCAGCAAAATATCATCCCCGTCGTTGACACGGCCTTAAAGGATGCAAATATAAATAAAAATCAATTATCTGCCATTGCTTTTACGCGTGGACCTGGACTTTTGGGCTCATTGCTCGTAGGGACTTCATTTGCAAAGGCTTTCGCGCAGACTTTGAACATCCCGATGGTGGAGGTGGATCACATGAATGCGCATATTTTGGTGCATTTTGCCACCGATGCGACGCACACCGAGGTGCCAGACTTTCCGTTTTTGTGCCTAACCGTATCAGGTGGACACACCCAAATTGTGGTGGTGAAGGACTATTTCGACATGGAAGTCATCGGCAAAACCATCGACGATGCGGCGGGGGAAGCTTTCGACAAGACGGCCAAAATCCTGGGCTTGCCATATCCTGGAGGACCTGTCATTGACAAATTGGCCAAGATTGGCGATCCGAATGCCTTCAGTTTTGCCAAGCCTAATATCCCTGGACTGGATTACAGTTTCAGCGGATTGAAGACCAGCATTCTCTACACGGTTCGCGACAACCTCAAGCTGAATCCCAACTTCATTGAGGAAAACAAGGAAAACCTTTGTGCATCGGTGCAGAAGACCATCATCGACATCTTGATGAACAAGTTGGTGAAGGCCAGCAAGCAAACGGGTATCAAGACGGTGGCCATCGCTGGCGGCGTGAGCGCCAATTCCGGTTTACACGATGCCATGCTGGCCATGGGAGAGAAGTATCACTGGAAGGTCTTCATCCCTCGTCTCAGCTATAGCACCGACAACGCCGCAATGGTAGCTGTGGCAGGCTATTTCAAATACCTCAAAGGAGAGTTTGCGTCGCAAGACCTAACGCCTTACGCTCGACAAAGCTTGAGGGGAGTAGAAAGCTGAAAACTTACTCCTCACTCCTAACTCCTAACTAATCCCCCGCAGGTCCTTGTAAAGTTGCACGGCATAGAGATCCGTCATGTTGGAGATGAAATCCAGCACCGATTGGACCTTGTAATACATGCCTTCGTGTAATGGCGTAAACTGCTCGGGTATCAGGCTCAACAACTTTTTGTTGTATGCTTTGTCAGGTTCCAAGATGGCGCCGATGAATTCCTCGAGTAGTGTCCCGATGACATTGAATCCAGTCAATTCGATTTTTACCACGGATGGGTGGCGATAGATGTCCTTGACGGATTGTTTGCGGCATTGTTTCAAGGCGTTATCCTCGTGTTCGGGAAGATAGGAGATCAGGCTGTCTTTGAAGTTGCCTTCCATGATCTCATCGTAATGAGCCACAAAGATGTCGCTGGCCAAGTTGACCAGTTTGTTGATCAAGGTGGCTCTCAGGAAAGCCATGCGCTCGTTCAGGTCGCTCACTTCGCGATACACCTCGTCTTTGTGCTTGAAAACGTTGGCATCTATTGTGGGGTCGAAGAACGACATGAAAGCCTGCTCGATGGTCTCTGTGCTGATGATGCCCCGTTTGTGGGCGTCCTCCATGTCGAGGATCAGGTAACAGATGTCGTCGGAGGCTTCCATCATGTATGAGAGAGGGTGTCGGGCATAGACCAGATGCTCGTCGTCGATCTTGGGGATGCCGCATTCGTGCATGGTTTCCTCGAAAACTTCGAGATCAGAATAAAACACGTTGTATTTTTTCCGGTTGCCTTTGTTGAAAGAGGGGTAGGGGTATTTGATCAAAGAGCCTAAGGTGGCGGCTGTCAGCGACAAACCTCCAGGGCGGCGACCGTGGAATTGGCTGGTCAGCAGATGGAAAGCGTTGGCGTTGCCTTCAAATGCGATTAAATCGCTCCATTGCTCCGGAAGCATGGCATTTTGGAGTTCCTTGCCTTTGCCGTCCTTGAAGAAGCTGCCAATAGTGTCTTCTCCGGAATGGCCGAAAGGCGGGTTGCCAAGGTCGTGAGCGAGGCATACCGTGGAAACGATGGTTTCGATGTCGGACTGGTGTTCTTTCAATTCGTCATTGGTCAATTTCTGAACGGTCCGACAGGCTATGGATCGCCCAACGCTGGCCACTTCCAAGCTGTGGGTCAGGCGGTTGTGGACCATCTGGCTTCCGGGGAGGGGAAACACCTGAGTCTTGTTTTGCAGTCGGCGGAATGCGCTTGAAAAGATGATGCGGTCATAGTCGCGTTGGAAGGAACTGCGGATGTCGGCGCTCTTGTGCGGCGATGCGTAGCGGTGTGTTGAAAGGAGGTCGTTCCAGTTCATGAGATTTGTTTTTCAGAAGGTTAATGCCGCGTAGCAGAACGCACGGGTCGGATCGGCGCGCCGTTACAACGTTGGTAGGGGAATGAATTGTTTCCCACATGGAAAGCAAAGTAAGTGGGCATGAACGGGGTGTCGGGATGAAGATTGCAAGACCAGTAATTGCCTATTTCATTGCCTCCATAGACACCACTAGGTCCCATTCGTGTACCTGCAGCGGGTAGGAAAATGCTTTTTCCATTTGCTGCCGTAAACAACCCGCCATTCACACCATTCATTGTGGTCCATTGATAGTTGGTATTGTGCATGAGTTCCCATAACTGTGAGTTGTCTGGTGTACACCATTCTTCCCCCCAGTTGACCGTGGCAGCATCGTCTTCTGGGAGAAGGATCGTGAGGTTGTCGGCAAAGCCGTTATAGCCGCAATTGGGATTAGTACAGTACTTGGTCAATCCAGATTCTTGGTTACCGTATTGATATGTGTCCCAGTTATAGACCTCTTTGGGCTGCACTTCCGCCCAAGCAAAATAGTCGCCATACTCTTCAGGGGCGGTGGCGCCAACATTATGGGTGGCCCACAGCGTACCACTTGGTAAGCCCAGATCCACCCAGTCTCCCTCTTCAGTAGCCCTCACGGTATCGCATGCTAACACGTTTCCATTCGTATCATACAGTTTGGAATAAAGGATGTCGCCTTGAGAGGGTGTCCAGTCCACCGTTACCTTGCCATCGCGGAGAATTCCATAATGGGATGAAAGATCACCGCTTGCTTCGAAGCGCATATACTGTTCCAGGGGTGTGATGACATCGGTATCAAGTAGGTAATTCCGGTCATATACAGTAAACTCGATCGTGTTGTTTTTCCCAATACTCACGCTTCCTTTTTCTTGATGCTCGATCTTTTGAGGCGCATGATACAGCGTTTTGTTCACGAGGTTTACTTTATCGGTGAGCAAGTTCTCTATCTCATATCCCATGAATTGGAAACTCAATCCAGCCCTGAAATCCACACCGGTATTGCAGTCGAGGCTCCATGCGCAATCATTATTGCCTTGTCCGATCAGGTCTTTATGGAAACCGCCACTCAAAGAGGTGGACAGAAAGGGCATGACATCGATGGAAGGACCGAGCATGTCATACAGCACCAACCTGAATCTTGGAAAAACCCAAAATGAGCTTTTCACCTCAGCGCTGCCTTCAATAGCGGGTTCCATAAACTCAAAAGTATTGGAGAAGGTGGACACCGGGGTTATCCCGTTGCCTTGCTGCCATTCAAATCCCAACCGGCCTTCCGCATCGTCTTTGAACCCAATTGTGGCCGCAATCTCACCTTCTGCCGAAAGCGTCACATGCCGATACAAGTCGGAGTTGATTTGAATAACCACAGGAACACCATACACAATAAACCGGATTCTAGGTGTTTTCACTGGATTGTGTTTCCAAATCTCGTAACCATTGTCGTATTCGATCTCATTGCTGATACCGCACGTTGTTTCCATCTCTGAATGGAAGGTGCCGACAAGATAGCCGTTGATGTTCAGGGCTTGACTTCTGTAGCGATCCACCAAGTTTTCGGTGATCTCATGGATGTCCCTTCCGCCGAAATTCATATACATCTCGACGCCCAAGTCGAAATTGAACAGCAACTTTCTCATTTCAACGGAGAAGTAGTCGGTGACAGAGAGCAGTTCCGTATTGTTGTAATCTAAGTTGAAATTCCATAGATATTGGGTGAACCCGAACCCATCATCGTTCGCTCTCTTCAAATCCGTCTTTTGAAACGTGCCGTCATCACCTTGCAGGAAAACCGCTGTAGGATAAAACGTCTTTGCTGCAGATTTCTTGGTGTTTTCGATAGTCGTCAGTGTTATATCTGTATTGGCGAAAATATCGGTGAGATAAGCCTGGATCGAAGTGAGGCTGACGGTTTTCCCATCCACAGTCGTTGATTCGACAAAGACATAGCGAACGGCGGTGTCCTGGTCGATGGTGATGATGGAACCAGGTGTAATTTCAGGCATTTCTCCAGTAAATTGGATCTGGTAAAGGCCGGTGCTATCATTTGAGGCCAACAAGTTGGCTTGATTCCAATCAATGGGCACGTAATTCGGATTGATGATGTCACTGCTATCTCCTCCCGGGATTGGTCCGTCTTCGGGTTTGCAACGGGTTGCCATAAAAAAGGCTGTCAGTAGAAGGAGGGTGGCTAAAAATGGCTTGTATTTCTTCATTGAGGAATAATGTGTTGTTTGATGCAAAAGTACTAACATTTTAAATGATGGTTTCATTGTTTTTGATTATTTTTGCAATTAGTCTTTTTGTAGTCTGTTTCATGATGAAAGTAATTGGACTTTTTCTGCTTGCACTGGTTCTTGGGCTCAGATTGAATGCTCAGTCGCCTCAAACCTATATGGTCAGCGATTTTGCGGAAGACGAGCTGGAATCGGTGTTGGATCTATGTGGGAAGGGCGGTATCGAGCAAGTGTTGCATAAGAGTCCTTTTTCTTCGTATGGGCATTACGAATGGGATCCTGCTTTTGCCAGCAAGGGCGACCGTTCGGTGGCTCGGATGGTTCAAAAGGCTCAAGAGGCTGGTGTGCGGTTGGGCTTGCTTATCCATGAAGATGCGATCAGCCTCAATGACAGTTATTTTGCGCCTCGCTATTTCAAGCAGTTGCGGAAGACAGGTCCCGTGCAGTTCTATTCCAATATCACGGCAGAACAACGGGATTTGGTGATTTATCATACTGAAGAGCTGGATCAACCTTCTACCTTGAATTTGATTTTGGTTGGTAAGGAGATGCTTTCTTACGGCACGATGGAACCTGCTGGCGACATGCTCTTCTTGCATCGTTGCTTCCGTGGCATTCATGGTACGAAGAATGTAGAGCATGAGAAGAGAGAAGAAGCCTACAAGATATGGGACTCGCCTGAGCGATATTGCGCTCCCGAAGGTGCCTTGCTCGATTCTGTCAGAAATCGATTGGTCCAAAGAATTGTCGCTGCAGGAAGCCCTTTCACGATGCTGAATGGTGGCTATGGACAGGATTTGGTGAATACATCGCAACGAGTGCAGTTGGTGGAACGTTGGTCGCATCACGATGGCTCTCAGCCGCTGATGCTCGGATGGATCCCGGTTAGGGTCTCCGACAAACGGCAGGCGAGCTCGACGCTGGAAGACCTGGAGTGGGTGCTGTCAAAGGCGGCGGCCTTTAATGCTGGCTTTGGGCTGGTAATCGACCGTATCGCTTTGAAGCGCTATGGACAACTTGACAAAGTGATGGCGCTCGTCAAGGCGTGGAATGCGGTTCGCGATGCTGGCGTGCTTACCGAGTACCAAAAAGAAGATCTCCGCGATCCCTACGCCGACTGGCATCTGGAGCCATACGGAGAGGAGGGCTATCTGCTATTCCCAGTCCATCAGTCACGAGGCTACCGTTGTGTCTTCCAAGAGAGAGGATCGCATCGGGAGACGTGGCAGTGGAAGTCGGATGAAACGAGTGTTGTCGGCTTGCGTATCGAGGTAAAAGGCAAAGGAGAGATCCGACAGCCAATGTTGGCTACGGCAAGTGACACTTTGGTCTTCCCATGCGTCGTGAAAGTGGGAGAGTTCCTGCTCTGCGACTTCGATGGTGTAGCGAGGGTCACCGACGCCGACTATCACACCCTTCAAGAATTTCCCTTGGAAAGGATGCTGACGTTGTCCGAAGGGGAGTCGTCCGTGTTTTTCTCATGCGATGTAGAAGGTGACAAAAAGCTGCCTGAGGTAAGTGTTCGCTATTTTACGCGAGAAGAGCCGACGCTGCTTCGCATGAATAGATGAAAAACGGGGTGAAATATCCCTATTAATTAGGATGCTTTTGAATGGATAAAAGCGGTATCTTTGCCCACTTTATTGAAGAAAAAGATCATGATGACTTTGGATCAACTTGAGATAGGAAAGACGGCACTGATCAAGAAGGTCGGTGGTGAGGGCTCTCGTCGTCAGCACTTTCTTGATATGGGACTCATTCCCGATGTTGTCATCCATCTAGTGAAATACGCGCCTTTGGGCGACCCGATGGAGGTGATGATACATGGCTATTCCCTCACGCTGCGCAAGGCTGATGCCGCATTGATCGAAGTGGCGCCTTGTGAGCCCTCGACTGAAGAGCCTCGCGATGTAAAGAGCGATGAGAAGCTGTACATCCGTGCCTTGCACGACCATAACGCACACCCAGGTCTGGGTGAGGAAGGTATCTATCACGACAAGACCCATGAGAAACCGCTTCCTAAAGGCACCAAGCTTACTTTTGCCTTGGCGGGTCAACAAAACTGTGGCAAGACCACGCTGTTCAACCAGCTGACAGGCGCCAACCAACATGTGGGCAACTTCCCCGGTGTCACGGTGGATCGTAAGGACGGCGTAATCAAAGGACACCCCGAGACCATGGTGACCGATTTGCCAGGCATATATTCGTTGTCCCCCTATACCTCGGAGGAAATCGTCTCACGTCAGTTCATCATTGATGAGAAGCCGAAAGCCATCATCAATATCGTGGATGCCAACAACATCGAACGTAACCTATATTTGACCATGCAGCTGATGGAGCTGGGTAAGCCCATGGTGCTCGCCTTGAATATGATGGATGAGGTTCGCAATAATGGTGGTAGTATCTTGGTGAACGACATGGAAAAGATACTTGGCCTGCCTGTGGTGCCGATCTCAGCTTCGAAAAACGAAGGTATCACGGAGTTGGTGGAGCATGCCCTGCACATTGCCCAGTACCAAGAGGCACCGGTGCGTCAGGATTTCTGCGACAAAGACGATCATGGCGGAGCGGTGCACCGTTGCCTGCACAGCATCATGCATCTCATCGAGGACCATGCCCAACGGGCTGAGATCCCTGTTCGTTTTGCCGCCTCCAAGCTCATCGAAGGCGATGACATCGTAATGGAAGCATTGAAGCTTTCCCAAAACGAGAAAGAAACACTTGAGCATCTGATTGTTCAAATGGAGGAGGAGCGCGGCCTCGACCGTGCTGCAGCCATGGCCGAGATGCGTTTTGCCTTTATCAAGCGTCTTTGCGACAAGACGGTGGTGAAACCTAAGGAGAGTAAGGAATATCGCCGGAGTCGCAAGATCGACAAGATCCTCACGGGCAAATGGACGGCCATCCCGATTTTCATCCTGGTGATGGTGGCCATCATCTATCTCTCCATCGATTTGATCGGTGCGCCTTTGCAGGATTGGCTCGACCAGGGCATCACTTGGTTGGCTGGTGTCTGTGGCGGCGCCTTGGCTCGTTGGAACGTCAGTCCTGCCGTGCAATCGTTGGTGGTTGACGGCATCTTTGGCGGCGTGGGCAGCGTGCTCAGCTTTGTGCCAATCATCATCCTGCTGTTCTTCTTTCTAAGTCTGTTGGAGGACAGCGGCTACATGGCTCGTGTGGCCTTTGTGAGCGACAGCTTCCTGCGAAAGCTGGGCCTAACGGGACATAGCATTGTGCCGATGCTCATCGGCTTCGGATGCACTGTGCCGGCTGTCATGGCTTCCCGTACCTTGCATTCCACCCACGACCGATGGCGTACCATCCTGTTGACGCCTTTCATGAGCTGTTCGGCCAAGATCCCGATCTATGGATTCTTCACCAGTGTGTTTTTCCCTGGTCGTGGCGGCGTGGTGCTGATCTGTCTCTATCTGTTGGGTATCGTTGTCGGCATTGTCACTGCCTTGGTGACCAAACTTTTCAACAGACATCATGACGTGGCGCCATTCGTGATGGAGTTGCCTAACTACCGCATGCCGAGCGCCAAAAACGTCGCCCATCTGCTTTGGGACAAGACCAAGGACTTCGTGCAGCGTGCTTTTACGGTGATCTTCTTGGCGACCTTGGTGATATGGTTCCTCCAGACCTTTGACTTCCATTTCCAGATGGTGGAGAATGGTGAGGGCAGCATGCTGGCTAGTGTGGCAGGCTGGATCGCTCCTATCTTCCGTCCAATAGGTTTGGGCAACTGGCAAGTGGTCACGGCTTTGATCAGCGGCTTCATGGCTAAGGAGAGCGTGGTTGCCACCTTGGAAGTGTTGAATGCCATGCCGTTGTTTACTATGGCCACGAGCGTTTCCATGCTGGTGTTCTGCCTGCTCTATACGCCTTGTGTGGCTGCGGTGGCTTCCATCCGTCGCGAGCTGGGAACAAAATGGATGCTTTTCATCATCGCCTTCCAATGCGTGGTAGCTTGGGTCGTCGCTTGGGTCGCCTATCTCATCGCTAACGCTATTATCGGATGAATCTTGCAACCGTCATAGTGCTTTTGGTGGTGCTGGCCCTTGTGGCGCTCGCAGTCGTCACCTTGCGCAAAGGCAAACGTTCGTGCTGTGATGGAAAAGACAAAAAAACAGGAGGCAGTTGTGCCTCCTGTAATGTTGATTGTCCGTTTAAGAGGTGAGAGGTTAAAGGTTAAAGGTTAAAGGTTAAAGGTGGTAATTGACCTCTAACCTCTAACCTTTAACCTTTAACCTCATTTCGGTGCGTTCTTAAGAATATCGCAAAGCAGATCCCAGAACATCTGAACGGTCTTGATCTCGATGCGTTCGTCGGGTGAGTGGACGCCGCGGAGGGTAGGACCGAAGCTGATCATATCCATGCCTTTGATCTTGTCGCCGATGAGGCCACATTCCAGTCCAGCGTGGATGGCGCGCACCTTCGGGTCTTTGCCGAAACGTTTCTTATAGACTTTCACGGCGATGTCGCAGATCTTCGACTTGGGGTTGGGTGTCCAGCCGGGATAGCCGTCGGTGTGTTCCACATCGGCGCCGGCGAGGTTGAAGATGGTCTCCACCATGTTGGCGACATTTTCCTTAGCTGAGTCGATGGAGCTGCGTTGCGAAGTCTGGATGAAGAAGTAGCCTTCTCTCTTCTTGCAGGAGGCCAGGTTGGTGGAGGTCTCCACGAAGTTCGGGATGGTCTGTGACCACTCGATGACGCCGTGCGGGCAAGCATAGAGGGCGTTGAGCAGCTCGAATTGCGACACCTCGTCGATGACGACGTCGGGTTGGATCTCGGCTTTCTCAGCGACAACGGTGATGCCTGGGTCGGCTACTTGGTATTCGTTGCGGAAGTTGCCTTCCATCTCCTTGCAGAAGCTCACGAAGCCTTCGCAGCACTCGTTGGGCAGATAGACCACGGCAGTAGCTTCGCGGGCGATGGCGTTGCGGAGGTTGCCGCCTTGGAAGTCGTAGAGGGCGAGGTCGTAACGGCCCGTGGCATCCCAAAGGATGCGGGTCAACAGCTTATTGGCGTTGGCGAGGTTCTTGTTGATATCGTCGCCAGAGTGGCCGCCTTTGAGGCCTTTCACGGTGACGCGGTAGGCGGTGGCTTCTTCCGGAGCAGGCTCCAGGTCGTACCACATCTTCACGATGGTGTCCATGCCGCCGGCGCAGCCGATGAAGATCTCGCCTTCGTCCTCTGAGTCGAGGTTGAGGAGGATGCGTGATTTCATGTGTTTAGGGTCGAGGGCTTCGGCTCCGGTGAGGCCAGTCTCTTCATCGACGGTGAAGATGCACTCCAGGGGACCGTGTTTTACCTTGGGGTCGGTGATGATGGCCAGTGCGGCAGCGACGCCGATGCCGTCGTCAGCACCGAGGGTGGTGCCGTTGGCGTGCAGCCATTCGCCTTTGATGACAGCCTCGATGGGGTCTTTCTCAAAGTCGTGGACTTTGTCACCGTTTTTCTCGCACACCATGTCCATGTGGGCCTGGAGGGCGATCATCTTGCGGTCTTCCATGCCTTTGGTGGCCGGCACGGTCATGATGATGTTGCCGCATTTTTCCTTGGTATATTTGATCTTGTGATCTTTGGCCCATTTCTCAAGATATTGGACCATTTTGCCTTCTTTCTTGGAAGGACGTGGCACGCTGAGGATGCCTTGGAATTCTTTCCATACGCCTGCTGGCGCGAGTTTTAAGATTGAATCGTTCATTTTTTTTGAGTTTTAGATATTATGTAGTTTCGTTTCTTATGTTTAGGCGCATCCCGTAGGGATGCTAGCTCTATAGAAAACGGGTAAATAGATTTATTCCTATTCTATAGAGCTGACATCCGCCTAGGCGGATGAATAATTGCGATTATGTTCCTCGCAAAGACGAAATCGTTTCGATCGGATTCTCAGACTTAAATACGGCATTGCCAGCGACAAGAATATCTGCTCCAGCCTCGTAGAGGGCGGCGGCATTTTGGGTATTGACGCCACCATCCACTTCGATCATGGTGTCAAGGCCTTGGTCTTCGATCATGGCTTTCAGTCTGCGGATTTTTCCGAAGGTGCGCTCGATGAATGTCTGTCCACCGAAGCCTGGGTTGACGCTCATCAGCAAAACGAGGTCTAGGTCGCCGACGATGTCTTCCAGTACGGAGACGGGCGTATGTGGGTTGAGCACCACGCCTGCCTTAACGCCGAGGGCCTTCAGTTGCTGCACGGCACGGTGGATGTGGGTGCTGGCCTCGTAATGGAAGGTGATGATGTCGGCGCCGGCCTTCACGAAGGCCTCGAAGTACTTCTCCGGTTCCACAATCATCAGGTGGACATCCAGGGGCTTCTCGGCCTGTTGGCTGATGGCTTGCACCACGGGAATGCCAAACGAGATGTTGGGCACGAAACGGCCGTCCATGATGTCGCAATGGAACCAGTCGGCCTCGCTGCGGTTGACCATGTCAATATCTCTTCCTAAATTAAGGAAATCCGCTGAGAGCAGGGAAGGGGCGAGCATTTTCATAAGTGGAAAGTTGAAAGATTTTTATTTTGGCAAAAATATTCAATCTTCACGGATTAATGAAGCGTTTTTGGGAAATATTTTTGTGTTTTTGCAACATCGATCAAGCAATTCCGATGAATAAAGATTTTTACGTTCCGACAACTAGGGAAGAGGCTCATCGTCGTATCGAGGAGGGAATGAAATAATCATCGGATCTTGTTTAGTCAATACTTTTTTCTTACTTTTGCCTTGTCATCCGCAAAAGATTTGGATGGCTGACATATCAAAATTTCTCAAATATGAAAAACTTTATGAAGGCTACAGCAGCCATGATGCTGTTTATGGTGATGGTGTTCGCCTTAGGATGTGGTAAAGAAGATAACCCGAACAATGGGGGGAACAATGGTGGAGGTAACGGAGGAAGTGTTGCTGCCTCTATTCCTGTAGTTGAGACTTCTCCTGTTAGGGAAATAACAGAAACCAGTGCTATTGGTAGCGGTGTGGTCACTTCCGATGGCGGAGGGAGTATCATTGAACGAGGCGTGTGTTGGAGTACTCAAAACAACCCAATTGTAAGTGGAAACCACGTGCTCGCATACCAATCCATAGGTGCTGGAACTTTCGATGGTTGCAAGATGTTTGATTTGGAACCTAATACTACCTATTATGTCAGAGCATACGCAATTAATAGCAAGGGTGTTGGTTATGGCAATGAAGTAAATTTCACCACGTTGTCAGGAGGCGGTGGTGGTGGTGGTGGTGGCGTTGGCGTTAATGTTCCGGAAGGTGCCATTGGAGGAATTTATTCTGTGAGTGCGATGGATAAGGTTTATTTCTCGCAAGGGAACTTGCAATACCAGGCCTCTACCAATACATGGCGATTCGCTGAAAAACAGTACTATACCATTGGAGAAAACAACGACAATATATCCTCAACGTATAGCGGTTGGATTGATCTTTTTGGATGGGGGACAAGTGGCTACAACAACAAGTACCCGTATATGACCAGTATCAACGAAAGTGACTATGGTGATGGGGATAACAACATTTCCGACACACAATATGATTGGGGCGTTTACAATAAGATAAGCAACGGGGGTAACGAAGCGGGATTATGGAGAGCCTTAACCTGGTCGGAATGGGATTATTTGTTTAACACCCGAAATACCTCTTCAGGCATACGTTTTGCCAAGGCTCGAGTGAATGGCGTGAACGGTGTGATTCTCGTGCCCGATGACTGGAACGAAACTACTTTCAGCCTTAACGATACAAATAAATGTCATGTCGGTTATTCAAGCAATGTGGTTGGATTAATGTTTTGGAAGGACGTTATCGAGCCTGCTGGTGCTGTATTCCTGCCTGCCTCCGGAGAACGGAGTGGGACTTATGTCAACGACGTGGGCTCCCTCGGCCACTACTGGTCGGTTTCGTACTACGATAGCGACCGCGCGTTCTGCCTGTACTTCAGCGGTTCGAACCTGGATCCGCACTTCGACGATCCGGGCCTGAGTCCGTCACAATACAATAGCCGCTTTTGGGGGTTCTCTGTGCGCTTGGTCAGCTCCGCTCAATAACTATTCCGTGTCCTGCCCACACGGGCAATCTTGTTTGGGGTGAAAACTGGGATCTTATGTTTGACAAGCTCAACCTATATTATAATAATCTTTTTAAGAATTATAATTGAATCGAGTAATTACTTTGTAAATAAAAAAGCCCTCCGTTTCCGAAGGGCTTTTTTGATGATTTAAAGATCTTAACCGAGGTAACTCTTAAGGATCTTGCTTCTGCTCGTGTGTTTCAACCTACGAATAGCCTTCTCCTTAATCTGACGCACACGTTCACGCGTCAAGTCAAACTTTTCTCCAATCTCCTCGAGTGTCATCGGGTGGCTGCCGTTGAGTCCGAAATAGAGTCGGACCACATCGGCCTCACGCGGTGTCAGCGTGGAGATGGCTCGGTCAATTTCTTTGCGTAACGACTCGTACAGAAGTTCCGTCTCCGGGGTGGGCGCCTCTTCACTCTTCAAGACGTCGTACATGGTGTTGTCTTCGTCCTGAATCAGCGGGGCGTCCATAGAGATGTGACGTCCGGCGTTTTTCATTGATTCTTTGACCTCGGCCTCCGTGATTTCAAGCACCTCGGCAATCTCCTCTGCATTGGGTTCGCGCTCATACTCTTGCTCCAGCTTGGCGTAAGCTTTGTTGATTTTGTTGATGGAACCGATCTTGTTCAGAGGGAGACGGACAATACGGGATTGTTCGGCCAGTGCCTGGAGGATGGATTGACGAATCCACCACACGGCATACGAGATGAATTTGAAACCTCTGGTCTCGTCGAAACGTTGTGCGGCTTTTATCAGTCCAAGATTACCTTCGTTGATTAAGTCGGGAAGACTAAGGCCTTGGTTCTGATACTGTTTTGATACGGAGACGACGAAGCGCAGGTTGGCCTTTGTGAGCTTTTCCAATGCTACCTTGTCGCCTTGCTTGATACGTTGTGCCAATTCGACTTCTTCTTCAGCCGAGATCAGCTCAACCTTACCAATCTCTTGCAGGTACTTGTCGAGAGACGCGGTCTCACGGTTCGTAACCTGCTTCGTAATCTTTAACTGCCTCATTTATAACGTGTTGGTTAACCAAAAATTAGTTCTTGTGGTTGGGGTTGCGGTTGCCGCCATGGCCATGGTTGCCGTTGCGGTTTCCTCCGTTACCAGGTTTTCCGCCATTGCTCGGCTTTCCACCGTTGCCATTGGGACGTGGGCCGTTGCTGGGCTTCTTCTCCACATAGCCTTCTGGCTTTGGGAGCAGCTCTCTTCTGGAGAGGCGGAGTTTGCCGGTCTTGCTGTCGATCTCAATCAACTTGACGTCGATCTCGTCGCCTTCTTTCAAGCCGGTTTCTTCCATGGTGTTGTAGCGCTCCCAGCCGATCTCAGAGATGTGCAACAGACCGTCCTTGTTGGGCAGGATCTCGACGAAAGCGCCGAAAGCCATGATGGAGACGACCTTGCCGTGATACACCTCGCCGACTTCAGGCACAGCGACGATACCGCGGATCTTGGCCTTGCAGGCTTCGATGTCGGCTTTGTTCTGAGAGGCGATCTCCACGATGCCCTTCTCTTCGTCTTCGGTGATGGTGATGACGGTGTTGGTAACCTTCTGGAGCTCCTGGATGACCTTTCCACCAGGGCCGATGACGGCGCCGATGAAGTCTTTCGGGATGAACATCTTCTCGATGCGAGGGACGATCTCCTTGTAGTCGGCACGAGGCTCGCTGATGGTCTTGGCCATCTCGTCGAGGATGTGCAGACGACCTTGGCGGGCCTGTTCGAGGGCTTCGGTGAGGACCTCGTAGCTGAGGCCATCGACTTTGATATCCATCTGGCAGGCGGTGATGCCGTCGCGGGTACCGGTGACCTTGAAGTCCATGTCGCCGAGATGGTCCTCATCGCCGAGGATGTCGGTCAGGATGGCGTATTTGCCGGTCTCGCTGTCGGAGATCATACCCATGGCAACGCCAGCGACAGGCTTGCGCATTGGCACGCCGGCGTCCATCAGGGCCAAGCAGCCACCGCAAACGGAGGCCATGGAGGAGGAGCCGTTGGATTCGAGGATGTCGCTCACGATACGAACCGTGTAAGGCATGGTCTCATCGTGGGGCACCATCGTTTTCAGTGCTCTTTCAGCAAGGTTGCCGTGACCGATCTCACGACGTGAAGTGCTACGGGCTGCCTTGGCTTCGCCGGTGGCAAAGCCGGGGAAGTTGTAGTGTAAGGTGAAGTTCTTGGTGCCTTCCACCACGGCGCCGTCGATGGTCTGTTCGTCGAGTTTGGTGCCAAGGGTGACAGTCACGAGGGCCTGTGTCTCACCACGGGTGAACACAGCGGAGCCGTGAGCTGAGGGAAGGATGTCAACTTCCGTCCAGATGGGACGCACCTGGTTGAGCTGACGACCGTCGAGGCGGGTGCGTTTGTCGAGGACGGCATTACGCACGGCTGAACGCTGCACGTCATGGAAATAACGGGCGGCCAGCGGCTTCACGGTTTCGAGCTCTTCTTCGGTATATTTTTCAAGATATTTGTCGAGGATGCCGTTGAACGTATCTTCGCGGAGGTGCTTGTCGGCGCAGCCTGACAGGGCAAAGTCGTAGCAAGCCTGGTAGCAGCTGTCCTGCACTTCGGCGCGGATGGTCTCGTCGTTCACTTCGTGGCAGTATTCACGTTTGGCTTTGCCAACCTTCTCCATCAGTTCGATCTGGCCTTGGCACTGGATCTTGATGGCTTCATGGGCGGCTTTCAGGGCGCCGAGCATCTCTTCTTCGGAGACCTCTTTGCATTCGCCTTCCACCATGCAGATGTCCTTCATGGAGGCGGCCACCATCAGCTCGAGGCGAGCTTCTTCTTGTTGTTCAAAGGTGGGGTTGATGACGTATTCGTCACCGATGAGGGCGACGCGCACTTCGGAGATCGGGCCGTGGAACGGGATGTCGGACACGCTGATGGCGGCAGAGGCAGCCAGGGCGGCGAGGGCATCGGGGGCCACGTTCTTCTCGGCGGAGAGCAGGTTCACCTGCACGATGGTCTCGGCATGATAGTCATCCGGGAACAAGGGACGCAGGGCGCGGTCGATCAGACGGGAGATGAGTACTTCGTAGTCGGAAGGCTTGGCTTCACGTTTGAAGAAACCACCGGGGAACTTGCCGGCGGCGTAGTATTTTTCGCGGTAGTCCACTGACAGCGGGAAGAAGTCCGTTTCCGGAGCGACTTCGGTGGCTGAGCAGACGGTGGCGAGGAGGACGGTGTCGCCGCAGCGGAGCAGGGCAGAGCCGTCGGCCTGTTTGGCATAACGGCCGGTGTTGATGCTGATTTCCTGACCGTTAGGCATCTTTATGATTTGAGTAATTCCTTCTGGACCCATAAGTTAATTCTTGTTTTCTTCTTTTCTTACTTCCTTCTTTCTAATAGCAAAAGAAAGGCAATAGTTTCTATTGCCTTTCTTGAATTCCGCTTAGGCAGCGTGAAAGTAGATCACTTTCTGATGCCCAATTCCTTGATGATAGCGCGGTATCTTTCGATGTCAGTTCTCTTTAAATAATCGAGAAGTTTTCTTCTCTTACCTACTAAGCGAACCAGTGCGCGCTTGGCCGCCACATCCTTGTGATGCTCTTTTGTTTGTTCAGTCAAATGCTTGATTCTGTAGGTGAACAAAGCGATTTGGCCTTCTGCTGAACCAGTATCGGCAGCGCTTTTGCCGTATTGGCTAAAAATCTCTGATTTCTTTTCTGCAGTCAAATACATGATTAATACTTCTTTACTTTTTACTTAAACTTTTCTAAACGGGCTGCAAAATTACAACAATTTTTGATATGGGGAATGCTTTTTGGATATTTTTTTTGAGATTGTTAAAAGCCACTAACTTTTATCTTTTATCTTTTATCTCCGAACTGATTCATCGCCAGCGCTCTGCGCTTCGAGTCTTCCATCACCTCTTTGGCCTGTTGTTGAAGCCACTTCTCTTCCTCGGTCTCTGGTGTGAGCGTGATGCCATGAGGCTTGGAGTGATGGTTTTCGTCCAAATAGGAGAAGGTGGCGAAACCATCGGCGGCAGTCTTTTCCGGCTCGCGACTGCGGTACATTTTGGTATAGACGGTGAGGGTCGAGCGCCCCACGTGGATCACCTTGCTCTCGAAGGTGACGATGTCGCCGGCGAAGATGGGAAACTTGAAATCGATGCCGTGGAGCACCAGTAGGACAGTGTCTTTGGTGTCAACATATTGTGCCACGGCGAAATAGGAGCTCTCCAGGAACCATTCGGAGCATCTTCCAGCGAAGAAGGTCTGGTGGTGGTTGAGGTCGGCGAGCTTGATCAAACGTTGTGAATAGGTTGCTTTCATGATTGGAAAAATGCAGCTAATAATTTGCAAATATAGCTATTTTATGGATCTATGATGCTTGAAACTACGTATCTTTGCACTCTTTATTGGAACAACCGAAGCATTCGAATCATGAAATACACTCGATTACTGTTATTTGTTTTGGGGTTATTTAGTGTGTTGTACGTAAACGCACAGCAAAAATGGCATTATGATTTTGGTCTTGGCGCCTCGCTTCACACGGGTAATGTCAATAATTGCAACTTCAGCCAAGACGGTGCCATCACCCGCAACGACAGTGTGGTCGCGTTCGACTTCCATTATCGGGTTCTTTACAGTTCGCTCATCAACAGGAACGATGCGGTCAATCATTGGGAGGAGACGAATTTCGAGATCAATGGCGGCATCAAGATGGACCTATATCAGTACGGACAGTATTCGCCATTCTTGGCTTGCGAGATGCTCTCTAACAAATACAAGGGTTATGACATGAAGCTGAGTGGACTGGTCGGGTTCAAGTACAAGCTTTTTGTCAAGCCTGCGGTGTATGACTATTCCGTCAGTCTGGCTTTCGTTTACGATTGGGTTGACTTTACCGACGCCACGGCGCTTCCCAACCACAATTACCGTTTGTCGCTTCGACCCAAGATCAAACAGCGGTTGGCCGATAACCTGTTTCTGGTGCATTACACCTTCATTCAGCCTTCTGTGCTCGGTTTTCACGACTATATCATAAATAGTGTAACCAAGCTGCAGACTCAGATCACCAGGAAGTTGCATCTTGACGTCTCGTTTTCTTACGACTATCGCAGCCGTGTGCCTTCGGAGGATTACAAGAAACACGATGTCCTGACGGAGGTTTCTTTGCGTTTCAAAATATAAAACATGGTACTCGAACGCCATCCATTGGAGCCTTTTCTACCTGAGAATGCCAAGGTGCTTTTCTTGGGGAGTTTTCCGCCACCGCGACAGCGATGGTGCATGGATTTCTATTACCCGAATTTCCAGAACGACCACTGGCGTATTGAGGGAGCGGTGTGGTTCAGCGACAAGAACTATTTCGTGGATTTGGAACACAAATGTTTCATCAAGGAGAAGATCGTTGATTTCTTAAATAAAAAAGGTATCGCCTTGTACGATACCGCCCAAGTGGTCCGAAGGTTGAAGGGCAACGCTTCCGATGCTTTCTTGGAGATCGTGGAACCGACTGATTTGAGGGCGCTGCTTCGCCAGATTCCCCATTGTCATGCCATCGCCACCACGGGTGAGAAGGCGACAGGGGAGGTGTGTCGCTATTTTGGGGTGGAACGGATTCCTTCCTTGGGTAGTGTCACCGAGCTGGAACCGGGTTTGTCGCTTTATAGGTTGCCTTCGTCATCCCGGGCCTATCCATTGGCTTTTGAGAAGAAGGTGGAGGCTTATCGGAAGATGTTTGAGCAGGTATTTTTTCTTACCAAAGCGCAGCGTCAGGCTATTTCATGAACCTTATAGCGCCATAGGAAGTGATGGCGGTATAGAGGCCACGTCCAAGACCTTCGATGTGGAGTGGCCCGCTATAGATCTCTTGCATCACCAACCGTCCGGTGGCGTCATAGACGCTAACCATTTCATGGTCAGCTCCTTCGATGTAAAGGAGGTCTTTTGCGGGATTCGGATATGCCAACACCGCATTCTCATTGTTCTCAACCACCCCGACGTTGGGATCAAAAACAAGCTTGATATTAGCTCGTTGGCTGCTGACTTCTTTGAGGTCGGAAAAAGAAGGAAGATCGTATGGATCAGGGTTTTGGGTGTCGTTAGCGTAACTGAGGACGGTGTTGGTGGCATCTGTATATCTGAAATAACGCATGGCATAGTCGGAGGAGTTCTAGTCGATGGCGATCAGCAGGTTGTCGGTGCCGTTGTAGGCAAATGGGGTATCAAACTCGATGGTGATCCAATCATCATGATTGGCGGGGATGGTCCAAGGACCTGAAAACACCAAGTCTTCAGCTGTTACAGCCTCGTAATCGGATCCATCTGAGAAAGAGCCTTTCGAAACGTTTTTCAGATAGACAAGGATGTCGCTGGTGTGTTCACTGTTGTAACTATATGCAATACGGAATTTGATGGCTTTGATGGTTCCGGCAAATTCAATCTCGTTGGCATGATAAATCTGCTCGGTGAACGAGTAATTGTAAAAGGTGTTGAATGGGGTCTGGGTGGTCATTTCGGAACCTTCACCGATGGTAATGGTTTGTGCGTGAGCCATGAAGGTCATGGCTAGGGCGGCGATAAGTAAAAGATTTTTCATATACAACATGGGTTGGTTTTCCGCAAAGATACAAAAAATCACCTTTCACAAGATGAAAACACCTCCGGCAGCCGATAACTTGTCCTAGCCTCCATCTCTTGGAGGATGGCTTTGAAGTCTTCTGGAAGAAGGCTCCAGATACCTGTGGCGATGGGGTCGGGGATCTCCTTGTAGAAGGCTTCGGCGATGCCGCCCGTGATGCAGGCGAGGGTGTCGCTGTCGCCGCCCAAGGAGACGGCCAGACGGATGGCTGACTCGAAGTCGGTGCTGTCAAAGAAGGCGATCATGGCCTCGGGTACGGTGCCTTGGCAGGAAGACTCCCAGCCATAGACGGGACGGATCTCGTCGCAAGTGCGGTTGAGGTTGTAACCGTATTTGTCGGTGATGTACGAACGGATTGTTTCTTTGCTGCTGCCGTTGCGGGCCATGAAGATGGCAGCCGCCGTCGATTGGGCGCCTTTGATGCCTTCGGGGTGGTTGTGGGTGATGGCGGCTGAGAGGCCAGCCACACGCTCAGTCTCCTCCAAGGTGTCGAACATCCAGCCGGTGGCGCTGGCGCGCATGGCGGAACCGTTGCCCCATGAGTTGTAGGGGTGGCGTGTTCCTGGTTTAAAGTCACGGCTTCCATAATCGCCCAACTCTTCAGGGAAGAACAGCCAGCGGTTAAAGCCCCCGCCATAGCCGCCCATGGGGCAGGGATACTTCTTGGCGAAGCTGATGAGGCTCGCTTCCAAAGTATCCATGCCGTGCGTGGGGTCCTTCAACAGCCAGTCGGCCACAGCCATGGTCATGATGCTGTCGTCGGTGTAGTCGCTATTCTCGGAGAAGAACGGAAAATCCATAGTCTTTATATTGTTAAATTCATATACCGATCCGGCGGTATCGCCGATGATTGAGCCAAGCATGAGTTTTTAGTTAATCAGTTGTTCAGTTGTTCAGTTGTTCAGTTGTTCAGTTGTTCAGTTTTTGGGCTATACCAATTCTTTCCAGAAATCCAATGGGAGATGAACGTTGGGAAGGCTGGTGGCGGCGGCGAACAGCGGGGCGATCTCGGCAGGGGTGAAGCCTGCGATGCCGCAGCCGATGCGGGTCACCAGGAAGGTCATCTCGGGATGACAGTCGGCAAAGCGGAGGAACTCATCCACGTAGGGCTGGATGGTATGCACGCCGCCTTGCATGGTGGGGATGGCATAGCTCTGTCCCTGCAAGCCCACGCCTTGACCCATAATGGCACCAAACCGATCCACGGCTAGACGAGCGGCGCCGCCAGCATGCATGCCAGCGAGGTTGCTGCCGAAGACGAAGATCTCGTTGGGACCCAGCGTATTGATGTGGTCGGGCGTGACGCGGTTTTGGAATTCCGACAGTTCACGGAAATTGCGGTTCTCTCGATGGCTTTTCGAGCGGAAAGCCTTACGTTCCATGGGTGACATGGAGAACATGACTTCTGACGCCATTGACATTCGGCCGAACATGCTCATCTTCGCTTTGCGTTCTTTCTCCCAGGCGCTCCTCATGCCAGCCTCGTCATCTTTAAAAGCCATATGGTTGTCAATGTTGAGCGAAGCGGATACAGCTTCAACGTCTTGGTTGGTGCCGATGTAGGCGAAATTCCAACCTTCTTTTTCCTTCATTTGCTCCACGAGGGCTTTGATTGCCTTGCCGGAATACTCTTTGGAAGCATTTTCCAGGCCGTCAGTGATGATGGTGACCATGGCGGTGGCATCCTCCTTGTCCTTGATGTCTTTGTACAAGGCGTTGATGGAGATGCCCATGGCGTCGTACAATGGTGTGCAGCAGCAGGGCTGGTATTCTTTGCTGGTTAGCTCCTTGACTTCTGTGACTGGCACCTTGTCATAGACCATGGTCTTCTGACAGTCGCAGAAGATCATTAACGACACATAGTGCTCTTGCGTGTCCTTAAAGCGTTCTTGTGCGGAACGGATACCGCCGACAGTTTCGTTAAATCCCGAAATAGCGGCCTTGGCAATGCTGCTCATGGATCCGCTTTTGTCTAAAATGATCAGGTTGTAGATTTGTGTTTTCATAATGTTTAATTGTTTTATTGTTGGTACTTCTTACTCCTAAAATTCTAACCTAAAATTCTTGTCCTCCTTCAACCTCTCATACCTTTCTTTGTTAAAGGAGAACTTGGTGCCTTTGCGGCGGCGGGGTTCTTCGCTGTAATGATGTTGGGACTCTCGTGCAGCACTGCCAAATAGGGCATCGATGCTCATAGAGCACATCTCTTTGCGTTCCCCGAAATAGCGTGATTCGCTTTCGTCCATCTCTTCTTCCGATTCTTCCAGAATGCCTGTCTGCATCATCTTCTTGTAGAAGTTGCGGCGGTCGAAATGTACGCCTAGGATCGACTCGTAAAGGCGTTGTAGCTCGGGCATGGTAAACTGTTCGTCCAGCAATCCGAAGCCGATGGGCTCGAAGTGAATATCCTTCTTCAGCTGTTCGGTGGCTTTGCGCAGGATGTAGTCGTGGTCGAAGGCTAGGGGTGGAACGTCCTCAATGGGGAACCATTGGGCCTTGGCGGCATCATCGCCTCCTTGCACGTCCGACTTGCGCGCCAACGCATAGAAGGCGATGGTGATGACACGCTCGCGGGGATCGCGGTTTACGGCCGTAAAAGTGCCGAACTGTTTCAGGTACTCGAGATTCAGGCCGGTCTCTTCGCACAACTCGCGCATGGCGCCCTGCTCGGCCGTCTCATTGATGTTCATGAAGCCACCTGGAAAAGCCCAGCAGCCTTTGAAAGGCTCGCCACCTCTTTCTATTAATAAGATGTTAAGGCGTTTCCCATCGAAGCCAAACACCACGCAGTCGGTTGTGACGGCAGGGTGGGGATACTTGTAACAATACTTTCCTTGTTCCATAATTGTGTAAATTTGACGCAAAATTACAACAATTTTTGGAACCTGCAAGTATTTTTGTGTAAAATTTACACTTTTTTATCTTTTATCTCATCCATCCTTCCACTCGATAGATCTTTTCCATCAACTTGGTTTTCTCTTTTGTGTTTCCGTCTTTAAACCACACCTCGATGCGTGCTGCATAGTAATCGTCCCAGTCGCCTTCATAGATGACGAATTGTTGTCTTTCAACGATTGGACCGAATTCTTTATGGTTTATTACCAACGCGGTAGAGGCCTCTTTCAGTCGTGAAGCGGATAACTCGATGTTTTCAGTCACCTCGAAGCAACGCAAATACACCTCGCCATCTGGCAAGGCTGGGTAATAGAAGCTATATTTGTAGATGCCACCTTGAATCCCGTTCCATAACTGCAGATAATCACTCTCCTGAAGGCTCTCGACGTTAGGTGCTGCCGAATCGCTTTCTGTCTTCGGTATATCGTATTCCAGCCCATCTGGTATGGGATGGTTCTTGCCGAAAGAGCTGGATTGGTATTTAGGAGCGGTTAAGGTGCCTGCTGCCGTTAGGTAAACGGCGACACCGACCATGACGGCGATAAACAGCACCCACCAATGTTTGGATATGAAGCTTTTCATGCTTTGGCCTTTATTAAGTTTTTATCTCTTACTTGCATCTTCCGCATCGAATGACAACGCGCTAGATTCGGTAATATACTTCCCAGTATTTCCGTCATAGACATAGATGTGCATATAGTATGTGTGTTTCCCTGGCAAGGGGTTGATTTCATCATAGTCGAATCCCATGCAGACATTAAGGTAGCCAGAGACCCATTTATCGTCGTTTTTCCAATAGTGTTCTTTAATCATTTCTCTTCCATCAGCAAAGTGATGGCGGCGACCATGCTTGTCAGTTTCCAGTGCACACACTAGTTTCAAGTCGTGTGCTTCGGGAAGAATGAAGTCCAAGTGGAAAGAATAAGTGACGGCGGATACCCCGTCTTCGACATCATTGAGATTAAGCCTTTGGTCTTTGAATACCACGGCATTTCCAATGTATTGCTCAATCCTCTGCGACTGACCAAGGAGATCGCCGGTTTTTTCATCGTATGCTGCGAATTGATAGTAATAGTTCTTTCCTGCGGATGGGGTATTCAATTGTTTAAACGTCAGTGCGAACGACTTGTCAGTGAATTTGATATTGTCACTCTTGACGTCGTACGATTGGCTCCAGATCAGTTTTTTATTGTCTTTTCCGTATAGGTAATTTCCACTAGAATCTTTGAAACTCAATTGAACTTTGACTTTTCGATTATTGCATCCCTTCAAGCTGACATCATAGTAGAAAAGGAACGCATCTTCTCCCTTGTTGTTTTTGCCCCCTATGAACCTTAGATCAGAGAAAGAAGCGGATCGACTTGAACTGGTTTTTTGGGTCTTAGAACTATTGGAGCTGCTGGAATTGCTCGAACCTGAGGATCCTGTCAGCTCAAAATCCGAAAAATCTGAACTGCCCAAAAAAGCGCCCGTCACTTTGTCGTTGACAATGATTTGGTAATAGTAAGTGTTTCTGCCAGAGGGAATGTCGAATTTGGAGTAGGGGATGACAAGCGTTCTGTCGTTGACGTTGGAGTCGTCGTAATGTATTTCGTGGTTATTTGAAGCGGTCAACTTGTTATGATTCTTGTTGAAAAGGAAAACGCCTTCTTCATTCTGTAAATCCACGGATGTGGTAATGGTGTGGCCATAGCATCCCACTACGTTGAGGCTGTAATGGATTACCAACGCCTTTTCTCCGTTGGAGGATTTACCGTTCGTGTCAATCCAGGAGCTTGTTACGGTGGCGTATTGGCCCATGGCGTTATTGCTTGCGCTGATGAGGGCAAAAAAGCACATCAGGCATAAGATGAAACTGTTTCTTTTCATATTGAGCAGATGTTTAGACTTCCAAAAATAATGAAAAAAATGGTTGTATTTGAAAAAAATTAAAGTTAGACTTCCATCAGTTTGTAAAAATCCTCCTGCGTTCCCAGCAAAATGCCCAATAGTCTGGGGATAAGATCGTCAAGTTCGGGTGTGGAATCCATCATAATCTCGGCGGAAGCCCACACCATATTGCTTTTGGGAACAGTCAGCTTCACCACTTTCTTGGTGTCGTTCACCTCGTTCATGGCTTCCATCACGGCCATCCTGTTGTCATCGGTGACTTCAAAGATGGAAGGCATGGTCAGCTGGAAGAACTGCTCGTCATCGTCGTTGTTGAAGAACAGGAAGTTGCGCATCTGGTATTTGAATTCGATATTGCCGCGGTCGTTGAATTTGGGGACAAGACCTTGCTCTTTGAGGTAGTTGAAGACTAATTCTGTGGTTTTCATGGCGTTATTTTTTGTAGCCCATTCTCGGTAGGGCGTTGATTCGTTCGGTGTCTTCCATCCTTGCGCGGATGTTTTCATAGTTTCTCAACGATTCCTTGCTGACTGAAGGCTTCGTGTCGCGGATGGTCTGCTCGAGCATGGCTTGGGTGATCACGGCATGGGTGAAGGCTGCCGTCATGGCGGTGTCGTTCACGATGAAGGCGATGTCGCTGGCGATATAGCCATCGGTGAGGTCGGCCATGGCATTGAGGTCGATGGTCTCGTCACAAGGTCTTCCTTTCAAATAGATAGCGAACATCTCCTTCCTGGCCTGATGGTCGGGCATGGGGACATAGACGTGCTTGTCGAGTCGTCCCGTTCGAAGGACAGCAGGGTCGATCATGTCGGGACGGTTGGTGGTGGCCACCACGAAGATACCTCGTTTCGAGCAGTCGTTGAGCTGCGAGAGGAATTCGTTCACTTCGCCTGCGACGAAGCTGCTTCCGGGGGCGGATCGGTTGGGGACAAAGGCGTCGAACTCGTCGAAACAGAGCACCGTCGGCGGGTTTTCTTCAGCTACCTTGAACAGCTTGCCGATCTTTTCCTGGCTGCCGTGGATATAGACGCTGGCGAGGTCGGACGACTTGATCAGGATGAAGCTGAAGCCGGTCTGCTCAGCGAATTTCTCAGCGAAGAAGGTCTTGCCGCAACCAGGAGGGCCGTAAAGCAGCATGCCGTTGGGCGGCGTGAGCTTGTATTCCTGCGCTAGCTCTTTGTTTTGTATGATGAAGATCACTTTCTTCTGCAGCATCTCTTTCAGCTCGTGCATGCCTGCGATGTCCTCGAAGCCGCGTCCGTTGCCTTTTTTGACGACAATGTCGAGGGCGGTGTGATCTTCTTCCTTGCTTTGCTCTCTTTCCGTATTCTCTGAACGGCTTGATTGTGCCTGCCCACCTGTTTTGCCTGGATTGGAAGAAGGCTCCGCCTTCTCGCCCTTGAGTTCCGATAACAGCTGGTCAACGGAGGTGTAGCCGTCCAAGATGGAGGGGGACAAGCCTTTGCCGATGATGTATTTTATCTTGTCGTCAACGGGCAATACGTCCACGTCGAGAGGATTGTCGATGCGATATCGTTTCATCTTGAGCATCTTCTGCGCGAATGGTAGGGTGGGAGCGAGGTCCATCACCCAAGGAGCCTTGCCGGTCAGCATCGTGTAGAACACTGCCATGGCGGAAAACAGGTCGGTGCGCTCGTCGAAGATGCCCGCTGAATTGGCGCTGGCGCAATAGAGTGGGTCGAGATCGACGGTGTCGAAGGGGATGGTGCCCTTGCATGCTTTCGAGGCGTGTCCCAAGTCGATGAGCTCAGGAATGCCGTTCATGGTGTTAGAAAGCATGATGTTGCCTGGCGTGATATCGTTGTGGCATACGTTGGCGTTGTGGAGTGCCTTCAGACCATTGAGAATCTCCATGAAGATGCCAAGAGCCTTATCTTGATTGAAGACACCTTCACGAGCGATCTTGTCGGCCAGCACCTCGCCAGTGAAATAGTTGGTGACCACATACTGGCATTCGCCGAGTTCGCTGTCGATGACGCCGTGGTTGATATAAGACACCACATTTTGGTGCTGTATCTTGCGCAGGAGGGCTATTTCAAGCACTTCCCGAGTCTCTGGATCGATGAGCTTCTCAGGGGTCCGTTTCATGACATAGACCTTCAGAAAATAGGCGCGATCGTTTTCGTTCACCACCTTGTAGGTCTCGGTGTATTCATTCTGCTTGATCAGATGCTGGACGACGTAATTACCGATGCGATTGCCTGCGAGTAGGATGCTCATGGGTTAAAGGTTATAGGTTAAAGGTTAAGGGTTAAAGGTTAAGGTGGATGTTAATCAGCGACATCGGAGTTGCTCGAATCAGGATGGTTCAATGCGCCGGGTGTGTCTTGGTCCTTGAAGACATCGGCGACGACATCGGAGTAGAACATCTCGTCGGCGAACTCGCGTGCCTTGGCATTCCTCCTGAATTTGTCTTCCTGCCTCTGTTTGGCGTTCGACACCACGTTCTTCATCTTCTGGTGGAAAGCCAGCGTCTTATAGTAAAAGCGGTACAATCCTTTTTCTCTCGCAATCAGCGGAATCAGGATGGAGTTGATGACAATGCTGAACAGGATCACGGAGAATACGATGTTGCGGATGAAAAACCCTACTTCCAAGTCGGGGATGTAGGCGATGGCTTGCGTTGCCAATACCGCGGCGGTCAGTCCTTTAGGGTCGATGGCCGACATATACATCAGTTCCTTGTCGGGAATCATGTCCTTGCGTGAGATGGCCAGCCGTACAATGGGGACGCGGAGTATGAAGAGCATCACGGTGATGCAGAGGCCGATGACGATGGGTTGCCAAGCGTAGAGTTGGATCGACATGCCCACATACACGAAGAAGAAGGTCTTGAGCAACAATACCAGCTCGCTGAACAGGGCGCGCTCCGTGTCGTTGAGGTTGGCAGGCTTTTTCTTGATGACCTTTTTCAACAGGGTGCGGTGGATGCCGTCGATGTTGGCCATGCCGATACCGAAAGCCAAGGCGGCGATGGCACCGCTGTAGCCCATCCACTCGTTGACGCCATAGATGATGAACACGAAGGCGGGTGTGGTCAAGACAGAGTATTTGATGTTGCGCACCTTGTCGAGGATCAAGGCCCAGAAGATGGAGCCGAGCAGACCGATTACCGTGGCCAGGATGAACGAGGAGAAGATGGTGCCGAAGATCATGCCGAACTCGACATGTTGCGACTTGATGGCCTCCAATAGGGCCAAGGCGAGCACGATGCTGAACACGTTGCCGATGGCGGCTTCCAGGATCAAGATGGTGGCGCTCTTTTGCGACATCTTGAGTTGGCGTACCGTCGGGATGACCACGGCAGAGGCAGTGCCGCCCAGCACACAGCCCATCATCAGGCTGACGATAGGATCAACTTTCAACACCAGCCAAGTCACCAGCCATACCGCAATGGCGGAAATGATGAAATTAAAGGCCGTCAGTTTCAAGGATGGCTTGAATGAGTCTTTCAGGTTGCTGAAGCTCAGCTGGATGCCGCTCTCAAAAAGAATCAGCACCAAGGTGACTGCCGAGAGGATGCTCCCCAACAGGGTAAGCCTTTCGGAGTCCACGAGATGGGTGAGGGGACCGATGCCGAGTCCGATGATGATCAGGAACAAGACATCGGGGATCCTCCTTCTGCTGAAGATGGAGCTGAACAGGTGAGCGGCGAAGATCAGCAGACCGATGATGGCGATGATCAAGCCGATTTTGCTTGACGACAGGCCTGTCGAGATGGTCTGGCTGATGGATTCAATATGGTCGCTATCGCCCATGGCTTATTCGTTGTCAATGATTTTTTCCAATTCATTCTCCACTTTTTCTTCAATCCTTTCACCCAAGGTTTCTTTTCTTTTGACAAAGCGTTTTTGGTAGAAACGGCTGATGGCATTCTCATGGTCTAAGATGGGCACCATGATCGAGGTGAAGACAATGCTGAAGAGGATGACGGCGAAGACGATGCTTTGGATGATCTCGCCTCCTGGGACGCCAGCCTGTGCCGGGATGGTGGCCAACACCGCCGCCGCCAGCCCTTTGGGAACCATGCCGGCCATGAAAGCTTTGTCGAAAGGCTCGATATCGTCTTTTTTCCAAATTGAGATCTTCACAATCGGGATGCGCAATGCGAAAAGCACGATCGTCATGATGAGGCCGATGAGGATGGGCCAGAGGTGGTCGAGCTGGATGGAGATGCCGATATAGACGAAAAAGAAGGTCTTCAACAGGAACACGACCTCGCTGAAGAGCTGTTTCTCCGTTTCGTTTAGCTTAGTGGGTTCGGAGTGCAACATCTTAATTAGGATCTTGGTGTAGATCTTGTCGATATTGGCCATGGCAATGCCGAAAGCCAAGGCTGCGATGGCGCCGCTGGCCCCGAGCCATTCACTGATGCCATAGACGATGAACACGAAGGCGGGTGTGGTCAGGATGGAGTTCTTGACGTGGCGGACCTTGTCAAGTACGTATGACCACAAGATGGCCGAGACGATGCCGATGAAGGCAGCGATGAGGAAAGAGTAGAGCACTTTGCCGAGTACCAATCCAAGGTTCATCGAGCCTGATTCCACCACCTGGAGCAGCGCCAAGGCGAAAACGATGCATAGCACGTCGCTGAAGGCGGACTCGAGGATGAGTATCGTCTGGCTTTTGGAGCCGATCTTCAGCTGGCTGACCATGGGGATGATCACGGCTGAAGAGGTGCCGCCCAGGATGGCGCCCAGCATCAGGCTGGTCCAGATGTCCAACCGTGCCAAGAGCATTCCCAATACCGCCACTACGATCATTGTCAGGAAGAAATTGACGGTGGTGAGCTTCATTGTTCCCTTAATGGATTTCATCAAGGTCTCGAAGTTCAGCTGCGTGCCGCTTTCGAACAGCAGGATGACGAGGGTGATGGTAGTGAAGACACTGCCCATCGCCCCCATCATCTTTGGGCTTACCCAATGCAGTATGGGACCGATAACCAGGCCGATGATCATCAGCAACAGCACGTCCGGAATCCGTTTCCTACTAAAGATCTCAGTAAACAGATGTGCTGCGAAGATGAGCAGTCCGATAAAGACAATGGCCAGGTTTTGGTTCATATTATTGTTTTACGAATTTCTGCGTGCTGGTGCCGTTTGCAGATTGGATGTTGACAAAATACATGCCCTTGTTCAGACCTTCCAAATTGAGTGTGGTCAGGCCGTTGGCGTTCTCTTGGCGATAGACGAGTTGGCCGAGGCTATTGTAAACTTCGATCGTGCTATTCTCCTCAGGAAGGTCGATGCTGAAGGTGCCGTTGTTCGGGTTGGGGTAGAGGGCAGGGATAGTTGATGTGACTTCTTGTGTGATAGCGATCACCTGAGCAGCAGGGAAGGTCACGTTGTCGATCCATGCGCAGTCACTGCCATTGGAGACGGAACCGTCTTTGGTATAGCTCCACTCCAGTCTGTGGGAACCAGGAGTCAGCGGGAAGCTGACAGGTGTCCATGACACTTCGCCGGACCATTTGCCGCTTTCCGCACCGTCGATCTTGAATGAGAACCAGTCCCAATTGTTTTCTGACGATACTTTGTAGTAGAAACTCACTTCGCCGTCAACGGCAATTTCAAGGTTGATAGAAAGCACTGAGGTTTCGGAGTGATCGATGGCTGAAGATTTAGCACAATACTGGCCTTCGTATGGATTATCTGTCACAATTTCCCAAGCGGTGACGATGGAACCTTGGTGCCAGTCGAAAGCGCTGAAATCGCCGGTTTCGAAGTCCTCAACAGAGCGACCGACGGGGACGAAGTAGGAGTCTTCCAAGACATAGTGTCCATATTGTACGGCGAAAGGAAGTTCGTACAAGGCGCCAATAACGGCGTCAGCACCTAGTGTGAAGACCATGTCGGCGTTGAATAACTGACCGGCGGCAACGTTTTCGTAAGTCCATTGGGTGGTGGTGATGTCAATCTCGGGATGTGAGTTGAACACGTCGAATCTGGCTGAGGGTGCTGCGGCACCTCCGTTGTTCATGAACACGAAATGTACCGAGCCGCTGTCGCCTGGATTCAAAACACCATTGCGGTTGTCCAAAATTGCTCTCACCAATACGAATTCCGGAGCGTAGATTCTGGTATCGAAATGACTTTCCCAGGTATCGGTGCCATCGGTGCAGGTGACGTTGAAACGCACCATTGTGTTGTTAGGCACGTCATCGCTCACGCTGAAAGCGAAAGCATTTTCGAGGGTAATGTCTTGACCACCGTTGATAGTGCCGACGTTGGCTGTAGGCTGGCCGATGGTGATATACTCGCTGTCGCAGCTCAAGGTGGCGGTGACATTGCTGGCGTTGACAGTTCCTACGTTCTTCACAACCATGCTGAAGGCATAGTTGCCGTTGTATTCGATCTGATTGCTTTGGCCGTTAAGGGTGTAGCTGTCGTAGATGACGTAGGCAGTGTTGCCAGGAAGTGTGAGTACTTCCAGGGTTTGTGGCCAAGCATCGCAACCGGTCACCACTAGGCTCATGGCATCCACGAAATCGATGGGCTGAGTGAATTCGATCTGTGCTGCACCGTTCTCGTCGGTATAGCCGACGCCGATCAGATCGTCGCCGTGGAACATGGCACAACGGAAGTTCTTAAGTGCGTTGCCGTTCTCATCGCTGACGTTCACTTCGGTGGAGGTAAGGCCTACCAGGAGCTGAGCGCTATAGTTGACTACAGGGGTGAAGGGCTCATCGTGCCAAGGGCAGACGGCGACATCGCCCATGAGGTTGAGGTCGTAGAAGTTCCAGCGTAGGGCGCCTTCTTCCCACTGGCCAGGGGCGTTGACCCATGGAGCTGTCTGTATCTTTCCTTCTGTCAATGCCAAACCGGATTGCGGAATGCGCTCGTGGTAGTAGGCGTCCTCGGTCTCACGGTGCAGGTGGATGGCTGGGCCTTCAGTTTGACCTTCGTTGAACCAGCCGTAACGCGAGTTGCCGATGGTAGCAACGGCAAAGTTACTGATTTTGGTCATCTTCTCAAGGATGCAGTTGCTGGTGAAATCACCGCAGACGCAGCCGGAGGTGTGGAAGAAGGTGTAGTTGTGGTCCACGCCGTTGGCACCGCTGAAGTTGCCGTCGGTAATGTCGCTGTTGGACCATTCTGCCACGTAAGTGGTGTTGGCGTGTCCATCGTGGTGGACGTATTGTGTGCCTTGGTTGATGGCGTTCATCAGGTTGTTGCCGCTCCAAGTGCCCAATTCATAATAAAGCCTTGTAAAATTGTAGTTTTCGGGAATGCCGACGGTGGTGTATCCGTTATCAGTACGCTCACCGATGAGGAGTTCCAGGTATTGGCTACCGTTGCTCAAAGGATCGTCGTAAAGATGCTCGCCAGCCATGATGACTTTATGGAACTCACCGAGGACAGGGCTGTCCTGGTAAGCGGTGGTCTTGTGCATCATGTTGCTCAGCTCTTGTTGATTGCTGAAGCACATGCGGCCGATGCCGATCTCGGGGAGCAGGTCGTCTTCGCCGATCTCGCCCCAGATGTGGTTGCCGTTGTCGTCCCAGGTGCCGTCCAAAGCTGCATAGTAAAGGTCGGCAGGGAGATTGTCGTCTTGATTGCCGCCACCAGATGTCACGTGACAATGCAGGGCACGGAAGGGGACGTCAGGCACGTCGCCAGCGAGGTTCACCATCTGGATGCCGTTGTCTTGGTATTCTTGCAAGATGTAGTTACGTAGCTTCTCGGGATCGTCTTGGCCGCTCATGCTGCTGAGGACGTTCTCGATGGTTTCGACACGGGTGCGCAAGCCACGTGCTTGGTAGAAACTGATGTATTCATCGAAGGAACTGACGTATTGTTGCTTGGTGATGACCAACAAGTCGTAGGCAGGAAGACCGTCTCTGCCTTCGTAGTTGCGAATCATCTCAGGATTCTGGGCCAGGCGCTCGGCGCGGCGAACGTTGTCAGGGGTAAGCCATGCCATGTTGCTATGATCGGCACGAGTGGCTCTTGTCTTCACCACGACAGTGGCCTTGGTGGCATAGCTGACCTTGCCACTGGCAGGCTCGTATTGCACGGGCGTGAAGGCGGAGAAAGCGAAGCCGATGCCGTTCATGTAATGCGTGCTCAGCTGACCGTTGGCTCTGCTGGGATAAACGGCTTTGGAATTGTAAATGCTCTCATCCTTGATGAACTCGTGCCTTTCCGGGTCGGAATAGGTGCGGGAAGGCTGATAGGGGAAAATCTCATGAGTTCCTTCCAGCTCGTGGAAATCGGAAAGATAAACCTCGATGGATTCAGCTTCTTGGCCTTGAGGAAGCATCAAGCAGACGCTTTGCCAAGGTAGTGACGGCTGTCCGGCAAGGGCAGACTGCATGCAATCGCGAAGCTGGATCTGATCGTAACCCTGAAGTTGGGTAATAGAGGGTTGGTCAAAAGAATAGCTCTTCTCAATGGTTTGGGCGTTGACGAAGCCGCAAACGAGAGCCAAAAGTAAGAATAAACAAAGTTTTTTCATGTGTTTAATAGTTTTGGAAACTTTGATTAATTAGGTTCCTTATCTTTAAATAAATAACCCTGCAAAGATACAATAAAAACCGAAATGTTTTATTTTTGCATTTATTTCTGAATGAAACATGTTTGACGAGAAGAGGAAGATTCGAACTAAAGGTGCATTGGCAGTGGCATTTTCAGCCATGTTATGGGGCGTTGACGGTATCCTGCTCACCCCACAATTGTATAATCTCAACACCTCCTTTGTGGTGTTTCTGCTGCATCTGTTTCCGTTTTTGTTGATGAATGTCTTTTTCTTCAGGGAATACCGTCATCTGAAGACCATGACGCGTTCGGATCTGCTGTTTTTCCTATTGGTGGCGCTCTTTGGCGGTGCCTTGGGGACCTTGGCCATCGTGAAATCGCTCTTCCTGCTGAATTTCAACAACCTTTCAGTGATCGTGCTGCTGCAAAAGCTGCAACCTGTTTTTGCCATCCTGCTGGCGCGTTTGATCCTGAAGGAAAGGGTAAAGAAAAACTTTGCCATTTGGGCATCCTTGGCATTGGTTGCGAGTTATTTCATGACCTTTGGATGGAGCCTTCCGGATTTCAGTACAAACGGGATCACCACTGTCTATGCGGCTTTGCTGTCACTGTTGGCGGCCTTTTCCTTTGGGAGTTCCACCGTGTTCTCCAAGAAGATCTTGGGTAATTACTCTTTTGTGACCTCCACCTTCTTCCGTTATGGCTTCACCACATTGATCATGCTGGTGATCGTGCTGGTTGGAGGCCATCTCTTGGATTTTGCACAAGTCACGCAACGCAACTGGCTTTTCGTGGCCTTGATCGGCTTGACAACCGGCTCGGGTGCCATTTTCCTATATTATTACGGACTTAGACACGTGAAAGCGTCGATCTCCACCTTTTTGGAACTGATGTATCCAATCACCGCGGTGGTGCTCGACTACTTTGTCAATCATACGAAATATACTCCTGTACAGTGGCTGGCGGCGTTTGTCATGCTGTTCTCCATTGTCATGCTTAATGTAAACTCTAAAAAGACTCAACAATGAAAAAAATCAGAGCAGCCGTAGTAGGTTACGGCAATGTGGGGCGTTTTGCCTTGGAAGCCCTGGAAGCGGCTCCCGACTTTGAAGTGGCAGGAATCGTGCGTCGCAATGGCGCTACTAACTTGCCTTTGGAATTGACCAACTATAAGGTGGTGAAGGACATCCGAGAATTGGATGGCGTGGATGTGGCCATTTTGGCTTGTCCGACACGCTCTTGTCCCGAATATGCAAAGATGATCCTGCCTCTGGGCATCAATACAGTGGATTCATTTGACATCCATACTTCTATCTTGGATTATCGTCGTGAGCTGATGCCGCTGAACAAGGAGACTAAAACGGTCAGTGTGATCGCAGCAGGCTGGGATCCGGGATCGGATTCCATTGTGCGTACCTTGATGCAGAGCCTGGCACCTAAGGGATTGAGCTACACCAATTTCGGTCCTGGCATGTCGATGGGTCACAGCGTCTGTGTCCGCTCAAAGAAAGGTGTGAAAAACGCCCTTTCGGTAACCATCCCGCTGGGTGAGGGCATCCATCGCCGCATGGTATATGTGGAACTGGAGGACGGCTTTACGTTGGAGCAGGTGACGGCTGAAATCAAGGCGGATCCGTATTTCGCCAACGATGAGACGCATGTCTTTGCCGTGGATAGCGTGGATGAGGTCCGCGATATGGGACATGGCGTGAACATGGTGCGCAAGGGCGTGTCGGGCAAGACCCAGAACCAACGCATGGAGTTCAACATGAGCATCAACAACCCTGCTTTGACCGGTCAGGTGCTGGTCAATGTGGCCCGTGCCACAATGCGCCTGCAACCAGGCTGCTATACCATGGTGGAGATTCCTGTCATTGATATGTTGCCAGGAGAAAGAGATAGCTGGATTGGACGTTTGGTATGAGACGTTGGTGCATTGCGATATGGCTTCTGACGGTTTTTGTCTCTTGTAAGGAAACAGACAAAATCGATCGGCTATTGTCGCAGATGACCATTGAAGAGAAATGTGGACAGCTGACCTGTCCTATTGGCTTTAACTATTATGGCAAAGAAGGCGATTCCATCTGGCTTGCCGACGATTTTACCGGTGTCATGGACACGCTGCCGCTTGGCTCTTGTTGGGCGGTTTTAAGGGCCGATCCATGGTCGAGGAAGACGGTGGAAACGGGCTTGCAGCCAAGTGAGTCGGCAAGGCTGCTGAACAAGATGCAACGTTATGCCGTCGAGAATACCCGTTTGGGCATCCCTATGCTGTTTTGTGAAGAGACGCCCCATGGTCACATGGCTGTGGGGACCACGGTCTTTCCTACAGGGATCGGGATGGCAAGCACTTGGGACCCCGAATTATTGGAAAATGTAGGAGAGGTGATGGGTCGTGAGATCCGTGCCCAAGGAGCCCATGTGGGCTATGGCCCTGTGCTCGATATCGCCCGTGACCCGCGCTGGTCGAGAGTGGAGGAGACCATGGGGGAGGACCCGTATCTCAGCGGTGTGCTGGGGACGGCCATCGTCAAAGGCATGCAGAAGCATGTCGTGGCAACCTTGAAACACTTGGCAGCCTACGGTGTACCACAAGGAGGGCATAATGCCGCTACCGCCGATGTCGGTCCTAACCGCTTGAAGCACGACTATCTCCCTGCCTTTGAGATGGCGGTTAAAGAAGGTCATGCCGGATCGGTGATGACGGCCTATAACACCATTGATGGCGTGCCTTGTACGGCTAATGGTTGGCTGCTTCATGAGATGCTACGCCAGTCGTGGGGCTTTAAAGGGGTGGTATTTTCTGACCTTAATGCCGTCAATGCCTTGTATGCCACGCATCATGTCGCTGCTGATCCTGCAGAGGCTGCTGCCTTGGCGTTGAAAGCAGGTGTGGATATCGACTTGGGCGGCTACAACTACGGTGGTTTCCTTAAAGAAGCTTTGCAAAGAGGATTGATTGCTGAATCAGACATCGACCGCGCTGTTCGGCATGTATTGCAGCTGAAAATGGATCTTGGTCTCTTTGAAAATCCTTACGTTGAAGAAGAAGGAACGGTTATAGTGGGTTGCGATGAGCATACTGATTTAGCATGGAATGTCGCTAAGAAGTCGGCCATATTATTAAAAAACAACGGTTTGTTGCCTTTTGATCAAGCTGTAAAGAAAGTAGCGGTCATTGGCCCGAATGCAGACAATATGTACAACCAACTGGGTGATTATACGGCGCCTCAAGATCCTGATCGTATCGTGACCATGCTTGAAGGCATCAAAGCGAAAGGTATGGCTGAGGTCCATTATGCCAAAGGTTGTGCAGTGCGCGACGAAAACGATGCGGATATTGAAGAAGCTGTTAAGACCGCCCGCTCCGCAGATGTTGTGGTGTTGGTAGTAGGAGGCTCTTCGGCACGCGATTTCAAAACGAGTTATGAGGATACAGGCGCCGCCATCGTGGATGAATACGTTTCAGACATGGACTGTGGCGAAGGTTTTGACCGCTCCTCCTTGAGGCTTCTGGGCCGTCAGGAGGAGTTGATGCGTAGCATCTATGCATTAGGTAAGCCGGTAGTGACAGTGTATATCTGTGGAAGGCCCATGGATATGAACCTCGCAAGCGAGCAGAGCGATGCCCTGTTGCTGATGTGGTATCCTGGCATGGAGGGCGGTTCGGCTCTGGCGGATATCCTTTGGGGCGACTACACTCCATCGGGCAAACTTCCCATCTCGATTCCGCGTTCGGTAGGGCAGATCCCTGTCTATCACTCGCAACCTGTCACAGGTGATTATGTCGAGGAGTCGTCCAAGCCATTGTATCCTTTCGGCTATGGATTAAGCTATACCAAGTTTGAGTATGGTGAGCTGGAAATCAACGGCGACGAGGTTGCTGTCACGGTAACCAATGTCGGCCCTGTGGATGGAGACGAGGTGGTGCAGCTTTATGCTCATGAAAACACACCTGGATTGGTTCTTTCTTCGGAGCAGCTGGTGGCATTCCAGCGCGTTCATCTGATAGCTGGAGAGACACAAAAGGTCTCCTTTCCAATTAAGATGGAAGGGTTGAGCCGGTTCTGTATTGCTCATCAAGATTGAATCCTTCAGGATGTTTGGCCTTGACATCCTTGTAATAGTCCCAGATCTCGGCTAGGTCTTTTTCGTAGTCACCAGTCGGGTAAAAGATTCTTTCGATGCCGCAATATTTCTTTTTGTAGTCGATGAAACCTAGGATGATGGGCACGTGGGCACCTTGTGCGATGACATAGAAGCCCTTTTTCCAGTGTTTCACTGCTTTTCGGGTGCCTTCGGGGCAGATGATAAGGTGGGTGTCATGGTTTTGGCTGAACATGTCAACCATTTGCTCTACAAGGTGATTCTGATGTCCACGGTTGACGGGGATGCCGCCCATCTTCTTCAGAATCCAACCTAGGACGGGCTTGAAGAACTCTTTTTTGATCATCACCTTGAATTTGATGCCGTAGTACCAATAGAAGCATATTCCCACGAAGAAGTCCTCGATGGCGGTGTGGGGTGCCACGATACAGACGGCATTGCCAAGATCGGCTGGTGCTTGGTTGACAACCTTCCACCGGCCGATCTTGAAGCCGAGTTTTGCTATGGATTTTTTAAGTCCCATGAAGATTACCAGATGGCGGCGCGCTCTTCAGGAGCGATGTACATCTTGTTCTCGGGTTGGATGTCGAAAGCCTCGTAGAAGTGCGGCATAGAGCCGAGGGTGCGGTTGACGCGGGCTTCGGCGGGTGAATGCACGTCGGTCTTCACTTGGCGTTCGAGGTATTTGTCACGTGAGTTGTTGCGCCAGATGGTGCCATAGCTGATGAAGAAGCGTTGGGCAGGGGTAAAGCCGTCGAGGCTCTTGTTGGCTTTGGCCTCCTCGGTCATCTGATAGGCGTCCCAAGCGATGTTGAGTCCGCCCAAGTCGGCGATGTTCTCACCGAGAGTTAGTTCTCCATTAATCTGGTAGCCTCTTACATCAAACTCGTTGAAGAGTTTAACGAGTTGTTGTGTGCGCTCTTGGAATTTGGCGGCGTCTTCTTCGGTCCACCAGTTGTTGAGATTGCCTTTTTCGTCGTATTTGCGACCTTGGTCGTCGAAGCCGTGGGTCATCTCGTGGCCGATTACCACGCCGATGCCACCGTAGTTGACGGCATCGTCAGCGTCCATGTTGAAGAAAGGAGGTTGGAGGATGGCGGCGGGGAAGACGATTTCATTCATCTCTGGGCTGTAGTAGGCGTTGACGGTTTGAGGTGTCATGAACCATTCTTCCTTATCAACGGGCTTGCCGATCTTTGCCATGTCTCTCTCGTTCTCAAAACGGATAGCGCGATGCATGTTCTGGAAATAGGAGTCGGGTGTTATCTCAAGCTTGCTGTAATCCTTCCACTTGTCGGGATAACCGATCTTCACGTTGAAGCAGTCGAGCTTGTGGAGGGCTTTGGCTTTTGTCTCATCACTCATCCATTCGACATTCTTGATGCGTTCGCCCAAGGCGATGCGCAAGTTGCCGACGAGGTTGAGCATGCGCTCTTTGGCTTCGGCGGGGAAGTGTCTCTCAACATAGAGTTGTCCGATGGCTTCGCCGAGGCAGCCAGAGGTGCTGTTCAGGATGCGGCGCCAACGGGGCTGTTGCACTTCTTGACCATAGAGGTACTTGCCGTAGAAGTCGAAGTTCTCCGTGTCGAAGTCGCTGCTCAGCAAGGAAGCGCTGCCGTGGACGACTTTCCAGGTCAGGTAGTCCTTGATGGTGTTAAGGTCGGTGTTGAGGATGATCTTGTTGAGTTTGGCGATGAAGTCGGGCATGCCAACATTGAGAGAATCGAAAGCGGGAGCGCCAGCGGCATCGAAATAATTGTCCCAGTTGAAGTTGGGCGTTGATTGCTGTAACTCCATACGGCTTCTCATGTTGAGCAATGTGTCGGGGTTACGCATGGCCACGCGACTCATGGAGTTTGTTGCCAGTTGGGTTTCCAAGGCGAGGATGTTCTTGGCTTTCTTGGCAGCTTCCTTTTCGTCAACGCCAATGAGCTGGAACATCTTGGCAACATGCTCCACGTATTTGTCGCGCATCTCTTGTGATTCAGGAAGGAGATAGTCGTCGCGATCGGTCAGACTGAGACCACCTTGGTAGAGGTGCATGATGACCATTTCGGCGTTTTTCGGATCGGTGCTACCTCCGGCATTGAAGAAACCGCCAAAACCTTCGCTGTGGAGTTTGCCCATCAGGGTAGCTAACCCAGCTTTGTCGTTCAAGCCGTTGATCATTTCGAAATATGGCTGCAACTCACTGTAGCCACGTTCGTTGATGGCAACGGTATCCATACCGGCGTTGTAGAAGTCGCGGATTTTCTGGGTGTTGCTGCCTTGTACGGCTGAAGAGTCCTTCTGGACGTCGTTGATGATGTCTTGGATGAGCTCCTCGGTTTTCAGGTCGATTTCGGTGAAAGCGCCATATCTGGAATACTCTTCCGGGATTGGGTTGTTTTTCAACCAATTGTTGTTGGCATAGCGGAAGAAGTCATCCGCAGGGTTGATGGTGGTGTCCATGTTACCCAGCTCGATAGCGGGAGTAACGTTCTTTTTGGTTTGCTCTACTGGTTTTTCAGTGCAGCTTGTTGCCATTGTACAGATAATCATCATGGCGATAAAACTTTTCTTTTTCATTATAAAAAATTTAGATTCTTAGATTCTTACTTCTAACTCCTCACTCCTCACAGGTCTCCTTCCAACTTGAGTTCCGTTTGTAGTTTCCTTAGTTCAGGATGGACTTGAGCCAGCTTTTCGAATTTCTCCTTGTCAGTATAGGCTTCGATTTCGGCTGGACGTTCCATCAGTTCAGGGATCAGCTCGTATTGGTTGTTGTGCAAAGTGTTCTTTAGGTGGCTTTTCAAAGCAGTCATGCCTTCGACATCACTCTCAAACAGTTTGTTATCGACATGGAAGTGGATTTCCTTTTCGCCTTTTAGATCGGGTTTGTATTTGCTCAAACCGGCGGCGAAGTTTGGAGAGATCTTCTTGTATTTGCCGACAAAGTCATTCCATGAGGTTTCCAGTTGCTCTTGCGTGAATGGAGTGTCCCACTTGGGTTCCTCTTCTTCGTCTTTTTTGGCGGCCTGCTCCATGCTGTTGGTGATAGAAATGGTGCTTCCGCCACCACGAGGACGAGGGCGGGTTGGGAGTGGGTCAGTTGGGAGTGGGTCAGTTGGGAGTGGGTCAGTTGGGAGTGGGTCAGTTGGCAGTTGATCAGTTGGCAGTTGGGGCTTTGGCTGAGGTGCGGTTTGAGGTGTGGGCTGGGGTTGGGGTTCGGGTTGGGGTTGAGGTTGTTGGGGCTGGGGTTGTTGGAGTTGAGGTTGTGGCGGATTAGCTCCGCCCAGCGTAGGGTTTGTTCCAACATCCGTCTTCTGACTTCTGACTTCTATATTCGTCATTTTCATCAGGTTGATTTCCAAATGCAAACGCTTGTTACTGGCGCTGCGGTAATCGATGTCGCATTGGTTGTTGATGTCCAAGGCCTTGATCAAGAAGGGCAGGGGACAGCGTGATGACTGGCTGACATAGCGTTGACGGAGCTGCTCGCTAACTTCGAGCAACTGGGTTGTAGCTGGATCTTTGCTCACCAGGAGGCTTCTCAGGTGGTTGCCCATGCCAGTGATGAAATGCTGTGGTTCAAATCCTTTATTAATAATATCGTTTACCACCAGCAGAATGTCGGTAGTATTGCCTTGAAGAAGATCATCGACGATTCTGAAATAGTAGTCGTAATCGAGCACGTTGAGGTTCTCGATGACGGCCTTGTAGGTGATGTCCTTGCCGGAGAAGCTTACCATCTGGTCGAAGATGGAGAGGGCGTCGCGTAAGGCACCATCGGCTTTCTGGGCGATGATGTTCAGCGCTTCCGGTTCGGCGTTGACTCCTTCGCTCTTGGCAACGTATGCCAGATGCTTCTCGATATCTTCGATGGTAATCCGTTTGAAATCAAATATTTGGCATCTCGATAGGATGGTGGGGATAATCTTGTGCTTCTCGGTGGTTGCCAAAATGAACTTGGCATACGCCGGTGGTTCTTCCAACGTCTTCAGGAAAGCGTTGAAAGCGGCTTGGCTGAGCATGTGGACCTCGTCGATGATATAGACCTTGTATTGTCCGATTTGGGGAGGGATGCGCACCTGCTCGACTAGGTTTCGGATGTCTTCCACGGAGTTGTTGGAGGCAGCGTCAAGTTCATAGATGTTGAATGACGCATTGTTGTTGAAGGCTCGGCAGGACTCGCATTCGTTGCATGCCTCCATGTTTTCAGTGGGGTGGAGGCAGTTGATGGTCTTGGCCATGATACGCGCACAGGTGGTCTTGCCTACGCCTCGCGGACCGCAAAACAAGAAGGCTTGGGCCAAGGTGTTGTTCCGTATGGCGTTCTTCAGCGTGGTTGTGATGGACTGCTGACCCACAACGGTGTCGAAGGTGGCAGGCCTGTATTTTCTCGCTGATACGATGAAATTTTCCATTTTTCTCCAGTGATTTAAACCTACAAAGATACACTTTTTTTCGGCATCCTTGACTTTGTCCGTTTTTTTTGCGTAAGTTTGCTCATTATTTTTGGAAATATGCTGATTCTCGTTCCTCGGATTACCAACCGTCTCCATTATGCCTTCGATCTGGTCTTTGGCACTATGTTGGGCGTTGATTTTGAGCTGACAACTGATAAAAACGCATTCAGGGATTTTGAAGGACGTAAGATGAGCTATGGTCCAAACCCGCTGTGGGATGAGCCTTTCCAAAAGTCCGTGAACCTGCTTTTTGAGCGTGATATCTACGAACAGGATCTGAAACCATTTGATTTTCAGGATATCAAAGCGTTTTTCCCTGTCTATAGCCAGCGATCCATCATGTCTTTCGATGTGTTTGCGGCTGCGTTTTATCTGGTTTCCAGATATGAAGAATACTTGCCTCAGATTCGAGATCAATACGGACGCTTTACTCCGGAATCATCCTGTCTGCTCCAGATGGGCATGCTTGCGAGACCCGTTGTTGACCTTTGGGTAATGGAGCTTGCTAAAGCACTTCATTTAGAGGATGTTATGAAGCCTAGGAAGTATGTCTTTCTGCCTACATACGACATTGATGCGGCATGGGCTTACTTACATAAAGGCTTCTTCCGAACAGTGGGTGCCTATTCGAGGGACTTGGTTCATGGGGATTGGGAAGAGATACGGCGCCGCAACAAGGTGTTGTTCAAGCACGAAAGGGACCCGTTTGACAGCTTTGACTTACAGTTTAAGCTACAAGAAGAGTATCATCTGAAGCCGGTATATTTCATCCATTGCGGTGACTACGGGCTCAACGATAAAAGCATCTCAATTAGAAAGGATGCTTTCCGTGAGTTGATCAAAACCATCGGCGACTATGCCGATGTAGGGATCCATCCTTCGTTTTCTTCCTATTTGGATTCAGAGCGCTTGAAGATGGAGGTGGAGCGTTTGTCGTCGGTATTGAATAGGGAGGTGACCAAAAGCAGGCAGCATTTCCTTAGGATGACCCTGCCGAGAAGCTATCAACGGCTGGTGGAATTGGACATCAAAGATGATTATACCATGGGGTATGCCTCGCAGGTTGGGTTCCGCGCAGGTACCGCCAACACCTTCCGCTTTTACGATCTGGAGAGCGATGCCGCCACTTCGCTCAATGTGCATCCTTTTGCCGTGATGGACGGGACTTTAAAAGATTATTTAAATTTAAGTATTACAGATTCTTATAAATTAGTATCTAAAGTAATAGATGAAATTAAGAATGTCCACGGAACCTTCATTTATCTAACCCACAACGAGACGCTTGGAGGCGAAAAACGTTGGGTGGGTTGGCCGGATTTATACCGAAAAATCATAGAATACGCCCGATGATCCAGTATTTGACCCATGACCAAATTGATAAAAACCGCTGGGACGCATGTGTCAACCAGTCGGTGAATGGCAACGTATATGCCTGGTCGTGGTATTTGGATGTTGTCCATCCTGGATGGGATGCGTTAGTTGAGGTAATAGATGGTAACTATTTGACTATAATGCCAATAACAAAAAAGAAAAAGTATGGCATTAATTATCTTTGCCAGCCTTTTTTCGTGCAGCAGCTGGGCGTTTATTCTTCGGAACAAGTCACTGAGGAGAAGACCATGGCTTTTCTTCGAGCCATCCCTCGCCGCTATCGACTCGTTGAAATCCGGTTGAACGAAAAGAACCTGCTTTCCAAGGACTCAAGAAATGTTGATTTACACCGGAACTATCTGCTGGATTTGAATAATAGTTACGATTTGCTATTATCACATTATCATAAAAATACAAAACGTAATCTAAAGAAATCATTGAACAGTGGATTGCAACTTGTAAAGGGTGTTTCCTTGCAAAATGTCATTGATCTTTTCCGTGCCAATAGGGGGGCTTCTGTCAAGCATTGGGGAGATGAGGAATATGCTCGTTTAAGGCATTTAACTGATGTTGCCATTACTTCAAGTAATGCTTTTGTATATGGTGTTCAAAAAGCAGATAATAAGGAGATTATATGTGGAGCATTGTTTATGAAATCACATCATCGAATCACTTTTTTGTTTTCTGGAAACAACATGGAAGGTCGAGAAGCTCAAGCGATGACTTTTTTGATTGACCAAGTAATACGGGAGTATGCTGGGCAACCTTATGTTTTAGATTTTGAGGGCTCGGATGATGATCAATTGGCTCGCTATTATCATGGTTTTGGGGCGCAAGAGGTTTCCTATTCTGGCATTCGTTACCACTTTTGCAATCCTTTTGTTTGAAAAAAAGCAAAATAATATTTGGAAATCTATTATTTGTTGTATTTTTGTGTCAAACTCTTGGCTATGGTAGAAATTGTTAACTTCGAACAGCGTGAGAGCCTGTTCAATCAAGTGATGTCTGAAGTTCGTGATGCTGAGATTCAGCAAGATCGTATGCGTTTCCGTCGCAATCTGGAGCGTATGGGTGAGATTTTTGCATACGAGATCAGCAAGACCATGGAGTATGAGCCCAAAGAGGTGGTGACGCCGTTGGGTGTAAAGACGGTTAGGGTGCTCAAGGAGCAGCCCGTTTTGGCCACAATTCTTCGCGCTGGATTGCCAATGCATAACGGATTGCTCAACATGTTTGACAAAGCTGATAACGCTTTTATCGCCGCCTACCGCAAATACGACAAAGATGATGATTCGGAGATCCGTGTAGAGTATTTCTCAGCTCCGGATCTGAACGACAGGGTTCTGATTATCTGCGATCCGCTGTTGGCTACGGGAGAATCCTTGGTCAAGACCATCGATGGCTTGCTGGGCGACGACATGGAACCTAAGCACATCCACATTGCCGTTGCGGTGGCTTCATCTGATGGCATAGAACATCTCAAGCGCAAATTAGCGCGTAAGCCAGTGACGATATGGGTCGGCTCCATTGATGATGAGCTTACTGCTAGAGCCTACGTGGTTCCTGGTCTGGGTGATGCTGGTGATTTGGCATTTGGCGAAAAACACAGTTGATCATGAGTCGAGACGGGTTTGGCTCTAAATTAGGCATCATTGCCGCTGCTGCGGGGTCGGCAGTGGGCTTGGGTAATATCTATCGCTTCCCTTGTGAGTTGGGAAACAATGGAGGAGGAGCCTTCTTGCTCGTATATCTATTAATAGTGCTGGGGCTTGGCGTTCCCGTCATGCTCAGCGAGTTTGTGATTGGTAGAAAGACCCAAAAGAATCCTATCGGGGCATTTAAGATGCTGAAGCCGAAATCCGGTTGGCCTATCATAGGTTATATGGGCGTCGGTTGTGCCTTGGTCATCATGGCATTCTATTCCACGGTTGCTGGATGGACGTTGGAATATATCGTGAAAGCTGTTGGCAACCAGTTCAAGGACAAGGATTTGGCAACCATCGAGCAGGAATTCACCGCATTCCATGACATTGGATGGAAAAATGTCCTATGGCAAGGCATCTTCATTTTTCTTACTGCATTTGTGGTCTTTAAAGGTGTCGCCGATGGTATCGAGAAATATTCCAAGGTGCTGATGCCTTTGCTGGTCGTCATCTTGATGGTGTTGGCTATCCGTTCTGTCACCTTGCCCGGTGCCGGTGATGGCCTAACATTCCTCTTCAAGCCTGATTTTTCCAAGATTACTGGCTCGGTGCTCATTAGCGCTTTGGGCCAAGCTTTCTTCTCCCTGAGCATGGGCATGGGCGTATTGATAACCTACGGCTCGTATATTAAAAAGGACGACAACATGACTACTAGTGCCCTTTCGGTGACCCTTTCAGATACGCTGATTGCCGTGCTGGCCGGTGTCGTGATCTTCCCGGCAGCATTCTCGTTTGGGGTGCAGCCGACCGCTGGCATGGGCTTGGTATTCAATACCTTGCCTATGATCTTCAACCAAATGGCAGGAGGCTATTATTTCTGCATCATATTCTTTGTGTTGTTGGCTGTTGCCGCCCTGACATCTACTATCTCCCTGCTGGAAGTCATCGTGGCTTATCTGGTGGAAGAGGTTCACATCAAGAGACGTTGGGCTACCGTTATCGCTGCTGTTGCATGCATGGCGGTAGGCGTGTTCGCTTCTTTGAGCCTGAAGAGCAATACGAGCCTTACCATAGGAGGCAAGTCAATCTTCGACAGTCTGGACTTCGTTTCGTCCAATATCCTGCTCCCGTTAGGTGCTCTCTTCATTGTCATTTTTGTGGGATGGATCATGGGGAAATCGAAATTCTTCGAGGAGATTACCAATGGTGGCCAGTTGAAACTCTCATTAAAGGGGGTTATTTATTTCATCATCAAATATTTGGCACCCATTGCCATCATGGTGATTTTCATCTCTGGGTTTATTAAATAGTATTGTCTGGAAAGCTAATAGCAAACGTACGATTCTAGTAAAGGATTGACGTCGCCAACGATTTCGCGCAATTGTTCCCAATTGTTGATAAACCCTTTCTTTTCACGATGGTTAACGATGGCCTTCACCTGCTCGTATTCAAGATAAGGGTGGCGCAGCAAGGACTTGAATTCGTCCTGGTTTACGTTGATTTTCGTTATTTCGCTATGTTCCAATACGATATAGGGTTTTATGGTCTCAAATCGATCCTGGTCCATGCCTTTGACCTCAAAGAGTTGTGTCATGGATACAAATCCGCCTAGGCGGTTGCGGTAGCGGTGGATCCTGCTGGCCATCACTTGGCCGATTTGAGGCAGGTCGATCAAGGCTGTTGAATCGGCAATGTTGATGTCGAGGATGGGGATGGGCTTGGCCACGGGTTTTGGTTTGGGGTTAGGCTGGGATTCTTTCAAAGTAGGCTTGTTGTAAGAAGGGGAGTTCGTCTTCGGTTTGGAAACGGGTTTCGAAAACGTCTTGTTTTCAGATAGCAAGGCTGTTTTCTGTTGCTCTTTCAAGGCATTTTCTTGAATTGCGATCATGGAATCCAGGTTGTGAAATGCTTTTCTTTCTTTTTTGGAAAGTTTTATTTCGGGACGAAATACACTGATTCCTAAAAATATGGCAATAATAGATAGAAGGCTGATCACGGCGATGCGTTCTCCTTTGTTCAATACAATAAGTCCCTTGTTAAAGCTTTTCTTGCTGCTTTTCATGCTACGATATTTTAATGATGCAAAAATATAAAAATAAATTTATGTCATATATAAATATTGAAATAATATCAATTAATTAATCAATGCATAATTATTTCAGGAATTTTTGTTATATTTGCAAATCCTATCGATCGCACAATGAAGAGACATATCTTGTTGTTTTTGAGTGTGTTGCTGCTAACGGCTTTGCCCACAAAGGCAGCTAGCCTGCTGATTCCTATGGACAATACCCAGACGAATCACTTGAAAGCATACGGCGTTGCCTATTTCGTGCTTCAGAGGGAAGTGGAGATCAGCTGGTTGCTCAACTACAAAGGTGGTAGTTATTTGATGCCTTATCATGAGATGTTTGAGCGTGAATGCAAGATGCGAAATGTCTCCTATCAGGTGATTGCTGACGCGCAGGCTGATGCCATCTTGGCACAGATTGCCGATCCTGGGGTCAATATGGATGAAATGAAATTGCAAAAGGTTCCGCGCATTGCAGTATATGCTCCCAAGAACATACTCCCTTGGGATGATGCTGTGACCTTGGTGCTGACCTACGCAGAGATTCCATACGATATCGTGTATGACGACGAGGTGCTCCAAGGTGTGTTGCCGACTTACGACTGGCTTCATCTCCATCATGAGGATTTTACGGGCCAATATGGCAAGTTCTGGGCTCGTTACCACAATTATCCTTGGTATCAAGAAGATGTGAAACTTCAGGAAGCCACAGCGGCACGTTGGGGATTCAAGAAGGTCTCCCAGCTGAAACTGGCAGTGGCCAAGAAAATCAAGGATTTCGTGGTGGGTGGTGGCTATATGTTTGCCATGTGTTCTGCACCTGACAGTTATGACATTGCGTTGGCCGCTGAAGGTCTGGATATCTGCGATTACATGTTCGATGGCGACCCGATCCATCCCGGAGATCCGCAGCGTCTGAACTACGATAATTGTTTCGCCTTCACCGATTTCACGGTTTCAACCAACCCTCAGGAATATGAAGTGTCCAATATCGATGTGCCGAATGAACGCATTAGAACCGTGAATGAAAGCAACGACTTTTTTCTGCTCTTTGACTTTTCTGCCAAATGGGATCCCGTTCCCACCATGTTGACGCAATGCCATGAGCGCCTAGTCAAAGGATTCATGGGGCAGACCACAGCCTTCCGCAAGGCATACGTCAAGCCAAGCGTGATCGTGCTTGGTGACAATGCGGCTTTGGACGAGGATCGATATATCCATGGCAACTTTGGCAATGGTTTTTGGACCTTTTTGGGTGGTCATGATCCAGAGGATTATCGCCACATGGTTGGGGATCCACCTACTGAATTGGACATGTACCCTAACTCTCCGGGGTATCGTCTCATCCTCAACAACATATTGTTCCCGGCTGCCAAAAAGAAAGAGCAGAAGACCTGATCACTCCCTGTTGATTTCATTGTTCATATTTTTTTTCACTAAAAAGAGGCATTATTCTTGTAAAAAATGTATTTTTGCCTTCTTTAGAATTTAATTAATAAAAAATATGAAAAGACTGTCACTTATTTTGCTTGCATTGGGATTGTTTACCAGTGCTGTTTTTGCTGGACCTGTTGATGTGAATACCGCCCGGGAACTTGGACAAAAGTATGTCCTAAATACGATGGGCAAGAAATCAGCAGATCTCTCTTTGGCATACACCATGACCAGTGAAACTGGTATGAATGCTCTTTATGTCTTTAATTATGATCAAGGTTTTATCGTTATGCCTGCCGATGATCGCGCTCATCCTATCTTAGGCTACACAGAAGGTCAAAACTTTGACATTGATCAGATTCCCGAAGGGCTGAGTTACTATCTTGGCTACTACACCCGTCAAATCCAATATGCTGTCGATAACGATCTGCCTTTGGATTATGAGATTGCAGACCAATGGTATCTTCTTGACAAAGAAGGTGTTTTGTCCCATACGAGAATGAATAGGGCAGTGTCACCTTTGCTTGCCACGACTTGGGATCAGGGTTTCCCGTATAATTATTACGCCCCTTCATGCAATAGTTACTGGACTGGCAATCACTGCTATGCGGGTTGTGTTGCTTGCGCAATGAGCCAGGTGATGAAGTATTGGAACTGGCCTGAAACAGGTGTTGGGGAGCACACCTACAACACTAGCTCGTATGGAGGCACCTTGTCGGTCAATTTCGGTGAGGCCACCTATAACTGGTCCATCATGCCTAATCAGTTGGGTTCTCAAGCCAATGCTGCTGCACAAGCGGTGGCACTTCTGATGTATCACTGCGGTGTATCAGTTGACATGGACTTCAGTCCTTCTGGCAGTGGAGCTCGTACTGAGGATGTTCCAGGAGCTGTCACCAACTATTTCAGATATGGCACCTGTACAAACGTGAAATTCCGTGACAATTATTCGAAGACCGCATGGGAAGATATGCTCATCGCCAGTTTCGACAGGGGTATTCCTGTGGTATATGCCGGTACGGAGAGTGATGGATCTGGAGGTCATGCCTTCAATTGTGACGGCTATAACAATCAGCGGTTGTTCCACTTTAACTGGGGTTGGAGCGGATCTAACAACAATTACTACCAGGTTGATGCTTTGAACACCTCTAACGGTACATTCAACAGCTATCAGAGAGTCGTTTTTGAAATGCTTCCCGACTATGTCTATGACGCCATGGTGCCTGCCATTGAGACGTTGGAGACCAGTGTTGCTGATGCCATGACTAAGGAAGCCCACATTACCTTCACCGTTCCGGAAGTGTCGGAATCAGGTGTTGCCCTGACTTCCATTGAAAGTATTACTCTTAAACGTAATGGCAATATCATTCATACCTTTGATCATCCCCAGCCAGGAGAGGTGATTGATTACGTCGATAACCTGGATGAATATGGTGCGTACGAGTATTCAATATGCGGCATTAATAACGATATCAATGGCTTGACAGTGTCCAAGTGCTTGGTTGTAGGTCCGAATTGTACTTGGAAAATGGTTTGCACGACCACTGACTTCCAAGGCTGGAACAATGGTAAAGTTATGATTGTCAGTGCTAATGGAACAGTCTTCAAAGAGGTTACCATGAGCAACTCCACACCTGTTTCGGAGAAGTTCCAAATGCCGGAAGGTGACTATTCATTGCAATGGAGTCCTTCGGATGCACCAGTCTCTTCCATGACGATTTCGCTGAAAAACTCTGCCAATCAGCAGGTCTATAATTTCTCGGGTAGTTCTACCCAATTGAACGGCACCATTCACTCTGGTAACAATGAATGCGATGGTTGCACACCTCCGACCAACTTGACCGGCGATTACTACTACGACAATGGTCAGTATGGAACTCGTATCGCATGGACTTGCGACTATACCCCAACCAAGTTTAAGATTTATAGAAGTAATGACGGCGTTGCGTATGAGGAAATTGCCGCTATCAACAATACTGAGAATGAATACCTCGACGTGGCAGCTATTGGCGATTATTATTATAAGGTAGCTGCTTTTAGTTCCGCTTGCGAGTCAACACCGGCATTTACTGCTGATGGCGTTGACTATGTGTATGTTTCTGTTACTGCAGTGGATGATCAAAGCGAGGTAGCCAGCATCTATCCCAATCCGGCAAACGATAAGTTGGTCATTCTTGCTGATAACATCAACGAGGTGATTGTTTATGATCTCTTGGGACAATGTGTGTATCGTTCAAAAGGGTTGACCAATGCCTTGGAAATCAACACCTCTGATATGAACTCGGGTGTTTATACGGTTAATGTGACAACCAGCGATGGCGTTTGTTCCAAACGGATTGTCATTATTCATTAAGAAACTAATCCATCTGAATATTATGAAAAGGATTCTATTGGTATTGGCGCTGTTGTCCTGCGGGTTGTCCATGAAGGCAAATCCTGTTGGACTTGAGGAAGCGCGTTCTCTTGGACAGCTTTTCGTCCGTGCCAATTTTGAGTTTTCGAGGCAAAGCTCTGAACTGACGCTGGTCTATGCACTGCCGTCATTCTATATCTTCAATGTGGGGGAATCTGGTTTTGTGATTCTTTCCGCCGACGACTATTACCGTCCTGTGATCGGTTATTCTGATGAAGGAGTGTTTGATCCTAACGATATGGCTCCCGCTCTTCAGGAATATCTGGATAATATCAATGAGGGACGTATGCGTCATAATGTTGGTGCTGCCAGTATGGAGATTGCCCAGGATTGGAAATCGATCCGTGCGAGTGGACGTTTGGTGTCGCGCCATGGAGGCAAGGCATCCACCTACTTGGTCTCCACTAAATGGAATCAAAACTATCCTTATAACTATTGCTGCCCGGCTGATCCTGCCGGTCCCGGCGGACATGTCTATGCAGGATGCGTGGCTACGGCAGCTGCCCAGCTGATGAAGTTCTGGAATCATCCGCTTCACGGTACAGGGAGTCATACCTATACACCAGAGGATAACCCGCAATATGGTCCCATCACGGTGAACTTCGGTAATGCCACATACGACTGGGACAACATGCCCAACACGATCAGTTCCGCTTCGCCGATTGAGCAAATCGAAGCCATCGGACAACTGATTTTCCATGCAGGGGTTTCGGTTGATATGAATTACAGGCCGACCAGTAGTGGTGCGGTTACGGGCATGCTTTGTGAAGTCATGCCAGAGCATTTCTTCTATACCGACCAGATGCGTAACCTTTATCGTGAGAACTATACCAAAGAAGATTATCTTGCAATGATCTTCCGTTCCATCGACATGGGATGGCCCATGGTTCACCGTGGTGGTGGGCATGCTTACGTGCTGGATGGTTACAACGATTATGGATTCGTGCATTTCAACTGGGGCTGGGGCGGATCCAATGATTCCTGGTTTGATATTGATGATCATAATTACACCGATGGTGAGAGTGTCATTTATAACTATGTCCCAGCTGAGATCTATGCTGCTACACCAGATGCTCCGACGAATTTGGCCGCAACGGCTGCTGCCAACAATGAACTTGCCGTTGAAGTGACGTGGACCAACCCGTCGGTTACCTTGACCAACCAGGTCCTCACTGCCATTGACCAGATCGTAGTCATGAGAGGGGAGGAGATTGTCTATACCAATGACAATGTCACTCCTGGCGAGGCCATGAGCTTTGTTGATCACACGATCCCGTGTTTTGATTCATACGACTATACGGTTTATGCAATAACAAATGGTCAACGTGGCAGGTCAACTTCCATCCAAGGGATCAACGTGGGGCCTACTTGCACTTGGAAATATGTCGTTTCATCTACCAACTTCCAGGGATGGTGTGGCGCCTACATCGCTGTCTACAATGCCTCAGGGACGAAAATCAATCAAGTGACGATCAACTCTTCAACTCCTGATATGTTGCAAGTGGAGATGCCGTTAGGCTTCGTGAGTTTGGCTTGGGTGCCTGCAGAAGCATCGCCGAGTTTTGATATTACCATCAACGTCAAGGATGCTGACAACACTTCGGTATTTAGTTATACAGGTAACATTAATGCGATGGAGGAAGGTATCTTCTTCGAGGGTAATAATGGCTGTGGCGCTTCGGCAGATTGTGGGACACCATCAAATTTGACAGCGACCCAGGATGAAAACACAGAAACTACCATTCACTTGAATTGGACGGGTGTGCAAGATCCGGGCTATGGCTATGTCATCTATCGCGATAGTGTTCTCGTTCGCTTGATCGTGGATGGAGCCACAAGCTTTGATGACGTAAACGTGCCTGTCGGTGGTCATTGCTATCAAGTAGCCACCTTATGTGATGGCGGCATGAGCGGTGAGGCGTCCAATATGTACTGCGAGCCTTCTGGTGCTTGCCACGCCCCTCGTCAGCTCGACTATGAATTGACTGCCAATTACAAATGCAATTTGAAGTGGGAGCTCCCGGAACCCAGTGAAGGCCTTTCTGGATACATGCTTTACAGAAGCAGTGATTTGGAAGAATTCAAGTTGATTGACATGCTTAACCCCAACGTCACTTCACACATCGATAAATCTGTCAAAGTCGAAGGTGACTATTATTACAAGCTTGTTGCATATTATGGCGGATTGGATTGCTATTCTGCACCTGCTGCATACAAATACGATCCCAATCAGTATTATTTGCATTTTTATTATTCCATTACCGGAACGGGAGAAAACAATGCTGATTCGAGAATCTATCCAAATCCCACCTCTGGCATGCTGAAGGTTGAATTGGAACAAATGAGATTGATCACGGTTTACAATATACTAGGACAGAATGTTTATGAAAAACAGGTCAACGGCGATGAAGCCACAATCAATCTGAAATCATTCGGTAGTGGTGTATATCTTGTCAAGATTGAAACTGCTGAAGGGGTTGTTACTAAAAGAATTTCATTGATAGATAAATAATTCGAGTTATTAACTAAATATTATTCCAAATGAAAAAGCTATTTTTATTAGCAGTGACGATGGTCCTCGGAATTGCGACAATTACCGCAGAATCGGTGGATTTGAAGACTGCAAAGATGCTGGGACAAAAGTATGTCCAAGCGAATTTCGATCAGAACAGGAACGCTGATCTGCAATTGGTTTATACCTTTACCAACCAAAGAGGCGAGTCGGGCTTATATGTGTTCGACGTGGATGACAATGGATTCGTCATTGTATCTGCCGACAATCACATCCGCCCCATCCTCGGTTATTCGAAGAGTAATAACTTCCATCCGGAAAACATGTCCCCTGAGTGCAGGTTTTACCTGAATTCCATTGTGGCAGGCATGGAACAGTCAAAGAACAGCACTGTGGATCCTGCCGTGGCTTCTGAATGGCAGAGCCTCAATGAAAGCGGCCGTCTGCTTTCATTTAATGGAGGCAAAGGCAGTGATTATTTGATCACTTCCACTTGGAATCAAAGCCCAGCTCCATACAACAGCATGTGCCCAGCCGATCCGCTCGGACCTGGTGGACATGACTATGTGGGTTGTGTGGCTACTGCCATGTCGCAGCTGATGAGATACTGGGGCTATCCTGAACATGGACAGGGCAGCAACTCTTATATTTGCTATCCTCGTCCTGGTTATGCCGGACACCCTGAGTATGGTACTTTGTCAGCCAATTTCGGTGCCACCACGTATCACTGGGATCTGATGTTAGACAAATATGTGAATGCCAACAACTACACTCCTGAACAAGCAGAGGCAGTGGCTACGATTTGCTATCATTGCGGTGTCGCCGTGAATATGATGTATGGCAACGACGTAGATGAAGGCAGTGGCGCCTATTCCGATGACGTTCCGGGTGCAATCCAAAACTATTTCCTCTATTCAAATGCAGCCACCATTCAGTCCTATAATGGCAACGTGACATGGTGGAAGAACCTTCTGAAGGAACAGTTCGATTTGGGTTGGCCAGTCTATTATTCCGGTACGGATCCGACTCCTACAGGTGGTGGCCATGCCTTTATCTGTGACGGATACGACGATAATGATCTGTTCCACTTCAATTGGGGCTGGGGAGGCTATCAGGACGGTTTCTTCATTGTCAATGAAATTGATTATTATCAGAGCATGCGTACCATCGTCAATTTCGTTCCTACACCAGTTTATAACAATACCGTTCAGGCTCCTACCAATGTCACGGCTACCAAGACCAGTGATGAGGCCCAGGAGGCAACGATTTCTTGGACAAATCCCACCAAAACCTTAAACAACCAAACCCTTTCTTCCATCGATAGAATCGTTGTGGAAAGAGACAATATGGTTATCTATACGGAAGACAACGTCACCCCAGGTGCCACAATGAGTTTTGTGGATAACGATGTTCCGTGCTACAGCACGTTTGAATACAAGGTGTATGCCGTCAACGGCGGCTATAACGGCAAGGCTACCAGGGTTTCAGAGTCATTTGGCCCGACCTGTGAATGGAAAGTCGTTGCCACCGCAACCGAAATGCAAGGCTGGAAAGGTGGTATGATCGTTGCCTACGACGGAGCTGGTCGTGAGATCACTTCTGTTACCATGACGGGCAATAACCCTGCCAATCTTCCTATGAATCTTACGCTCGGTAGAGTCTCGTTTGCCTGGAAAGCCGGTTCGGATCCTGTTACGCTCTCTTTCAAGATCAAGGATGCTTCTGGTACCACGGTTTATGAATTCCCGAATGGTTCATCTGAAGATATCCCCGCCGGAATGTTCTATACAGGCAATAACGGTTGTGGCAATGCCGCTCCTACAGCTGTTCCGGGCGAACTAATCGCCACAAAGGACGGCGATGACATCATCTTGTCATGGACAGGCTCCGACAAAGCTGTAAATGGCTACAATGTGTATCGCGATGGCTATCTCTTCAAGTTGGCTCATACCAATGAGTTTGTTGATGAGGCACCTGCTCACGGCGGACACTGCTATTATGTTTGCGTGCTCGGAGAAGGTGGTGAATCAGCTCCCTCAAACGAGGCTTGTGCAACAGCAGGCGATGGCTGCGAGGAAGGTCAAAACTTGTGGTTAGAGATTCTTCCCAACTTCAAGCCTCTCCTCACTTGGGAAGCTCCTGCTAACTCAGAAGGTCTTGCCGGCTATGAGGTTTGGAGAAGGACCAATGAAGAAGGCGATTACAAAGTCATCTCCGATATGGGTCCCAATAAGACGCAGTATAAAGAAACCAAAGCTTTACAAGATGGCAACTGGTATTACTATAAGGTGTTCGCTATCTATGAAGATGGTTGTTATGCTGCTCCTATCAAGGCTAGATATGGCAATGAATTCTTTGTCAAGATCTACTATTCGGTGACTGATGTCAATGACGCTATGGCTGGTAAAGTCACGGTCTACCCGAATCCCGCCAAGGACAACTTCACTGTGGAAGCTGAAGGCTTGCAAAGCGTGATGGTCTATAACACCGTCGGCCAGCTGGTCTATAGCCAAACTTGCGAAGGCAATGCTGTGAACATCAATCTCAGCAACGTCGAGTCCGGCATCTATATGGTAAAGGTTCTTTGCAACGAAGGCGAAACTGTCAGAAAGATTTCGGTGATTAGATAAGAAGTCAGAAGACAGAAGACAGAAGGCGGAATCCAGTTCGGATCCCGCCTTCTTTTTTTATTGAACTATATCTCGGATATTACTCCTAACTCCTAACTCCTAACTCCTAACTCCTCACTTCCTCTCCCAAACTTCAAATCTGTAAGAGTAATCCACCTGTGGGTCGTCGTCGATCACCTGAAGGTCGATGAGATCCCAGTTTTCGAAGTTGATGTAGGGGAAATAGGTGTCGGCCTCGAAATCCTTGTCGAGGCGGGTGAGATATAGCTTGTCGGCTTTGGGCAGGAACTGCTCGTAGATGCTGCCGCCACCCATGATGAAGACTTCCTCTTCGTCCTCCACCATCTTCAGGGCTTCAGGGATGGAAAGGGCGAGTTCGAAGTTTTCCGGGGCTTCATCCAAACGGTCGGAGATGATGATGTTGCGCCGGTTGGGCAGGGCTTTTTGTCCTGGGAGCGACAACCATGTGTTGTGTCCCATGATGACGCAGTGACCCAAGGTCACTTCCTTAAAGTGCTTGAGATCGTTGCTATTGTGCCAGATCAGCTGGTTGTTGATGCCGATGGCGCGGTTCTTGGCCATCGCTACTATGATTGATAATGTCATAACTTTTATCTTTTATCTTTTATCTAAATCGAAACCTCTCCCTTGATCGCCGGCCATGGATCGTAATTCTCCAATTTAAAATCTTCGTATTTAAACTCAAATATGTCTTTCACCGCTGGGTTGATCCTCATTGTAGGCAACGGCCTAGGGGTCCTCTGTAGCTGGGTTTTCACCTGCTCGATGAGGTTGTTGTAAATATGTACGTCGCCGAAGGTATGGACAAATTCTCCAGGCTGGAGGTCGCACACCTGCGCCATCATCATGGTCAGCAGGGCGTAGGAGGCGATGTTGAACGGTACTCCCAGGAACACGTCGGCGCTGCGTTGGTAGAGCTGGCAGGAGAGCTTGCCGTTGGCCACATAAAACTGGAAAAACGCATGGCATGGAGGCAATGCGGCTTTTCCTGCAGCAACGTTGGCGGCAAAGTCTTTTTCATGCTCGTCAGGCAGTACGCTGGGATTCCAAGCTGTCACGATATGGCGGCGGCTGTTGGGGTTCTCCTTGATGCTCTTCACCACCTCGGCGATCTGGTCGATGCCCTCGTTGTTCCAGTTACGCCACTGGGCGCCATACACTGGACCGAGGTCGCCGTTGGCATCGGCCCACTCATCCCAAATCGACACCTTGTTGTCATGCAGATATTTGATGTTGGTGTCGCCACTCAGCAGCCACAGCAGCTCATGGATGATGGACTTCAGGTGGGTCTTTTTGGTGGTCACCAAAGGGAAGCCTTCCGAGAGGTCAAACCGCATCTGGTAACCGAACACGCTGATGGTGCCCGTGCCCGTGCGGTCGCCCTTTTGGACGCCGTGGTCGAGGATGTATTGAAGTAAGTCCAGATATTGTTTCATAATAGTGAGGAGTGAGGAGAAATACCCCGTTAGGGGTTAAAGCTCGGTAGCAGAGCGGTTAGGCCTTTTCGGGGGTGTGTTTGTATTTGAACAAGAAGGCGAATAGGATGCCTACGACCAGGGCGAAGGCTGCGAACACATACCAAGCGGTGGACCAGCCACCCATCACGTTGAAGCTCGGGTCGGTAGAGGCGGGGTTGAACACGAAATGGTTCACCACTGCCTGTGCGCAGAACGAGCCGATGGTGGCACCCAAGCCGTTGGTCATCATCATGAACACGCCTTGTGCGCTCGAGCGGATGCTCTCGTTAGTGTTTTGCTCCACGAAGAGCGAACCGCTGATGTTGAAGAAGTCGAAAGCCACGCCGTAAACGATCATGGAGAGGATCAACAGCACCAGACCGAATCCGGTGGGGTTGCCCGCGCCGAGGAAGAAGAAGCGGAGCGCCCAAGCCACAAAGGCGATGAGCATCACCTTCTTGATGCCGAATCTCTTGAGGAAGAAAGGAATCAACAAGATGCACAATGTCTCAGAAACCTGCGAGATGGAGGAGAGAAACACGTTGTTCTTCACCGCAAAGGCGTTGGCGTATTGTGGATCGGCACCGAAAGCATCGAGGAACGGAGTGGCAAAGCCGTTGGTTACCTGCAGGCACATGCCCAGCAGGAATGAGAAGATGAAGAACACGCACATCTTGCCGTCCTTGAACAGCGAGAAGGCGCGCAGACCGAAGGTATCCACGAACGACGAGCCTTTGGCGGTCTTGTTGACCGGGCAGTTGGGCAGTGTGAAGGCATAGAAGCCGAGGATGATACCCCAGGCGGCCGACACGAACAGTTGCATGTAGTTGTCCTTAAACCCAGTGAAGTTCACGATCCACATAGAGAGGATGAAGCCGATGGTGCCGAACACACGGATAGGAGGGAAGGCCTTCACCGTGTCGAGGCCGGCTTGTGTCAAGGCGTTATATGAAACGGAGTTGCCCAAGGCGATGGTTGGCATGAAGAAGGCCACGCTCAGCGCATACCAAGGGAAGATCTGTCCGAAGGTGACGTCGTTGCCGTATTTATAGCCCATGTAACCCGCTAGCGCCATGAAGATAGCGGCCAGGAAATGGCAGATGCCCAGCATCTTTTGGGCCGGCACCCAGCGGTCGGCAATGATGCCGATGAGGGTGGGCATAAACAGTGACACAATGCCTTGGATGGCGAAAAACTTTCCGATGTGGGCGCCCATGCCGATACGGCCAAGATAGATGCCCAACGAGCAGAGATAAGCTCCCCATACAGCAAAGATGAGGAAGTTCATCACGATTAAACGAAATTTAATACCTTTCATATTATTGAGAATTTAGAAGACAGAAGAATATCTCGTTTTTATGTTTGGATTACCCCGTTAGGGGTTAAAGCTCGGTAGATTCGTTGGATTTGGAATTAATTAGATCGCGGAGCTCGGCGGCCTTTTCGTAGTTTTCCTCTTCGATGGCTATCTGGAGCAACTTCTTCAACTGATCGACACTGAGGTTGTCAAAGTTGTTCAGGTTGTCTTCGAATACCTCTTCTGGTTCAGTTTGGACCGTCGTATCGGTGTTTTCGAGTTCTTCCATCTCGATGCCGGCCTCGTTCATCACGTTCTCGTAAGCGGAAATAGGGCAGTTGAACCTGACCGCCAAAGCGATGGCGTCTGACGGCCTGGCGTCGATCATGGTGATGTCGTCGCCTTGTTTGCAGACGAGCATGGCATAAAACACGCCTTCCAGGAAGCGGGTGATGACTACCTCCATCAGGTCAACGCCATAGTTTCCCGCGAACTTCTTGAAGAGGTCGTGGGTGAGGGGACGCGATGGCTGGTTGCCTTCTAGGCCCAAGGCGATGGCTTGTGCTTCGCCGCCACCGATGACGATGGGCAAACGCCGCATGGAGTGCTTGTCGCCAAGGATCAGGACGTAAGCCCCACTTGAAGACTGGCTGTATAAAAGCTCTTTGATTTCTAATGTGATCTTGTTCATTTTCAATGCAATGGGAAAGAAGAAAACCTTCTTCCCTTCAAAGGACAAAAGTAGATACATTTCCCGAGATTTCCAAGAAAAAACTGGAATGGGCAATTTTTTTAAAAAATGTTTTTAATTTATAGGAATACTCCCTACCTTTGTATGCTTTAAATGATGAAAATTGATAAATCTTAAATCTTTAAATTACTAGTATTTATGAGTCTATCTATCGTTTATTGGGTGTTAGCTGCCTCTATTTTGGCGCTGGCATTTGCTTTCTTCTTCTACAAGTCGATGATGAAGGAAGAGGAAGGCACCGATTTAATGAAGAAGATTGCAGCGCACGTCCGTAAAGGCGCTATGGCTTACCTGAAGCAACAGTACAAGGTGGTCATCATCGTCTTTATCGTGCTGGCGATCATTTTCTTCGTCATGAGTCTGTTCCATTTGCAGAACGGCATCGTTTGGTTTGCCTTCTTGACGGGTGGTTTCTTCTCGGGCTTGGCGGGCTTCTTCGGCATGAAGACGGCCACCTACGCTTCAGCCCGTACGGCCAATGCGGCTCGTAGAAACCTGAACAGCGGTCTGAAGGTCGCTTTCCGTTCCGGTGCTGTGATGGGTCTCGTCGTGGTGGGTCTTGCCCTGCTCGACGTGTCCGTGTGGTTCCTGGTCCTGAAAGGCACCAAGCTCCTTGAGATGGTGGGCGCTCAGGCCGACCTCGTGACGATCACCACCACCATGCTGACCTTCGGTATGGGTGCCTCCACGCAGGCTCTGTTTGCCCGTGTGGGTGGCGGTATCTACACCAAGGGTGCTGACGTGGGCGCTGACCTCGTCGGTAAGACCGAGTACAACATCCCTGAGGATGACCCGCGTAACCCTGCCACCATCGCCGATAACGTCGGTGACAACGTCGGTGACGTTGCCGGTATGGGCGCTGACCTCTATGAGTCCTACGCTGGTTCTATCTTGGCTACCATGGCTTTGGGTGCCTCTGCCTTTGCCACAGCCGCTACACAAAGCGCTGCCGGTGAAGCCATGCAGCTGAAAGCCGTGTTCGCCCCGATGCTGATCGCTGCTGCTGGCGTGCTCCTTTCATTAATAGGTATCTTCCTGGTCCGCACCAAAGAGAACGCTGGCATGAAACAGCTGCTCGGCGCTCTGAGCCGCGGCACCAATACCGCTGCCGTCCTGATTGCCGCTGCTACTTTCGGCATCATGTACTTCCTCTTTGGAAAAGAGACTGGCGACTATGCCAACATGTGGTGGCAAACATCACTCTCCGTGGTCGTTGGACTGCTGGCTGGTGTGATCATCGGAAAGGCTACTGAATACTACACTTCTCAAAGCTACAAGCCCACCCAGAAGGTGGCTGAGAGCTCCAAGACAGGTCCCGCTACTGTGATCATCTCCGGTCTGGGTCTGGGTATGCTCTCTACCGCCATCCCGGTCATCACCGTGGGTGTGGCTATCGTGCTTGCTTACCTCTGCGCCAATGGCTTCCATATCGAATTCACCGCTGTCAACCTCTCAAGAGGTCTTTACGGTATCGGTATCGCCGCTGTGGGTATGCTTTCCACACTGGGTATCACCCTGGCTACTGACGCTTACGGTCCTATCGCCGACAACGCTGGCGGTAACGCCGAGATGAGCGGCCTCGATCCTGAGGTCCGTAAACGTACCGACGCCCTCGACGCTCTTGGCAACACCACCGCTGCTACCGGTAAAGGTTTCGCCATCGGTTCCGCCGCTTTGACGGCTCTCGCTCTGCTGGCTTCCTACGTCGAAGAGATCAAGATCGCCTTGCTGCGTGTCGGTGAGGCAACGTTGGATCTCGGTGAAAGAGTGGTCAACACGGCTCAAGCTTCGTTGATCGACTTCATGGAGTTCTACCAAGTGAACCTGATGAACCCCGTCGTTCTGGTGGGTATCTTCATTGGCGCCATGATGGCCTTCGTGTTCTGCGGTATGACGATGAACGCCGTGGGTCGCGCTGCTCAGAAGATGGTTGAAGAGGTGCGCCGTCAGTTCAGCACCATCAAGGGTATCCTTGAAGGCCATGCCGAACCCGACTACGAGCGTTGCGTTGCCATCTCCACCAAGGGCGCTCAGCACGAGATGCTGGTTCCTTCGATCTTGGCAATCCTTGTCCCGATCCTCACCGGTCTGATCCTCGGTGTTCCTGGCGTCCTCGGTCTGTTGATCGGCGGTCTTGCCACCGGCTTTGTGCTGGCTGTCTTCATGGCCAACTCAGGCGGTGCTTGGGACAATGCCAAGAAGTATGTCGAAGAAGGTAACTTCGGCGGCAAAGGCTCTGACAACCACAAGGCTACCGTCGTTGGCGACACCGTCGGTGACCCGTTCAAAGACACGTCAGGTCCTTCGCTGAACATCCTCATCAAGCTGATGAGCATGGTGAGCATCGTGATGGCCGGTCTTACGGTTACCTGCCATCTGCTGTAACGCTATTGACGCCTTGCGTTATTGCAAGGTATATAGCCACGCTTCGCGTCATTGCGAGGCCTTGGGCCGAAGCAATCCAACCTGAATGATCAAAGCTATTACGTGTCAGGTTAGATTGCTTCGGTCGTTCCTCCCTCGCAATGACGCGAAGCGAATACCTCAACTTTCACCTCTAACCTCTAACCTCTAACCTTTAACCTTTAACCTCCCAATGGAATCCCTACCCGCATTATTCTCCGACCTAGCATTGATTCTCGTTACCGCAGGCGTGACCACCGTTATTTTCAAATGGTTGAAACAACCGGTCGTGCTGGGCTACATCATCGCTGGCTTCTTGATTGGCCCCAATTTCGAATGGTTCCCGGTCATCAACGACCACACCAGTGTGGAGACCTGGAGCGAGATCGGTATGGTGTTCATGCTGTTCGGTATCGGCTTGGAATTCAGCTTCAAGAAGCTGAAGAAGGTAGGAGGGACGGTGGGTATCACCGCTTTGACCGAGCTGGTGACGATGTGCCTGGTGGGTTTCGTGCTGGGAAAGATCCTGGGATGGTCGCAGATGGACTGCATCTTCCTGGGTGCCATGCTCTCCATCTCATCCACGACGATCATCGCCAAGGCTTTCGAGGACATGAAGCTATACCGCGAGAAGTTCAGCGGCAATGTCATCGGTGAGTTGGTGGTGGAAGACCTGGAGGCCGTTTTGCTCATGGTCATCCTTTCCACTTTGGCGGTGAGCAAGACCTTTGACGGCATGCAGCTGCTCTACAGCATGCTCAAGTTGGGATTCTTCTTGCTGATTTGGTTCATCGGAGGCATCTTTCTGGTGCCCACGGTACTGCGTTGGTCCAGGAAATTCATGTCGGAGGAGACGCTGACGGTGTTTGCCGTTGGCCTTTGCTTCCTCATGGTTGTGCTGGCCAACCTCGCCGGATTCTCTTCCGCTTTGGGCGCTTTCATCATGGGCTCCATCTTGGCAGAGACACTTGAGGCGGAGATGATCCATAAGCTGACCACGCCCATCAAAAACCTCTTTGGAGCCGTGTTCTTCGTCTCCGTGGGTATGATGGTGGATCCCCAGATTTTGGTCAATTATTGGTGGCAGATTCTGGTCATCACTATCGTGTTGCTCATCTTCAAACCGTTGAGCAATGTGGTGGGTCGCTTGATCGCCGGTTTGGGTCTGAAACAAGCCATCCAAGGCGGTTTCTGCTTCAGCCAGATCGGTGAGTTCTCCTTCATCATCGCCACGTTGGGTCTTAGCTATGGAGTCATCGACGAGTTCCTGTATCCCATCATCGTCTCGGTTTCCATCATCACCACTTTCCTCACGCCTTACGCCATCAAGGCGGCGCTTCCGACCTATCGTTGGCTAAGCGGTCGCATTCCCCATCAGTGGTTGAGCCATCTTGAAAACAAGGATAGCGGCATCAAGGTGAAGAGCGGCCAAAAGGTGAGTATGGCCAGTTTCATGGGACGTCAGTTCAAGCATATCATCATCTATGTCGCCATTGTGATTGCGGTGTTGTTCCTCTGTTTCTGGGGCGGTTCCGTCATTATGGACTATGTGCCGGGAATTTGGGGCAATGCCATCAGCGCTGCCATTACGCTGGTGCTGGTTTCGCCTTTCCTTTGGGCGATCGGGTTCAGGCACACTTTGGTGAAGACCACGCAGAAGCTGATGGAAAACAGTCGATTCAACAAGACTACGATCCTGTCGATCTTCATCATCCGTTTCATCATTGTGTGGGTGGTCGCCACCTCAGTGATGCGTCATTATTTCGATGCCAATTTCTGGTCGCATCTTGGCGTTGGAGCACCGTATTACCGTATGATCAATATCGGCATGGCCTTGGTCTTTACCATCCTGCTCCGTGTGTTGAGTCCCGCGATGAAGTTTCACAAGCGTATTGAAGAGCGCTTTACCGAGAACCTCAACAAGCGACAGTCGTCGCAGGTGTTTGCCATCCCAGAGATCCTGCAAGAGAACTGCCATTTGCAAAAGATGACGCTCAGCCCCGATAGCGTCTATGCTGGCAAACTGATCAAGGAGACTGATTTCCGCGACAATTACAATGTGAGCGTGGTCAGCGTGGAACGCGGCAAGCAGCTTTTTGAGCTGCCCAAGTCCGACTTCCAATTGTATCCTTTCGATAAGATCACTTTTGTGGGCCATGAGGACCATCTCCGTCTGCTGTTGGGCAGGGTGGAAGCTTTCGACGATGCCTTGATCCAGGAGCATGAGGAGAGCGATGTGGATATGTATAAGGTCGAGGTGCTGCCCGATAGTCCTTTTGTCGGTGTCGCCTTGATGGATTCAGGCTTGTCCGATAAATATGAGGCCATGATCATCGCCATCGAGCGTGAAGGTCAGTTTATCTTGAACCCTTCTGCCAAGATTAAGTTCCAACCCTACGACTTGGTTTGGTTCGTTGCCCAAAAATCCAAAGCAGAAATCCTAATGAAATCATAACTGCTAACAGCTAATAGCTAACAGCTAATTGCCATGATCGTCTGTATTGCCGAAAAGCCGTCCGTAGCGCGTGACATCGCGAAAGTGCTGGGTGCCACCCAGTCACACGATGGCTATATGGAAGGCAACGGCTATCAGGTGACTTGGACTTTCGGTCACCTCTGCACCTTGAAGGAACCCCATGACTACACGGACCAATGGAAGGCTTGGGCCTTGACGCGTCTGCCGATGATCCCGCAGCGGTTCGGCATCAAGCTGATTGCTGACAAAGGGGTTGAAAAACAATTCAAGATCATTGAATCCCTGTTCCAGAAAGCCGACGAGATTGTAAACTGCGGCGATGCCGGCCAGGAGGGCGAGCTGATCCAGCGTTGGGTGATGCAGAAGGCACAGGTGAAGTGCCCTGTGAAGCGCCTTTGGATCTCTTCGTTGACCGAGGAATCCATCCGCGAGGGCTTCAAAAACCTGAAAGACCAGTCGGACTACCAATCCCTTTACGAGGCGGGCTTGTCGCGTGCCATCGGCGACTGGCTGCTGGGCATGAACGCCACGAGGCTCTATACGCTGAAATATGGCCGTAACCGGCAGGTGTTGTCCATCGGTCGAGTCCAGACCCCGACCTTGGCGCTGATCGTAAGGCGTTATCAGGAGATCCAGAACTTCAAGCCTGAGGCCTATTGGGTGCTGTCAACGATTTATCGCGACACGACCTTTACCGCCACCAAAGGCAAATACGGTTCGGTGGAAGACGGACAGAAGGACCTGCAAAGCGTTGAGGGGAAGGAGTTTACCGTAACCGATATCGAAACCAAGAAAGGCAAGGAGGCACCGCCGAAGCTTTACGACCTGACGTCGCTGCAGGTGGAATGCAACAAGAAATACAATATGTCGGCCGAGCAGACCCTACAGACCATCCAGAGCCTCTACGAGAAGAAATACACGACCTATCCCCGTGTCGATACCACCTATCTGAGCGACGACATCTATCCGAAATGTCCCAGTATCCTTGCCAAGCTTACCAACTATTCCGAGTTGACGGCGCCGTTGGCAGGGAAGAAGCTAGCCAAGAGCAAGAAGGTGTTCGACAACAGCAAGGTCACCGACCACCATGCCATCATCCCGACGGGTGTGGTGCCGCAAGGCCTGTCGTTTGCCGAAGAAAAGGTCTATGACGAGGTGTGTCGCCATTTCATCGCGGTGTTTTATCCCGACTGCCAGTTTGCCACCACCACAGTGTTAGGCAAGGTGGAGGACGTCGAGTTCAAGACCTCTGGTAAGCAGATCCTGGAGCCTGGGTGGCGTCTCGTTATAAGAAGTCAGAAGACAGAAGAAGAGAAGACAGAAGACGGAAGTCAGAAGACAGAAGAGGAGAAGACTTTACCGATCTTCACCAAAGGCGAACACGGTCCCCACAAGCCCCAGCTGGCTGAGAAATGGACCACACCGCCGAAGCCTTACACTGAAGCCACCTTGCTGCGCGCCATGGAAACGGCCGGCAAGCTCGTCGATGATGAGGCCCTTCGCGAGGTGATGAAGGAGAACGGCATCGGCCGTCCTTCCACGCGTGCCGCCATCATCGAGACCTTGTTCAAGCGCAACTATATCAAAAAGGTACGGAAGAGCCTTGAGCCTACTCCCACGGGCATTGAGCTCATCGGCCTCATCCATGAAGAGTTGCTGAAGAGTGCCGAGTTGACAGGCATTTGGGAGAAGAAGCTCCGCGAAATCGAACAACACAAATACGACGCCCGGCAATTCCTTGAGGAATTGAAGCAGATGGTCACCGAGATCGTCACCACGGTGATGCTCGTCGGACAGCCCTGTCCGCAGTGCGGCAAAGGCCGTATCATCAAAGGCAAGACCGCTTTCGGCTGTTCCGAGTGGAAGAACGGCTGCAGCTGGAGGAAGGCTTTTACGAGATAAAGAATAGACAAACGCCTACCACGCTAATGATGGCTCCAACTACCTCTCGCAGTGTCACTTTTTGATGGAAAAGGAAGGCTGCTGGGGCGATGATGAGGACAGGGGTAAGGGCGAAGAGCGTCTGGGCGATGCCCGCTGAAGTGAATTGGGTGGCCAAGAGGGAGGCACTGACCCCGATGAACGGTCCAAAGATGGTGGAGGCCAGCACGCACCACATTGCCTTGCGGTCGCTCAGGGCGTGACGTAGCTTTGTCAGGCCGTCTTTGTTGAACAGCACCAAAGCCAAGAAGAAGCCTACCAGCCCGATATAGGCGCGTATGGTGGTGGCGGCGAATGACATGCTGATGCTCACTGGCAGTTGCAGCACGGCATTTTCGAAGACCGCATCGCTAGAGATGCCTGCGGCGGTGAGGGCAGCGTCATAATGCGTCAGTCCGCCTTTGCTGAGCACCAGGCCGAAGCCCTGACAGATGCCTGCCATCGCAGCGAAGAAAATGCCTTTCTTCGGCAGCTTGAAGTGGATGCCGTGCTGGTGGGTGTCGTCGTTTTTCGACAGGATCGACAGGGCGATGCCGCTCAGGGTGACCACCATGCCGACGATGGCGATGGGGCGCATCTGTTCGCCGAGGAGCAGCCGTCCGGTGATCGCCGCGGTGGGTGCCGAAAGTGTCATGAAGAGCTGTCCGAAGCGCGATCCGATGTGGATGTAACCCTGCATCAGACAGTGGTCGCCGATGACATAGCCCACCACGCCCGAGAGCAGCAGCCACGTCCAGGTGCTGGCGTCGGCATAGCGTGGGTAAGGCACGCCCATCACTAGGCACAGCGTGACGCACAGGAACACGAGCGACATCGTCATGCGGATGGTGTTGAACGGCAACGACCCCATGCGTTTGGAGCCCACCTCCGCAAACAATGCGGTGGCGGTCCACGATAGGGCGACGCCCAACGATATCAATTCACCGACAAACATTTTCGGGGGCAAAGATAATAATACTATTTCTCGTTCCACCTATTTTGTTGATAAATTAGGGACAACAGTAAAATTAGTAATAAAGCTAACAAATTGATTGTCAATTAGATTAATATTAGTATAATACATTAGAAGGAGGGGAAGCGGAAGCGGCCTGGCCTGGTCGCCAAAAAGCATACGAAACGTAGTCCTATTGAGGGAACTCCCGGATACCCATGCGAAAAACAGACGGTTATGAACGATTTTGGCAGCGAAACTTCTTCTTACTTCACTTTCTGACATTGAGCAAATGTATCAATGAGAGAATATTTAATTAATTCGATAAAGTCTTTGATTTTATTATAAATGATAAAAAACACTATATTTGTAGGCTGAAAAACAACTTTCATATTATGGATTCTAAAATGAACAAAGTGAAAAAAGAGCTGACCATTGCTTCGACAAGTGCTTTTCAAAGCAATGATTCCGAATACGTGAGACTTGTCTCACTTATTTCTGATGTATGGGATAAGGCCAAGGAGAGAGCTGCGATTGCCGTAAACACTGAGTTGCTTGAAGCCAACTGGCAAACGGGCAGATACATTGTGGAATTTGAGCAAGACGGTAATGCAAAAGCGCGATACGGTGAGCAATTGCTAACTAACCTCGCCAAAGACTTGACACGAATGAGAGGCAGGGGCTTCAGCCGATCCAACCTTATCTATATGCGCAAGTTGTACCTGGCGTTCCCAAAAAGTGAGACACTGTCTCACCAATTGACATGGAGCCACTATTTCGAGTTGCTCAAATGTAACAACCCTTTGGAAATGCAGTTTTACATAAAAGAGTGTGTTCAACAAGGTTGGAAGGTACGAGAACTAAAACGCCAGATCAACTCCTCGCTGTTCCAACGTCTCGCACTGAGCACCGACAAGAAGGGGGTGTTGGCTCTTGCACATGAGGGACATCAGGTGCAAACTGCCGAGGACATCATTCACGACCCATTTGTGCTGGAGTTCACAGGTCTTCCGCAACAAAAATGCTATAAAGAGAAAGAGTTGGAAAACGCCTTGAAAGCACACATGGAGAAGTTCTTGCTTGAACTGGGTAGAGGGTTTGCTCTCATCGGACGACAGTATATTATTCCTATCGGCGCACGCCGATTAAAGGTGGATTTGGTGTTCTATCATACCATCTTGAAGTGCTATGTTTTGATTGACCTCAAACGTGCTGAGATAATGCATAGTGACATTGGACAGATGAACCTCTACCTGAATTATTTCAAAAACGAGATTTGCCAACCGGATGATAATCCCCCCATGGGTATTGTGTTGGGAGCAAGAAAGGACGAGCTTTTGATGGAGTATGCACTCCAAGGTATCGATAACCAACTATTTACGGCTCGTTATCAACTTTACTTGCCCAATCGTGAAGAACTGCAATCCCAGTTAGACAGACTTCTCGAAAATACCAAAGAATAAACATTGAAGAAAATTCATTCTGTGCAATTCCATTGCACACATACTTTAATGGTATTGGCCGTATTCTTTGTTGCTGATCTGGTATTGCCATTAATGCAGACCCCATCCGTTCCATCCCGAAAATCCCTTTTTGTTGATAAATAAATACCCCCTTTACACTTGACAAATCGAAGTGGCCCTTTGTAGCTTTGCAAATAGAAAACGACTCCCTGTTTTTACTTATTGACCAACTGCTTTTTGGCTCATTTTCAATGAGCTGATTCCGGTGTCTCTTCTATGCGAAGCGGGGTTTTCAATAACAATAAAACAATATAAAGATTATGAGTATTTTATCAAAACTGTTTTCTAGGAAAACGAACAAGCAACAACCTAGACCGGTTGTTCAGATCGGCACGGAGATCGAGCGTCCGACACAGATTAACAACCCCATAACCGATTATCTGAAAAAAGTCCCGGATTGGATCGGCCAACGTAGCGGATGGGGGTATGGCAAAGAAGACGCACTCATCATGGATACAGACAACTCCATGGATGGTATCCATAATGAATATGTGTTTGCGGAGTATCGGTCGAAAATTGAAGTCCACAAGGTGCTGAAGATGTACTACGCCGGCTTCGAGCGTTGTGGCCAAAGACTTGTGACGGATGGGCCCAACCAACATTACGATGTCGTCAGTTTCAAAGTCTATTTGTTTGCTGAAGAAGACTGGGTTTTCCTGAAAAAAGACTATGAAAGCCATAATGGATACAAGGATGACGAAGCGGGACTTGAGCGACACACTCAATTAAGAAATGATCGAATTAAGTATTACACATCGGAGTGTTGGATTAACATTGACAGTTTCTTCGGTAAAAGGTAAAATGGTCAAAGATGGAAAACGACAACAATATAGACATCGGATCAGTCGCTGAGAAACTGAAAAGAAGAGCTTTCTAGGTTGGCTGAAATCTCGGCGTACCGATGCAGGCTAGAACAGATTAAAAGGTGCTGGAAAGTGTAAGCTATGGTCAAAAGCAGAAAGAAACGAAGAATGATTTGGTTCTTGTGCGTAATAATCACACTTATTGTTGCCAAAATGATCTGGGTTGCTGTTGCCACTAGGCACAATGGCGACTTCGATAGTGAGAAGCAAGACATACTATCCCGGCGTAATTATCTGCTGGAAAAGGTGATCACAAACCCTCAACAGCTCATTGACGAGATGCCCGCCATCGTCGGGCCTCAGTTCCAAGGGGAATGGGCTTTGTATTCCTGCTCCATGCTGTCGGCGTCGTTGGTGAACACGACATTGATCTATGGTGAGGACAGGGAAGAGAACATCGCTCGTATTGACAGCCTAATCCAGATTGTGATGTCACCGGAGCTTAGGGCATACGACAGAGAGCGATGGGGCGAGGATCCTCTTGAAACGCTGGACGGTCACAAAAGCCATGTCTCGTATCTGAGCCATTTGGCGTGGATGATAGGCGGTTACAAGCAAATCGGCGGTGGCGACAAGTATGATGGTCTATACCACGACCTCTGCGAGACCATGAACCGAAGGATCCTCGAGAGTCCCAACATGAATCTTCCGACCTATCCAGGCGAGTGCGTCTATATGCCGGACATGTTGGTGGCCATCGTGGCGCTGACGCTGTATTCACAGCAGAACAACGGCGAGTATTACATGACCACCTGCAACTGGATCCACCAGGCGAAGCATGAATGGCTCGATTCTGATACCCAACTGATTTCTTCATATCTGCCAAATGATAGGAGCGGTATTTATGAAGGATCACCCATTAAGGGGTCATACACGGCTTTGAGTTGCTATTATCTGACGTTTATCGACAAGGAGTTTGCGCGTGACCAATATGAGAAGCTGAAAGTGCATTTCCTTCAAAGAAGGCTGATAACAGGATTTAAGGAATATCATGATAGGCGTTGTTGGCTGGGAATGGATGTCGATGCTGGACCGATTATTTGCAACCTAAGCCCTACAGGAACGGCATTTGCCGTTGGAAGTGTCACCTACTTCGAAGATTGGGCTTTGAGGAAGAGGCTGCTTAAAACCGGAGAGATTGCTGGAACGACATGGCATAGAAAGGGCAAGAGCCATTACCTGCTTGCCGACATGGCTTTGGTGGGTGAGGCTATCATGCTCGCCATGAGGACAGCGACGGAGTGGTAATAAATGATTCTCGTTCCGCCTTTTTTGTTGATAAATTAATACCCGCTTTCCTCTTGACAAAACGAGGGATGCCTTCGTAGCTTTGCAAACAAAAAACAACCCCCTTATCCTGCTGTTTTAACGACTCCGTTTCGGGTTCATGATGATTGGGCCAGTAGCGGTGCTACCCATCGAATACCCATCCTTAACCCTACGACCTCATGCTGACAGAGAACACCATAGAACGGTTGCGCATCCTCACCGAGTCGGCGAAGTACGACGTGTCGTGTTCGTCGAGCGGGACGGTGCGACGTGGCAAGCCGGGCTTCGTGGGCAACACCGTGGGCGGCGTGGGCATCTGCCACTCGTTTTCCGACGACGGACGGTGCATCTCGCTCCTCAAGGTGATGCTCACCAACAGCTGTATGTACGACTGCGCCTACTGCGTCAACCGCCGCTCCAACGACATCCCGCGGGCGACGCTCTCTGTGTCGGAGCTGGTGGAGATCACCATGGAGTTCTACCGACGTAACTACATCGAGGGTCTCTTCCTCTCGAGCGGCGTGGTGCGTAGCCCCGACTATACCATGGAACGCCTCGTGGCCATCGTCCGCGAGCTGCGGACCACCCAACGTTTCTACGGCTACATCCACCTCAAGAGCATCCCGGGTGCCTCTCAGGAGTTGCTCAGCCAGGCGGGGCTATATGCCGACCGTATGAGTGTCAACATCGAGATCCCCAAGGAATCGTCGCTCAAGCTGCTCGCCCCTGAGAAAGACCATCAGAGTGTGTTCCAGCCGATGAAACTCATCCAACAGGGGGTGCTGGAGAACAAGGAGGACCGCCGACGCTTCCATCATGCGCCGCGTTTCGTGCCGGCGGGACAATCGACGCAGATGATCGTCGGCGCCACGAAAGAGACCGATCGTGACATCCTGACCATGTCGTCGATGCTCTACACGCAGCCTACGATGCGGCGTGTGTATTACTCGGGCTATATCAGCGTGAACACCTACGACGCGCGCCTGCCGGTGCTCAAACAGCCGCCCCTGGTGCGCGAGAACCGTCTCTACCAGGCCGACTGGCTGCTGCGTTTCTATCAGTACAAGGTGGAGGAGATCGTCGATGAACAGCATCCCGACCTCGACCTGGAGATCGACCCGAAGCTGTCATGGGCCCTGCGCCATCCCGAGTTTTTCCCTGTCGATGTCAACACGGCCGACTACGAGACACTGCTGAGGGTGCCCGGACTGGGGGTGAAGTCGGCAGTGACCATCGTGAACTCGCGTCGTTTCGGACGTCTCACCTCTTTCGACTTGAAACGGATCGGCGTCGTGATGAAAAAGGCTAAGTATTTCATCACCTGCCATGAGCTGTCCTCGCCACTTCCGGGATCGATACGCAGCGTCAACGAACTGCAGCCCGAGCGGGTGCGGCAGCTGCTCGTATCGCCCCAAGAACGTAAACTGGCTGAAAAAGAAAAACAACTAACCCTGGATCTCGAGCCATGACGGTTTACACTTTCGACGGGACCTTGGACGGGCTGATGACAGCTGTCTTCGACGCCTTCGAACGGCATGAACAGCCGGAGAAGCTGCTGACCAAAGGCGAAGCGCTGCCCTTGTTCTGCGACAACGTACATGAGGTAATCACTAACGAAGAGAAAGCCAAAAGGGTCTGGGTGGGTCTGGAGAAACGGTTGACCTGCCAGGCACTGCGGATCATCTCGGTGAGCTGGCTGTCGGAGCTGCCCGAAGTGGTCAATCCGCTGTTCAACTATGTGTGCAAGACTTTCCGCCAACCTCAAGGAGCGACAAGCATCGCGCTGAACTACGCTGACCCCGACGTACTAGCCGTGACACGCATCGGGTGGAAGGTGTCGCACGAACAGCTGCGTATGAAGCAGTTCATCCGTTTCCAAAAGGCCAAGGATGGCACCTATCTCGCCGTCATCGGTCCCGACCATAACGTATTGCCGCTCGTCATCGGTCATTTTCGCGACCGTTTCAACGACCAATCCTGGCTCATTTATGATGCAAAACGTCATTACGGATTTTACTACGAGGGATTGGGAATGCCCATGCAGATTACCTTTGAGAACGAGGCTTCCGTGCCTTTCAACCTCTATGACGGCAAGCTAAAACCCGACTTGCTGAGCAGCGATGACCAGCTCTTCCAAGACCTCTGGCGCACCTATTTCAAAGCCATCTGTATCAAGGAACGCCTCAATCCCCGCAAGCAAATCAAAGAGATCCCCCTCCGCTATTGGAAATACCTCACGGAGAATAAGAAGAAATAACTTTCAACTGATCAACTGATCAACTGCCAACTGACCAACTGATCAACTGATCAACTGATCTCCAACGTCTTCTTGCAGATCTCGATCTCCTCCGGGTCGCCGGTGTATTTGCCGAGGTCGTCGCTGAGCTTGACCACCTTCTTCCAGGTGCGTTTCTCAGTGATCTTGGCCGCCGTGAGCTTCACCACGATGTTCATGGCCTTCACGTCGTCGATGTCGCAGGTGAGGTGGGTGCCGATGCCGAAGGAATCCTGCATGCGGCCGGCCACTGCCTCGTGGATGGCGATGGCTTCATCGACATTCAAGCCGTTGCTGAAGATGATGGACTTCTGCGTCGGATCAACGCCGAGCTCCTTGTATTTCGCGATGATCTCTTCAAGAGCTTCGTAGTTGTCGCCGCTATCGACACGCAAGCCGTCGAACAACTTGGCATGCAGTTGGGTGAAGTTCTGGAAGAAGGCCTTGCGGGTGTAGGTGTCGTAAAGGAACACGCCCAGGCTGCCAGCATACACGTCCTGCCAGTAGTCCATGGCGAGGTAGTTGGCCTCGTTGTAGCCGTAGAGCGAGCAGGTCTCGATAAACTGGTGGCTCATGGTGCCGATGGGGGTGAGGTCGTACTTCATGGCCAACAGCACGTTGCTGGTGCCCACGAAACAGGTCTTGGTAAACTGCTTCTGTGCTTCGATGAACGAACGGATCACCAGGTCCTGATGCTCGAACGAGAAACGGCGGCGTGTGCCGAAGTCGCTGAACTTGACTCCATTGCCGATGAGACGGATGCCCTTGGCGTAGGATTTCTCATATTCCTTCTCGGCGTCATAGAGCTCAAACTCGCCTTTCAGCTCGTGCATCAGCTCGGAGACGGTAGCTAGGATGGGCATCTCCCAGAAGACGGTGCGCCACAACAGGCCGGTCACCTGGATGTGGAGATGGCCTTCCTCGTCTTGGCTCACCTCGACTTCGGAAGGTCTCAGATGGAAGCCTTTCAGGAAGGTGAAGAACCACAGCGGAAAGTAATAGCACTTCTGTTTCATGAAACGTGTCTCTTCGCTGGTGATGCGGAGGTCGGCGAGACTGTCAAATTGCTCGCGGAGCTTCTCGGCGAAGCCCTCCGGATAGACCGTGTTGTTGCGATCGACAAAGGTATATTGCCCCATGGCGCGTGGGAACTTCTGCAAATAGGCATAACACACGCTGAATGTGTACAGGTCGTTGTCTAGCAGGCTGTTGATGATCCTTCTCATATCTAAATTCTAAATTCTAAATTCTAATTCTAAATTCTAAATTTTACTGACGATACTTCTAATCTTATCTGATATATACTTCACCGAATTCGTGGTGTTTTCGAGAACCTGCACCAAGTCCTTGCGTTTGATGATCTCGGTGAGGTTATAGCCGTTTCTGAATAGTTTGCTGATGCAGTTGCCGTACAGCTCGTCGTTGTCGTGCTCGTAGGATTTGATCTCCTGACAGAGCCGCATGATCTCCTTGGCTTTTCCGGTGTTCATGAACTCCAGGTTGCTAATGATGGTTCCAAGGCTTTCGGAAGCGAACACGATGTTGTCCGTCATGGTGGTAAGGTCTTCGTCCACGCCGGTGAAACGGCGGGTTAGGATGATGTTGGCCGAGTCGTCGAGGCGATCGAGGAAAGTGTCCATCATCTCGGCGAGCTCGTGCACGTCCTCACGGTCGAAGGGGGTGAGCACAGTACTGAATAGCTGGCTGTAGAAGTCGCGGAGGACGTCGTCGCCATCGGTCTCGCAGGCTTTGATTTCCTTCCTGAGGGTCTCCATCTGCTGGATGTCGGTCTCGGTGATCATTTTGCGCAGCAGCTGTGAAGCCTTCATGATATAGTCGGCCTGCTTCTGATAGAGCGGGTAGAACTTCTTTTCTTTAGGGACAAAAAACTGGAAGAAATTGTTGAGACTCATGGCGTTACTTGAATAAGAGGTTAAACAACAGGTTCAAAGCGCCGCCGATGAGGAGCGGGATGGGGATGGTGAGGATCCACGAGAGGACGATGCGTTTCGCCGTGACCCATTTCACGGACTTCATGCCATCGGTGAGACCGACGCCGATGACGCCGCCGGTGATAGTGTGGGTAGTGCTGACAGGAATGCCTAAGAACGAGGTGGCGATCAGGGTGGTGGCACCGGCGAACTCGGCGGAGAAGCCGCGTACCGGCGTGATTTTGGCCAAGCCGCCGCCCATGGTCTTGATGACGTTCTTGCCGCCGATCAAGATGCCTAACGACATGATGATGTAACAAACGACAGCCAGGATGTCGGGGATGTGGAACCCTTGACTGCTGTCGTAGAAGTTGCCGATGAATTCTTTCATCGAGTCGCTGACGCCGTTGGTGGTGAACACGCTGGCCATCAGCACGGCGATGATACCCATGGTCTTGGGCGCGTCGTTGGAGCCGTGGCCGATGCAAAAGGCCGCCGTGGAGAAGTGCTGCAGCACCTTGAAGAGTTTGTCAACCTTTTTACGCGATTTGTTCTTAAAGATCTTCAGGAATATACACTCGAGGAAGAATCCCAAGAACAAGCCGATAAGCGGTGATAGGACGATGAAGGCGAGGGTAATGATGATGGGCTTCATGTGGAGCACCGCGCTGCCGTTGACGAACCAAGCCGCTCCGATAATGCCGCCAATGAGGGCGTGTGAGGTGGAGATGGGCATGCCACTCTTGGTGCAGATGGCGACCCAGATGGCCGCACCCACCAAAGCCGACAGGATGAGATAGGGATCGATGATGTTCTGGTCAGCGAAGTTGGCCATGGTGTTACCCACAGCGAACTGTTGATTGAAAACCAGACGGATGATGATGAAAGCGGTGAACTCCCAGAACGAAGCCCACAGGATGGCCTGCATCGGGGTCATCACCTTGGTGGCGATGATGGTCGAGATGGAGTTGGCCGCGTCGTTCATGCCGTTGAGAAAGGTGAACACAAAGGCAAGGACGATGGAGAGGATGATGGCAATGGTCAGGACGTTCATCACGATTCTTTTATGATAAGACTTTTTACGGTGCTGGTCACCTCTTTGGCGCGGTCGGTGGTGTCTTCGACCACCTGGGCGACCTCCTTGTTCTTCAACAGCTCGATCTCGTCCTTCTCGTTGGCGAAAAGATAAGAGATGTAGTCACCGTAGATGTCATCGACGGCATGTTCGATGAGGGTGACCTTCTGGCACAGCTCGCTGATCTGCTGGTGGTTCTTCCCGAGGTCGTCGAGCAGGCTGAAGATCTCGATCATGATGGTGGCATCCTCGTGGATGTTATCGATGATCTCCTTGATCTGCTTGTCGATCTTCTTGGGGTTGTACATCAGGATGGTCTTGGCAGAGTGGTTGATGAAGTCGAGGAACTTGTCCAAATCCATGGCCAAGGCGTTCATGTCCTCGCGGTCGAAGGGGGTGACGAAGGCGCCGTTCAGCTCGATATAGAACTCGCGCAGCAGCTCGTCGCCAGTGGTCTCCTGTTTCTTGATCATACGGGTAAGCAGCTTGCGTTCCTCGGGGTCGTCGCTCTTGACGAGCTCCTTGAGGTATTTGGCGGCAACCTGTGCGGTCTGCGCCTGCTGCAGGTAGGTGGGGAAGAAGTGCTTCTCGCGGCTGCTTCCTCTGGTGAAAAGGTTGTTCAGTGCCATTGTTTCAAATGGTTTGAAAGATGGCACAAAGGTAAGAAAAGTTTTTATGGAAAAAAAAGCCATTGATAATACTTTTTTTATATCTTTGCAGTGTCAAGTAGAAGCCTTGCTTAGGTTGGGCTTTGAGAGAAAAAGCTGCTCCAGGGCAGTTCAATTACCTGGGATTTGTTTCTGTGGAGACGGCCAATGTGCCGTCTCCACTTGTTTTGTCACGCAGAGGCTATCCCGCAGAGGTGGAACAGCACCCTGGCGCCGACGTTGCCATCCCAATCGTTGTCGCCGGGCGAGACCTCGCATAGGTCGAAGCCGATGATTTCTCTTCCCGATTCGCGGATCTTATTGAGCAGGTACATCAGCTCTTCATATTCCATGCCACCTGGGACGGGCGTGCCGGTGTTGGGACAGAGTTTCGGGTCGAGGGCGTCGATGTCGATGGAAATATAGGTCTTCTCGGGGAGTTCCTCGATCATCTCCTCAACGAGATCCTTCCATCGGGTGCCTTCATACATCCGGCGGCGGTTGTCGCGGTCGTAGAACACCTTGATGCGGTCGAAATGCTGTAGGGTCAGCTCTTTCTCCTGATGGCAGTAGTCGCGGATGCCCACCTGGACAAGCTTCTTCACGTTGTCGAATTTCAACGTGTTGAAGAAGATGGAGGCGTGGGAATACTTGAATCCCTCAAAGGCGTCGCGCAGGTCGCAATGGGCATCGGCGTGCAAAATGCCATATTCCACACCTTGCTCATGGAGATACTGGTGGTAGGCGAGGGGACAGCTGTGGTCGCCTCCCAGCAGACCCACGATCTTGCCCTGTCGCTTCCAGTAGGCGATTCTCTCGCGGAGCCATGCGTTTTTCTTCTCAGTAGCCAGCTCGATGTCGGCATACATCTTATTATATCTCTCAGGATCCTCGTCGATGGTGCCTTCGTATAAGGCCTCGATGATTTCCTCGCTGATGGGCGCCAGCGTGTCGTGCAAATCGCGCAGCTCTTTGGGGAACTCGTCCATCCAAATGCCTTTTTTCCACAGGTCGGGATAATCGTGATGACAGAGATCGACTTGAAGCGAGGCTTCCATGATGGCAGCCGGACCGTCAACCGTGCCGCGGTTGTAGCTTGTGGTCAGTTCCCATTCCACAGGGATGATGATGATTTGCGCCTCCTCAGCGGTGCATGGCAGGCCGTAAATGCCGGAATCGGCTACAGCGGCCGCATTGGGATCAAAGGTGTTTTCCATGTTCATGTCGTTATGTAGTGCAAAGATAGGAATTAACTCCTTGCCTTCAACATTTTCCTCAAATTTCCACAATCGATACTTTTTGTGGAATCGGTTCCACAAATTTCCACAGTTTGATTTTGTTTTGATAAAAATTTAAATACTTAATTATCAATTTGTTAAAGTGATATTTGTGTTTTGGCATAGATTTAGCCTAACGAAAAAGCGATTCAAACGGATATGAAAAAGATTGTCTCCATATTAAGTATTTGTTCGCTTGCCATGGCGCTCCACAGTTGTTTTGTGAGCACCAGCAAGTATGACGCCGTGGTGCAGGAACGCGATTCCCTCCGTGTTGTCGCCAGCAATGTCACCACTGACTTCGAAGCGTCGTTGCGGACCATCAACGAAATTGAGACTGCCTTGCAGACAGTGCGCGAAGCCGAAAACATCATCATGATTGAAAGCCAAGAGGGCAATACCAACTATGCCGTCTCTCAAATCGAGGCCATCGACCGCACCATCAAGCAGAACAAAGAAAAAATCGCTGATCTGGAGAAACAACTTGCTCAATCAGGTTCCACCTCGAAACAACTTTCTGCTACGGTCAACCGCCTGAAGAAAGAATTGGACGAGAAAGACACCTATATCAATAACCTGCGCGACGAACTGAACGTGAGCAAAGCCCAAGTGGCTGATCTCTCCGTGCAAGTGGCCGACTTGAACCAGAATGTTCAGACTCTGAATGACAATATCGATAGTCTCAATATTCAGAATGCCGAACAGAAGGCGAAGATCCTTAGCCAGGATGCCGAATTGAACATGGTATATTACTTCGTGGCCCCCATGGAGACCTTGGTGGAACGCGGCCTTGCCAACAAAGGTGGCCTCTTCTCCAAGAGCACCGCTTCCAACGAAATCGACAAGACCATGATGATCGCTGCCGACAAGCGCGAACTGAAAAGCATTACACTGAATACTACCAAAGCAACAATATTGACAAATCATCCAGAAAGCAGTTACCAGTTAACAAAGAGCGATGATGGAATGCTCTCTCTCGTAATCCTCAACGCCGACGCTTTTTGGAATACATCTAATTATTTGATTATCTCCATCAAATAAAATTCTGCTCGTTTTCAATTTTACGAATGCCTTGCTTCTCCCCGTTGCAAGGCTTCTTTTTTTTGTGCGTGAAGCATTTTTTGTATATTTGCATGATAATTCCTGTCATGAAACATACTATTTTGATCGTCGAAGATGACGCCTCCTTCGGAGTGATGCTTCAAACCTGGCTGAAAAAGAACGACTACGACGTCGTGCTGGCCACCCAGTATGTCCAAGCCAAAAAGGAGATCTCCTCGAAGAAAATCGACCTGATCCTGACCGACCTCCGCCTTCCCGATGGGGACGGCATCATGCTGATGGGTTGGGTCAGAGAACAGCTCAAAAGCCGTGTGCCCTTTATCGTGATGACGGGCTATGCCGAAGTCCAGACTGCGGTATCCGCCATGAAACTGGGCGCTTTCGACTATCTGAAGAAGCCCATCAACCCCAGCCTGCTGGAAGAAAAGATCGTTGCCGCCTTGGAATCCGAACCGGAAGTGGAAGAACTGTTCCTGCCCAAAAAGGTGATGGTCAAGGGCTCAAGTGAAGCCATCCAACGTCTCTATAAACATGTGGAACTGGTAGCGCCTACCAAGTTCTCTGTGCTGATCCTCGGCGAAAGCGGCACGGGCAAGGAATACATCGCCGAGATGATCCACGACTGCAGCCCCCGCCGCGACAAGCCTTTCATCGCCGTGGACTGTGGAAGCCTCTCCAAGGAACTAGCCCCCAGCGAGCTGTTCGGCCATCTGAAAGGCTCGTTCACCTCCGCTATCGCGGATAAAAAAGGTGTCTTCGAACAAGCCAAAGGCGGAACGGTGTTCCTCGATGAGGTGGGCAACCTGCCTTATGAAGTGCAGATGCAGCTGCTGCGCTCCCTACAGGAACAGAAAGTGCGCCCTGTTGGCTCCGCAGTCGATATCAACGTGGATGTGAGAATCGTGGCAGCCACCAACGACAACCTCGAACGTGCCATCGAGCAGGGTAGGTTCCGCCAAGACCTTTACCATCGCATCAACGAATTTACACTGCAAGTACCTCCGTTGCGCGACCGTATTGAGGACTTGGAGAAGTTTGTGACCTTCTTTGTCTCCCAGGCCAACGAGGAACTGGGCAAGGAAATCAAGGGTGTCTCTCCCAAAGCGATTAGCGTGATGAAGAAGATGCCTTGGACGGGTAACCTTAGGGAGCTTCGTAATGTCATCCGTCGTTGCGTGCTTTTTGCCGAAGGCGATTATATCGAAGCCGAGGATCTGCCGCTTTATATCGAGCATGAGAAAAAGGTATCAGTGCAGTCCAACGAGGATTTTGCCTTACGCCCTGGCAACGAAAGGGAGCAGATCGAAGCAGCGTTGATGAAGGCTCGCGGCAACAAGACCGTTGCGGCCAAACTATTGCAAGTCGATAGGAAGACCCTGTACAACAAGATGCATCAATTCGGGATGGATCTTTAAACTATTTCATATTTTTCTGAAAGCATCTCCAGCAGCTTGTCTGCCATATCCATGAACTTTATGGCATCGTCTTTCCATTTAGGATAGGCATCGTCTTTGGATCCTCTTGATTCGTTCATCCTGGAGAGGAAGGGAATGGTTTCGTCTTGCTGCAGCTGGACGAACATCGGGAGCATCTTGTGGCACAATGCCTGCGCTGAGCCGAAATCGTTGTTTTCAATGTGCTGGTTCATAGCCACAAGGTTGTCGGCGGTGGAGTGGGCGAAGACGGTTAGGATGCCACGTATGGCCTCTGCGTCGTCGTCCATCATTTCACAAAGTTCTGGGAAGTCGGTGAATTCACAAGCCCGTGCCTTGGTTTCCTCTGGGATATGACGCCCAAACAGTCCCTCAAGGGTCTTGAGATTGAAAGGCTTCTGCAGGAATCCGTCAAAGCCTTCATCCTTGGCCTTTTCAGTGTCGTAATCCATGCGTGCGGTCATCAGATACACAGGTTTGTCGGGGTTGGCGTTTTTGAATAGCTTCAGGATGTCGTTGCCGCTCAACGCGCCCATCTCACGGTCGGTGAGGACACAGTCGAAGGTCTCGGTTTGCTGCAAGGCTTCGTCCAAGTCGATCTTTGACCGGCATTTCCTTACCTGATGTCCCAGTTTCCCGATCATGTTGCTGACCACGGTGAGCAGCGACTCGTCGTCGTCGATGATCAGGATGTGACGCTCATTAATGACTGGAACGGCTTCTTTGTCGGAATTGGATGCTGTCTCCGTGGCATGTTGGCCTTCCTCGAATTCAATTTCCGATGGTATCTTGACGGTGAACAGACTGCCTTTGCCCACTTCCGACTGGACGTCGATGCTGCCGTTCATCAAGTCGGTGAGACCTTTGACCACCGAGAGGCCGTAGCCGCTGCCTTCCGAAAGCTTGCTGCCGCTGTCGGTACGGACAAAGGGCTTGAAGATCTCCTCGATCTTGTCGCTCGGGATGCCGATGCCAGTGTCACTCACACGGAACACCATCTCACCGTTTTCATAGCTGGCCCTGAAGCCGATGCTTCCCTCGATGGTGTATTTGATGGCGTTGGAGATCAGGTTACTGATGATTTGCTTGATCTTCAGCCGGTCGGAGTTGGTGAAAAGGGTCTCCTTAATGTCATTTTTGTAATCGAATACCAGATTTTTCTTTTGTGCGATGGGCTCGAACATAGAAGCTGTCTCGTCGCACAGCTGGCTGACGTTGAACGAAGTCTTCTCCAATTGGAGTCTGCCTTGCTCAAGGCTGGAGAACTCGAGGAGGTTGCTCAGAAGGTTGAGGATGTGGCCGGCGTTCTGTTGGATGGAGTGGGCTTCTTTTTCGTTGCCGGTATTGTCCATCAGCTCTAGGTTGCCCAAGATCGATGCCAATGGCGTCTTGATGTCGTGTGAGACGGTGAGGAGCATCTTGTGGCGGTTTTCCATGATCTCCTCAGTCTTTTTCCTGGCTTCTTCAGCCTCGTTTCTGGCCTGTTCTGCCGCTTTTCTGGCCCTGAAACCTTTGTTCACGTCGCTGAGGATCAATATGACGAAAATGATAATTAGGACGAGGACGATGCCACCGATATAGGTCGAAGCGGTCATGTTCTCGTCGATGATGTTTTCGCTGATCTCCATCTCCAACAGGGCGGATTCAAGGATTTCCTTGTTTAGCGCCAACAGCAGTTCGGAGATCTCTTCCGAGAGGTGGTTGTCGTCGGTGATCAGCTCCGCCGTCTTTCGCTCATATTCCTTGATGCGTTTCTTGTATTCGGTTTTGGCCTTGTCGGAGAGGATCTTCAGGTCGCTCAAGATGTCGATGGTCGATTCGTTGACCATGGTAATGCTGCTGGTCTGGGCGATGCTGTCTTTCTCGTTGGGGTCGAGCACCGGTGGGGAAGGAGGCGTGAATGCCTTGAGTCGGGCGTCGATTTCCGCAAGGGGATCGTAATAATAGAACTGCCGCGAAAGCACATAGCTGATCTGTCCTTTCCGCATGATGAGCCGCTCGACTTCGCGGATTCGATCCTCATTCTCCTTGCTAGGCAACAGCATCAAGATGGAATCAGCGTATAGGTTGATCTCGTTGTTCAAGACACCGAATTGTTTCAAGTGCTTCGGGTTGTCGGTGAAGGCGAACAGGTTGGCTTCCGACTGTGCCTGGTGGACCACTTGGGTAAACCTGTTGGTAAGATTGAGTGCGTTGTTTTGAACGTCAAGGTTGACCCTTTGGTTTTGGACAGAACCCTGCAATTTATAGATGTAGTAGAACATGGCACCGCACAAGGCGATGACCAGCAGGTTGGTGAAAACCACCCTCCAACTCGTTCTTCTTTCGATATGTCTTACCATTCTTCCGCAAAAATAATACTAATTCCGAAAAAAATGTATTTTTGCAATAAAATTCCACAATATGAAAAGGTTGATGTTGATGGGCTGTGTTACGGCAGCTTTTTTGTTTTTCCTGACCTCCTGTAAATTGCCGAAACCTTCGCAAAACGGACCCTCAAAAGTCGTTGCAGTGCTTTCTGTGAACGATATGCATTCTGCCATCGACATGATGCCGCAGTTTGCCGGTCTGGTGGACAGTCTGCGGGGCGTTTATCCCGATTTGCTGGTGTTCTCGGCAGGCGACAACCGTACGGGAAACCCAGTCAACGACCAGTATGATCCCACCAACTACCCGATGATTGCCTTGATGAATGAGGTGGGCTTCGATGTCTCGGAGGTCGGCAACCATGAGTGGGATGGAGGCATTGAAGGCTTGAAGCGGAACATCGAAGACGCCAACTTCCCGTTTTTGTGCGCCAATGTGTTTCTTCCCAAAGGAATGGAACTCGATGTGAAACCTTACGAGATCTTTCATCAACAGGGTCTGGACATTGCTGTCGTGGGATTGCTGGAAGTGCGTCACAGCGGCATTCCAGGCGCACATCCCATGCATTTCAAGAATATCTCTTTTAAGAAAGGTATCGATGTGCTTCCCGAATACCAGTTTTTGAGGGACAAGGCCGATGTTTTCATCCTTTTGTCGCATCTTGGTTTTGAGGACGATTTGGAGGTGGCCGACCGTTTCCCGGCTTTCGACGCCATCCTCGGTGGACACTCTCACACCTACGTGGAGAATCCTCAGAAACACAACGGTGTGCTAGTTACCCAGGCGGGATCCAGTCTGAAATACGCCACGCTGGTACTATTCACTGTTCAACAAGGCAAAGTGACCGATGTAAAGGCCAAAAACTTCGATATCCAAAGCTTCAGGAAAAAGAATCGTAAGATACAAACCATGGTTGACGGCTTCAACAGCGACGAGCGGTTTAACCAGACCTTGGCTATGGCCACCACGCCCTTTGAAGACCGGGAGGAACTGGGATGTCTCGTCACGGACGCCATCCGTGAGATCAGTGGTGCCGACTTCGCCTTCAACAATACGGGCGGCATCCGGATGGATCGTCTTAAGAAGGGCCCGATCACGGTCAAGGACGTTTATAGCATCGACCCGTTCAACAATGAGATCGTGGTCTTTACCATGAAAGGGAAGCAACTGGAGCGTTTCATCATGGAGACCTACAAGAAAAACGGCCGCTATCCGTCCTATGTCTCAGGAATGACTTATACGGTCAACACCGACTACGACGGCTATCCGAAATCGGTGACTATCAAGCCTGACAAAGGGAAGTTCTCTAATGAAGCGACCTATAAGGTGGCCATGAACAGTTACATGGTCTCCACCCTTCGCTTTGATAGCCTCGATGATGGAGAGAGCCAGTTTATGACTTCCGAGGAGATGGTCATCCAGTATCTTCGCGATAAAAAAACTATTTCCTATAAAGGTGAGCGTCGGGCTTTTCATTGAATGAAAAATTGACTATTTTTGCGGCCTCAAAAAGAAAGCAATAATTAAAAATAGAATCATGAAGAAATTATTTGTTTTGGTTGCCATGGCCTTGCTGCTGGTAAGCTGTGGTGGAAAGAAAGTGCGGCTGATTGACGCTGCCCGTTTCAACAAGGAAGTGGATGGCAAACAGGTGTCGTTATATACCATGCATAATGGCGACATTACCATGCAAGTGACGAACTATGGCGGTCGTGTGGTCGCTTTGTGGACCCCTGACAAGAAAGGTAATTATGCCGATGTTGTCTTGGGATATGACAATATTGACCAGTATCTTGACAATAAAGGCGAGCGCTATCTGGGCGCCGTGGTCGGCCGTTGTGCCAACCGTATCGCCCATGGCTCTTTCACCTTGGACAGTGTGACCTATCAGCTGCCTAAGAATGACGGTGAGAACACCTTGCACGGCGGAGAACTCGGTACCGACCGCGTGGTCTGGGATGTGGTCAGCGCCAACGATTCTGTGATGGTGTTGCATGTTGTGCTCCCCGATGGTCAGGACGGATTCCCTGGCAATCTCGATATCACCATGACCTATACTTTGACGAGTGATAATGCTTTCCGTATCGATTATCTTGCTACCACTGATAAGACTACACTTTGCAACCTCTCAAACCATTCTTTCTTTAACCTGAAGGGAGAAGGTAAGACGGTGATGGATCACCAGTTGCTAATCAATGGCCCTTGGTTGTTGCCTGTGGATGAGTCCTTGATCCCAACAGGAGGCTTCCTCACGGTAAAGGATACCCCCTTTGATTTCAGCACAATGCACGTTATTGGCGACCGTATCAATGAAGACCATATCCAGTTGAAGAATGCACATGGCTATGATCATAACTGGATCATTAATAGTGCAGTTGGCGGCAAAGTGGTGAAAGCGGCCACTTTGTTCGAGCCTAAGTGCGGTCGTAAGATGGATGTTCTGAGCGATCAGATGGGATTGCAGTTCTATAGCGGCAATTTCTTTGACGGTCAGACTAAGGGCAAAAGAGGAGCTCATCTTTATAGAGGAGCAGTGGCACTTGAAACACAGAACTTCCCCGATGCCATCCATCAACATAACTTCTCCGTCAAGTCGGTGCTGAATCCAGGAGAGGAATACAGACACACCTGCATCTATAAGTTCAGTGTGGAAAACGGCAAGTAAATGAATTACCTCAGCGTTGACGGTATCTCCAAGTCGTTTGGCATCAAGACCTTGTTCTCAGATGTCACCTTCGGCATTGAGAAAGGGGATAAGACTGCGCTGATTGCCTCGAACGGCTCGGGCAAATCCACTTTGCTCAAGATCCTTGTGGGCAAAGAATCTCCCGATACGGGCACGGTGACTTTTGCCAACGATATCCGTGTCGGATACCTCGAGCAACTGCCACAATACGATCCCGAGCTGAATATCCGGGATATCATTGAGCAAGCCGCCCGTGAACATAGTGTGGCGACATTGGAAGATCTGGAGACATGCTCCTATGAGCAACGCCTCATCCAGATGCTTACCCGTTTCGAACTCAACGACCTTGAACAGAAGATCGGTAACCTTTCTGGAGGTCAAGTCAAACGTCTTGCCTTGGCCATCGTGCTGCTCGACAATCCGGACCTGTTGATCTTGGACGAGCCCACCAACCACCTTGACGTGGAGATGGTGGAGTGGTTGGAGAAATACCTTTCCCAGTCGAGCGTGACATTGCTCATGGTCACCCACGACCGCTATTTTCTCGATCGGGTCTGCAACAAGATTCTGGAGCTGTACCAAAGCGTGATCTACACCCACTATGGCAACTTCGACTACTATGTGGAGAAGAGCCGAGAGCGTGAGGAAGTGAAGCGCGCCACCGCTGAGAAGGCAGCCTCACAACTCCGTCGTGAACTGGAGTGGATACGATCCACGCCTCAGGCGCGCACTGGCAAGTCGAAAAGCCGTATCGACGCCTTCTACGACCTCAAAGAAAAGGCACGGTACCAAGAGGCGGATGATAAGCTTCAGTTTGGCCTTCAAGCCCAGCGCCTTGGCGGTAAGATACTCGAGATGTACAACGTCACCAAGACCTACGACGATGTTACGGTGCTGCGTGACTTCGACTACGTGTTCAAGCGGGGCGAACGCATCGGCCTCATCGGCCGTAACGGGGTGGGAAAGTCGTCTTTCCTCAACCTCATTACCCAACAGGTCGCTCCCGATCAAGGCAAGATCATCGTCGGTGATACGGTGACCTATGGCTATTACCGTCAGGAAGGCATCCATTTCGACGAAAGCAAGACGGTCATCGATGCCATCCGTGACATCGCTGAAGTGCTGCATTACGGCAAGGATCAGGTCTATACCGCCGACCAGCTGCTGTCGCATTTTATGTTCCCCTACAAGATGCAGCGCCAACCCATCGCCCTGCTTTCGGGCGGAGAGAAACGACGCCTTTACCTGCTGACGGTGCTGGTGTCGAATCCCAACTTCCTCATCCTCGACGAGCCCACCAATGACCTTGACCTGCTGACGCTACAAAAGCTGGAGGACTTCCTGAAGGCTTACAAAGGATGCCTGCTTGTGGTGTCGCACGACCGCTATTTCATGGACGAAGTGGTCGATCAGCTATTCGTTTTCCAAGGCGACGGGAAGGTCAAGGGCTTCATGGGCAACTATTCCCAATACAAGGACTATTTGAACGAGAAGGAGTCGCAGGAACGTAAGGTTCAAGCGGCACAGAAAAAGGAAGAACAGCCTAAGCCGATCCGCGAAAAGAAAAAACGCAGCTTCAAAGAAGAGCGTGAGTTCCAACAGCTGACCAACGACATTACAGCGCTGGAAGCCGAAAAGGAACAGATCCATCAGGATATGTCAGGCATATCGGATTATGTGAAACTCCAAGAGATGGGGAAACGACTTCAGGAGATCAAAGACTTGCTGGATGAAAAGGAAATGCGTTGGCTCGAATTGGACGAATGGTCTTGAACCGCCCATTTTGTTTGCTGAAGCGCCCAAACTATTCCGTTAGATTATTATTCTGTCTAAGAAATAGTACTATCTTTGCAAACTTAACTTTTATCTCTTATCTTTTATCTTTTATCTTTTATCTATAAAAAAAATGGTAAAGAATCGAGCAAAGTATTGTTTTATCTTATTGATATTCAGTTTATTTATTTCTGAACTTAAAGCACAGGAGCCGCTGCAGCTCACCTTGGGCCAAGCCCTGGAGATCGCTTTGTCGGAAAGCAATACCGTCAAAATCGCTGATATGACCGTTGAAAAGAGCGGGTATGCCAAAAAAGGCAGCTATGCATCGCTTTACCCCAACGTCAATGTTTCCAGTTCCTATCAGCGCACCCTGCTCAAGCAGGTCATGGTGATGGACATGGGCGGTCAAGCCATGGAAATCAAGGTAGGTCGTGACAACAATATCAGCGCATCGGCCAGTGCCAGCATGCCTTTGGTGAACGCTCCGTTGTGGGAGAGCCTCAAGCTTTCAGCCCTCGATGTGGAGCTGGCGGTCGAACAAGCCCGGTCTTCCAAAGTGTCGTTGATATCGCAGGTGAAGCAAGCCTTCTACGGCGTGTTGCTGGCAAAAGAATCCCTCGCAGTGGTGAACCAAGTGTATGAAAATGCACAGGCAAACTATGAAAAGACCATGCAGCGTTATAACGTGGGCAAGGCCTCAGAATTGGAGAAACTTCGTGCCCAAGTCAACGTGATGAATACTGAACCTAACGTGTCAAGCGCTGAAAACGCAGTCCTTTTGGCTACCTGGCAACTGAAGGCGGTGATGGGACTCAACCTGGAACAAGATATCGAAGCCGTGGGTGACCTGAAGGACTATACATCGCAGCTGCTTACCCCGTACGTCAGTGAGGATGACATCAGCAACAACAGCTCCTTGCTGCAACTCGACATCCAAGACCGCATGCTGGAATCCAACATCAGGATGCAAAAGAAACAGTATCTACCGACGCTGGCTGCCAGCATCAACTATAACTATAGCGCCATGGGCGATGAAGAACTGCGTTGGTTCCCGTCGTCAACGGCTGCGGTGAGCCTCAACATCCCTGTGTTCGACGGCTTCCAAAAACACTATGCCATCAAACAGAGCAAGATCAATAAGGACATGCTTTCCATGCAGCGTGAGGACACCGAGCGTCAGATACGTATCGCCATCCGCAACTATAACGACCGCATCGCCTTGTGTGTGAAAAACTATACTGCAGCCAACGCCACGGTGGAGATCGCCCAGAAGAGCTACGAGATCTCATCGAAGATGTACGAAGTAGGGAAGGCCACCCTGGTGGAACTCAACGATGCACAGCTGGCTCTGCAACAGGCACAGCTGACCCAAGCGCAAGCCATCTATGAGTTCATGGTGGCCAAGGCTTCACTGGATGAATTGATTGGAAAAGAATAAAAGATCAGGATATGAAATACACTAGAATTTTCTTGTTTATTGCTGCAGTCGCCATGATGGCAGGCTGCGGATCAAAGAAGAATGAATCGAACACTGCCGCAGCGCCACAGATGACACCTGTGGTCAGTGTTGTTACCGCCCAGGCGGAAGATGTTGACATCACTAATACCTTTACATCCAACATCGAGCCGTTTGCAGTGAACAACATCGTCTCACAAACCGCTGGCCGTATCGTCAGCATCAGGGCCGAGGTGGGCGATAAAGTCCGTAAAGGCCAACTATTGGCCACCATGGACGATGTCAATCTGGCCAAGACACGCATGCAGTATGTCAACGATTCAACCGAACTGGCCCGTCTCACCGAACTCTACAACATCGGCGCCGTTGCCCAGGCTGACTACGACATGGCTAAGTTGGCACTCAACATCACGAAAAAGACCTATAACAACCTCGCTGAGAACACCTATCTCCGCAGCCCCATCAACGGTGTGGTAACAGCTCGTAATTACGATAAGGGCGACATGTACAGCATGGCCCTCCCGATCTTTGTCGTGCAGCAGATTACCCCAGTGAAGATGCTGATCAATGTCTCCGAGAGCTTGTTCACCCAGGTGACCAAGGATATGGAGTTTGACATCACCGTGGATGCCTATCCCGATGAGGTCTTCAAAGGCAAGGTCAACCTGATTTATCCTACCGTCAGTGCCACTACACATACCTTCCCGGTAGAGGTCATCAGCCAGAACACCGACCAGCGGCTTCGTCCTGGCATGTTCGCCCGTGTGATGGCCAACTTCGGCACCAACCATCATGTGGTGGTTCCTGATGTGGCTGTGGTCAAGCAGATGGGTTCGGGAGAGCACTTCATCTATGTGCTGCAACCCGACAACACGGTAAAATACCAGTTGGTGGAAGTGGGCAAGCGCCTTGGCAACCGCTATGAGATCATCAGCGGCATCAACGAAGGCGACAAGATTGTCACCGAAGGCCAAGCCCGACTCAAAGATGGCGTCACCGTCCAACTGAAAACTGAAAACTGAAAGGATACTCCTCACTCCTAACTCCTCACTACAATGAGCCTACAAAGAACAGCAGTCAATAATCCGGTGACGACGGCCTTGGTGTTTGTGGCCATCGCCATCTTCGGCATATACTCTTTGATGAACCTCTCCATCAACCGTTTCCCTGACATGGAGACCAACTTCATCATGGTGTTGACCTCGTACCCGGGTGCCAGCGCCGAAGATATCGAAACCAACATTTCAAAAACGCTGGAAAACACGCTCAACGCCGTGCCTGACTTGAAGCATCTCTCATCGACTTCGAGAGAGAACACCTCCGTGATTTCGTTGGAGTTCGAAAGCGGCATCGATATCGAGGAAGCCACCAACAACGTGCGCGACAAACTTGACGTGGTGCGAAACTACCTTCCCGACGGAGCTACCAACCCCGTGCTTTTCAAGTTCAATGCGGAGGACATGCCGATCATGCTGATCAGTGTGACCGCAGAAGAGAGCCTCCCTGCCTTGGAGAAGATCATCGACGACCGCGTTACCACCCCCTTGGCTCGTGTGAGCGGCGTCGGTACGGTCTCCGCTAATGGTGCTCCCAAACGCGAGATTCAGGTCTATGTCGATCCTAACAAGTTGGAAGCTTACGGGCTGACCATCGAGACGCTTTCTTCCACCTTGATGTACGAGAACAAGAACATTCCGGCGGGCTATATTGACATCGGATCGAACACCTATAACCTGCGTGTGCAGAAGGAATTCGGTTCCGCCCAAGAGATGGAGTCGGTGGTGGTGGGCTCGCGCAATGGCGCTCCCATCTATCTTCGTGACGTCGCCCGCGTGATCGACGGTCCCGAAGAACGTTCCCAAGAATCCTATAGCAATGGCGTCCAAGGTGCCACCATCGTCATCCAAAAGCAGACCGATGCCAACGCTGTGAATGTCATCAAAGGCATCAAGAAGCAGTTGGTGGAGATTGAAAAGACACTGCCTTCCGATGTGAAACTCACCATCATCGTTGATGGATCAAACGAAATCATCAACACCATCGACAGCTTGAAGAGTACCATCTTTATCACCTTTATCTTGGTCATGCTGGTGGTGTTCGTGTTCCTTGGCCGTTGGCGCGCCACCTTCATCATCGTGTTGGCCATCCCGATTTCGTTGCTTGCTTCGTTGATTTACTTGTTTGCTACTGGCAACACCTTGAATATCATTTCCATGTCGGCACTCTCCATTGCCATTGGCATGGTCGTGGACGATGCCATTGTGGTACTGGAGAACATCACGACACATATCGATAGGGGAGAAAAGCCTAAGGAGGCGGCGGTGCATGCCACCCAGGAGGTGCAGCTTTCCGTTATAGCTTCTACCCTGACCATGCTGGCGGTGTTCCTGCCTTTGACTATGATCAAAGGTGTCACCGGTGTGATGTTCCGCCAATTAGGCTGGATCGTCTCCATCATCATGATCGTCTCCACTTGTGGTGCCTTGACTTTGGTGCCGATGATGTGTTCGAAGATCTTGGTGAAGAACCCCCATGAAAGCAAGTTCCACAAAGCTATCTTCCGACCCATCAACAAAGGGCTTGATGCTATCAGCAACGGGTATGCACGTTTGATCAATTGGGCAGTTAACCACCGTAAGCTGGTGATTTTGGGCATGCTGCTGATATTTGTGGTATCCATCGTGCTCTTTGCTCCCAATCTGAAGACTGAGATGATGCCGAAGTCCGACTCCGAGCGTATCTCCATCAACATTGAACTTCCCGTGGGCACGGGACAGGATGTTACCGGAGCCTTTGCCAAGAACCTCGCGGAGGAGTTCATGGCCATCCCTGAAGTCAAGATATGCAACTTCAGCTTCGGACAGGCGGACAGCGACAATGCCTTCGCTTCCATGCGCAACAACGGCACCCATATCATCTCGTACAACTTGCGTATCGGCACCAAGACCGAGCGGCGCAAGGCTGGACTCCGCACCTCAACGGAGGTTGCCGATGAGCTCCGTACCCGTTTGAATGCCATCCCGATCATCAAGAAAGTCAATGTGAATGAAGGTGGCGGCGGCATGGGCGGCATGAGCACTGTCCAAGTGGAGGTCTATGGCTATGATTTCGGTACCACCGACCGCGTCGCCAATAAGATTGCACAGAATCTACGTGACCGTGGCATCAAACAGGTGATCGTGGGTCGTGACGATTATATCCCCGAGTATCAAGTCGATTTCGATCGTGAGAAGCTCGCACTTAACGGCTTGAATAGCTCCACTGCGGCGACATACGTGAAGAACAGGATTAGTGGGTCGGTCACTTCTTACTACCGTGAAGATGGTGACGAGTACGACATCCGAGTACGCTATGCACCTGAGTTCCGTACCAGTGTCGAAGATATCGAGAACATCAAGATTTATAATGGTTATGGCCAGGCGGTGCGAGTGGGTGACCTCGGCAAGGTGGTCGAGGCGCTGACGCCACCTAACATCCAACGCAAGGACCGTGAACGTATGGTCAGCGTCACCGCTGTCGTCGGCAAGGGACAAGTGCTGAGTGAGGTGGTCAAGATGGCTCAGGAGGCTATCGAAGAGACGGAGATCCCGTCAGAGATCATGACCAAGATCGCGGGTGACTACGAGACCCAGCAGGAAATGTTCGGCGATTTGATTGTGCTGCTGATTTTGATCATCATTCTGGTGTATATCGTGATGGCTGCCCAATTCGAGAACCTGATGAAGCCTTTCGTTATCATGTTCTCCGTGCCGTTCACCTTCACGGGCGTGTTGCTTGGTTTGTGGCTGAACAACGCGGCATTGGGCGTCATGGCCTTTGTGGGTATCCTGATTCTGATGGGTATCGTGGTGAAGAACGGTATCGTGCTCATCGACTACACCACCTTGCTTGAGGAACGAGGGGTAGAGGTGAAGGAGGCCACGGTACAAGCAGCTCGTTCGCGTTTGCGTCCTATCTTGATGACCACCTTGACCACAGTGCTTGGCATGATCCCGATGGCTATTGGACGTGGTGAGGGCGCTGAGTTGTGGAACGGCTTGGGTATCACGGTGGCATGGGGTCTGACCATCTCCACGTTGATCACCTTATTATTAATACCTGCCTTGTATTGCTCGTTGGAGACCCGTGCTGTGCGCCGTAAGAGACGCAAGGCGGAAGAGGCGAAGACGAAGACGGAGAATATTAGATAAGAGATAAAAGATAAGAGATAAAAGTTGATGAAAGCGATACTAATAACTTACAATCAGGCTTATTACGACGAGATTGCCGAGGTGTTGAACGACAATGGCGTCAAGGGTTATACTGAATGGGATGAGATCAAGGGGCACGGAAGTTACACCGGCGAGCCCCATCTGGGAAGCCATGCTTGGCCGACCTTGAACAACGCCATGATATCCATCGTGGAGGATGACAAGGTGGATGACATCTTGAATGCGTTGCGCGAGCGCGATGTGAAGGCACCGGAGTTGGGATTGCGCGCCTTTGTATGGCAGATTGAAAAAATGATTTGATTTTTTTGTTGTTTATTTGTTATTTGATTATATTTGCAAGTCTCAAACAACAATTAATTCATTCAACAATAAACACTTAAAAACAAAGACAATGGGTAAATTTGTCATCACACTCAGAAAAAACGGCGAGTTCCAGTTCAATCTGAAAGCCACTAACGGCCAGGTGATTCTCACCAGCGAAGGCTACACTACCAAATCTGCATGCATGAACGGTATCGAATCCGTGAGAAAGAACTGCAAGACCGAGGCTCGTTTCGACAAGAAAGTTGCTTCTAATGGTAAGCCATTCTTCAACCTTAAGGCCTCCAACGGCCAGATTATTGGTTCCAGCCAGATGTATGCCAACGAGAAGAACATGCTCAACGGTGTCGCTTCCGTAGTGAAGAACGCTCCTGAGGCTCCAGTGGTTGACATGACTGCTGAATAAGCCCTGTTTTTTTTCAAGAAATTAGCAAAGGCCGGTCAAGAGCGACCGGCCTTTTGCACTCTAACAACTATTGACTATTTGTTTTTTCGTTTTTTCAACAGATAAAGAATTCCAAGGCTGGACAACAACAGTGCGCCGTTGCCCAATGGGACATAAACGTCAGATCCTAGTCCATGGCCCCAAGGATTGTTGATGTCGATGGAAGAAGTGCCTTTTCTCATGTTGGCATCCTCTCCTTCTATGTAGATGATCTGCGAATGACAGGAGAGTGAGAAGGAGACGAGTATGCCGAGCAGAAGTATTTTTTTCTTGAATTTCATAATTAGAACACTATTTTTTGTGTTTTGATATTGTTATTGTCTGTCAAACGTAGCAAATACAAGCCTTTGGCAAAAGAGGGCAGCGGTACTCCATTGGAGGTGGTGTTGGTTAATGAAGTGGAATAAACTCGTCTTCCAAGCGGGTCAATGACCTCAAGAAAACCCGATCCGTTGACGAAGATGCTGCCCTCGTATATATAGGCGAAATTTTGGTTGTCTTCTGTTGTGTTGTCGTTGTTGTTCTTCCCGATGATGATCTTGAACCGAGAAGTGTATTGCTCTGTGGTGGCATCGAAGTCGTAATGGTTGTTGGCCAGCATGTCGCATTGTTGTCCGGTGATGTGGTCAACCAGCGTAAGAGAGCTGAATTCGGCGTTGGCGGTGTTCCAACTGAGGGTGTACTGGCCGTCTTGCTTGGCTTTGAACGACAGGGGTTGGCTGCCTTCCTCCATGTCGGTGAATAGGATGGCGTAATCGGAGCCATCGTGTCGCAATGATATGGTGCCATTGCCGCTTGAGACGTTTATTTTCTCAGCTCCTTCCGAAGTGCTTCTTCCGAGTTCTAGCACGGCGATGTCGTTTTTGCCGCGTTCATCGGAGACGGTCAAGTTAATGAGCGGGAATGAGGAGGCGTCTTTTCTGAAACCATTGCCTCGGGTCATGGTCCTCATTGCATTGGTGAAGAGGGCCTCCTCAGCGGTTCCCGACTTTATGATGAAGAATCCTTGGTGCATGTTGATATAGCGTGAAGCGGTGTTTGATCCCGTGGAAGCCCCACTCATGTATTGCAGATAGGCGTCACTTGTGGCATCATAAACGGCATAAGAATTGGCGAACTTTCCGTTTTCATTCCACAAGTTGGCGTTCTGTTGAGCAAAGGTCTCAAAGTCTAAATAGCTTTGGTAAGGATTGCCGATGAGATTGTGCCCGAGGAGGCCCGCCCAAGCGACGTCTTGTGTAGAGGTGACGGGAATGCCGTTGTTGCCGTTGTTGAGGAAGCCTCTGTTTTGGATAAAGACCTGTTTGTCGATGGCGGCTAGATAACCTTTTCCCGGGATAAGGTGGTCCTCGTTTTCATACTCTATTGGGAGATCTGTGTCGTTCATGTGCCAATGGCTGTTGGAGTTGCGCTTGAGGTTGATCCAATGGTATTCTGGCTCATAGAAGCAGAAGAGGTCGATGTGCTCGATGGCGTCGAGGTCGTGCGGGAAGAGATTGTAGTCATCGTGGGTCTCGCTGATGCTGACGTTGCATGGGTTGGTGTTGTCCCAGCTGAAAGGTACTTGAGATGTTGTGTTGTAGTTGAATCCGATCATGCTCTTCTGTAATGATGAGGCGATGGTATGCCAGTACTCTTTGGGTCTGGTGAGCGTTTGGCAGGTGTAAGCCTCGATGCTTGAGGATTCGCTTTGTGTCAAGGCGATGTCCTCATCGATATAGACCACCACGTTGTCGTTGGTGCTCTGTGTGGTGTGTTGGTTCTTGTAGAGGTTGACGGTTCCCCCGTAGATGGCTTCGTGTTTTGTCTTCTTGTAGTTATCACCCAACTGTGTGTACTCGTTCAGGTTGCCTTCGTTGTGACGCTTCAGCATGTCGTCGAGGCTGTGGCTGTAATCGAGTGCGATGCCATCGGATGAGCCGACACATGCATAGTCGAAACTGAGGATGGGGTAATCGTCATTGATGTCACCGGCGCCATGGGAATAGTTGCCTGCAGTGGTGCGTTTCCATGGGGAATAGCCATTCGGCAAGCCGCTGTTCAATTTTTTTTCCATCGATTCATAATTTGTTGTAATTACATTGTCTAATGAAGTTTGATATGCATACAGGTATTTTGGTGAAGGTGCTGTGTAATAATAAATTGAACTTCCAGCACTCTCTGAAATATATATATCCCTAGCTGGGACAGTGGAACAACTGCTCGGGGAATAGACCTTGTCATCGCCCCCCCATGGATAATAGTTGGCGCCGATAATTCTGCCGAACTTGGATTGATCAATGTCGGTGTTTTCTCTCTCAAAACGGACATATATTCTCTTGATGATGCCATAGTTTATGGCGACCAGACCTCCAGCAAAATGTTCCTTTTGTCCGCCGATATAGTGATATTGAGGATTGACGAAACTGTTTTCAAGGGATCCTGTGCCGGTGCTTTCTTCTTTTCTGTTTTCACCCACGGCGCCTCCCATGGTGAAGCCGGTAAGTTGTGCCATCGACATGCAGGAATGGATGGTGCCTCCATCGTTAAGCCCCACTAGGCCTCCAAAAACCAAAGTGTTGTTGGCCCCTTCATTATTAGTGATGAGTTGCCCCGCAGCCTCGCTGTTGTACAAAGAGCCCCCTTGCATCAGCGTATCAATGATAATTCCGTAGTGGATTTTGGTTTTTTGATCGTGATTTTTGGCTCGGAACTCGCTGTCAAGCACAAACACGTCGTGCACTGTGCCGCTCACCCTGCCAAACATGCCAGGATAGACCACAACCGTCTTGTTTATTTTATAGAATTTGGAAGCATTGTTTTTCAAACCAGTAATGACATGTCCATTGCCGTTGAAGGTGCCTTCGTACGTCACATCGCAGCTTCCGATAGGGACCCAGTTGTGTGCGCTCATGTCGATATCGGCAGTGAGAATGGCATTGGCTTGGGGATGGGGCTCAATTCCTGAATTGACCTCATAGTTTGCTCGGCCGTTCACCCAGCTGATGAACCAAGCCAGGTCCTCGGGAGTCCCAATTTCAATGGGATCTTTCGTGGGGTCAAACGATGATGGTTGGGTAACGACTTTTTCCGTCCAAACATCTCCCAAAACGTTGGCTGAAGGGCATTCGAAGTGGATGGGGTTGGCCACGTCGCCATTGGGGAAAAGAACCGACATGGGGCCGTTGGTTTGGATGCCGTCGCCCCAAACGCCTTCTTGGATCTTCATGGGGATTTGCATCACCAGTTTGCGTCCGTGGGGATTGTTATCTTCGTATCCACACCACATTTCGGTGAATGAGAAGCCTGTGAATTGGATCGTCTTGCCATCGGCGCTTATGGTGATACATTCTTGAGGAAGCATGTTCTCTATTCCGCCGTTTACTGCTCCATTATTATCTAAGCTCAGCACACCTTGGTTGTTCAGTGTATCAAACACATACTCGCCATTTTCTATCTTAATGAATTTTGGGGCGTATGCCGTGATTTTGCTGCCGGCTCCTCCGGTAGGTAGTGTAAAAACAGTAGAGATCTCGTCCTGAACAATTGTTTGGTTATTCATCGTCAATGCACCGCTTTCACCCGCTATGGTAGTGAAAACATTCTCTAAACTTTCAGGCGAATCGGCGGTAAAATAGAAATGCGGATCTTGAACCACCGTTCCACCATTGGTCATACTCTGCGCATCCGGATAGTTGGACGAAGTGAAGTTCATGTAAGTACGGATATCGTTAGTCTCAGTGCTGAACACACCCACCGTGAACACTTTGGCATTGAAGTCATGATTCGTGCCATTTACCATTCCGCTATGCTTTAAGACGTATGCATTGCCAATGGTCGTATTAGCCACTGTTTGGTCAAACTGGTTGCCATGAGTAGGAGAACCATCAGTGAACATCACGACCACCTTTTGCCGGTTAGTTTCGGAAACGGGGATCTGGGCCAAGACGTATCGGGCTTTCTTCATGCCGTAGTCCGATGCCGTTGCCCCCCTTGCGACAAGGGCGTTCACTTGGTTCTTGATATAGTTGGCATCCCCATTGGCGGGTCGGCGGTTGATGACGACTTCTGTGCAGTTGTATGTATATGTGTTTATATAAGTATGGTCACCTTCATCCACGATTGCTTCATCATCAGTTTGGGGATAGTAACGATTGCCAGCAAACTTCACGATACTGATACGGTGATCTACGTTATATAGTCGTGCATCATTTGAAATGTTATCGACAAAAGCTGATACTGCATCTTTCAAAGCTCCCATTCTTGATTCATAGATCGTCCGATAATTTGATGGAGTATAATTCGACCAATTGCCAGTTTGGTTCGAATTTGCGTTCACTTGCCATCGGTTATTATAATATCGGAGAGCACGATAATTATTGTCGGAGTATTTCGCAACGTAATATCCCGGAATAGCGCCCTTTTCTGTGCTTAGTCCGGTGGTCTGGTATCCCAGGTCTTTCAGGCCATAGGCCATTGACCCCGATACGTCGAGCACGAGGACGATGTCAGTAGGGGAGTGGGTGCTTACGGATTCACCTGTGACAAAAGTCTCCAGGGTGATGATGCCTTCGGTTCCCGAATCGTTGGTTGGCGTCCAGGTTTTTTTCATGTGCAAACCATCGGGAATGTCTTGTGCTTGGGTTATGCCTAATCCCAATATTGAAATAATGATAAATAAGTACCTTTTTAAAGTCATATTGTTGCTTTTTTTTAATAATTGTTCAGGTCAGTGCGTTATAGTGCATAGTAATATCATTGTCGTTGGAGGTGAAGATTGTGGGGTAGAGAGGGCAGCAAGTTTTCAAAAGTGGTGATGAAAAAGATGAATGAAAAAGAGCCATCTTACGAGCGGGTCAATGATCTCGAGAAAACCCGAATCGTTGGAGATGCTGCTGCCCTCTTGTTTCAAGGTAATTTTAGTTGTTATTTGATATTTGCATATATTGTTTCAAAAGTTCGTTAATCAGAATGTAATTTTAGTCTCTGGTTTCTGTATTATGTGTATTTTGGCTGCAAAGATAAACATTATTTGCATAAATCAAATAAATTAATGCAAAAAACGACTTATTTTTTTGGGAATTTTATGTTTGGTATTTTTTTTGATTTCATTATTTTCGCACTCAAAAATCGTTTGTATATATAATAATAGGTGTTATTCGTCTTTTTGGTTAAACAACAGATTTTTCTAAGTGTACTATGGAACTGAAACTGAGAGAAATTAGGGAGAGACATGCTTTAAGTCAAGAAGAAACGGCGGCAAAAATGCATATCAGTCAGTCCGCCTACGCTCGTTTTGAAGCTTCAAAAACCAAAGTTGATCTTGAAAGACTCGAGACTTTTGCTTCGGTGATGGGCATGTCTGTTATGGACGTATTGAATTACCCCGCAAAATCGGAAGCTGAGTGGGAAATCGTTGAAGGTGAATTGTCGGATGACGATGTGATGACCATTGTCATGAAAGTCAAGGAGCCAAAAAAGCACCGAATTCTTGAGATGCTTTTAGGTAACATTGCGATGTAGCCTGTCTTTTTTTGTCCTGTATTTATTTGACAATCAGGGCGGAGAAAAATAATTTGAAAATAAATGAAAAAAAGTTGCGAAAACGCTTGCTTGTAAGGGAAAAAGCTGTAATTTTGCAGCCGTTTTCGCCCCTGCGGTAGAGAGAGAGAAGAGGGGACGGGGCGGAGAGTTCTTTGACAGTCTGAAGCCAGCATAAGAAGCAAGTAAGGTTAATACTTGAAGCAACAGCGGAGCCCTAAAACAGGAAAAAAGAAAAGTACAACAATACTACAATGAAGAGTTTGATCCTGGCTCAGGATG
>JAFXMK010000018.1 GCA_017530365.1 Bacteroidales bacterium
CAGCAGTATTGATAGGCATGCCTTCCAGTTCCACTGTGCAGGCGGCGCTGGTTTCGATCATGTACATCTGATCGCTCATCAACCCCTCATCGTCCAGGTCGCCATACCATCCATAGTCTTCGTAATAATCCGTGGAGATAGCCTTGCTCTTGATCACGGTGCCGTTTTCGCCAAGGCTGGTTTCAAGCATCTGGAGCAGATCGGTAGGTCTGCCAACAATATAGGTGCTGAACCAGTTCCAACCTTTGGCCAGTTCAGTGGTCTGGGTTACATTGGTCTGTGCAGGAGTGGTGAAGTAGCTGGAAACAGTTGCGAGTTCACCACATTCATCGCTGATGCCTGTCAAATCCCATCTGTACAAGGTCTCAGGAGTGAGGCCAGTAATGGTCACAGGGCTGGTGACATTGGTGAGAGTCGTTGGAGTGCCAGCGGGAGAATAGTTGGAAACGACAGTGAAGTCGAGGAAGAACAACATGGTTGAATCTGCTGCGTGATCCGATTCGTATTGGATGGCGAAGTACTTGGCGCCTGCGGGAAGATCAACATCCATGTAGTCCATATCGCTGACTGTGTAAAGCTCGCCCCAAGTGAAGCTTGCAACTTCAGCATCGGTGGTGGAGTAACCAATCTTGAAGGTCTCAGGGAATAGTTCATCTTCCTCAGTGCCAGTTGCATAATACATGAATTCCACGAAAGAGTTGCCTTCAAGGGCATCAAATTCAGGTGAAATCAGATATTGAGGTGTGCTCGTGGAGGAGAAACCGAAACCAACGTAAGAATGGTCGCTGGAGAGATAATAGAAATTAGTCTCTTCGTCTTCTGTTACAGCGGTCCAGTCTGCATATCCATTAAAGCCTACGCCTGTTTCGATGAGGATGTTGCCTGTAGCAGGAGTGTAATAGGTTACATTGTAGCTTTCCTGATAGCCAGTCCAACTCAGCGTGGCAGAGGTGGCTTCGGCTTCGGCAACCAAATCAACTGGCAAATCGCAAGCATTAGGTGTGGTGAAGGTGCCCATTTCGCTCCAAGCGGTACCATCTTCGCCGCAGGTGCGGTCCTCGCCGCGCACTTGCCATTCGTAGGTAGTATTGGGACGGAGGTCTTCGATATCGAGTGAGGTAGCATCGGTGGAAGCCATAATCCATTCTTGCTCTTCAGTGGCGGGGCCATTGATGGTGATGTCGTCCACATCAAGATAGAACATATCGGTGCAGTCGAAGTGGCGGATAGCCACATAACCAGTTTGGCCAGCATAGTCACTTAAGTCAACAGTGTATTCATACCAGGTGCCCATAGTACGGTTGCCGCTACGACTTGTTGCGGGGGAAGCACCGGCACCCTTTGCAGTCATTGTCCATTGTTGGATGGTGGTAAAGGCACTAGCATCAGTGTTGCTCGTGGTTGACACTGCTACACCAAAGACTTCGGCAGGATATGAGGCATCTTGAGCAGCAGCCCAGAAGGTGATGCTGCCACCCAGTTCGACTTGAGGCGAAACGAGGTAGTTGTCAGGAGTCAAAGCTGTGCTATAATAACTCATGGAAACAACCATGTCGGAACCAGTGTGCGGGGTGCCATTAAAACCAAATGTACTTCGAAGATCCCAGTTATTGCCGTCGCCATCAGCATCGATGGTAGTCCAATTGTCCAGGCCATTTTCAAAGCTATCTTCAAGGAGCACTGAGCCTTGTGCGGCAGGTCTGTACCACACTTCGTAGCCGTCTTGATAGCCAGTCCAGTTGAGGGTGGCGGTGGTAGGCATGAGGTTGGTGACGTTCAGATCGAACGGAGCATCGCAGTTGGAAGGCGTGGTGAAGGTGACGGTTGTCCAAGCACTTTCGCCGTCTTCGCCGCCGCAAATGGCACGCACACGAACTATGTATTCGGTTTCAGGTTCCAAAGCAAGGGTGTAGGGGCTGGCAATAGGTGCAGGAGCAGGTGTCCACTGTTCATTGCCGTCATTAATCATGACATCGTCAATCCAAACCTCGTATGCATCAAGGTTTACATCATGGAAGGCAATCCAAATGGTTAGGCCAACGTAGTCGCCCAGGTCGATGGTGGCCTCTCTCCAGTTTTCATAGCGGGTATTGCGATGACGCACAGCAGCCTTTTCGCCCTTGGAGCCTTTAGAAGCAGAGGTCCAGATGGGAGTGAAGTCATTTGCCGTGGGATTGGCAACAGTAGCCACACAAACTTCAAAGTCTTCCGGATAATCATCATTTGCCATATCGTACCAGAAAGTCATGGAAGCACCATTATTGATCTGATAGCTACGAGGCGAAATAAGATAGGCATCGGTGTTGTAAGCACCATCATAATCGATAAATGAATAGCACAAGGCAAAGCCAGTGCCGCTGTGGGCAAGCGTGGTGTAGTCGTAACCGCCAGGGCTTTCGTTACTATGCTTCCACATACCGCCAGTGTCGATAACCATCAAATTGGTCCAACCTTGCAGGGTACCATCATCGAAATTGAAGGTAGTATTAGAATTGATCATATATTCCATTTCATAACCTTGGGCTTCGCCAGTCCAGCTAAATGTGGTGGCGAGAGGAGTCGATTCGACGATAGTCAGCACGGGAGCGGGGCAGGCCACTTCAGTGGTGAAAGAGATGGCATCGCTCCACTTCTCTACTTCGCACACGGGCGACACTTGCACGGTGTATTTTGTTTCAGGTGCAAGACCCGTCAGTGTATAAGGATTGGTAACGTTTTCAATCAGTTGATCGTTAACCAAGAGGTTCCAAGCAGTGGCTTCGCCATTCTCGGTCCAGCTCAGCGTGGCGGTGCGAGGACCAATCTCTGAAGCGGCGAGGTTGGTAGGCTTGCGGCAGCTGCTGGGAACTTCGAAGGTGAAGTCGTCCAGGCAGAGACGTAATTGGTCATAGGAGTTGAGCTTCACGGCAACAAATTTGGCGCCAGCCGGGAAAGCGTCTTCATAATAGAACCAAGTGTTTGCATTAGCATTGGAGGCGGTGATTTCGGTGCCCCATGTGAAATCACTTGGGTCATTGGTTGTGGTGGAGTAACCCACTTGGAAGGTCTCGGTGTATGAGCTCGAAGGATTCATGTAATAGAACGACACGCCCAAACCGGTTTCAGTTCCTTCAAACATAGGAGAAATGAGGTATTGCGGTGGGTTGGTGTTGTACGAGAAACAGAAAGCGGCCGAGCCTTCATGTACATAACTAGCAGTAGTTGTTCTTCCTGTACTGCCAGCGCAGTCCACCATGCTCCAACATTCCATATCGCCAGCGTCTTCAAAGCCGTATTCGTAAGGCAGTGCGAAGGCAGCGCAAGGTGTGGTGAAGCTTGGAGCAGAGGCCCAGTTGCTCAGGTCGCCGCCGCAGTCGGCCTGCACTTTCACGGAGTAGGTCGTTTGGGGTTCAACAGTGAAGGTGTAAGGGCTGGTGACACCATTGGTAACAGTGCCGTTCACGTCGATGTTATACAGGCTGGTTTCGCCGTCCCATGTAGCGGTGGCGAGGGAGCCTTCGTAACTTACAACGACATTGGTGGGTTTGACGCAGGTTGGAGCTGCACCAGGAGTGTAGGTGAAGGTGGTGCGAGGGATGAAATTCTTCGCAGAAGGACTGTAGCTACTATAATGGCTAATACTAGCATTCGTGGCATCCGTTTTGCCATAGAAATAAGCACTGCCATAATTGCCTCCAGTAGTCCAAATGAATCCCACCAAAAGGTTGCCTCCACCATAAGTGTAGGTGCTATTGAAAGGTACTACCATATCATTTGTAGTGTAGGCATCCAATGCGCCATTGTAGACAAGCTCAGATCCACTTAATCCATAATAGCTCATAGTTGAAAATGCAGTTTCGCTCACTTCTCTTAAATAGACTTGAGCGGTTCCATTCCAAAGAGTAGAGGCTTTGGAAGAGAGGTGGAATGTCATCTGGGTGATGGTGCCATTTGCGAGGTCTTCAAGTTCCGTCGCAGGAATGATGAACTCTGATTGTTGGTTCGCATCTGCCCATAAACCGTAAATCGGGATGTAGTTATTAGTTCCCGTTTCGGATTCATACACAGTCAAGGTTTCTTGTGCATTCATTGCCAATGGTGCGAATAGTGCCATTAGCAACAATAAAAGTAATGAACGTTTCATAGGTTAATAATTTAGTTAATATTGAATTTTGTTGTGTTTTCTTTCAGTTTTGACGTGCAATTTTATGAATAGTTTTTTAATAATGCAAAGTTTTTTTTGGATTTTTTTCCTACAAACAAAAAAAGGAGACGCAGTAAATGCGTCTCCTTTTGTTGAATTTAGTAGTGATTGGATTACTTCTTATTCAATCACAATCTTTTGGGTCATGACCTTTTCGCCTTGGATCAGCTGGAGGGTATAGACACCGGCTTTGGCGTTGATGCTGACATTCTCGCTGCCGTTGATGGTCTGGCTGCTGATGGTGCGGCCGAGGACATCGACGATGTTGACGATGGCGCTGCCTTCGTTGTTGATGACGATGTTGCCGTTGTTGTAGAAGGCGAAGCTGTCGTTGTTGTTGCTGCCGGCAGCGAACACCAGTTTGAAGCGGCTGGCGTAGTCGGTCACCTTGGCGTCGAAGCTGTAGCTAGGAGTCTCAAGGAGGTCGATGTCGGCGCCTGTCATATTATCAATAAGGTGTAAATAACCGAACTCAACGTTCTCATTGCTGAAGCTGATGGTGTAGTTGCCGTTCTTCTCAGCCTTGAAGCTGACAGGCATTTCACCTTCGTTCTCTGCATAGACCACAGCGTAGTCATTACCTTCGACAGGCATGTAGAGCTTGCTGTTGTTGCGGAAGCTCATGTGCTTGAGGTTGTGGCCTTGTCCGAAGCGGACGCGAACTTGGTCAACAGTGCCGCGGCCTTCGCTCACGGTCATGTTGAGCATGCTGCCCTTGCTGTTGGTGGGCTCGGTGGAGTATTGGACCTTACCAGTGGCGCTGTAGTTGATGAGAGCACCAGTGCAAGGAGCGAGTGGTGTGCTTGACGACATCAAAGTATAGGTGTTGTCATTGTTCAATGTGTAGAAGTCGGCATCCAACGCGACATCATTAGCATCAACATAGCTCAGATAAGCATTGCAAGAGTAGGGGTTACCCACCAAACTCCAACCATTGAAAGGAGTAGTAGAAGTTCCATCAAAAGCGAAGTCTATGGTCGTAGGAATGTTGTATCCTTTAGTAGTTCCAACGAATTGTAATTGTTTATCAACCTTGTTGGCATAGAGATAACCTTCGCCAGGATTCATGACAAAATCGCTAGAATGGGCTTTGTAGTTTTGCCATTCTTCATGAGCTACAGAGGCGTCAAACCAATAGAAGTCGTAATCACCTACATTCACGTTGGTCACATAGTTCCAACTTGAAGTATAACCTAACTGGGTAGTGCCGGTAAGAGGAGTGGCAATGAAGTAATAGTGGTCGTTGGTACTTTCACCATAGCCAGTGATGTCTTTTTCCATCGTAACCTTCAGAGTATAGGAGCCTTGTTTCAATTGACCACCGTCCTTGATGAGAACGGAACCACCGTTGATAGTGGCTTTCTTGGCTGTGGCAACCACGCCAGCAGGAATGGTGACAGGGGCTTCGATGCTCACTTCGTCAGTAATGGCAGGAACACCAACCGGATACCAGTTGTTGGCCACATCCCAGTTGCCTTCGGTGACGAAGGTCTTGAAGCCTTCGGGGATGGTAGTGAAGCTCGAAGAAGCCCAATTGCTTGGATCCGGATAATCGTTGCAAATGCCTTTTACTTGCCATTCATAAGCAGTGTTGGCGGTCAAGCCTGTGAGATCGTATGATGTTGTTGCAACAGGAATTTCACTCGACCATGCACCAGCGGGTACACCTTCGTATGAAGAAGTGGCAACAAATACGCCAAAGTTTTCTGGCCAGCTTGCATCAGTAGATGCTACATAGAATGTCAAGGTGCCGCCCAATGCAACATTGGGAATGATGAACCAGTTGTCGGGATATAAATCCTCGGAGTTGCTATAACTTGCACTCATTAAACAATAAGCTCCATGTTGGCAACCTGCATCATCACCAAAATTAGCAATTTGCCATAAATTACCGTCACCGTCATAGTCAAGGTTGATACAGCTTGACGGGAACGAGCCGCTATTAAAGTCTTCAGTGAAGACCGTTTCATTGTTGGCATTAGTCACAACAACATCGTCAATTGTCATTTGCCATTGGCCAGAGCAAGCATAATGGCGGATGGCAATGTATCCAGTCCCACTATAATCACTCAAGTCGAAGGTGAGTTGTGTGAATTCTCCAGGAGCTTCAATATCATTACCTTGCTGTTCCCACACACCCATGTTCGTGTCCATGGCAGCCGTTCTATATTGCAGCACGTAGCTGTCGTTGTCGCCAGTCCAGCTCAAAAGGGCGCTGTTGGTGCTGACTTCATTGGCTTGAAGGTTCTTGGGTTTTTGGCAAGAAGAAACTGCAGCTAACTCAAAGGTGACTTTGGGAAGGAAGTTTCTCTGAGAAGCAGAGTTGCTGCTATAATTTGAAATCGAAGCTCCATTGGCAGTTACGCCATAGAAGCCATCGGAACTTGAGCTAGAATAATTGCCACTTGTTGCTTCCTTGTAAAAGCCGATGAGGAGGTTGCCTCCGCCGTAAACGTACTCTTCATCGAAAGTGATGGTCATCTCAGTTGTCGAAACGGTGAGGGTTCCATCATAAACGATAGTGGCATTTGACTGAGTGTAGTAGGTTGTACCGCTAAAGGCAGTTTCACTCACTTCGGAAAGATACACCTTGAACGATTGAGTGGAAGTGAAAGCAGAGCCATAGCTGGCATAGAACTTCATTGAGGCAATGGCATAGCCGTTCATTGCCGTTAAGCTTGAAGCTGGAACGATGAATTCTGATCTTTGTGTATTATCACACCAGTATCCGTAAATCGGCACATAGCTATTCTTGTTTGTTCCGTCGTTCACGGTTAACAACATGGCATTGGTAGGAGTGAACGTGCAAGTGTTGCTCCACTTGGTGCCATCTGTATCGCAGTCGGGCTTTACACGGGCGTAATAAGTGGTTTCAGGAGTAAGGCCAGTGAGGTCTACTGAAGGTGTGCGACTCACATTCACTGAAGTGGCTCCTGTGAAGTCGGAAGCTGTACCGTATTCAAGTACCCAAGCTTCTTCGGTGCCATTGACATTGCGTTCCCAAGTAAGAGTGGCAATAGTGCCATTGCCAATGGTCAATTGAGCTTGCAGATTCTGTGGCTTGTAGCAGCTAGAGGGTTTTTCGTATGTGAAGGTGGCTTTCGGGATGAAATCATAAGCACCTGTTTGATATGCGTTCCAGTCGCCTGACATGTAAGCAGCATCGGCCGCTTCAACGCCATAGAATTGTCCATTGCTGTCCCACGCACCCGCGGTTTGCACATAGGTGCCAATGAGAAGGTTGCCTCCATTATAAGTGTAAGCATCATCAAATTCAATGGTCATTTGAGCGCCACTGGCATCCAAAGTGCCAGTATAAACCACGGTGCCATTATTTGGGCCAATGTTGGCACTGAGAGTGGTGTAATTAACTTCGGCCATGTAGACTTTGTAAACCGCTGTCCAAGTCTTGGATTGGTTTTGGGCTACATAGAACGACATGGATGTAATGGCTTTGCCAGTCATGTCGGACATGCCGCTTTCGGTAGCAGGGATAATGAACTCAGAAGTAGTTCCTTGGGTGTCGCCTGAATAAGCGTAGACGGGGATGTACTGACTGGTTTCTGTCCCGTCACATACTGTCACAGTGTTTTGTGCCCTTGCCACGCCAAAGCACGCGAAGCAGAGTAAAATCAATGAAAATAAAGATTTTTTCATTTCGTTCGATTTGTTTTTAATTTGATTTATAAATAATTAATTGTGTTATTCGGGTTTTTTGAAAACGGCGGCAAAATTAGTAATTTTATTTTATATAGGAGCAATTGCTTTAATTTTTTTTGAAAAGAAGATGAAAAAAGTGTCGGCTTCCCCTTTAAAAAGGGGAGTTGGGAGGTGAAAAAAATTAAAAACAAATTACGGGGGAAATAAAAGTGTTCTACCTTTTATATAAATAGTTTATATAGTTTGGATTATGTATTAATTGATTTGCCAAAATAGTTATTTATATTAAATAGAATTGTTATTCAATAGTTTTTTATTAATTGATTTAATTAATACTAAAAAGTATTGACAATTGCTAAAAATACTTTATCTTTGCGGCGAGAAACAAGTGAACATGGAAAAAAAGAATCCAATCGAAGAAGCCCAGCGCTATGTAGATAACGCTAGGGAATTCATATTTCGAAAGCTAAAGGTCGTCGGCTTAGTATGGACGACTATCGTAATATGGTAGATCGCTGGAGAGATCATCGACCGCTGTGCGATGATGCTTACTGCTTGACAAGCCGCTGGGTCTGCGTCATGCTTTCGGAACGGGTCTTCAGGAGGTAGGCACCAGTGGAGAGGCCGTGTAAGTCGATCTCGAACGATGCGGCATTCACCTCGCGGCGGCGGATCAAGGCACCAGTGATGCTGTAAAGCTCGTAGCTGTCCACTTTCTCTTTGCTCTTCACCTCCACGAGGTTGTTGGCGGGGTTGGGATAGACGCTGAGCGTAGTGCCAGTGTTATCGGACACGACGTCCCATTCCCTGACGAGGGTAATGTCGTCAACCATAATGGCGAACTTGTCCTTGCAGTCGAAGTGGCGGAAGGCAATCCAGATTTCCTGCCCCGCATACTCGCGGAGGTCAACGGAGAAGTCGTACCATTGTCCCGTGGGCTTGGCAGTCATATCGGTTTCCCAAATGGTGGTAAAGTCGTCGGGGTCAGTGTTGCCTTCGGTGGAGATGGCCACGCCAAAGTGCTCGTCGGGGAACGTAGGATCCATGGCACACGCCTTGAAGGTCAGTAGCTGGCAGTCGATCTGATAAGGGGTCACGAGATAGTTGTCTGGCATGAGGGTGATGCCAAGCAACTCATCTCTCGAACGTGAGATCAAGCTGTAGGTGTTGGTCGAGTTGCCCCAGTTGCGGTTGAGTTCCCATTTGTAACCGTCACCGTCAGCGTCGATGTTGGTCCACAGCATGAAGGCGTCTTCGAAGTCGAAGAATACATCGCCCTCGGGTGGTGTGGGTGGTGTCGGGGGAGCGATGGAGTCACCCAGGGAATAGATGCCGATGAAGTTGGGGCTCGCCGGTGAGTCGCCAAAGAAGCAAAGACTGCCGTTGTAATCGCCGACGAAAGCGCCACCAGCACCGCCGTAAATCACATAACCGGGAGTGTTTTCAAACGCCAGTTCGGGCGTGTTGTTGAAGGTGTTGGTGGTAATGTTGTAGTCATACACGTAAGGCGTGATGCTGTTGTTGCAGAACATGAAAAGGTGGGCTTCTCCCTCAGGGTCGGTGAAGTAGCCGGAGCCGCTGCAGTAGATGCCTGACGCCGGCACACCTGAGATGGTGGCCACGGTCTGTCCCTCACGGTTGATGCAAGGAGTAAAGTTCTTTTTATCATGGTTTTACGTTTTAAGTTTGGAGCAAAGATACAATTTTCAAACATCGTTCTTGATTTCGGAAGTTTATTTTGCTATCTTTGCGACCTTAAATAATAAAAGGTATAATCACACTGACAATATGCAAGACAAATTACAAGAATTGACAGACAGGCTCTATAACGAAGGCCTGTCAAAAGGAAAACAGGAAGGTGAGGAGCTGGTGCAGAAAGCGCATGCCGAGGCTGAAGCCATCATCGCCAACGCCAAGGCGGAAGCCGCTGGCATCATCGCCCAAGCCAACAAAGAGGCTGAGGAGATGAAGACCAAGGTGGCCGCCGATGTAAAGATGGCCGCCACCCAGAGCATCGCCGTCACCAAACAGGAGATTGAGAAGATGGTGGTAACCAATGTCGCCACCCAGGGCGTGAAAGCCAACATGGGCAACGCCGACTTCGTCAAATCGCTCATCACCACCGTGGTGAAAGCCTTCAATCCCGACAACGCCGCCCCCGTGGCCCTCGACCTCATCCTCCCCGAGGCGATGAAGGCCGAGGTGGAACCTTTCGTCCAAAACGAAATCGCCAACCAATTCAAGGGCGAGGTGAAAGTCGATTACTCCAAGAAGATGAACGGTGGCTTCAAGGTGGCTCCTAAAGACGGAGGCTACATGCTCCAGTTCACCGACGACGAGTTCACTCAGCTCATCGCCAATTACTTGCGTCCCGCTACCAAGAAAATCCTCTTCGGCTGATGGATAACTATGTCTATATCGTGGCCGGCTTGCCCGAACTGACCGCCACCTACGAAGGCGGCAGCTTCGACTATGCTGGCGTCAAGGAAAGCATCATGGAGATGCTCTCCGAGAAAGACCAGCAGCTAGTGGAACTCATGGAGGAAGGCTTCGACGAGAACAGCCTCAATGCCGATTTCTATGCCAAGGCAGCCGCCTCGAAGAACCGCTTCATCCGCGAGTACTTCGACTTCGACGGCCGCCTGCGCAACATGAAGGTGAATTACTTGGCCAAACGCCTCGGCAAGAAAGCCGAAGACTATACCATGGAGCTGCCCGAGGCCGACTTCGAGGAGGAAAAACAAATCGCCGAGATCCTCAACGATGCCGACTTCGTGGACCGTGAACAGCGCATGGACGAGCTGAAATGGGAGAAAGCCAGCGACATCGCTCGTATGGACTACTTCAACATGAACGCCATCCTGGCTTTCTTGGTCAAGGCCAAGACGGTACAGCGCTGGGCCGAACTCGACGAGGCGAAGGGGCAGGAGATGTTTAAGAAATTGGTTGAAGAAGTAAGAAGACAGAAGTAAGAAGTAAGAATAACATAATATGAAAACAACAGGAAAAGTTACAGGAATCATTGCAAACCTCGTCACTGTAGAGGTGGACGGCCCTGTGGCACAGAATGAGATCTGCTTCATCGACCTCGACGGTGTCGAGCTGATGGCAGAGGTCATCAAGGTGAACGGGAACAAAGCCTCCGTACAGGTGTTTGAAAGCACCCGCGGCCTCCAGATCGGCGACAAGGTTGAATTCCAAGGCTACATGCTTGAAGTGACCTTGGGACCCGGTTTGCTTTCGAGCAACTTCGACGGCCTGCAGAACAACCTTGCCACCATGGAAGGCGTGTTTCTGAAACGTGGTGAATACACCAAGGCCCTCGATGAAGAGAAACTATGGGACTTCACACCTATTGCCAAGGTTGGCGACCAAGTCATCGCCGCAGACTGGCTGGGCGAAGTCAAGGAAGGCTGGCTGCCTCACAAAATCATGGTGCCATTTAATTTCGTTGGAACGTATAACGTTACAACGATCGCTCCCGCTGGCCAGTATAAAATCACCGACACCATCGCCACGCTGACCAACGCGGAAGGCGAGGAAGTGAAGGTAACGATGATGCAGAAATGGCCCGTCAAGGTGGCCGTGGGCGGCTATGTGGAGAAACCGCGTCCCTTCAAGGTGATGGAGACGGGTGTGCGTTGCATCGACACGCTGAATCCTATCGCCGAAGGCGGCACGGGCTTCATCCCCGGACCTTTCGGCTGCGGCAAGACTGTGCTGCAGCATGCCTTGGCTGAGCAAGCTGACGCTGACATCATCATCATGGCGGCCTGCGGCGAACGTGCCAACGAGGTCGTGGAAATCTTCACCGAGTTCCCCGAGCTGAAGGACAAACACACCGGTCGTTCGCTGATGGAGCGTACCATCATCATTTGCAACACTTCCAACATGCCAGTCGCTGCCCGTGAGGCTTCCGTCTACACAGCCATGACCCTCGGCGAGTATTATCGCGCCATGGGTATGAAGGTGCTGCTGCTGGCTGACTCCACCTCGCGTTGGGCACAGGCGCTGCGTGAGATGAGTAACCGTCTGGAGGAGCTGCCCGGTCAGGATGGCTTCCCCGTGGACCTCTCGGCCATCATCTCCAATTTCTACGCCCGTGCGGGTTACGTGAAACTCAACAACGGCCAGTCGGGGTCCATCACCTTCATCGGGACGGTGTCGCCTGCCGGCGGTAACCTGAAGGAGCCCGTCACCGAATCCACCAAAAAGGCAGCCCGTTGCTTCTACGGCCTCTCGCAGAACCGTGCCGACAAGAAGCGATACCCTGCCGTGGATCCAGTGGATTCCTATTCCAAATATCTTGAGTATCCTGAAATCATAGAATATCTAGATGCTAAAATCGAAAAGGGTTGGGTTGACAAAGTAACGAAGACGAAATACATTATCCGCCGAGGCAAGGACGCCTACGAGCAGATCAACATCTTGGGTGATGACGGCGTGCCGATGTCGTACCACGAGCAATATTGGAAGTCGGAACTGATCGACTTCGTCATCCTGCAGCAAGATGCTTTCGACGACATTGACGGCTCCACGCCATTGGATCGGCAGAAGTTCATGCTCGACCTCGTGCTTGAAATCTGCGACCGCAGCTTCAAGTTCGACAACTTCGAGGAGTGCACGACCTATTTCAAGGGCTTGATCAACACCTGTCGACAGATGAACTACTCCGAGTACCAGTCGGAACAATTCTATAAATACCTGAACCAGCTTAAGGAGGAACTGAACCATGAGTGAGAAAGCTTTTCAACGCATCTATACGAAACTGAGTGCCATCACCAAGGCCACCGTGACCCTTGAGGCCCAAGGCGTGGCCAACGACGAGCTCGCCCTCGTGGCGGGACGTCTTGCCCAGGTGGTGAAGATCAAAGACAAGAGCATCACCCTGCAGGTGTTCGGTGGTACCGAGGACATCCCGACCAATGCCGAGGTGACCTTCTTCGGTGAACCTCCCACCTTGAACGTCAGCGAAGACCTTGCCGGCCGTTTCTTCAACGCCTACGGCGAGCCTATCGACGGCGGACCGGCTGTGGAAGGCGAGAAACGCCAGATCGGCGGCCCTTCTGTGAACCCCTATAAGCGTCGCCAGCCATCACAGCTGATTCCCACCGGTATCGCTGGCATCGACCTGAACAACACCCTGGTCTCCGGTCAGAAGATCCCCTTCTTCGCCGACCCTGACCAACCCTATAACCAAGTGATGAGCATGGTGGCCCTCCGTGCCGATGTGGACAAGATCATCCTCGGCGGCATGGGCCTGACCAACGACGACTATCTCTTCTTCAAGAACCAGTTCGAGAGCGCTGGTGCCCTCCACAAGATCATCAGCTTTGTAAACACCACCGACCAGCCCCCTGTCGAGCGTCTGCTGATTCCCGATATGGCCCTGACTGCGGCGGAGTACTTCGCCGTCGATAAGAACGAAAAGGTGTTGGTGCTGCTTACTGACATGACACTGTATGCCGATGCCTTGAGTATCGTGAGTAACCGTATGGACCAGATCCCCTCCAAGGACTCCATGCCAGGTTCACTTTACTCCGACTTGGCCAAGATCTACGAGAAGGCTGTACAGTTGCCTGATGGCGGTTCCATCACCATCATCGCCGTTACAACGCTGAACGACGGCGACATCACGCATGCCATCCCCGACAACACGGGTTACATCACCGAGGGACAGCTCTTCCTTCGCGCCGACCCCGACTCGGGCAAGGTCATCGTTGACCCGTTCCGCTCGCTGTCGCGTCTGAAACAGCTGGTGCAGAACAAGAAGACCCGCGAGGACCACAGCGCCGTGATGAACACCTCGGTGCGACTCTATGCCGATGCCGCCAACGCCAAGACCAAGTTGGAAAACGGCTTCGACTTGAGCGACTACGACCTTCGCTGCCTCGACTACGCCAAGGAATACGCCACACGCCTGTTGGCCATTGACGTCAACATCTCCATCGAAGAGATGCTTGACACAGGCTGGGAGCTTTTTGGCAAATATTTCACCAAGGCTGAGACGGGACTCAAGGAGAAGCTTATTGAAAAGTATTGGAAAGCCGTAGAGAGATAAGAGATATAAAGATAAGAGATAAGAGATAAAAGTTAAATATCTATGGCAATAAAGTTCCAATATAACAAGACCTCGCTGAATGAGCTCAACAAGCAGCTCAAGACGCGTACTCGGGCGCTTCCCACGCTGAAGAGCAAGGAGAGCGCGTTACGTATGGAGGTCAAGAAGGCCAAGGAGCGTTCTGAGGGACTTGTTGCACAGCTGGAGGAACAGCTTAAGTCGTACGAGTACATGGCCCGGCTATGGAATGAGTTTGAGCCGGGGCTGATCACCGTGACCGACGTGAAGCTGAAGACCGTGAAGATCGCCGGCGTGCCCGTGCCGTCGTTGGAAGAGGTGCTCTTCGACGTGAAGGACATCAACCTATTCACCAAGCCGATGTGGTATGCCGACGGTGTGCAGATACTGAAGAACCTCGCCAAATTGGGCATCGAGTCGGAGATCTATACTGAGGTGAGTCGTGTCTTGGATTATCAGCGCAAGAAGACCACCCAGAAGGTCAACCTCTACGAGAAGGTGCAGATCCCGGGCTATCAAGAAGCCATACGCAAGATCAAACGATACATGGAAGACGAGGAGAACCTCTCCAAGGCTTCACAGAAGATCGTGAAAAACAAACATATAGCAGAAGAGGAGGCGGACCATGGTAACTGAAATGACGAAATATGACTTCATCCTGCTGAGCGGCGACGCTGATGCCTTCCTTGAGAAGCTGCAGTCCGTGGGCGTGATGGACATCACCCGTTCCATGAAGCCTATCGACGAGAAGTCGGAGAAGCTCTCCAACCGTGCCGAGATCTACCGCAAGGCCATCGCAGCCCTCAAAGAGGTGGAGCCGGCCGAGTTTGCTGAGAAGACCTACGGCGACTTGGCCGTGAACGTGCTCGAGACCGTCAAAGGCAAGGAAGAAGCCCTCAACCAACTTGCACAACTCAACAAGACTCTCGATGAGAATCTTGCCTGGGGCCGCTTCAACGTGAACGACATCAAACGTCTCGCCGACCTGGGCCTGAAGCTGCATTTCTACAAGGCCAAGACCACCTCCATGGATCCAGCCTGGAAAGAACAGTATGCGCTGAGCGAGATCGCCACGGATGGGAACTACACTTACTTCGTGGTGGTGTCGGATCAGGAAGGCTACGACTTCCCGATGAAGGAACTGCCTGCACCTGAGAAGGACTGCAGCACCCTCGAAAAGGAGATCGCTGCGCTGAAAGACGACATCGAGCAGAAAGACAAGCACCTCGCTGAGCTGAAATGCCATGAGGGCGACCTCCGTAAGGAGATGGACCGTATTGCCTCGAAACTTGACCTGCATCTGGCCCACGCGGCAGGGGAGAAGGCCGCCGAAGACTATATCACCGTATTCGAAGGCTTCGCTCCTGCATCGACTGAGTCGTCGTTGCGCGAGATGCTGGATCAAGAGAACGTGTTCTATGTGACCGACAAGGCCAAGGTGGATGACAATCCTCCGATCAAGCTGAAGAACAACAAGTTCGTCTCGATGTTTGAGCTGCTCACCGACATGTATGGCCGTCCCAAGTACGACGAGTTCGACCCGACGGTGTTCATCTCCATCTTCTTCATGCTGTTCTTTGCCTTCTGCATGGGCGACATGGGCTATGGATTGGTGCTCATCATCGCGGGTCTTGCCTTGAAGAAAGTGCTGGGCAAGATCGCTCCGCTGGGCATCACCTTGGGCATCGCCACCACTGTGGTGGGATTCCTGTTCCATACCTTCTTCTCCGTCGATATGCTTACCTGGAGCTGGCTTCCCGAAGCTGTGAAGAAATGCATGTTGCCTTCCACAATCGCTGGATTCGACGGCACGATGGTGCTGGCCATCATCGTGGGTATCGTGCATATCTGCCTTGCCATGATTGTGAAGACCTACCAAAGTACCAAAGTGAAAGGCTTTGCCAACTCTTTAGGCACTTGGGGCTGGACCCTGCTCATCGTGGGTGGCGTCATCGTAGGCGGTCTCGCCTTGATCGGCGTCATGGATTCGGTGGTGACCAAGTGGGTTATCATCGGCATCGGTGTGCTGTCGGCGTTGGGCATCTTCTTCCTCAACGACCTGCATCGCAATCCGCTGAAGAACTTCGGTTCGGGCTTGTGGGAGACCTACAACACGGCTACCGGCTTGCTCGGCGATGTGCTCAGCTACCTCCGTCTATATGCCTTAGGCTTGGCAGGTGCCAAACTCGGTGAGGCCTTCAACGCCATCGGCTTGCAGGCTTTGGGCGATGGCGGTGTCGGTTGGGTGTGGTTCATCCTCATTGTGGTGATCGGCCACACGCTGAACGTCGCCATGTGCGTGCTGGGCGCCTTTGTGCATCCATTAAGACTTAACTTCCTTGAGTTCTTCAAAAACTCCGGTTACGAGGGCTCGGGCAGAACATATAAACCGTTAAAAACTTGAGGACTCGAGACACGAGACTACGGGACATGAGTCTCGAAGTCCTGCGTCCCAAGTCAAAAAGACAATCAAAATAACAAATCAACAAATAAACAATTAAACATCATGTTAGCAACAATTTTAGGTTATCTCGGTTTAGGCCTTGTGTTGGCCTTGGCAGGTATCGGAAGTTCAATTGGCACTTCGACGGCGGGCAACGCTGCCGAGGGCGGCCTCAAGAAACGTCCTGAAGCTTCAGGTAATTTCATGGTGCTGTCGGCATTGCCGGCTACCCAAGGTATCTACGGTTTCGTAGCTTTCTTCATGCTGCTGAGCAAGCTGAAGGCTGATCCGAGCCAGGGTCTTATCATCTTTGGTGTAGGCCTTTGCGTGGGTCTGGTCTGTATGATCTCGGCCATCCGTCAAGGTCAGGTCTGTGCCAACGGTATTGTCGGCGTCAGCCAAGGCCACAATGTGTTCACCAACACCCTGATTTACGCAGCTCTTCCTGAGTTCTACGCAATTTTGGGACTGGTCGGGGCATTGATGGTATAAGACGCATTGCGTCATTGCGAGCGATAGCGAAGCAATCTGGCTTGACACGAATTGGTCAGTTTGGATTGCTTCGCTTCATTTTATTCCGCTCGCAATGACGATCCCGATGCTGTATTTACCACTGGAACAAATTAATGCCGAAGGTGAACTCGGCGTAGTCGATGACCACTTCGTGGACTTTCATAAAGGAACCTACGAACATGTTGCGGTCTTCGCCGAGGTAGTATTTGAAACCTAAACGACCATAGAAGGTGCGGTAACAGGGAGGAAGGTAAGTGTCTTCGAAGTCGCTTGCCGAGGATTCGGGCAGTCCCCAGGTCTTCTTCTGGTCGGTGCCGTAATAGATGCCATGCCAGAGGTAATAGGCGCCGCCGAGGCAGAAGGCGAAGCGGTTGTAGTTGATCTCAAACATCGCCGAAGGAGCCAAATGCAGGCCTCGGGCAAAGCTGTATTCCATCAACGGGACTGGATCGTCGCCAGTGAAGAATTCGTGCCCGTCAGCATACATCTGATGGGCTTTCTCGTACATCCGTTTGGTTTCACCTGTCCAGCCAAAATCCAATGCAAGGTCATAACTGAACTTGGGATGGAACTGCCGATGGATGCCAACTTGGATGACGTCTGCGAAGTAGTAGGGACGCTCTGACGGCAGGTCGGAAAGCATGGTGCCGTCAGCAGCTTGATAGCTACGCATCCACTCGTTGGTCTGTAGCAGGCCAACAGAGTTGCTGGCAAAGACAGCAGTTGTTTTCTTAAACTCCGGACGTGGCTTTTCTTTGGGGATGAGTTCTGGTCTCCCGTTGGGATGGTAACGTAGTCCAACCAGCCAGCTAAACACGTTGATGCCACAGTTGGGCAGGCGTAATGCAGCATTGGAGGAGTGGGAGAACTGATAGCGTACCAGTAAGTCGAAGTCATCCTCAATCATGAAAGTGGGACCGGCGTCGATGGCGAGATGCACATTGGTAACGGAGCCGATGAACTCATCGCCGTGCTTAGTCCAGAATGATAGACCGCCCATCAAGTCGTAGTCGAACGACCAGTTCTTGCCACGATAAAAATGACCATTAATGAAGCCGCCAGCGGAGATGCAGTCTCCCAGTGGGCGCCAGTTCTGGCGCTCATAGCCGTTGGCATCACGATCGACGTATAGGATGCTATCGACATGGTTCTTCTCCAATCGGAGGAAGGCACCGTAGGAGAGGTAGTTAAAGTCTTTTTCCCATTGTGCTCGGCCATCCGTTTGTCGTGAAACACGTAAGTCGAGGCCGTATTGAGGTAACACCTTCATGTAAGCGTGGCGTTCTTCAAAAGGGAAATACTTTCCGAGGCGAGCGTCAACTTCCCAGATGTTGCGTGGGTCATTCCAAAGTGAGGTTTGGGTTTGTGAAATGGCGATGAGGGAAATCAGGGTAAAAAGGGAAAGGAGGATGGGTTTTTTCATTTTTGTATGGGGGAAGGTGGAGGTTAAGGGTTAAAGGTTAGAGGTTAGAGGTTAGAGGCGGGTACGTCATTGCGAGGAGCGGAGCTTACTCCTCACTCCTAACTTCTCACTTCTTACTCCATGTAGTTCCGTCTTTGCCGTCTTTGAGAACGATGTCGTACTTGGCCAGCTCATCGCGGATGAGGTCGGAGGTGGCCCAGTCCTTCTTGGCGCGGGCTTCCTTGCGGATGTCGATGATGGTCTGCATGAGGCCTTCCACCAGGTCACCATTGCCTTCAGCGGCGTTGTTGTTGAGAAGACCGAGGATGTCGAACACGAACTCGTTCAAAGTCTTGTTGAGCAGCTCCAGTTCCTTGGCGTTGATCTGTACCTTGCCGTCCTTGATGGTGTTGACGATACGTACCAGCTCAAACAGGTTGGCAATGACGATCGGACTGTTGAAGTCGTCGTTCATGGCATCGTAGCAGGCGTCCACGATCTTTTGGATATCGAGGTCGGCGGCGCCTTCGGTGGCTTTCAAGCCGGAAGCCGTCTTTACGCCTTCCATCAGGCGGTTGTAGCCCTTCTCGGCGGCTTGCAGGGCTTCGTTGGAGAAGTCGAGCGTGCTGCGGTAGTGGGCTTGCAGGATGAAGAAGCGGATCGTCATGGGATTGTACGGTTGGGCAAGGAGTGGGTGGTTTCCTGCGAAGAAATCGTCTAACGACATGGCGTTCCCCAACGATTTGCCCATCTTCTGACCATTGATTGTGATCATGTTGTTATGCATCCAATAGACCACGGGCTGTTTGCCGTTGGCGGCTACGCTCTGTGCGATCTCCGACTCGTGGTGAGGGAACATGAGGTCCATGCCACCGCCGTGGATGTCGAAGGTCTCGCCAAGATATTTGCAGCCCATGGCAGAGCATTCTGCATGCCATCCCGGGAATCCGTCGCTCCAAGGGGAGGGCCAGCGCATGATATGCTTAGGCTCGGCTTTCTTCCATAAGGCGAAATCCACAGGGTTGTGTTTCTCTTCCTGACCACTCAGCTCACGGGTGGTGTTGAGCATCTCCTCGAAGTTGCGCCCCGAGAGGATGCCGTAGGGATGTTCCTTGTTATATTTCTCGATGTCGAAATACACGCTGCCGTTTTCCACGTAGGCATATCCGTTGTCGAGGATCTTTTGCACCATGGCGATCTGTTCGATGATGTGTCCCGAGGCGTGCGGCTCGATAGAGGGACGCAGCACGTTGAGCTTGTCCATGGCAGCATGGTAGCGGTTGGTGTAGTATTGTGCCACCTCCATGGGCTCGAGGTTCTCGAGGCGGGCTTTCTTGGCGATCTTGTCCTCGCCTTCGTCGGCGTCATGCTCCAGGTGACCGACGTCGGTGATGTTGCGCACATAGCGCACCTTGTAGCCTAGATGCTTCAGGTAACGGAACACCAGGTCGAAGGTGATGGCGGGACGGGCGTGGCCGAGATGGGCGTCGCCATAAACGGTGGGACCGCAGACGTACATGCCGACGTGCGGAGCGTTGAGGGGTTTGAAGGGTTGCTTGCAGCGCGAGAGGCTGTTATAAATGTACAAGGTGTTTTCCATGTCGATGGTTTTAATGGGCTGCAAAGATAAAAAAAAGTTCAAAAAAAATTAGGAATATTGTCGATCGTATGGTCTGTTTCTCTATATTTGCAGTCTAAAACACTTATTTTATTCACTTGAAGTTGCGCCCGACACGAATCAGGGCATAGTACTATGGCAGAAAACACTAACAAAAATGGTCTCGGCGTTGCCGGTTTCGTTGTTTCATTGGTGGGTTTCCTTCTTTGCTTGATTCCTCTTATCAGAATCGTGGGCGCCATCATTTGCGGTATTGGCTTCATCCTGGCTCTGATCGCTGTCTTCAAGAAGCCCAGAACCATGGCTATCATCGGTCTCCTTCTGGCTATCGCAGGTTGCGTGATCTATTACATCAAGTACTCACAGGCTATGCATGCTATTAATGAAGCTGTGCAAAGCGGTATTCTGAACGGCTTGGAATAATTAGCATTAAGCTAATCATAACACAAGCACGGGCATTCTTGTCCGTGCTTTTTTTATGTCCGTTCACGACGAAAAAAATGAAAAAACCTATTCAGGCTATCAATGCTTTTCGTACCTTTGCAGTTCATAACTGACAACTGAACAACTGAATAACTTCAAACTATTATATCATGTACACGAACTTTCAAGAATATCTGAAGAAGGAATTGGCTCAGATTGAAGCCGATGGCCTCTACAAGCGTGAACGCATCATTGAGAGCGCACAAGGCGCTGAAATCATGGTTGGTGGCAAGGTGTGCCTCAACTTCTGCGCTAACAACTACCTCGGCTTGGCCGACAACCCGGAGCTGATCCAGGCTGCCAAGGACGGCATGGACGCCCGTGGCTTCGGCATGGCCTCTGTGCGTTTCATCTGCGGTTGCCAGGACCTCCACAAGAAGTTGGAAGCCAAGATCGCTGAGTTCTTCGGCACCGAGGATACCATCCTCTATGCAGCTTGCTTCGATGCCAACGGCGGTGTGTTCGAGCCCCTTCTTGGACCCGATGATGCCATCATCTCCGATGCCCTCAACCACGCCTCAATCATCGACGGCGTGCGCCTTTGCAAAGCCCAACGTTTCCGTTATGCCAACGCCGACATGGCAGACCTTGAAAAACAACTGCAAGACGCTCAAGCCTGCCGCTTCCGTCTCGTCGTCACCGATGGCGTGTTCTCGATGGACGGCAACGTCTGCCCGCTTGACAAGATCTATGAACTGGCACAGAAATACAACGCCATGGTGATGGTTGACGAGAGCCACTCCGCCGGTGTCGTCGGCAAGACTGGCCGAGGCGTGACCGAGCACTTCAACCTCCGTGGCAAGATAGAGATCCTCACCGGCACACTCGGCAAGGCCTTTGGCGGCGCCATGGGCGGCTTCACCACCGGTCGTAAGGAGATCATCGACATGCTGCGCCAGCGTTCCCGTCCGTACCTCTTCTCCAACTCGATGGCTCCTGGCCTTGTGGCCGCTGGCATCCGCATGTTTGAGATGATGAGCGAGACCAACGCCCTTCAGGACAAGCTGCACGCCAACACTGACTACTTCATCAAGAAGATGACCGAAGCTGGCTTCGACTGCAAGCCCTCACAATCAGCTATCTGCGCCGTGATGCTCTACGACGCCCCGCTGTCGCAGAAGTTCGCCGCGAAGCTGCAGGAAGAAGGCATCTTCGTCACCGGTTTCTACTATCCCGTGGTGCCGAAGGGACAAGCCCGTATCCGCGTTCAGGTGAGCGCCGCCCACGAGCGCGAACACCTCGACAAGTGCATCGCCGCCTTCGTGAAGATCGGTAAGGAATTGGGAATTTTGAAATGAGTTGATAGTTTGGAGTTGTACAGTTGTTCAGTTGAAAGCCGCTGGACAACTGAACAACTCAACAACTGAATAACTGAACAACTATGAAAAAAATATTGATCGTTGGTTCCGGCGGACAGATCGGAACAGAATTGGTGAAGAAGCTCCGTGCTACCTACGGCAATGAGAATGTGGTGGCATCGGATCTTCGCCCTTTGACTGGTGAGATTGCCGAGAACGGTCCCTTTGAGCGGATCGACTCGACCCAGATCATGCAAATCGTCGATGTGGTGAAACGCTATAACATCGACACCATCTATAACCTCGCTGCCATCCTCTCGGCTACGGCCGAAAAGAACCCCATGCTGGGCTGGAACGTCGGCATCGGCTCATTGGTAAACTGCCTTGAGACCGCCCGTGTGTTCAACTGCGCCGTCTTCACGCCGTCATCCATTGGCGCTTTCGGTGCCAGCACGCCACACGACAACACGCCTCAGGATACCATCCAGCGCCCGAACACCATCTACGGTGTCACCAAGGTCACGGGTGAGTTACTGAGCGACTATTACTTCACCCGCTTTGGCGTGGATACCCGTAGCGTCCGTTTCCCTGGCTTGATCAGTAACCTGACCTTGCCTGGCGGCGGTACGACCGATTACGCTGTGGAGATCTACTACGCCGCCGTGAAGGGCGAGAAGTTCTACTGCCCCATCAGCAAAGGCACCTACATGGACATGATGTATATGCCCGACGCCCTCGATGCCATGGTTGACATCATGGAAGCCGACCCGAGCAAGCTGGTGCACCGTAACTCGTTCAACGTGACGGCCATGAGCTTTGACCCGGAGATCATCTACAATGCCATCAAGAAGTATTATCCCAATTTCGAGATGGAATACAAGTTTGACCCGATCCGTCAAGCCATTGCCGACAGCTGGCCGAACAAGATGGACGATAGCTGCGCTCGCAAGGAGTGGGGCTGGAATCCTAAGTACGACCTCGATAAGATGACGGTCGATATGATCGAAACCTTGAAGAAGAAACTGCTGTAATTACAAGGCGGTTTGTTTAGCACAGAATAGCGAGGATGGTTTGTCCCCGCTATTTTTTTTCATCGTTGTTTAAGGCCTAACGGCCTAACATGATAATTATGGCCGTTGTTTTCTACCGAGCTTTACCCCCTAGCGGGGGATCCTGGCGATAGGCCGTTAGACCTGATTTGCGAGCTCTATTTCCGTTGATGATTTTGGTATTATTAGAAAAAAAACTATCTTTGCGGCTTTAAATTACCATTGAAATGAAGAACGAAAAACTGAAACAGCAGATCGTGTCATACGCCCTACTGGTGCTGGGTTCAGCCCTCTTTGCTGTGGGCGACGTAATGTTCGTTAACCCCTACCACATGGCTCCTGGTGGCGTCTATGGTCTCGCTAATGTGTTCAACGCGATGTGGGGATGGAAGATTTCTTTGGCTGGCATCTGCATGGATATCCCGTTGCTGATCATCGGAACCATCATCCTCGGTCCTAAGTTCGGTCTTAAGACGGTCATCTCGGTCATCTTGATACCTGTCTTTACTTTCATCGTAGAGAGTACCTGGGGCTATGCTCCGCTCATCCACGACGGCGCTTTCTTCGATGTCGAGATGCAGTCTTCCTTGTTCTTCATGGATGGTGATGTCCAGCGCTACTTCATGCCTGACTTCTTCCTCAACACGGTCGTTTCAGGCTTGATCTACGGTGTGGCCATCGGCGTGATTTTCCGCTCGGGTGCCACTTCGGGCGGCTCTGACATTATCGCCATGATTGTTCACAAATACACCAAGATCAGCTTGGGCACCTTGGTGCTTATCGTTGACAGCATCATCTCTCTGACTACCCTCGTTGCCTTTGAGGATATCCGCCTGCCCATCTATTCCATCATCCTGATCTTCATCGAGAGCAAGATCATCGACTTGGTGGTGGAAGGCGTGAAGAGCTATAAGACGGCTTTCGTGGTCACCGACAAGGTGGAAGAAGTGCGCGACTTCATCATCAAGGACCTCGACCGTAGCGGTACGGTGTTTGCCGGAAGCGGCCTCTACAAAGGCGCTGAGCGCAAGATGATCTATGTGACACTGAACCGTAGTGACTTGGTCAAATTGAAGGCCAACCTCCGCTTCCTCGACCCGAATGCTTTTGTCAATGTGATCGAGAGCTCCGAGATCATGGGCAATGGATTCAAAGCTTTACCTACGGAATGAACTTAACTCTATAAAACATGAAAAAAACACTATTTGCAGTTATTGCATGTCTCGCATTGATGGCAACAGCTTGCCAGAATACGGGCAAAGGGGACAAAGAAGCTGCCTCCAAAGAAGTTGAAGCACAAGTTAAACAGCGCGTCGAGCAGATGATGCAGATGCACGAATACTATGATGCAGACAAGCTTCTTACCGCTGATTTGCTTGCGTTGCAGCAAAAAGCTCAAGGCGTTCATTTTTGGGCCGTCTTTTTCCCCGGTTTCCAATGGGATCTTGGTGTGATGGATGCATGTTCCGAGAAGCAGGAAGTGAAAATCGAGGGCATCAAACCGATCGACTCGCTGCATTGCGACGTGGCAATGCGTTATGTCGATGAGGGCTGCTACGATGATCCTTATACGCTGAAACTCCTAAAAGAGAACGGCGAATGGAAGATTGACGATGTGTTCTATAACGATAGAGAAAACACGCTACGGGATGACTGCAAGTTATTTTATGAGGACGTGGTGGATTCCTATCGCACGACTTCCCCTAAAGAGATCATGGAGTTTTTCATGTATGAGGAACCATTGGAAGAAAACTACACGGATCCTGAAAGCATTTATTACAACGATCCTTCAGCCATCTCGCAACTTATTGAAGAGCTAAAGAATTGTCACGAGCTCTTCAGAGAGAACCCTGAGTACACTGAAGAATACGGAAAGCAGATTGATGCGATGCTTGAGCGCATTGCATCACACATTTAATGTTGTTGAAGGAGCACTTGCTCTATCACGACAGGGAAATACGCCTGCTCCAGTTGGTGGATCTTAGCCGCCAGGGAGTCAGGCGTTTCTTTTTCGTCTAATTTGGTGTAGGCCTGTAGGATGATCTCTCCACTGTCGTAAATCTCATTCACGTAGTGGATGGTGATACCTGAAAAAGCTTCCTTGGCCGCCACCACAGCCTCATGCACATGCTCGCCATAAAAGCCCTTCCCGCCGTATTTCGGAAGCAGGGCAGGGTGGATGTTGACGATCTTCTTGGGGAAGGCCTTGACGAGGTTCTCGGGAATCTTCCAAAGGAAACCGGCCAACACGATCAAATCAAGGTCAAGGCTTTTCATCTCTTGGATAAAGGCCTCGCTGTTGAATTCCTGCCGGTTGATGATCCGCAAGGGAATGCCAAGGTTTTTGGCCCGCTCGATGGAATATGCCTTGGGATTGTTGCATACGACATTGGCGATCTTGACATCGGGGTTATTGGCGAAATACTCGGCAATGCGTTGCAGGTTAGTGCCGTTGCCGGAGACGAAGATGGAGAGGCGTTTCATTATCTGATTTTTATGATGACTGTTTCGTTTTTCTTTAGATTGAACCACACTAAATAGCCTTCGTCAACCTTGCGGAAGTTGATGGGCTTGTCTTCCACAACAAGAGGGCGGCTGCAGAGCAACGTGAGTCCTTCAATGGCATTGCCGTTGTTGACGAGTGCTATGGTGTTGTCGTCAAGTATGGCGTAATCCACATGGAGGAGCTTTTCGTAATGGCTTAAATATTGCTCTATGGTGGTGGGCAGGATTTTCTTTTCGTCGCGGAAGTTGGCGAGCTGCTCCAAAGCGAAGTTGAAGCCGGGCATGGCTTCGGCGATTCCATTTTCATCGTATTGCCAGAAGGCACGCCAAGGGTCAGACCATGCTGGATAGATATGCGTAATGAAGACGTTGTGGTTGTCGGCAAGACGTTGCAGCCGTTTGGCGTCAAAGAAATAATGCCATTCACGGTCTTCGTTCACCTCCAAAGTGGAAGGCGTTGACCAAAGCAGGAAATCTTGGTCTCCGTTTGGCAATGTGGTGATTTGCCTGTTGGGTAAAGCATCGCTGAATCCGTCGTAAGGCTGGACCAAATGTCCGTCGAAATGCAGGGATTCCATACGGTTCTCCTCGTAATAAGCATTCCAGAGATAGCGTACGCCATACTTTTTCCAAAGCTCGGCGGCATATTGCGGAGCGTCGGGAAGCAACCCGTCGCAGACCATGTCTTCTCGGTTTTTGTCGGGACCGTTGTTGTAACCATGGTCGATCCAACTCTTTGTGTCGAACTTCCGCTTCATGAATTGCATGGCTTTCGGGAACTCATCTGGGATGGTGGTATATACTTCGGGAGTGTGCAGGCAAATCTCAAAGCCTCTTTTCTTGATGGCTTTCAACAATTTATAGAAATCCTTGTCGGTTTTGATAGAGGCAACCAGCCCGGGAAAACGTCCTTTGCTGATTTTGGCATTGGTCACATTGTCAGGATTCCAATAAAACACGCTCTTGGTGACGGGGATGTTGTAATAACAGAAACCGCTAACGGCATCTTCAGGCCTAGTGATGCTCTCGTTCCCGAACAACACGGCGCGGTGGGTGCGGATGTCGGTCCAGTCGGCGTGTTCAGTGAAGATGAAGGCACTCAGGTAGCCATCCCAGATGGGCATGAGGCGTGGCAATTCTTTTGGTGGACGCCAGTATTCAGTGCTCCCCCAATGAAGGTTGATTTCTCCTTGCAACACTTCGCCTGCCTTGACCTCACGATAGGAAATATCCTCGAAATAGTCTGAGGTGTCGGAACGCATGGGGTAGTGCAGCAGCGGATGGTCACGCCAATAGTCGATGTTGAAGCAGGCAGTGCGGTGCTCGGTGTCGAGTTGCAGCGATGAGATGCCGATGTTGTGATAAGTGCTAATGGTAATGCTGTCGTTTATGACGGTAAATCCCTCCCTGTCAAGATAATAGGATGGTTGTAGGTGGGTGCTGTCGATATGCTGGTTCCGTCGGTAAACGGTGATGTCGCCATTGGGTAAGGGCAGTACATAAGCTAAACGAAGCAGCTTGACGTCTTCTTTGAAGCGTGACTCGATTCTAACGATTGATTGTTGGTGAGATTCAATGTTAGTTTCAACAATAGAAGGGTCGCTGATAGTATCACCATCGGGGTTAATGTATTCCACGACAGGGATCAGATTCAGATAAGGGAACCACCGGGATAAGGCGGTTGAATCAATCTCGACTTTGTTTTGGTAGTTTGGTGCTGGGAGAGGTTTGACTTCCAGTTTCGCGTTGTCGAACCACAGGTTTTCGTTTTCCCGATTCCAGACGAAGGTGCTGATCTTGCCATTGCCAATATAGTCGGTAGGGAAGTTCAAGTTAAGCGACAATCTTGACCATGCGGCCGTATCGTTGACGAATTCCACTAAAGGATAGGACTGCCAGTATTTGTTGCCCGTGCTGTCGTCGATGCTGAAAGCGATGACGGCTTGCGGATCGGTGCTTTCTGTTCTGAAGAGTACTTCATACTGGATGTTGATGTTCTTTTTGGGGTATTGTTCTCCAGCGTTGATGGTGATTCCCAGTCCGTATTCCATGGTGGAATCGCACGCACACACGTAGCTTCCTTCGAGTGCGGTGCTGTCGGCCACGATACGAAGGTTAGTCCATGGCGGATACCAGTCGTATTGGTTCTCAAAATCGTTGGAATACAGCTGGGCTCTTGCGGAGAACCCAGCTGTGAATAACATTATGATGATCAATATGGTCCGTCTGAGACGCATTCAATCCACGTTTTTGTGGAGGAAGGAGTTCTCGGAGCTGATTCCTTTGCTTGAGGCGGAGTATTGTGAGACTTCCTCTTCCACGACGATCTCTTCGTAGTTCATGTCGCGGCGCATGTAGGCGGGCTGGCGTTCGAGTTCCTCGAGGCCTTTCTGGGTCTTGAAGTTGAGGCTCAGGGCTCTGAGACGGTTGCGTTTCAGCTCTTCCTTCGGGTCGTATGCCTTTTCCTTGGGCTCGTCCATCACCAGGGTCTCGACTTCCATGGTTTCGTGTTGTGTGTTAGCCGTGGTGTCGCCTGTCGTTGTCACGCTCAGGTTGCTGATCTCGAAGCTGTCGTCATCGTTCTGGTTGTTAAAGGGGTTGTCGAATACCTTGACGCTGGGTGTCGAGGGCTCTTCGTGCTTGAACACAGGGGCGTCGAAACGAAGGGTCTCTTGGCTCTCGTTCAACGAGTGGACGACCACGCCGGTGTGCTCTTCTTCTTCGACTTCAGGCTCTGGCTCTGCCACGCAAGTCGGGGCCGGTTCTTCTTTCACCACTTCCTCTTTTGTTTCCGGCTCGTTGAGGGCGTGGACGGTGCGGCCAGTGCTGGGTGCAGCTGGAGTGTTTGTCGTGGGTTGCAACGGGACGACTTTAGGTTCCGGATGAGGGGTGGTTTCCACTCTTCTGTAATTCTTGCTGTCGAATCCTGTGGCGATGAGGGTCACGCTGATGTCTTCGCCCAGCGACTCGTCAACGCCGTTACCCCAGATGACGTCGGAGGTGTTGCCGCAAGTGTTCTGGACATATTCGGTGATCTCCACCACCTCATCGAGCGACACCTCGTCGGTGCCTGATGTGATATAGAGCAGGATGTTCTTGGCGCCTTCGATATTGTTGTCGTTGAGCAGGGGTGAGTTGATGGCGAGCTTGATGGCCTCTTCGGCTCTGTTTTCGCCTTTGGCACGTCCGGTGCCCATGATGGCCTTGCCGCTGTCCTTCATGACGGTCTTGACGTCTTCGAAGTCCACGTTGACGTAGCCTGTGACGGTGATGATTTCGGCGATGCCTTTGGCGGCGGTGGTCAACACGTCGTCAGCCTTCTTGAAGGCTTCGGTGAGTTTCATGTTGCCGTAAGAGTCGCGAAGCTTGTCGCTGCTGATGATGATGAGAGTGTCGACGTTTTTCTTCAGTTCTTCGATACCGGCTTGTGCCTGTTGCTTGCGGCGACGGCCTTCACATTCGAAGGGAATGGTGACGATACCCACGGTAAGCAGGCCTTTCTCCTTGGCGATGCGGGCCACGACAGGGGCAGCGCCAGTGCCAGTGCCACCGCCCATACCAGCGGTCACGAACACCATCTTGGTCTTTTCATCAAGGATCTTGTCGATCTCCTCTTCGCTGCTGAGGGCGGCTTCACGGCCTACGGCTGGGTCGTTGCCAGCACCCAACTCGCGCTTGCCGAGGTGGACTTTGGTGGGGACGGTGCTTCTCATGAGCGCCTGATAGTCGGTGTTGCACAACACGAAGTCAACACCCTGAATGCCTTCTTCAAGCATGTGGTTCACAGCGTTTCCGCCACCGCCTCCAACGCCGATCACCTTGATATAGTTGGCGGGTTTCTCACACAGCGGTTTGAACATGTCATTAGTATAGCTTTCCATAGTCTTATCTGTTATTTTTTGTTATTCCTTGATTTCATTTTCCTCGGAGAAGAACTTGGTGATGATATTGGTGATGTCGAAGAAGCCGCGTCCGCTTTCTTTCTCTTTCTTGGGCTTTCTTCTGGTCCTATGGGTTTCCACCGGCTGGTCTTCAATCACTTCGGGTTCGGGATCGGGTTGTGTCGGGATTACAAAGATAGGTTCTTTATGCTTTGCTTTCTCCATTTTTTCCTGATATTCTGCACGGGCGATGCCTTCGATGACGAGGCCGATACAGGTGGCGTACATGGGGCTGGCAAGCTCTTTGACAGTGTCTTCAGCGAGATGCTCGTTGGGATAGCCGATCCTGACGTCGAGGGCGGTCTTAAAGGAGGCGAGCTGCTGGATGTGTTTCATCATGGCGCCGCCGCCAGTGAGCACGATGCCTGCGATGAGATGATGCTGTGAGTTGACCTTTTGGATCTCGTAGTTCACCAGCTCAAAGATCTCTTCCATACGGGCTTGGATGATGCTGGCCAGGTTGCGGAACGAGATCTCCTTAGGTGCTCTGCCGCGGATACCTGGGATCGACACCAGTTCGTCCTCGCGGTTCTCGCTGGCCACGGCCGATCCGAACTTCACCTTCACGTCTTCAGCATAGCGACGGATGATGGCGCAGCCTTTGCTGATGTCCTCAGTGATGATGTTGCCACCGAAAGGAATGACGGCTGAGTGGTAGATCTTGTTCTCGTGGAAGATGGCGATGTCGGTGGTGCCGCCGCCGATATCGACTAGGGCGACGCCGGCTTCTTTCTCTTCCTCGTCGAGCACGGCTTCAGCCGAGGCGATGGGCTCCAGGATCATGTGGTCCATCTCGAGACCGGCGCGCTCGATGCATTTCTTGATGTTCATGGCAGCAGCGGTTTGTCCGATGATGACATGGAAGTTGGCTTCTAGCTTGCTGCCCAGCATGCCCTTCGGAGTGGTGCCGATCTCGCCGTCAACGAAGTATTCCTGAGGGATGACGTCGATGATCTCCTCGCCGGGCACCATGTTGATCTTCCAGGTGTCCATGCGGAGCTTCTCCAGCTCTTCGTCGGAGATCTCTTTGTTGCGGTCGTCGCGCATCATCACGCCGCGGTGCTGCAGGCTCTTGATGTGCTGGCCGGCGATGCCGACGTTGACTGACTTGATATCGACGTTCGACTGTGCCGATGCCTCGTCAACGGCTGTCTTGATGGCGTTAACGGTCTCGTCAATGTTGGTGACGATGCCTCTGCTTACTCCTGTGGAAGCGGCTTTGCCGTAGCCCAGGATCTCAATTTTTCCATTGGCGCCTTTTCTTCCAACGATGCATGCGATCTTGGTGGTGCCGATGTCTAATCCGACAATGATTTTTCCTTCACTCATAGTTTTATTATTTTGTACACACGATTTGATTTTTATATTTCAAGTTCAAGGTCTTGAACGGCTTCAGCTCGTCTGTGCCGCCGTATTCTTCCAGCAGCGTCTTGAGTCGGGCTAGCCTATGATTCACCGCGACGGTGTCGCCAAGGATGACTCTGGCTGTGACGTTGTTGACCATGAGTTCGTATTCGTTGTAGTTTTTGTAGATCTGTCCGATGTTGCCTGCGAGAAAATCGTCTTTCTGGATGGCCTTGGCAATGGTCAAAGCCTCGGGGATACCAGTGTCGGCATAGATGCTGTCGGTGATCTTGCCGTTGCCTTTCGGTACGGGGAAGTGGAACTGTCCGCTGGCGATGATCATACGAGGGCTGTAGTTGGGACTCGATGGGATGATGACACCTTCTGAAGTGACATAAACGGAGCGTTTTTCCTGGTTATAGACGCGAAGCACGGGCTCGAATTCCTTTGCTTGCATCCTCAAGGTGTCGTTGAGCCCGATGAAGGCGCTGGAGGTCTCAATCCACGGGTTGTCACTGAGCAGCTTGTGGATCTTCATTAGGTCGATAGATGAGATCTTGGCTTGTTGCTCCATGCCACAAATGGCTTTCGCATACGACAGGACGGTGTCTTTGTCAACGAATCCGCGGTCATGGTTCCTCTCCAGTTCGAAAGTGATGCCCTTCAACGGTGTGTTGAGGTACCAGTTGCGGCCATAGAAGAACAGCACGACGAGAGCGGCTCCAGTGATCACCCATAACGCTATTTTCAGAATCTTCTTCACCATTGGCTGATCATGTTTTGGAGGGGTTCAACGAAGCGGTCGATATTGCCTGCACCCATGGTGACCAGTAGTTCTGGCTTGCGTGCTGCGATGGTGTCGAGCAGGGCTTCTTTTGGGCAGAGACATTTGTTTTTCAGGTTGATCTTGTCTAGCAAAGCTTGGGAGGTGACGCCCTCGATGGGTAGCTCCCTGGCTGGGTAGATGTTGAGTAAAATCAGGTCGTCGGCCATCGCCAACACATTGGCGAAGTCTTCCATGAAATCGCGTGTACGAGTGAAGAGGTGCGGCTGGAAGACCAAGGTTACCCGTTTGCTGGGGAACGATGCTTTTATGGCCGACAGACAAGATTTTATTTCTTCTGGATGATGTGCGTAATCATCGATGTAACAGTATTTATCGTTCTTGACGCGGACGTCGAAGCGGCGTTTTACGCCTGTGAAAGAGGCCAAGGCCATGGCGATGCCATCGGGGTCGAGGCCAAGTTCCAAGGTGGCAGCGAAGGCTGCGGTGGCGTTCAACACGTTGTGGATTCCAGCCATCATGAGATGGATGGGAGTGGAGGTCTCTTGGTATTGGATCTCGAAATCGGTCTCCCCGTCATGTTGGCGGATGTTCACGGCTTGGAATGCACTCTCTGGCTCAAAGCCGAAACGATAATGAATAGCTTTGTTGGCTTCGAGCGGAAGGTTTTCTTTGCTGATGACGCAGCGCTTGGTAAGATTGGCAAAAGCGTTGAAGCTCTCTTCCAGATGCTTCTTGTCACCGTAGATGTCGAGATGGTCGGCATCGATGGAGTTGATGATGCTGATGTTTGGATCGAGGCGGAGGAAGGATCGATCGAACTCATCGGCTTCCGCCACCAGTACGGATTCGGTGGTCCTGCCGAGATGCAGGTTGCTGCCGAAATTGTTGGCGATGCCTCCGATGAAGGCGGTCATGTCCACGCCGTTTTCGTTAAGGATATGGGCGACCATGGCGGTTGTAGTGGTCTTGCCATGGGTGCCTGCGACGGCGATGGTGAAGTGTTCTTTGGAGATGGCTCCCAGGGCTTCGGAGCGTTTCATCATCGGGATGCCGCGACGGCGTAGCTCCACGAGCTCACCGAGGTCGTTCGGCACGGCAGGGGTATAGATGACAGCGTCAATGAGGGCTGGCAACAGGCTCGGGTTGTCTTCATAATGGATTGCCATGCCCTCATCTTCCAACTGTTTTGTCAATGGGGACGGTGTCAGGTCGTAGCCGGCCACCGCGATGCCTTGGTGATGGTAATACCTCGCCAGGGCGCTCATGCCGATGCCGCCTATGCCTACAAAATAAATGCTCCTTACCCCTTTCATATTGGTTTTATTCTTACTTCTTACTTCTGCCTTCTAGCTTCTTTAATAATTATTTCCACAATGTCGTCAGCTGCATTGGGACGAGCGAACTTGGCGATATTGGCTTTCATTTCGTTTTGTTTCATCTTGTCGTTGACGAGCTCCTGCAAGGTTGGGATGAGTTTCGTCTCGGTCTCGCTGTTAAGGACCATGATGGCGGCGCCTGCATCGACAAGCTGCTGTGCGTTCTTGGTCTGATGGTCTTCGGCTGCGGTGGGCAGTGGGACGAAGATGACGGGTTTCTGCACTAGGGCGAGCTCTGAGATCGACATGGCACCGGCCCTAGAGATGACCACATCCGCCAACGAATAGGCGAGGTCCATGCGGTCGATGAATACCACGGGCTTGACTTTGTCGGTCAGCTGCAGCTCGTGAATCTCCTTCTGGGCCTGTTCGTAATAGAGCTTGCCGGTCTGCCAGATGAGTTGCATGTCGCTCTCCTTGAATTTTTCGAGTTGTGCCGAGATGCCTTTGTTGATGCCCAAAGCGCCTTGGCTGCCACCGACGAGGAGGACGACGGGTTGCTCGGCATTGAGGCCGAAATATTCGGCGGCCTCATGGCGGTCACAGTTGCCGTTGATGTTGCCTCTCAGCGGGTTGCCCGTGAAGTGGATCTTCTCTTTGGGGAACCACTGCTCCAGGCCATTGTAGGCCACGCAGATGGCTCTGGCTTTCTTTCCTACGTTGCGGTTGGTCTTGCCAGGATACGAGTTCTGCTCCTGGATGATGGTCGGGATGCGAAGGGCGTTGGCAGCGGCCAGAGTGGGACCGCTGGCGAATCCGCCGACACCGATGACGGCATCGGGCTTGAACCTTCTCAAGATCCTCGCTGCCTTGTTCATGCTGTTGAAGATTTTCAAGGGAAGGATCAAGGCACTGGGGTCTTTGGTGAAACCGCTGATCCACAAGCCTTCGATCTTATATCCCGCCTTGGGAACACGCTCCATCTCCATCCTGCCTTTTGCACCGATAAACAGGATCTCCGCATCGGGGATGCTGCGCTTCAGCGCATCCGCAATGGCAATGGCAGGGAAGATGTGCCCGCCTGTTCCGCCTCCACTAATCACAAATTTCATATCTAGTTGTTCAGTTGTTCAGTTTCCAGTTGTTCAGTTGTTTCCTCCTCACTTCTCACTCCTAACTCCTCACTCTCAATGCTCTTGGTCACACTCAGGATCATCCCGATTGCGAAGCCGGTCATGAGCATCGACGAGCCTCCCTTGCTGACGAAGGGCAGCTGCTGTCCTGTCACGGGCATCAGTCCAGTGGAGACGCCCATATTGATCATGGCTTGCATGATGAGGATGAAGGCGATGCCGAACGACATCATGGCGCCGAAGCTCAGAGGTCGTTTCCTCATGATTTGTATGGCTCTGGTGAGCAGGATGATGTATAGGAGCATGACAAAGATGCCACCTGCCAATCCATATTCCTCGATGATGATGGCGTAGATGCAGTCGGAGAAGGGCTGGGGCAGGAAGTTACGCTGTGTGCTCTTGCCGGATCCTTTCCCGAAGAGGCCTCCTCTTGCGACGGCGATCTTGGCGTACATCTTCTGGGCGTTGCGGTCGTCGATGTGCAATGGTGAATGCTCTGGGTCGAGACCAGCGGCGATCTTCGCCTCTTTTTCCAACCTGGCGGCTTCGATACGCCCTTGCCAAGTCTTCACACGGCTGACCCTCGGTTTCTTCTTGGCTCTCTCCTGCAACTTGGCGTCTTCGGGATGCTGTTGGGCGGCGGCCACTACCTTCTCATATCTGCTTTGTTTGATGCTGGCAACCATGTCGTCGGTTAGGATGTACAATCCCATGCCCAACACTGCGATGCCGATCAACGCCATGATATAGCTGAACTTGATCTGTCCGATGAACAGCATCACGATGCAGACCACGAAAAGCATGGCAGCGGTAGAGAGATTCTCAGGGAAGATGGGCGCCACAATCAGGATGATGGGCAGGAAGATGGGGACAATCAAGTCCTTGAATCTATAGTCTTTTGTGTTCCAGACGACAATGTATTTGGCTAGATAAGTGATGAGAACGATCTTGGCCAACTCGCTGGTCTGGAATCCCATGATGCTTCTCGAAGCGCCATTGATGCGGCTTCCGAAGAAGTAGGTGAAGATCAGCAGGATGAAGCAGAACAGCAGCACCAGTTCAATGGCTCTCGAATAATGCCGATAGTTGACCTTCGAAGCAACGAACATCATGATAAAACCTCCGATCAAGGTGGCGGCATGCTTTAGAAGGACCTTCTCGTTGTAGGCTCCGATCCTGACATGCGCCTCCGAACTGGTAGCGCTGTAAACCGCCAGCAAGGAGATGACACCGAGGATGAACATCACCACCCAGATGACCCTGTCGCCTTTCAATATCTTGTTGATCCAGCTCACTTTAATTCAGTTGATAGTTGATAGTTAACAGTTAGCAGTTAAGTGTTTTACTTCTTCTACGAAAGAGCGGCCTCGTTCGGCATAGCCTTGTTCTTGGTCTTTGCAGGCAGGCGAGAAGAGTACCAGATCGTTTTCGTTGGCGATGATGGAAGCCATGTTGACGGCTTCGTGGATGGATGCGGCTTCGTAGATTTCATCTACCACACCTTTGAAGGTCATCTTGATGTTTTCTTTCTCGTTGCCGAGGCTGATGATGGCCTTGACGTTCTTCTTCGCCGTGTCGATGAGCTCACTGTAGTTGTTGTGGCATGAGCCTCCCACGATCCAGATCACAGGGTTGACGATGTTCTCGAAGGTGAACCAAGTGGCGTTGACGCTTTCCGCCTGCGAGTCATCGTAGTACATCACGCCGTCGATGGTGTCGATGTACTGCTGACGGTGCGAGAGGGTGTTGAGGTCGCCCATACAGTTCTTGATGCTCTCTTTTCTGATTTCCAGAATCTTGGATGTGATGCTGGAAGCCATGTTTTCTGGTCTGCGCTTGGTCAGGTTTTCCGTTTTCTCAAATAAGTATCTCATCTCAATATCTTTTATCTCTTATCTTTTATCTAATCTTCAACGTCAATATCGTAAACGCCGCCAGCAAAATGCTCACAATCCAAAACCTCATGGTGATCTTGGCTTCGTGGTGCAAGTCGCCGTGGCCTTTGTATTTCACGGTGCATCCAGGATCCACCTGTGCGATGTAGTCGAGCGAAGTGCGGAAATGGTCGTGTACGGGGGTGCGTTTCCAAATCCTGCGGTGGACGCCTTTTTTCTTTCCTGTCTTGTAATAGAAGCGTTGCAGGATGACGGAGATGCTCTCGAAGAGGAATACGCCGCAGATGATGGGCAGCAGCAGCTCCTTGTGGATGATGACGGCCGCCACAGCGATGATGCCGCCGATGGTCAGGCTGCCGGTGTCGCCCATGAAGACTTGAGCAGGGAAGGAGTTGTACCAGAGGTAACCCAGTAGAGCTCCCACGAAGGCGCTGAGGAAGACGAGGACTTCTTCGGTGCCGGGGATGAACATCAGGTTGAAATAGCTCGCCGTTCGGGCATTACTGGAAATATAGGCTAGGATACCTATGGTAAGCGCCATGATGGCGGTATTTCCCGCCGACATGCCATCCATGCCGTCGTTCAGGTTTGATCCATTGGACACCGCAGCCACTGCGAACACGGTGACCAGCACAAAGAAGACCCATCCCAGGATGTACATCCAGTTTTCACCTGTCCATTTGAATAAGTCGGCGTAGTTAAGGTTGTGGTTTTTCAAGAAGGGAATGGTGGTCCGGGTTGACTTGACGTCGGGGCTTTTGACGACGATCTCTTGGTTGTTCTCGATCTTGAGCTGTACGGTCTCGTTCATCTGTACGGCAGGGCTGAAACGCAAGGTCAGTCCCACGATGAGGCCCAAGGTGACTTGTCCTGCGATCTTTACCCATCCGTTGAGGCCTTCCTTGTTCTTCTTGAAGGTCTTGATATAGTCGTCGGCGAAGCCGATGGCACCAAGGAGGAGGGTCGTGATGATCATCAAGATCATGTAGATATTGTGCAGCTTACTGACCAACAGGCAGGGGATGAGGGTGGCTGCGATGATGATGATGCCGCCCATGGTGGGTACACCTGTCTTCTTGACGTTGAACGGATCCAGCTTTTCGTCGCGTTGAGTCTCCTCGATATGTTTCCGTTTCATCCTTTTGATGAAATACTTGCCATACCAGATGGAGACGATGAGTGCGAGGATGGCGGCGGTGACAGCGCGGAAGGTGACGTAGGTGATCATTCTCGCGCCGGGGAACCCGATGGTGTCAAGATAGGAAAACAGGTAGTATAACATGGTTTATTTCTCCTTCAATGCGTTGGTTAATTCTTCTTTGTCGTCAAAATGTCTCTTCACTCCTTTGATGATCTGATAGTCCTCGTGGCCTTTGCCTGCCAGCAGGATGATGTCGCCTTTCTTGGACAGCGCCACGGCGGTGCGGATGGCTTCGCGACGGTCGGTGATGGAGAGCGTCTTGCGCATGTCGTCGTCAGAGAGGCCCTCTTTCATCTGACGTATGATCTCATCGGGATCCTCGTCGCGTGGGTTGTCGCTAGTGAGGATGACCTTGTCGCTGAGTTTGACAGCGATGGCAGCCATCTCAGGGCGTTTGCTGGTGTCTCTGTTGCCTCCGCAGCCCACGACAGTTAGCAGTTGGCAGTTGGCAGTTGGCAGTTGACCTTTCACTTCGTTGATGGTCTTGAGGACGTTTTCGAGGGCGTCGGGCGTGTGGGCGTAATCGACGATGCCTACGACGCCACAGTCGCTGTGAACCATGTCGAAGCGGCCGTTGGCGCCTTGCAGCTTGCTGATCTCCACCAGCAGCTCGTCTTGATCGAAGCCAAGCGACAAGGCAGCGCCATAGATGGCGAGGATGTTGCTGGCGTTGAAGCCGCCCACGAGACGGGTGAACATCTCCCTCTCGTTGACTTTCATCAGCATGCCATCGAAGTGGCTTTCCAAGACCACTCCCTTGAAGTCGGCATCGTGTTTCAGCGCATAGCTCAACTTCTTGGCTCTGGTGTTCTGAAGCATGACGGCTCCGTTCTTGTCGTCGAGGTTGGTGAGGGCGAAGGCAGTGGCCGGTAGGTCGTCAAAGAATTTCTTCTTGGCGTTGCGGTAGTTGGCCATGGTCTTATGGTAGTCGAGGTGGTCATGGGTCAGGTTGGTGAAGATGCCTCCTGCGAAATGCAGTCCCGCGATGCGGTTCTGGTCGATCGCGTGGGAGCTGACTTCCATGAAGGCGTATTCGCAGCCACGTTCCACCATCTTCCTGAGCAATGCGTTTAGCTCAATGGGGTCGGGTGTGGTGTGTGTGGCAGGAATGACTTCGCGGTCGATGATGTTCTCGATGGTGGAAAGCAAGCCGCAGGCGTATCCTGCCTCAGTGAAGAGTCGATACAGCAGCGTCGCGATGGTGGTCTTGCCGTTGGTGCCTGTCACGCCGGTCAGCTTCAGTGATTTTGAGGGGTTGCCGTAGAAGTTGGAGGCGCTCATGCCTAGGACGTAGGCACTGTTGGCAACACGGATATACGTCACGTTTTCGTTCAGGATATTCGGAAGCCGCTCGCAGACGATGGCCTTGGCGCCTTTCTCCACGGCCATGTCGATATAGTCGTGACCATCGCTCTGGGTTCCTTTGACAGCAAAGAACAGGGTGCCTTCGATGACCTTTCTCGAGTCGAACGACACATCAGTAATGTCGAGATCTTTCTTGCCAATGATCTCGTCCAAATTGCAGTTGACTAATATATCCTTGAGTTTCATTGCTTTCCTAGTGTTAGAGTGATTAATCTTCCTGGCTGGAGGGTGTCGCCTGGCGTGACGGATTGTTGCATGACTTTGCCATATCCTTCAAAGGCGATGTTCCAACCCATGTTTTCAAGTAGATAGACTGCATCAGTGATGTTCATACCTTTTACGTTAGGGACTCGGAGTGAGTCGAACTGCATGGGGCTGATGACGTATTTTCCGTCTTCTTTGGAGAAGGAGGTCGTTGTCCATTCACTGCCCAGCGAATGATCGGTATAATCCAGGCCGATGCCGGCCAGATAAGCCGCTGCCTCGGATTGATGTCGGATGGTGCTGTCGGCCTTTTTGACGTCGTTAGCCTCGGCATCCATCATGCCTTTGATCTTGGTGGCATAGACGCGGTCGGCGATTTCCTTGAAGGCAGGGGCGGCGACCTTACCGGCGGAGTAGAACCGGCCTTTGGCTTTGCTGATAACGACGATGCAGCTGTAAACGGGGTTCTTCGCTGGGAAATAGCCAACGAAGGTCACGTTGTAGTCGCGTTCCAGCCTGCCTTCAGCGTTGACCCATTTGTATGCCTTCTTCTCCACATTGTAGAGCTGTGCCGTGCCTGTCTTTCCAGCGATGCCGTATTCGGTGCCGCGAAGCATCTTGGCAGTGCCGCGGAGCACCACGCCTTCCATCATGCTCTGGATGGAGTCGATGGTCTTCTGCGAGGCGATATGTTCTTTCAGCACCACGGGTTCCATGGTCTGGAGCGTGATGCCTTCTTTTCTGATTTCTTTGATGAACTGGGGCTTCAGCATCTTGCCTTCGTTGGCCACGGCGTTGTACAAAGTGAGGATCTGCAGGGGAGGCAACCTGAGCTCATAGCCGATCGACATCCAAGGCAGGGAGGTCTTCGCCCAGTTGTTCTTGTCGTAGATGGGGTGCTTGATGTAGGGTTTGGCTTCACCAGCCATGCCAGTGCCTAGCGGGACGTTCAACCCCATGCCGTAGAGGCTGTTGACATAGCGTTCCGGGTGTGCCCCGAAGTAATCGGTGATGAGCTTAGCGGTACCTTTGTTGGACGACTGCTCGAAGACTTCGCGGATGGTGACGCGTCCGTCGGAGTGGATGGTGTGGTCGTCGAACATCTTCTTGCCAGAGAAGACCAGGGGACCGCTTCCGATGTTGATATGGGAGTTGATGTTGAGGTCTGGGAAGTTCTCAAGCAACACGAGCATGGAGGCGAGCTTGAAGGTGGATCCTGGCTCGATGCCTACGCCCAGTGCGAAGTTATAGAGCTCCTGACAACGGTTGGTCTGCTTGTCGCGTTGCAGGTTAGTGATGGCTTTGACGTCGCCAGTAGCCACTTCCATGACGATGGCGCAGCCTTGCTCGGCCTTGTTTTCGACGATGGCATGGCGCAAGGCGCGCTCGGCAATGTCTTGGATGCCGATGTCGAGAGTGGAGACAATGTCGTTGCCGTCAACAGCTTCGATGTTGTTTGGGTCTTCCATAGGAATCCAGACGCCGTGATGCAGGTGACGTTGGCGGTGATGGCCGTCCTGGCCGCGTAGGATGGAGTCGTAGGCGCTCTCAAGACCTACCAGCTTGCCGTCGCTGACATAACCGATGGTTCTGCTTGCCAACGATCCGTAAGGATGGATGCGCTTGAACTTGGGCTGTGACTTGGTCAGTCCGCCTTTGAGGTTGCCCTTGTTGAGGATGGCGAAGGTCTCCATCTCACGGTATTGGCCCAAGGTAACGTTGAGGTCGACGAGGAAGTAGCGCTTGTTGTTGTTTCTCGCCTCGATGAGGCCGGTTTTCCAACGTTCCGCCGACCTTTTCGGGAACATGCCTGCCAACTGTTTGCTAAGCTGATCGACACCGCTGTTGAAGACACTGTCATCAATGACTTGTGGGTCGATGCCGACTTCGAAGATCGGGACGTCAGTGGCAAGCAAACTACCGTCGCAGGCGAGAATGTCGCCCCTGGAAGCTTGCAGCGTGTCGAACCTGGTCTCCACCTGGTCCGCCAAGGCACGGAGCTCGTCGCCCTCCTTGGTCTGCACCATGATGGCTTTGACCAAAATGAGGACGCCCACGGCCAAAACGGCGAGGTAAACCAAAAAGGTTCTAATCAAACATCTCGTTTTCGGGTCACGCTTCATTATCAGTTAACAGTTGTCAGTTATCAGTTTCCAGTTTTTCTTACCACTCTTGTCTCCAACGACTCTTTCAGGCCTTCATCGGCAAGCTTGTCGATCAGCACTTTCTGTGTCGATTCCTTTGTGTAGGCGGATTTGGCATAGATATATTCCACACGAAGATCGCGTAGGAGGATGGTGTTCTTTTTGATGGACCTACTGGTGCTCTCGGCGATGTAGGCGTTGGTGATGATGAGCATCAGCAACACGGTGAGATAGACCAGGAAGGGGAAGATCTTGGAGAAGTCTTCCTTGGTGAGGAAGCTGCCTCCCAAGATACTCATGATGGTGTTGCGCCCGGATGCTTTGTTCTTTCTCTCTTTCTTCATGGTCATTTCCTTTCTGCGATCCTGAGCTTGGCGCTGCGAGCCCGGCTGTTGTTGGCGATCTCCTCTTCGGAAGGCACGATGGGTTTGCGGTTGATAATAATATAAGGTGTCAGCGCATTGCCGAAGAAGTCTTTCTCTTCTTTGCCTTCTGCGTTGCCTGTCTTCGTGAAGTTTTTCACCAGTCTGTCCTCCAACGAGTGGTACGAAAGCACCACCAGCCTTCCGCCAGGTTTGAGCACATCGGCGCATTGCGACAGGAAGCACTCGAGGGCGTCCATCTCTTGGTTTACCTCGATGCGTAGGGCTTGGAAGATCTGCGCCAACACTTTGTTCTCACGTCCATGAGGAAGACGACCTTGCACGGCATCCTTGAGCTGGTTCGTGGTCTCGATGGGACTGCTCTCCCTGGCCATGATGATGTCGGAAGCCACCAGATGGGCGTTCTGCACCTCGCCATAGAGGCTCAGCACCTTGGTCAGGGCAGCGTGGTCGTATGTGTTGACCACGGTGGCGGCATCGACGGGGTTGGACTGGCTCATCCTCATGTCGAGCTTGCCGTCGAAACGGGTGGAAAACCCTTTCTCGGGAGTGTCGAACTGGTGGGAGGAGACGCCGAGGTCAGCGATGACACCGTCGATCTTGCCGTTATGGTATAGTTGGATGAAATTCTTGAAATAGCTGAAGTTCTGTGGGATGAAGGTGAACCGCTCGTCGTCGATGACGTTCTTGGCGGCATCTTCATCTTGGTCGAACGCATATAGATGTCCAGTGCTGAGTCGCTCCATGATGGCGCGCGAGTGTCCGCCGCCGCCGAAAGTGACATCGGCGTAGGTGCCCTCGGGGTTGATGTTCAGCCCTTCAATACACTCGTTCAACAACACTGGGATGTGATACATTGGGAGTTAGGAGTTAGAAGTTTAGATTGGAGAACAATTCTTCGACGCCTTGAGCCAGGTCTTCGGTGCTGATCTCGTTGACACGTTCATCGTACTTGGCCTTGTCCCAGATTTCCATGTTGGTGAACATGGAGTCGATGACGATGTCTTTGACCAAGCCGCTGCGGTCGAGCAGGTCCTTGGGAATCTGGATTCGTCCGCTGGCGTCGAGCTTCACGCGCTTGACACCGTCGAGGTATTTACGCATGATGTCGAGTTTGCGGCGGTCGAAGGTGTTGACTTGCATCAGGATGTCGCGGCGACGGTTCCAGTCACTGGCCGTATAGAGCTCCAGGTAGGTGCCGTGCAGGCCCGGACGCAGGACGAAGTCCTCTTCGGCCTGGCTTCCCAGCTGCTCCCTGAAGTCGGCGGGCAGCATCAATCTGCCTTTCGAATCGAGCTTGCAAGTGAATGTTCCGGTAGGGTTACTCATATCTTTTTGTTTTTCGATACAAAATTACTGCATTTTTCCCCATTTTTTTCCATTTTCTCCCACTTTTTACGCGTATTTAGCTGGTTTTTTATCAACATAGTTATCAACAGGTTTGTTAATTCGTGTTAATTTATTGTAAATCAAATAAATAGTTTTCAACAATAAAAAACTTTGTTGATAATGGGCGTTAATTTGAAAGATGTTTTTAATTTTGTCAGTTAAAACTATCGGTCACCATGGAGGACAAGTACGGTAATTTGATCGATTTCAGGAAGATATTCGAAGCCAAGGCGCCCAAGCTGATGAAGAGGATGCCGAATTGGCTGTTCCGTCGCATACAGCGTTTGTTGCATGAGGAGGATATCAATACCATTCTGAGCAAATACGGTGACCTTCAGGGTGTTGAGTTCGATCAGGCTGTGGTCAAGGACTTCAACCTACAAGTCGTGGAAAAAGGCGCTGAGAACCTCACAGCGTCGCAACGTATTGTGGTAGCATCCAACCATCCGCTGGGCGGCCTCGATGGCATTGCCCTCATCGGCACTGTGGGTAAGTACTGCCCCAATCCTGTCACGCCAGTCAACGACTTCCTGATGTTCATCAAAAACCTCCAGCCGATCTTCATTCCCGTCAACAAAGTGGGGAAGGGCGTTGCCAACAAACAGGAGAACCTGCGCTTGTTCAACGAAACCTTTGCCGGCGACCGTGCCATCTGTTACTTTCCCTTTGGACTGTGCTCGCGTAAGGTAAGAGGCGGTAAGATCATGGACCTCGACTGGAAAAAGACCTTCATCGCCAAAGCCAAGGAATACCAGCGCGACATCATCCCAACCCATATCGACGGACACAACACGAAGTTCTTCTACAACCTGGCGAGGTTGCGTAAATTCTTAAAAATCAAGGCTAACATCGAGATGGCCTTCCTCCCTGACGAGTTCTTCAAGCAACGCAATAAAACCCTTACCATCATTTTCGGTAAGCCGATTCCCTATCAGGTCTTCGACAGTCGCCATACCGATGCGGAATGGGCTGAAATACTACGTTGTTTCTCATATAACCTGGCTAACGATCCTGAACTGGTCTTTGACCCTGATAAAGACTATCCGATGCCATGATTTAAATCCGTTGCCATGAACAAGATTATAGATTCCATACCTGTAGATAAGATTCTTGAAGAACTGACCCTTGACCGGTTCATCAGGAAGACCAACAATGGCAAGAACGAAATCTACATTGTCAATGCCTTCAATGCCCCCAACGTCATGCGTGAGATCGGACGACTGCGCGAGATCAGCTTCCGTGACTCGGGCGGGGGAACAGGCTTGGACTGCGACCTTGATGCGTTCGACGACTGCGAGGAAAACTATTTCGAGCAGCTCATCGTCTGGAATCCCTTTGACAAGGCCATCGTGGGCGGCTATCGTTATCTGCTTTGCGACAAGGTAAAGGCTACTGCAGACGGTCGTGTTGATACACCTACGGGTGAACTGTTCCAATATTCTGAGAAGTTCATCAAGGAGTATCTTCCCGAGACTATCGAATTGGGCCGTTCTTTCGTTCAGCCTGAGTACCAGCCTTCCAAGAGCTTTTCTAAAGGCATCTATTCACTCGACAATCTCTGGGATGGACTGGGCTATTTGGTGACTTTGTTTCCGCAGGCGAAGTATTTCTTCGGCAAAGTCACGATGTATCCACAGCTGGAACGCGAGTCGCGCGACATGATCCTGTACTTCATGAAGAGCAACTTCCCCGATCCCGACCATCTGCTCAAACCCTGGCCGGAGCTGGACCTGCCTATTATGATGGACGAAGAGAAGCTTAAATCCATCTTCACAGGCAATAATTATCAAGAGAATTATAAGATTTTGGTAAAGAGTGTGCGTGAACGCGGCGCCGCCGTGCCTCCGCTGGTCAACGCCTATATGAGCCTGTCATCCACTATGCGTTCTTTCGGGACAGCGGTCAACCCGCCTTTCGGCAATGTGGAGGAGACGGGCATCCTAGTCACCATCAAGGATATCTTCAAGGAGAAATATGAACGCCATGCTGCCTTTGATCCAAATGAAAAACCTTTACACCTAAGCTGATCCCATGATTATCAAAGACGCACATTTCGTATCCAGCAACTCAAAGATCGACAAGCTGCCTAAGGACAACATGCCGGAATATGCCTTCATCGGCCGTTCCAACGTGGGGAAGTCGTCGTTGATCAACGCCTTGGTGCAGCGCAAGGGCTTGGCCAAGACCTCTTCGATGCCGGGCAAGACCATCGCCATCAACCATTTCATGGTGAACAATAGCTGGTATCTTGTGGACCTCCCGGGTTATGGCTATGCACAGCGTTCCAAGAAATCGCGGGAAGAATGGCGGGTGATGTTGGCCAACTACATCTCCAGAAGGCGCAACCTTATCTGCACCTTCGTGCTGGTGGACTCGCGTATCGAGCCTCAGGACAGCGATGTCGGCTTCATGGAATGGCTGGGCGAGAACCAGGTGCCTTTCTGCATTGTCTTCACCAAGGCCGACAAGATCAGCAAGGCGGAGTTGAATAGGAATGTGGAAGCCTATAAGCAGCGTCTGTTGGAGGATTGGGAAGAGCTGCCGCAGCTGTTCATCACCTCGTCGGAAACCAAACTCGGCAGGGAAGAGATACTTGATTTCATTGAAGGGCAGAACAAGGAACTGGAGGACTATCTCAAAACCAAAGGACTTTGAATTTGTAACAACTAACTGAATAACTGATTAACTAACAACTTAAAAACTTAATCTTATGTGGGGAATTCTCGTATCATTAGTGATTGGTGCTCTTGCTGGTTGGATTGCCGGTAAGATCATGGGTAAAGGCATGGGCCTTTTGATTTGCATCATCGTCGGTGTCATCGGCGGGTTCTTAGGCAGCTGGATTTTTGGCACAATAGGCCTTGCCGCCAGCGAATCTTTCTGGGGCAGACTCCTGGTCGGCACCCTCGGCGCTGTGGTGCTGCTGTTTATCCTTTCGCTCTTTAGAAAGAAAAAGTAATAAAGAGTTAGGAGTGAGGAGTTAGGAGTGAGGAGTACTTTTTAGCCGAAGGTTTACTCCTCACTCCTAACTCCTCACTTCATACTAATTCTTGTGATTCCCGCGCCTCCAGTCTCTAAAGAGGCGTCAGCGAAGCTTTTCACATCATGGTCGCGGCTGAGGAATTCCCTGATCAGTTTGCGCAGGATGCCGTTGCCTTTGCCGTGAAGAATGCTTACTTCCTTGATGCTGAGTAGCTTGGCCTCGTCGAGGTATTTGGCCACGGCATCGAGGGCTTCTTCAGCGCGTTTCCCACGGACATCCAAGGTCAGGTCGAAGTGTTCGGCCTTCTCGCTGAGGGTATCGGAGAGTCCCGACTGCCATTTGCGGATAGCTTTGCGGCCTTCGGCACGATTCACCTTACGGAGTTTGTCGAGTGAAGTGCGTAGCTTCACGGTGTCGAACAAGATGGTGGCATCGGTGTCGCTGATGGACACGATCTCGCCAACAATCTCCATCTCGTCGATGCACACGGTGTCGCCCACCTTCAAAGCGATGTCGGTTTCTGGTTTTGGTTTCTTTGGTTCTGCCGCTTTCTTCGCGGTTTCGGTGATCTCTGCTTTTGTCTTCCTCAGCGCTTGACGGATCTCCTTGGTGCGCTCCTTTTCGGCTTGCGCCTCCTTGATTTCGCGGATGGTGCGCTCGATGCTGCTGTTGGCCTTGTCGATGAGCTCCTGCGCTTCGTTGGCGGCATCGCGGAGATATTGTTTCTTTTTGGTCTCCAGCTCGTTAAGCAACTTCTTGTATTTTTCCACCACTTCGGAGAGAAGGGTATCGGCCACCTGAAGCTCACGTTCTTTCTTCTTGATGGCTTTCTTATCGACCTCAAGCTGTTGCAGCTGCTGTTCGAACTTCAGATGCTGGTCGCCGGTGATGTGGGCGGCATCGTCGAGGATGCGTTCAGGGAAGCCGGTCTTGCGGGCGATCTCGAAGGCAAAAGAGCTGCCGGGCTTGCCGGTGACCATGATGTACATGGGTTGCATGAACTTGGTGTCGAACAGCATGGCGCCGTTGATGATGCCTTTGTGATGGTCTGCCAACAGTTTGAGGTTGGCGTAGTGGGTGGTGACGATGCCAAAAGCCTGTTTCTTATTGAGTTCCAATAGGATCGCTTCGGCGATGGCGCCGCCTAGCTGGGGCTCGGTACCTGTACCGAATTCATCAATGAGAAACAGGGAATTGTTGTTTGCGTTCTCCAACAGCACCTTCATGTTGCGCAGGTGTGAGCTGTAGGTGGAGAGGTCGTCGAGGATGCTCTGCTCGTCGCCGATGTCGATGAACAGGCTTTCAAAGAGGCCGCATTCGGAATCGACGTGCATGGGTACGCAGAGTCCGCATTGCAACATGTATTGGATGAGTCCCGTGGTCTTGAGGCAGACGGATTTGCCACCTGCGTTGGGACCTGAAATGACCAAGATGCGGTTCTCTTGGTCGAGGTTGAGATCTAGCGGAACGATATATTTGCCTTGCGATTTCAGCTTTTGCTCCAAAACGGGATGCCGTGCCTGGATCCATCTGAAAAAGGGCTCGTCGTGAATGACGGGTTTAATGCCGCCGATGCTTTGGCTGAGCAGTGCCTTTGCTCGGATGAAGTCGAGCTGTCCTAGCAGTTCCCAAGCCTTTAGCAGCTCAGGCAGGGAAGGACGAATGCGGTCGGTAAACTGCAACAGGATACGTTGCACTTCGCGGCGTTCGGCATACTCCAGCTCCTTGATCTCGTTGGAGGTCTCCACGATCTCCGAAGGCTCGATATAGACGGTCTGTCCCGTTGCCGACTCGTCGTGGATGAAACCTTTCAAGGCGCGTTTGTCGCCAGCGTGGACGGGGATGACCATGCGACCGTCGCGGATGGTGATCTCGGCTTTGGGATCGACCCATCCCGAGGTCTTGGCGTCGCTCATGATTTGGCGGATGCGCCGCTCGATGCCGCCAGTCTTGCGATGGATGTCACGTCGGATCTCAGCCAGTTCAGGGGATGCGTTGTCGGGCATCTCGCCTTTATCATCGACGAGGCGGTTGGCTTCGTTGAACACGACAGGATCGACTTCGATGCCATCGGTGAGGGCGCAGAGCTCAGGGTAGTCCTCACGAGCCTCGCTCTGCCCGAACTTCAGGATGTAGCTCAAGGCATTCAGCGAGGGCTTGAGGGCGAACAGGTCTTCCAGGCTGATGCTCGTCCCTGGAATCCTGATATGTTGGAACGCTTCGCGCAGGTCATGGTAGTCCCTCACAGGGAAGGGTACGCCGTTTTGCAGCAGCTGCATGAACTCCACGGTCTGGTCGAGGCTCCGCTCGATGGCTTCGCGATCGTTGCTGAAGTCCATCGTCTCGGCGCGTTCCAGTCCCATGGCACTGATGCAGTGCCCCTTGATGGCTTCCCGGATGTGGGTGAAACCGATCTTCTGCTCGAAGCGTTCCGGATAAATCATGTTGTGATGATGCTATTTTGTTGAGGCTGTTCTGAATCAATTGAAGCCGAAGCCACGGAGAACGGTCAGCACGCGTTCGTCGGTGGGATCTTCGATGTCCTCAGAGCCAACACGGACTGCCATTTTGCGGTCGGGGTTGTAGGTGAAGAAGGACAATTTGTATTTCCCAATGTTGGGAATGACTTTCCAGGTGTAGTCGCCGGTGACGATGTCTTCCAGATAATCTGCAGCGGGATATTTGGTGAGGAATTGATCATAGTCTTCCTCAGTCCAGTCCTTGATATTGAAATCCGACCAGTCTTCCAAGTATTCGATGCCCATCTCGGAGTAGGCGTTGCTAACCTTCCATCCCTCGGTGGGAAGGTTCAAATGCCAGTCGTAGTGGTCCCAGTTAGTGGTCTCAGGAGCGGCGGGCTCTTCAACGACAGGTTCTTCTACTACAGGTTCGTTTTGTGCTTGGGGTTCATTGGTTTTGGTGTTGTTGTTGCCGCATGCGGCGAACAGCATGGCAGCGGCTGCTGCGATAAAAAATGCTTTTTTCATGATTAAAATGTTTGGGTTTTTTGAGGGTGCAAAGATAGTAATTTGTTACTTTTCTCTTGATAGAAAAGTAACCAAAAGATCAAGGCCAAAAACATCGGCCCACCGCACAGCCTCTCTAAGTGGGGAGCCTCAAGGCGGGGAGTGCCTTCGTGCCGAAGGCAAACGCTCCGCTAAAGCTCCGCGCCCCGCCCTGAGTCTCAGCCCACTTAGTTCGGCTCTTGGCGAGCGCTGCTCCGGTTTTTGGCCTCGGCCCACGCGCCCAGCCCGTGACGGTGGGTTGTGCTTATTTATTTCCCGCTCTTCCGACGGTTACACTCTCGGCAGAGCATCTGGCAGTTCTCGGCTATGGTACGTCCGCCATCACGCCACGGGGTAATGTGGTCAGCTTCCATCTGTTCGATTTCGAAGTGTTTCCCACAAACAGAACAGATGCCGTCCTGTCGCTCATAAACTTCTCGTTTCATGTTGTCATCGAAAGCCCGGATGTCGAGATGATGCTCATCGTGGTCGAAGACGTAGGTGTAGATGCCTTTCTTTTTCTGAACATCACTATCAGCCATCAATCGTTTCACTTCAGTTTCCAAAACTGAAGCATCCCAGATGCCTTCATGGTATTTGGCATATAGTGTACCCCAGTCCACGCCTTTCATCTCTCGACGATAGTTTGGGAATGTAGCTTTTACCCAGTTGATGACGCTGCTGAAGTGGTTCCATAAGGCTACAGCATTTGGATCATGCTGATGGTTGCCCATATAGACTTCGATGTTGCCGTTTGAGATCCATCGTATAGCGATCTCAAGATAAGCCTGCCGATTTACTTCGCCCGACACATATTTACTGGCCAGGCCGTATGCCGCACAGTTGTTTTTACTGAAATAGCGCTTGGCATCACTCACCCAAGAGCCCGCATACACAGCATTGCGCAGTTCTTGCTCGGTTAGTTCCTTGCCCGCGATGTTGATGGTCTTGAACCACTTGAGTTTTTCGCTATCGCTACCGCTACAGATATAAACCTGTAGGGGATAGTCAAGGATCTGTTCTTGCTCGTCGGGCTGGAGGTTGTGGAAGTAGCGGAAGTTGAAGGCGAAGTCTCCATTAACATATTGGCAAATGCTGATGGTTCGTTGTTGGCCGTCGATGATTTCAAAGGTGCCATCTTCACGGACAGCCCAATACATCACGTTGAGTGGGAAACCATTGGTGAGGGTGTCGATGACGGCGTCGCGTTCCTTTTCGCCATAGACGAATTCGCGCTGGTAAGGTGGCCGTACATCTAGGTTGCCGCCGAAGGCACGCACACCATTCTCGTTATTGTCCTCGTAGCCCGCCGTCAGTTCGCGGACAGTGATCTTGTGGAGTTCGATGTTCATTTGTATCTCGTTTTTTTGCCCTTTCAGGCCGTTATTTGCTATCAGCAGCCATTGACAAAGAGCCTTCTTCTTGATGGTATTCCACTTCATGATGGAGCTCGGTTTGGCGACGGCGGATGAGGATTCGAGAATAGGGTACGGTAACTACGCCGTCTATCATTCATGTAAAGATCTCCGTCAACGGTTCCTCTTTTCTGAATCTCTTTTCTGTATTTTTTATGTTCAGGTTTATATGGTTGGACGCCACATTCCAAACCTAATGTTGCGATGCCTAATCCGATGATCTCAAACTGTTCTGGATTGTATTTGTCCATGAATGTGATAGGAACACCCATGACACCATTATAATCCATTGGGATATCTGCCGTTTTATCAACGTTAATAGCATCGTAGTTTTCAAACTTTGGATATTCCTTAGGATTATAGGCCTTATATAGGATTAAATCTTCGTGACGTTTCTTTATTTCAAGATTTGTGAACCAATTTACCCCTGAAACTCGAATCATTCCTTCTCGATGGTCTCCGGCTGTAGCCACATCTTCGTATTTGCTAAAGAAGTGTCCTGCGCCGCCTTTAAAACCATACCCAAGCCATACTTTGTTATCCCTAATCAAGGGGAAGATCTCCCTATACCCAATTGCGTTTTGGTGTCCCACTATCACAAATTTCTTCTCGTATTTCATCAATTGTGCCATGTATTCGCGAAACAAGGAAAAGGGAGGATTGGTTACCACAATGTCTGCTTCTTTCAACAATTCAATACACTCTTTGGAACGGAAATCTCCATCACCATTGAAGTAGTGGATGCCGATTTCTTCGGGATCGGGCACTCGGTTTCCATTGCGATCGCCGAAATACTCCAACCAAATTGCACGTTCTGAATCGTTTTGGCTAAAAAGGTCTCTGTTCTGATTTTTATAGCAAGTAGTGATCAACTTTTTCAGCCCCAATTGTTCAAAATTGTAGCTGAAATAATGGAAGAAATTGCTCACACGAGGATCATCACAATTGCAGAGTACGGTCTTACCTTTAAAATGTGCTTTATAGTGTTTCAGTTCGTTTTCAATATCAACTAATTGAGTATAAAACTCATCTTTTTTTGCTTTGTTTGCCGCATGAAGATTGATGTTTCCTGCCATTTGATTGATAGATTATGCAATGCTATCAATCCGCAAGCGCAAAAGGAAAGGGTGCTTTCCTCATTGCGCTTACCAAGGTAACCCTGCAAGGAGACCTTCTAACGAGAACAAGTACTCACACCCTTAGGCATGAGCATTGCTATACTACCTCGTTAAAAGGATCCGCTTGCAATTGGCATCACCTTCACTTATTATTTTCGTGTTTTATCTCCGTTAATCTTGCAGGGTTTTCGGTAAACGCGAAATAATAGCTAATGCTTTGTTTTATAATATGTTAATAATTACTTTTTTCTTTTTCTAAATATGTTTTATTCACAATCAATTTTTATAATGCAAAGATATACATTCCCCCAACAAATGCAAACAAAAGCGACTAAAACCCAACAAAAGCAGGAAATACCTGCCACGGGATGGGCGCGCAGGCCACGGCCAAAAACGGGAGCAGCGGTAGCCAAAGAGCCGAACTAAGTGGGTTGAGACTCAGGGCGGGGCGCGGAGCTTTAGCGGAGCGTTTGCCTTCCGCAGGAAGGCATTCCCCGCCTTGAGGATCACCCACTTAGAGAGGCTGTGCAGCAGGCCGATGTTTTTGGCCTTGATTTTTTGGTTACTTTTGCATCAAGGCAAAAGTAACAATAATTATCTTTGCAAAAATTCTTTTCCATCATGATCCGTCTCGAAATCTGTGCCAACGGCATACAATCCCTGCGTAACGCCATGGACGGCTGCGCCCAATGTGTTGAACTCTGCGAAGCTATCGAAGTAGGAGGACTGACGCCTTCTTTCGGAACGCTTGCCAAAGCCATCGACCTCTCCTTCATTCCCATGCGTGTGCTCATCCGACCACGACCGGGCAACTACATTTATAATGAAGAGGAAATTGATATCATGAAGACCGATATCATGCTCTGCAAGAAGCTGGGCTTCGAAGGCGTGGTGATCGGCGCCCTCAACGACGATGGCATGCTCGACGTAGCAGCTTTGAAAGCCCTCATGGAAGCAGGTGAGGGACTGAAATTCACTTTCCATCGTGCCATCGACGCCTGCGTGAATCCCTTGGAAGCCATGGAACAACTCATTGACTTGGGCTTCGACAAGGTGCTGACATCAGGTGGCAAACCTACCGCCGAAGAGGGCATCCCGATGATTGCCGAGATGCAGCTGCGTTTCGGCGACCGTATCGCCATCATGCCTGGCGGTGGCATCAACTTGGGTAATGTGATGGACATCGTCAACCAGACGGGCGTGGTCAACGTGCATGCCTCGCTGGGTCACTGGGTGCCGCGCTTTAACGAGAAGCTCTATCCCAACCAGGTGGATAACACCGGTGCCGCCATGGTGTGGACCGAATCAAATTATGACATCATCTACGAAATGGAAAAGCTGATTAACCCATGAAACGAATCGCTTTATTCCTCCTCATCTTAGTGGCTTTGGCGTCTTGTACGAACCGCCAGTACGTTTTCGAACAATACCTCGACCGCGGCTGGACGCTGACCAGCGACACGCTGGCACCAATGAGAAACTTCGCCGTTCCCTCTGTAGTGCAGCAAACGCTCTCAGACGCCGGTGTGATCCCTTATCCATACAGCGGTACCGTCGAAAAGGACTTGCTCTGGATTTCCAACCATCCCTGGACCTATACCACGCAGTTCAATGTCAAAGGCAGCATGCTGAACCAAGAGGTCGTGGAGCTGGTCTTCGAGGGCATTGACACTTACGCCTCGGTGACTTTAAATGGTGAGAAACTATTCGATGCAGATAACATGTTCCGCACCTGGAAAGTGGATGTGAAGCCTCTCCTGAAAGAAAAGAAGAACCAGTTGGTGGTGACCTTCCCTCCATACGACAGCGTCCAGCAAGCGCTCTATGATCAGTGCCGCCCTCGGTTTCCTGAGAAATATGCCGTCACCCGAAAAGCCCCTTATCAGCATGGCTGGGACTGGGCACCGAAATACAAGAACATCGGTCTGTGGAAGCCCGTCAAGTTGGTCGCTTGGTCGGATGCCAGACTGGAGAACGCCTATATCGTCACCAACGAGATCTCTGAGACTCAGGCCAAGCTGACGCTGCACCTCGATGTGGAAAGTTCTGCCAATGGTGAGCTGGTCGTTGAGATTCGTAACGACGGCAAGCTGATCCAGAGCTGCCCTTTCCAGATGGATCAAGGCAACCAACATAAAATGTTCGGCTTCACCGTTGAGAATCCCCGGCTGTGGTGGCCTAACGAGATAGGGGAGCAACCGCTTTACGATTTCGAGATCGTGTTGAAAGACAATGATAGACTATTGGATTCCAAGACAATCCGTACAGGCATCAAGACCTTCCAGATGGTACAGGAACCAGATGCCAACGGTTTCTCTTTTTATTTTAAGGTGAACGGCGTGCCGTTTTATGCCAAAGGCGCCAACTACGTCCCCGAGGAGATGATCGAGACTTGGATCGATGATGGTCGAACGGTCAACTTGCTCCAAGAGTCAAAGAAAGCGCATTTCAACATGCTGCGCGTATGGGGCGGTGGCATCTACCCGTCGGAAGACTTCTTCAATAGCTGCGACTCCCTCGGCATTCTGGTTTGGGAAGACTTCATGTATGCCGGCACCATGTATCCATACGACGAGGCTTTCCTGGAGAATGCCAAGATCGAAGCCTTGGAGCAGGTAAAACGTCTTGCCTCGCATCCCTCTTTGGCCTTGTGGTGCGGTGGCAATGAGATCTCCGAAGGTTATTATAATTGGGGATGGCAGCAGTCATTGGGTTGGTCGGCGGAAGATGACCAGGCTATGAAAATGGGCTATGACCGTCTCTTTGAGACCATCCTTCCCATGGTGGTCGATACCTACGACGGCACCCGTCCTTATTGGCCGAACTCCCCGTCGAAAGGCTGGGGCCGACCTGAGAGCCTGACACAGGGCGATGTTCACTATTGGGGCGTTTGGTGGGGTGAACAGCCCTACGAGATGTACCGCGAGAAGGTTGGCCGTTTCAATAGTGAATACGGCTATCAGTCCTATCCTGATATTCAAACCCTGAAAACCGCTGCAGGAGATGATCCAGAGTTCAAGGCATTATGCGACTATGAAGGCGACGACTTGTATGCGCTCATCAGCAAGAATGCCTTCTTGGCAGCGCATCAGAAACATGCCAGAGGTGCCCGACAGATCAACGATTTCATCGAACGTTATTTCCCCAAGGCAAAGACCTTCGAGGAATACGTCTATCTAAGCCAACTTTCCCAGGCTTACGGCATGGAGATCGCCATCGAGGCACACCGCACGGCCAAGCCTTACAACATGGGTACGCTCTACTGGCAGCTTAACGATGCCTGGCCTGTGACTTCTTGGTCGTCCATTGACCATTCCGGCCGACCAAAAGCCATGCAGTACAAGCTGAGGACACTCTATGCACCGGTGTTGCTCTCCTTTGACCAAAGTGACCAACAGGTGTATGTGACCTCCGATTTGATGCGAGGCATCGATGGCATGATGACCGTTTCGGTAAACGATTTCCAAGGTGATCGGCTTTTTGAACAAAAGGTGAAGGTTGACATGGGTGCTAACCAGAACAGAAAGTTCTACGTGGAAGGACTGAGAGAATGCTTGCAGAAGGTGGATCCGAAATCGGTTTATGTGAAACTGGAGCTGTCCGAAAGCGAGAAACCGATGGCTGAAAGGTTCTGCTATTTGGTGTATCCAAAGCTTCTTCAACTGCCCAAAGCCAAGCTTGATCTCTCTATCCAGCAAGAGGGCGATATGATTCAAATAGATGTGAAAACCGATGTCTTTGCCAAGGACGTTCAGGTGTTCAGCACCAGCCGTTATGGCGTTTTCTCTGATAATTTCTTTGATTTGGAGGCTGGCCAAACCCGCCGCATCACCTTCAAATCCTTCGTTCAGGAAGAAAAAATCGATTTTTCAGCCCGAAGCTTGTAACTTTTTTGCTGTTTGTTCGTCTTATAGTTGTTTTTCGGAAAGCAACAAAGTAATTAAAGAACAAATAAACAGATAAAACCATGAAAAAACTATTCATTATTGCGATCGCTTTGTTTTATGCGAGTATCGCATCCGCCCAAATCAACACCGTCGTTGTCAATACCAGTGGCGATGTAATCTTGCGTCAAGGGAAAGCATTCCACTGTTTCCCGAGCTCTCAAATTTCGGCAGATAACGTGCTTTACCTAAAAGGTTCGAGCGATTATGATGTCACTTTGGAAGAACTGGAAAACCTTACCATTCTCTCATCAGGTGATGTGGTTACAGATGGTGAGTTCCGTGGTAAGGACCTCAGTGTCGTTTTCAATAGTTCAGGTGATTCGCGGCTTGATTTGAATTATGAGAATGTCAATGTCAAGATGGTTGGCAATGGTGACCTCGTGTTACGAGGCCGTTGTGATCAGCTCAACATTGTAAGTAACGGCCGTGGTGACCTTCATACCAAGGAATTGGTGTGGAAATCGTGGAACACAAAGTACAACTCGGAGGAAACTGACCGAAATCCTTCCAACTTGGAGGGCCTATCGGAGCTTTTGGCAGAATTGGGTGCCAATTTGGAGTACCTTTCCGATTCCGTTGACTGGGACCAGTTTGAGCGCGACATGGAACGTTGGGGCGAGAACATGGAAGAGTGGGGTCGTCGGATGGAAGAATGGGGTGAGCAAGTAGAACGCCAGATGGAAGGCCGTGCCCCGCGTGACCGACGTGACAACGGGAGTGACAAGCCTCATTATGGACCGTCGTCGAAGAATGTTCCTGGAGATCATTTCCCTGGTCAACGTCCCAAAGAAGCCTCCAAATCCAAGAGCCTGCTCTTCGATCCGCACTGGGGCGGCATCGATGCTGGTTTGAACATGCTGCTTGGCAATGAACTTGCCAAAGCTAACTTCAACTACCTGGAGTTGCGCCCCTTGAGAAGCTGGGTGTTCAACTTCAACATCGCTGACGTGGGTGTCGCCTTCAGCCGCAACCATGTCGCTGGTCTCTACACCGGTATCGGTTTGGGATGGAATAACTACAGCTTCGACAATCCAGTGTGGCTCGTAAAAGGCGATAATGGCTTGGAATACGAATTGATCGATGAGAGCGTGGAAGGCAAACTGAAGAAAAGCAAGCTCGGCATGCTCTACATCCAAGCACCTTTGATGATAGAGGTAAGGCCAACCCGTGGATTCTTCATCGCAGCGGGTCTCACTGCCGGCATCAAAGTGGATACCTGGATGAAGATCAAGTTCATGGATAGATACAAAGAAAAGGCACATGGCGACTTTTACTCGAACCTCTTCAAGCTGGATGCCACCTTGCGTGCGGGCGGAAATGACATGGGCTTCTTCGCCAGCTATAACCTCCTGCCTTTGTTCAAAGAAGGCAAAGGCCCCGGCGTGCATACCTTCAATGTAGGCTTCAGCCTGATATTTTAAATAGAAACATACCTTGTGACACGTTCTCAATACAACCATTGCGTCGATCAGTACGCTGACGGACTGTTCCGTTTCGTCTTGGCCTCCTTGCACAACCGCATGGAGGCCGAGGACGTTGTACAGGACAGCTTCGCCAGGGTATGGGAACGCCGTCACCAAGTGGAATACGAGAAGGCAAAATCGTATCTCTTCACTACCGCCTACCATCTTGTCGTCGATCAGACGAGGAAACGCCATCAGGAGACCACTGTGGAGGCGCTTTCCCAGATCCCTGACAAGAACACGAACACCTATCCTGATGTCAACGAGATCCTTCATAAGACGGTGGATTCGCTGCCTGAGGCACAGCGTACGGCTATCCTGCTCCGTGACTATGAAGGCTATAGTTATCAGGAAATCGGTGACATCACCGGGCAATCCGAGGCACAGGTCAAGACCAACATCTTCCGCGCCCGCACCGCCCTCCGTAACGTCATTAAAAGTATGGACAACATCATCGACTTAGAACCATGAATGCAGAACCCAACCTCGAAGAATATCCCAAGCTCACCCCTCCTGATGTGGTGTACGAACATAAGGCATCGCTGAAAAAAACTGTCGTGATTCCTTTATATGCCAAGATTATCGCTGCCGCAGCTGCCGTTGCGCTGCTGTTCGGAATCTTTTGGCTTCGTTCGGGGCTGCCTGAGCAAGAGCTGGTGGCTGAACTGAATGCCGTCAAAGTCGATGTGTTGGAGACGGAAGAATCTTATCCTTTGGCAGAAAGCCAGGCGCGGTTTGTCGTTCCTAAGAAGACTGTCGATCCTTCAGTGAAGCCGAAGATGCAAGAGGTGTCTTACGAAAGGACTGAGATGCCCCTGCTGGCTGAGTTGCAGCCAAAGACAGCCCTCATCTTGATGCCGATGGACTATCAGTTACTACAGGATGTCGATGTCTTTTATGCCAGCAACGATCTGGTGACAACTATGGAAGAGTATGACTACGATGAAAACGACTACGAAGAGGAGATGTCGCTCGTAGGCAGAAGCATCTATAAATGGACGGATGGCGAACATGACAGTTTCGCCAGTATGGTCAGCGAAGGCTTGCAGTCGTTTAAGACTGAGATGGCTTCGATCGCAACGACCATACAATCATCACGATCCCAACTACGACAAATGGTACGCTAAGCCATTGTCCCATGTCAAACGTCATGCTCTTCTCAAACTCCACTTGGACGTTCTTCAGGAACTCGATGGCAATACGCGAACCGAAGATGATGATCAGGAACGTGCCGAACATCAATCCAGGACGTTTGTCGCCGATGTCGCGTTTGAAGAACATCCACAGCAGCAAGGCCATGGCGACCAGGCAGAAGAATGCCTCATAGAGTCCCGTGGGATGGCAGGGGAGAAGCTCTCCGTTGGGTCCTGGGAACTGTTCGTTGCCGCGTACGAAGACAAAGCCCCAAGGCAGGGTGGTGGGAGTGCCATAGATCTCAGAGTTGAATACATTGCCCAAACGGATGAAGGCACCAACCAAGCACACCGGGATGACGATGCGGTCAAGGATCCAGAGGTAGGTGATATGTTCTTTTTCGCCTTTCTTTTTCTCGGTTCTCTTGTTGAAACGACGCACATAAAGCCAAAGTCCGATGAGGATACCGATGGCCCCGCCGTGGCTGGCCAGTCCGCCTTCCCAGATCTTCAAGATCTCGACAGGATGGGAGAGGTAGTATTGGGGCTCATAGAACAAGCAATGTCCTAGACGTGCACCGATAACGGTGGATACCAACATGTAGATCAACAGGGAGTCCAGTGAGCCATCAGGCATCTTTTCCTTCTTATAGACCTTGCTCATGAGGAGGTATCCAAAGAGGAACCCCAACGCCCAACAGATGCCATACCACCTGACCTGCAACGAACCCAATGAAAAGGCTACTGGGTCAACGTTCCATGTGATGTAATTCAGAATCATAGTCAATTCAGATAATACTTTTGCAGGTAGTTGGTTAAAGTGTCGTTCAGCTGTGAACTCATATCGCTGCGGTCAAATCGCATTGCGGTCACCTGCATCTGTCGCAAGATGCTAATCTGTTCATCGATTTCATCTGCATAGTACTCCACGAACCGGCGTTCCATGTTGCCGTAGTAATCCACTTTGTCGCAGCAGTTCTTCACCAGTTTACGCATGAAGTCGTCTCCTTTTTCCGTAGCGCCGCAAGTGTAGTACATTTCCGGGAATTGATACAACCTGAGCTCGAAGGGGAATTTCTCGTTCGGGAAGAACTCCTGATATTTGTCCATGACGACGATAGCCGAGTCATATTCCTGATGGTTCACCAGAGCTTGGGCGAGACGTACATAGCTTTGGCGGGCAAACTCCGCGTTGCGGATGCTCTCACGATCGGGGGTAACGCCGTCTTGGTTCAGACTGCCCCACTGGGCTTTGTTGACCAACAAGTCGTAACAGCCTTCACGATAAACACCGCCGAGACCTTTGTAATAGTCCTCTGCCTTCACGGGGATGAAACGATAGGAAAGGCCTTCCATGTGGAGGTATTCCTGAATGCCCAACACAGAAGCCATATCACTGAACGATGTGAAATATACCGGACGCTCCCAATTGTTGGAGGCAATGAAGTCAAGCAGCAATAACGCGTTCTTGTACAAATAGGTGTCCTTGATTTCCCAACGGATCTCATCGACGATCTTGTCCTGCATGCTTTCGGGAACGATGCCATTGCGGATGCAGGCCTCTTTGTCAACTGTGAGTTTCAAGGTGCGCACAGGGAGATAATGGGTGGAAGAACCGTTGGTGTAGTACTTCACGGCTTTCGGATTATGGATGAAGTTGATGACATCCTTCAACTCCACATATTGTCCTTTCAAACTCTCTTCCTCGAAGATACGGAGCGATTCGTTGACGCCATTGTCATACTCGCTTGGACTTAAGGTCAGTGACAGTCTTTCCGAATCATATACTTTGCGCCCCATTTGGTGGGCATACCAGTAGCCGGAAGAAAGCATATAGTTGACCACGCGGACGTCGGTGCGGAAGCCTTCCACCTCTTGGATGTACCAGAGAGGGAAGGTGTCGTTGTCACCACGGGTGAAGATGACAGAGTTGGGCGGTAGCTGTGCCAGATAGTTTTTGGCCCAGTCATGCGCCGAGGTCTTGCCGCCACGGTTGTGTTCATCCCAGCCTTGTGAGGCCATGAGACATGGGACGGCTACGAGGCAGATCAATCCGACCAAAATGGTGGTTACCAAGTTCTTGCTTTTGGTGAGGCGTTCGATCCAGTCGATCAAAGCCAATACGCCGAGTCCAATCCAGATGGCAAATGCATAGAAGGAACCAGCGTAAGAATAGTCGCGCTCACGCGGCTGGTAAGGTGTCTGGTTAAGATAGATCACAATGGCGAGACCTGTCATGAAGAAGAGCAAGAAGATAATCCAGCTTTGCTTCAGGTCTTTGCGCAACAGCCAGAATAGACCGAACAGACCGAGAAGGAGCGGTAGGAAATAGTACTTCGTCCTGCCGGGATTCTTCAAGCAGTCGGGGATATTCTTCTGGTCACCGAGACGGGCCTCATCAATGAAATTGATGCCACTGATCCAGTTGCCGTGTTCGAGCTCGCCTTGGCTTTCAATGTCGTTCTGACGGCCTACGAAGTTCCACATGAAGTAACGCCAATACATCCAATTGCACTGATAGTTGATGAAGAACTTCAAGTTTTGCCCAAAGGTTGGCTTGTTGACCATCTGGGTGGTGCCGTCAATAGTGCGGACAGAGACTTTGTCGCCCAGAACCACGCCGCGTTTGTCCTTGCGGTAACTCTCATACATCGAAACGTGTTTGGGTTGGGTGCTCCACATGCGGGGGAAAAGGGTCTTCATCTCAGAAGCATATTCGGGCTGCGTGTTGCGCTTGTCATCGGTGATAACATAACGGCCTGCCGTCTTGTCCTTGACATAGATGGGCTTGCCGTTGGCGGCATCGGAGATAGGTGCGTTGTAATATGGGCCGTAAAGCAGTGGCCATGATCCGTATTGCTCGCGGTTCAAATAAGAGAGCATTGAAAGGGCATCCTTGGGCTCGTTTTCATTAATAGGTGTGTTGGTGTTGGCACGGATTACCAGCATGAAGAACGATGAATAGCCGATCATGATGAACATGAACGACAGAATGGCAATATTGCCGATCACCTTCTTGCGCTTGGTCGTGAAGATAAGACCCCAGATAATGAGAGCCACTATGATCGCGAAATACACGATGGTGCCAAGGTTGAACGGCGCACCTAAGTCATTGACGAAGAAGAGCTCCATTTTGCCTGCCAGATTCACAATCTGCGGGATGAGGAAAGAGTTGATAAGCCACAACAGGGCTACCGAGACCACACCAGCAAGAACAAAGCCCCAGAATGTGGTCTTCTTCCATTTCTTGAAATAAACAACATAGACGAAAGCCGGGATGCACAATAGGTTGAGCAGGTGCACGCCGATGGAGAGGCCGATGAGGAAGGCAATCAAGATGATCCAACGGCTGCTGCCGGGCTCGTCGGCAACACGCTCCCATTTCAAGATGGCCCAGAAGGTGACGGCTGTAAAGAAGGATGACATGGCATAAACCTCGCCCTCGACGGCGTTGAACCAGAACGACTCGGTGAAGGTGTAGGCCAAGGCGCCAATGGCGGCGGCAATCAACACGCCAATCTTGTTGCGCTTCGGAGAATCTTCCCCTTCTTTCATCCATATCTTGCGGGCAATCATCGTGATGCTCCAGAACAGGAAGGTGATCGTCAAACCACTGCAAATGGCCGACATGCTGTTGACCATCATGGCCACTTTGGTCACGTCACCACCTGCAAACAGGGTGAAGAAACGGGCAATCAGCTGGAACAAAGGCGCCCCTGGCGGATGGCCCACTTGCAATTTAAATGAGGTGGAAATGTATTCACCACAATCCCACCAGCTTACAGTGGGCTCCATGGTGATGAAATAGACAACAGTGGCCAATATGCCAACGATCCATCCGATAAGGTTGTTCAGCTTCTTGAATGTCATGTCTTCTTTGATTGAAAATGCAAAAATACAAAAAAATATCAAAAAAAATCTTGCAGTTAAAGAAAAAAGCCGTACTTTTGCAACCGCATTCAGATGAATGAAGGTGTCGAGTGGTGTAATGGCAGCACTGCAGATTTTGGTTCTGCCTGTCAAGGTTCGAATCCTTGCTCGACAACTTAGTGTGGAAGAAGAGAAAACCTGCTACGAATGTAACAGGTTTTTTTATATTCAAAAATATGATCAACAAAGAACTGATAACGAATCTAGTAGAAGAGGCTATCCAAGGAACGGACATGTTCTTGGTGGAAGTCAAAGTGAAACCGGCCAACGTCATCGAAGTCTATGTCGATGCCGACTCGGCCGTTAACATCGACCAGTGCGTGGCCATCAGCCGTTACGTTGAAAGCAAGATGGATCGCGACGCCGAAGACTTCGAGCTGAGTGTGTTCTCGTGGGGATTGAGCGGCGCCCTGAAACTCGACCGTCAACTGAATAAATATGTCGGTCAGGATGTCGAAGTGAAAACCAAGGAACAAGGCAAGTTCCAAGGCAAGCTGGTAAGCTTCAATGAAGATAATGTTGAGATTGCTCCTGCTCCCAAGAAGGCTTCCAAGAAAAAGCCTGTCGAAGCGCAACCCAACATGATCCTAGCCCGAAAAACTACCGAACTGAAACCTGCCATAATCTTTTAAATCTTTGAATATTAAATATTTAAATCATATATAATGGAAAATTACAAATTAGTAGAAACCTTCTCAGAATTCAAAGAATTCAAGAACATCGACCGTGAGGCCATGATGCGCATCATCGAAGATGTCTTCAGAGGCATGCTGAACAAGAAATTCGACACCGACACTGAAGACTTCATCGATATCATTGTTAACGTTGACAAGGGTGACTTCGAGATCTATCACAACCGCACCGTGGTTGATGACGACGAGCTTGAAGATCCTCTGCGCCAGATCAAACTCTCCGACGCCATCCGTATCGAGCCCGACTTCGAAGTGGGCGATGACGTCTCTGAGATCCTGAAAATCGAAAGCTTCGGCCGTCGCGACATCCTCGCCCTGCGCCAGAACCTCCAGACCAAGATCAGCGAGTACCAAAAAGAGAACATCTTCCAGAAGTACAAAGACAAAGTGGGTGAGATCATCAATGCTGAGGTCAACCATGTCTGGAAGCGCGAGATCGTGGCCATCGACGACGAGAACATCGAGCTCATCCTGCCTCGCAGCGAGCAGATCCCGTCCGATATTTATAAAAAAGGTGAAAGCGTCCGCGCCATCGTGAAGAGCGTTGAGAATGTCAACGGCTCTCCGGTCATCACCCTCTCTCGTACCTCCGAGGTCTTCCTCCAGCGCCTCTTCGAGGCTGAGGTGCCCGAGGTCTATGACGGCCTGATTACCATCAAGAAGATCGTGCGTGAACCTGGCCAGCGCGCCAAGATCGCCGTGGAGTCCTACGACGACCGTATTGATCCCGTCGGCGCCTGCGTCGGCATGAAGGGATCGCGTATCCATGGCATCGTCCGTGAGCTCCGTAATGAAAACATCGACGTCATCAACTGGACTACCAACCCGACGCTCTTCATCACTAGAGCCCTCAGCCCAGCTAAGATCACCAGCATCGTCCTCGACAACGAGAACATGCTCGCCAACGTCTATATGGATAACGATCAGGTCAGCCTCGCCATCGGTAAGGGCGGCTATAACATCAAACTCGCCGGAAAACTCACTGGCTACAACATTGACGTCTATCGCAACAGCGAGATCACTCCCGATGAAGAAGACGTGGATCTGCAAGAGTTCTCTGATGAAATTGAACAATGGGTCATCGACGCCCTCGTGGGTATCGGCTGCGACACCGCAAAACAAGTGCTGGCCATCAGTCCTGAAGAAGTGGCCCGCCGCGCCGACCTTGAAATTGAGACCGTCAACAACGTCTTCAAGGTCCTCAAGGCTGAATTTGAAAATGATAACTAAAGGAAGGAGGGAACATGTCCGAAGAATCAAATATCAACATTCGTTTGTCTAAAGCGGCAAAAGAATTCAATGTGGGCAGGGAGACCATCGTGGAGTTCCTCACCAAAAAGGGATTCCAAGTCGATCCGTCACCCAATACGAAGCTCACATCGGAGATGTATGCGCTGCTCGTAAAGGAATACCAGGGGGAGAGGGAAGTCAAAAACGAGGCGAAGAAACTCGGCAACCTCTCCTATAAAGGAGGTTCCGTATCGGTGGAATCCACCGTGCAGTCGTCAGCAAAAGACAGGGATGAGGATGATAATGAAGAAGTGTTCATCCGCACCAGTACCATCGTCAAAGAACCACTGCCTAAAGAACCTAAGGTCGAAAAACCCAAGGAAAAGGAAGCTCCCCAGTCTGTAGCTCCGACCGATCCAGTGGAAGAGAAGAAGGAAGAGGAAGGAAAAGAAAGCCCGTTGAAAGTGGTTGGCAAGATCGACCTTGAGAGCTTGAACCCTAAGACTCGTCCTGATAAGAAGACCAAAGAGGAGAAACAGCGTGAAGCCAAGGAAAAAGCTGAACGCGAAGCCGCCCTGAAAAAGGAGGAACGTCTGAAAGCTGAAAAGCAGGCAGAAGAAGCTAAGAAGGCCGAAGCCGAGAGGAAAGCCCTCGAGGCCAAGAAAGCTGAGGAAGCTAAGAAAGCTGAACAAGCTGCTGCCGAGCCTAAGTTCATTAAGACGGAAGTCAAAAAGCTGGAAGGCCCGAAGATCCTCGACAAGATCGAGCTTCCCGACGAACGTAAACGTTCGAAACAGCAGCCTGTGGCTTCTTCTGAAAGTGGCGACGCCAAGAAAAAGAAACGCAAACGTATCGGTGGAAAACCGGAGAATGCCAAGCCACAGCCTGCCGAACCAGCAAAGAAGAACCCCAAGAAAGAGAAGGGAAGACCGCAAGCTAAACACGAGGAAAAGGTGGAACTCTCCGATGAGGAGATCTCGAAGCAGATCAAGGATACCTTGGCCCGTCTCTCTCCGATGGGCAAGTCCAAGACTTCAAAACACCGTCGTGAGAAACGTCAGCAAGTCGCTGGCAGCATGATGGAGGAACAGATGCGCCAGCAGGAGGAGAAATCCATCCTGAAGGTTACGGAATTCGTTACCGCCAACGATCTGGCAGTGATGATGAATGTGCCAGTGACCAAGGTCATCGCCACCTGCATGGGCTTGGGCATGCCTGTCTCCATCAACCAACGTCTCGATGCTGAAGCCCTCTCTGTGGTGGCAAGCGAATTTGGCTATCAGGTCGATTTCGTCAGTGCCGACGTTCAGGAGGCTATCGCTGAGACCGAAGAGGTGGACCGCGAAGAGGATATGGTGCCCCGCGCTCCTGTCGTCACCGTCATGGGTCACGTGGACCATGGTAAGACCAAGCTCCTCGACTATATCCGTAATACCAACGTGGTTGCTGGCGAGGCTGGTGGTATCACCCAGCATATCGGTGCCTACGAGGTGACTACCGAGAGCGGCAAGAAGATCACCTTCCTCGACACTCCTGGTCACGAGGCGTTCACTGCTATGCGTGCCCGTGGTGCCAAGATGACCGACGTCGCCATTATCGTCATCGCTACTGATGACAACGTGATGCCGCAGACCGTCGAAGCCATCAACCACGCTCAGGCCGCTGGCGTTCCGATCGTATTCGCCCTGAACAAGATTGATAAGCCTACTGCCAACCCGGACAAGATCCGTGAGCAGCTGTCCAAGATGAACATCCTGGTCGAGAGCTGGGGCGGTAAGTATCAGGAACAAGAGATTGCCGCTAAGACGGGCCTCCATGTGGAAGAGCTGCTGGAGAAAGTGCTGCTGGAAGCTGAGTTCCTTGATCTGAAGGCTAACCCTCATAAACTCGCCAAGGGTACCGTCATCGAGTCGGCCCTCGACAAAGGACGTGGCTATGTGGCCAAGATCTTGGTGCAGAGCGGAACACTCCGTATCGGTGACATGGTGCTTGCCGGCACTACCTACGGTAAGGTGAAAGCCATGTTCAACGACCATAACCAGAAGATCAAGGAAGCTGGACCTTCCACTCCTGTGTTGCTGTTGGGCCTCAACGGCGCTCCGCAGCCTGGAGACATCTTCAACGTGATGACCGACGAACGTGAGGTGAAGGACATCGCCAACCGTCGTGAGCAGCTGCAACGCGAACAGACCCGCCGCACCAGCCCGCACATCACCTTGGATGAGATCGGCCGCCGTATCGCTATCGGCGACTTCAAGGAGCTGAACATCATCGTCAAGGCTGACGTGGACGGCTCTGTGGAGGCTTTGGCAGACTCTTTGCTCAAACTCTCCACCGACGAGGTGCAGGTCAACGTCATCCACAAGTCGGTGGGTGCCATCAGTGAGTCGGATATCATGCTGGCTTCCGCTTCCAATGCCGTCATCGTGGGCTTCAACGTGCGTCCTACGGTACAGGCACGTAAGCTGGCCGAGCAGGAGAAGATCGACATCCGTCTCTACTCCATCATCTACACCGCCATCGAAGAGATCAAGGCCGCTATCGAAGGTATGCTGGCTCCTGAGATCGAAGAGGTGGTCACCTGTAACCTCGAGATCCGTGAGACCTTCAAGATCAGCAAGGTCGGCACCATCGCCGGCTGTATGGTCCTCGACGGTAAGATCACCCGTAACACGAAGATCCGTATCATCCGTGATGGTATCGTGATCTACACCGGCACGCTGGGTTCCTTGAAACGTTACAAGGATGACGTCAAGGAAGTCGCTGCTGGTATGGACTGCGGTCTGAACATTGAGAACTTCAATGACATCAAGGTCGGCGACATCATCGAAGGTTATACCGAGAAAGAAATCGCCCGTAAGCTTTAAGCTTCGGGCGATTTCCTGACACAAAAAAAGAGCGGTCATTGACCGCTCTTTTTTTGTTGTTGCTTATGCTAAACCTTTATTCGAACACAACCTTTTGGGTAGTGATGTTCTCACCTTGGATGAGACGGAGGGTATAGACACCAGCTTTAACATTGATAGCTTTGTTGTAGCTGCCGTTGATGGTTTCAGCGCTGATGATACGTCCCGTGATGTCAATCATCTCGAGGGTGGCAGTGCCGTCAACATTGTTGATGATGAGGTTGCCGTTGTTGACGATGGCGAAGCTGCCATTGTTCACATTCTCGTTAGAGTTGGTAAAGGTTTCTTGGAACACCAAACGGAAACGCGAGGCATAGTCGGTAAGACGTGCATCGAAGGTGTAGCTAGGATTTGCCAGCAAATCAACATCATTGCCGGTGAGGTTGTCGATGAGGTGGAGGTATCCAGTCTCAACATCTTCGGTGTTGAAGTTCAAGGTATAAGTGCCTTCTTCAGCAGGCTTGAAGTTGAGAGGCATCTCGTTCGTCTTATCGTCGGCTAAAACCACAGCGTACTCTTTGTCGTTCTGAGGGATATAGAGCTTGGTATGGCTTTCGTTCAGCATGAACTTGGGCAGCAGGCCACCTTCGTTGAAACGCACGATGGCGCGGTCAACAACGGAACCACGATTCTTGTTGACATTGATGACCAGACCTTTGGCCTTGCTTTGGCTTGTGGTGCTGAAAGTCACTTTATCACCGTTATTTTCGGCGATGACAAAGATGCCTTCCATGGGGCCAATGGCATTGTTTTCGCCAGTGATGATTTCGGTGCCATCAGATTTCATGACATAGAATTCATCACGGTCGATGGAAGCGGTTTTTGAGAAGGGGTTGCCCACGAGGTTCCAACCGGAGAATTCGACACCTTCAACTTTGGTAAGGGTTACTTCACCGTTGCCATTGTAAGGAGCACCGATAAAGGTAATGTCGTCACCAGTACTGTTGGCATAGAGGTAACCTGTGCCAGCCTCGAGCTTTTCAAAAGCACCAGCTTTATAGTTGCGCCATTCGAGGCCATCTTCTGCAGCTTGGTCAAAGGCATAGAGATCATAGTCGCCCGACGTCGTCATGTTCAGCACATCTGCGGGGCTGACTTCAGCGTTGAGGGGAGAAGTGATGAGGTAGAAGCCGCCATCATTGGTCCAAGCATCGATTTCCTTGGTGAAGGAGGAACTGAAGGAGAGGATGATAGGATCGGAATAGTAATCATGATCTTCTCCAGTCACGGGATCAGAGAAAATATAATCATAACCCGTCAATACGGGTTCACTACTTGTGCAGATGTCATATTCCACTTGATTTACATGGTCAAATAGCTTAAAAGAAACCTCTGAGCCGGTTGAATTGAACCACACTGGTAATTGATCAGCAAAAGGATAAACATCCCCATTAGAATAAGTAAGGAACATATGTCCTCTGCATTCATCCCCAACAAAGGAGGCAACCTCAAAGTCGGCATAATTATCATTCTCTGTGATCATGTTGTTGTCAATGGACACAGCATAAATACCAATTCCATAACCCTCATAATCGTAGTGGTTAAAATCATCCAACCAATGAGATTGGTGTTGAGCAAAAATCGATCCGCTGAACATCAGGGAAGCGATAAGGATAAAAAATATCTTTTTCATAGTTAATGAGTTTGTTCTTTTTTTCGGTTTGCAAATATACAAATTATTTTTTTTGAACTATTATTTTTTTATTATTTACTGCCACTTGCCTTGGAGGTGTAGATGTAGCCTTGTCCAGGTACGAGCGTGGTGAGTTCACCTCTCCATTGGCCATTGGTATAAATGGTACTGCCATTGTTCTTCGATTTGAGGATGTCGCCGTTGGTGGGAGTGAAGTCGAAGGCATCGTTGAGGGACATGCTTTCGCTATGCGGGAAGCCGATCCAGTTGGTGCCGTTGTGGACGGTGACGGGATGTTCAGTGGGATCGACGGGAGCTCCGTTGAGCGTGATGGTGCAAGCGGCGCTGACATAGATCTCGTACATCTGTGCGACATCCAAGGACTCCAACGCTCCTCTCCATTGGTTGCTGCTCACATAATAGATGGTGCTACCGTTATTTTGCGACTTGATGGTGATCTGAGTGCCTGGGAGTGCTGCGACGAGGGCGGTCTGGAGGTCTTCAAGGGTGATGTCGAGATAAGTGCTCCACCAGCTCCAGCCCTGTGCCAAGTTGAATGTTTGGGAAGTAGTGGCAGGTTGGTCGGAGAAGTTGGCCACGAGGTCGCGGTCGCCGGTGACGGTGAATGTGTAAGTGGCATTGGTCGAAACAACATTGCCGTTCTCAGTCCAATTGACGAGATGATAACCTTCGTTAGGAGTGGCCAGAACTGTGCATGATGTGCCGTTGACGTAACTAGCAGTCAAGCTACCATCGCTCACTTCTCCTTCAACGATGGTGACATCGTCAACATAGAGCAGATGCTGGTCGTTGCAGTCAAAGTGACGGATGGCCACGTAGCCCATGCCACTGTAGGCACTCAAGTCAATGGTATATTCATTCCAGCTGTTACTTGACAAGGTCACGGTCAACTCTGTATGGGTGAAGTCGCTTGCACTGCTGTTGCCACTCTCAGACACCAATACTGAGAACTTTTCAGCATAGTAATTGCTCATTCTTGATGCAGCATAGAAAGTCATGCTTCCGCCTAGACGGAACTGAGGTGAAACAAGCCAGTTGTCTGGAGTGACAGCGGTACCTGATCCTCCTGAGGTGGCAGCGGAGATGTAGGACTCTGAGAGCATCATTCCATATGAGGAATTGTGGCATTCCGGGACGATCTGGTTGCCGTTGGAGTCGTAGGCAGTGTATTCGGTGTTGTGCATCCAGCTGTGTGGGGAAGTGGTGCTGCCTTGGAAGCTCGTCCAGCCTTGCCAGCCGTCTTCAAAGTCGTAAGTCAGAGTCTCTCTGTTTCTGCCGAAAGCAACGGAGCCGTATTCAGGATCATTCGGCATAATCTTCACCGTATTGATGAGGTTGAAGTTGGCGACGTATTCCGCATCCTCTGTCACTGTGAAGCTGTATGAGGCGCTTGTGCTTACCACTTCACCATCTTTCGTCCAGTTGGCGAAGACATAGTTGGTGTTTGGAGTGGCATTAAGCGTGCAAGTGCCGTTCTCATAGTATGTGCCTGCGCCTGTCACTGTACCGCCTGCTGTCGGATTGGCCGAGGCTTCAATGGTATATTGCTCGCCAGTGATTGGGGTGATGCCCATGAGGATGTGGTTCTTCACCGTGAGCACAGCATAGTTGGAGCTTTGTGATGTCGTAGGCGATGACGGGTTATAGTTGGTGCCGTCGGAATAGATGTAAATGGATTGGTTGCCGTTGGCGTCGTACACCGAGCAGGCCATGTGAGGGGCGCTAGTGTAGGCGTTTGAGTTATCATCGACGGCGAGGACGATGTTGGAATTGCCATCGTACTCGAACGGAGTGCTGAAGTTGATGAAGGTCCAGCTACCGGCTGCCATGGTGACACTGCCGCTGAATACCTTATCGGAAGACGACATCGAGACCCAGTCGGTCTTGCTTGAGAAGGCGCTCTTGGTAGTGCTCTTCAAATAGACGTCCAGCGTACGGGTCTTCTCCGTTCCACTGTTGTAGAAGGCGATGCTGCTGATGGTGCCTGCCATACCGATCTCGTTGGCAGTGTAGATCTGCTCGGTGAACGAGTACTTGTAGTAGTTGTAGGTCGGCAGGAAGTTGTTGGTCGAAGCGGATGTGCCGATCTCCAAGGCTTGGATGAAGTTGGCCACTAGATCCATGTCGCTCGTCACATTAAAGGTGAAGTGTGCCGAGTTCGAAACGGTCGTACCGTTGTTGGTCCAACCAGTGAAATAATAGCCTGTGTTGGCCGTGGCGTTGACAGTGCACGACTGGCCGTAGCTGAATTCGCCTCCGCCGGTGACGGTGCCACCGTTGTTGTTGGTACTGACATTGACATTGAAAGTTGCGGATGCTGCGGCGCAGTTGCAGTCGAACTCATAGAGGACGCCTGTGCTAGGGGTGCCGTTTGTCTGGTAGATGACCAGGTCTCCGTCGTAGCTCACAGAGAAGGAACACTCACCGTCGTAGTTGCCTGAGGTCCAGGTCAAGGTGACATGGGTCCCGTTACCCACCTCGATGGTGTAGGAGGCAGAGCTGCCCGAGGAGATGGTAAGGGTTTGTGCGGCTGTGCCGTCGCTGAACGAAACTTTCAGGCTGGCGTTGTTCCAGCCGTCGCCATAGGAGTCGGCAAGGTTGAAGTAGAGGTTGCAGGTGTTCTTCAAGGTCTCGTTGCCTGTCACGCTGAGGCTGCCGTCGGCAGTCATCGTGAAGGTAATCGGAATCTGGGAGCTCTCGGGACAGTTGGCGGCGATGGTGACGGAGAAGGGGATAGTGACTTCCTGTCCAACGGCAATCGTGCCCACGTTAACAGTGGAACTGGCAAAGCTGATGTAGTTGCTGGTCGAGGCAATCTTGGCAACGGCGTTGGTGGCCTGATAGTGACCGGTGTTCTTGAACTTGGCGTTCACAGTAAGGGTCTGGCCTGGCGTATAGCTGCCGTCCCATGACATTCCTGTGTATTCCAAGGCTGCTGCCGTGGCAGTTACGGTAAAGTCGCCTTCCCAAGTGTTGCTGCCGTTGACGGCCTTGTAATGCAAGGTGACATCGGTGTTGTCGGCAACGCTAGTATTGATGTTGAACTTGAAGCCGCTCACCGTGGTGGTGGCATTGGCGGCCAAGGCGTTGAAAGTCTTGGTGTACGTGCTGAAAGTGACGTTGGAGTCAGGAGCGCTCAACGTGACTGTGGTGGTGCCGGTGGTAGCTTGGTTGCCCACATTCTTGAAGGTGATGCTCAGGTCGGTGTTGTCGCCGACATGGGCCGAAGTAGGTGTGTAGCTGTCAACAGTAATGAAGGGAGCGTCATTGGATACGACCTGAATCGTACCCAAATAGGTCACTTTATTATAACCAAACACGCAGAGGGTGAGATCGGTGCCAGCGGTCAAAGTGCCGTTGATGGCAATATTGGCTGTACCGTTGCTACCCACCGTGGCCTTGCCCAGGATGTTATGGTTGGCATCGGTGATGGTGGCTACAGCACCGACGCCGTTGCTCACGCTGACGCTATAGGTAGAAGTTCCCATAGGCAGCGTACCAGAATGCGTAACATTCATGGCCTGCGGAGTCTTGGTGCGCATCATCAAGGTCGGGTCGCCATATACAACCCAAGCTTTGTAGCATCCGACAGCTGAAGTCTCCGTCGTGCTATAATTGTCGAATATAGCCATCATACCATTGATAGCCGCTCCACCAAAAGAACGCTTGATGTTGTTGTTGTAACTTTCAACAAGAATATCAACAAACTCATCTTGGGCCCACATGGGCGGAATCCAAGGCTGTGAAATGTAGGAGAACGCGCCACAGACGGCTCCAGACGGAGTGTTGGAATTGGTGGCGTGCATCCATGTCTCAGCAAAGCAATCTCCACTGGAGTAATCATATTTACCCACCAAACAAGCCACAGAGAAGATGAAAGGCAGCTTGTTATTGTTGGTCAAGGCATTGACGTTGGAATTCATGTAATAGTGCGACTGCCATCCAGTTTCCTCACCATGGTTGCAGTAGTTGATGATACCTACACCGCTATTGATATGGTTGCTGATGGTGGTCGTTGAAGATGAAGGATAGCCACTCACACTCTTATAATCTTGATAAACAGTGTTATAACCATAATTCAATAAGTCTGTACGGAGGTTCTCAATATGCTGGTAGTCGTCCTCGTTGTAATGTCCTCCACTGCCAGCCGAAGCACTGATGCCTAAACCATTCTGACACCATGTGTCTGAGGTTGTGAGGTCACGTTCGTAAGTGATAGTACGATTGACTTGGGTTGTAACTTGAGCATCACTGCTGGCGGAGAAACGACCGATGATGACATCGTTGTAGATATCGTTACCCACAATTTGGCCGTATTGGTTATCTCCTTTACCTGACCAACTAGAACCGCCATCTGTAAAAGTATATCCTGGAATCTGGGCCACGTCACCGACGAGCAACACATGGGTCAGGTTGTTGTTGGCATTGTATTGGTTTCTGATATAGGTTTGGATGGCCGAATAAGTGCTGCCAGCAGTGCTAGTACCCACGATGGTGGTGTTCACGCCACGGGTCTTTTTCCAGTTAACGAAGTCGGTCATCGAACTGATGAAGTTGTCGTAGCAGATAATCAGCAGGTCGCCATCCTCATCGAGGACAGTGTATTTGGCAGCGCTTTCTTCAAAGTTGATGAAATGACGCTGATAAACGCTCTTAAAATCAGGATCCATCTTCACCTCATTGCCACGGCGGGTCTCGATGACGTTCTTGCCGTTGTTATCGACCTTGTACATCTCAACCGTCATGTTATAATACACGCGGAGGGTCTTGCTGACAGGGTTGTAGGCGAAGGGATAGACGGCCATGTTCTGTCCGCGGAAGTCGCGGATGATGTAAGGCTCGTACAGGTCGAGGTTGCTGGCAGGGAAGAAAGCATCCTTTTCGTAGCATTCGCCGTAGGTGTAAGGCACTTTGGCTGGGTCGATCTGGCGGCTGAAGTCACCTTTCGAAGGAGCGACTTCAATGCCTTCGAAGTCCATGTACTGGGCGTCGATGACGCGAGCTGCCATACGGGCTTTGTCGCCAATCATCAACGGAATACCAGTCATCGGCATGTCGGGTTCACCGGCATGGGCAGTGCTAACCGATTTGGGAACAGAGATGACCTTAGCCTCGCCTCGGGGAGTCGTCACAGTCGAGGTGTAGAAACCGCCGACTTGTACGTTGACTTTGATGCTGTTTTCGGAAGAGGAAAGTAGCTGGGTCTTGAAAGTCTCGGGACTGTCGCTGGTGACTTTAGTCCACTGAGGCTTTGTCTGGATCTGTGCAAACGCCATCGAGCAGATGACAGAGAGCACTACTAGTAAGATTCTTTTTTTCATGGGTGGTTATTTGTTTTGTTGATTGCTTTTCGAGATGTAGATATATCCCTGCCCAGGTTGAAGAGTGGTAAGTTCTCCTCTCCATTGGCCATTGGTATAAATGGTACTGCCATTGTTCTTCGACTTGAGGATGTCGCCGTTGGTAGGAGTGAAGCCGAAGGCATCGTTGAGGGTCATGCTCTCGTTATGCGGGAAGCCGATCCAGTTGGTGCCGTTGTGGACGGTGATGGGATGAGCAGAGGGATCGACAGGATTGCCAGTTAGGTTGATGGTGCATGCAGTGCTGACATAGATCTCGTACATCTGTGCGACATCTAAGGACTCCAATGCTCCTCTCCATTGGCTGTTGCTCACATAATAGATGGTGCTGCCATCATTTTGCGACTTGATGGTGATCTGAGTGTCTGGCAGTGCTGCGACGAGGGCGGCCTGGAGGTCTTCCAAGGTGATGTCCAAGTTGGTGGACCACCAGCTCCATCCTGATGACAAGGTGATGTTCTGGGTAACGGAAGTGTCCTCGCCTGTGGTGAACGAAACGGTTTCGCTCCATGCGGACTCCACACCATCGCAAACACCCTGTATTCTCACGCAATAGTCGGTTTCTGGAGTAAGGCCTCTGAAGGTGTATTCAGCATCTTCAACGGCGACAGGAGCATTCCAGGTGGTTTCACCAGACTTCATCACAACATTGTCAACAGCAAAGTAGTCGCCAGTGGAATTCACGGAACTATCCTTAGTGTAGGACCATGTGAAAGTGTGTTCGCCAGCTGTGACATTGTAGCTATAGTGGAGCCAGCCGGCGGTATTCAGGTTGGCACCGGCATAGAGCTCTCTCGTGCCGTCAATGCTGAAATCGCAGTGATCGTAATAGGTCGATGATCCTTCTCCCATGCATTCAGCATCGAACTCGACGGTACCGTCAGAGGGATAGTTCACAGTGACTGAAATGCTGGATGTTGAGCTTTGCACCCCAGTGTTACCACTTTGGATATGGCCATCGACGATGGTCCAAGGATACGTAGCATCGTTTGTCCAATTGGCGGGAATGTTACTGGCAAAGTCTTCATTGGCCAAAACGGTGATGTTGGGGATGCCCAAAAGCACGTTGTAGCTCTCACTGAAGCCTGTCCAAGTCACAGAGGCAGCATTGCCTGTGATGTTGCTCACTTCCACACTCGTAGGTGTCGCGCTTAGGCAGCCATTGAGTCCGCTCTTTGTGACAATGATCTGGTTCTTCACTTGGAGTATGCTATTGCTATTAGCCGAAGACGATGATGGTGACATGGGGTTAAAGTCAACATTGTCGTCGTAAGCATAGATGGCTTGGCTTGAACTGGTGCTGAAGACGCGACAGGACATGTGGGGTTCACTGGACCACTGTGTCTGTTTGTCGGTCACTAGGACAACATTCGAAGTGCCGTCATAGATAAATGGAGTGCTGAAGGTGATGGTGGTCCAATCGTTGGCAACGACAGTGACACTGCCGCTGAACACCTTATCGCTTTCAGATACTGCAATCCAATCAGTATTGCTGGTGAAACTGTCCTTTGTCGTAGCCTTCATATAGAAGTCATAATCTTGGGTCTTCTCGGCTCCGCCGTTATAGAAGGCTATCCCTGTAATGATGCCAGCAGTACCCATTTCGTCAGAAGTGTAAATCTGCTCCGTGAGGGAGTTGGTGAAGTAATTGTAGCTCGGTAGGTATTCGTGTGTATCAGTGCTGCCATCGCCAATCAAGAGGCCTTCTGCAAAGTGGGCCACGAGGTTCATGTCGCTTGTGACGGTGAAAGTATAAGTGGCACCTGCTCCAGAAACCACTTCGCCGTTATGGGTCCAGTTGGTAAACATGTAACCCTCGGCTGCCGTGGCAGTCACAGTGCATGATTCTCCGTAGTTAAACTCGCCACCACCACTAACAGTACCTTGGTCGGTGTTGCTCGAAGTGGCAGTCACTGTAAAGGTTTGGGAGCCAATGGCGCAGTTACAGTCGAATTCATAAAGGACACCTGCACTGGGTCTTGCGGTCTGCTGGAAGATGACTAGATCGCCCTCGTAGCTCACGGTGAAAGAGCATTCTCCGTCATAGCTGCCGCTGGCCCAAGAGAGGGTGACATGGACGCCGTTACCAATCTCCAGTGTGTAGTTTTCAGAGGAACCAGAGGCAATAGTGAGTTCTTGCGAAGGCGATCCATCGCCAAAACTGACGGTAAGCTTAGCCCCATTCCAACCGTCGCCATAGCTGTCCCTAAGGTTGAAGATGACATTACAAGCATTCTTTAAAGTCTCATTGCCTTGTGCATTGAGGTTGCCGTCGGCCGTCATTGTAAAGGTGATGGGTAGCTGTTCTGTCTCAGGGCAGTTGGCAGCGATGCTGACGCTGAAGTTGTAGGTGACCTCTTGGCCCACTTCAACAGTACCCACCGAAATGGGCTGGGTGTTGACAATGACATAGTTGCTGGAGGATGTCAATCCAATTTGTGCATTGGTGGCTTGCCAATGGCCATTGTTCTTGAACTTTGCTTTCAGGGTAAGTGTTTCGCCAGGCGTGAAGCCGCCGTCCCATGTCATGCCTGCATATTCCAGCACGGCTTCGTTGGCAGTGACGATGATATTGCCTTCGTAGGTGTCGCTGCCATTGACAGCGGTGTAGTGTATGGTGACTTTGGTGCCATCGGCCACACCAGGATTGATGCTGAAGCTGAAGCCGCTTACGGTGGTGGTGGCATCGGCGGCCAAAGCGCCAAAGCTGCCCGTACGGTTGCCGAGGGTAACATTGGGATCTTCAGTGGTCAAAGTAACATTGGTGGTGCCAGTCGAGGCATCCATACCTACATTCTTGAAGGTGATGCTCAAATTGGTGTTGTCGCCAACATGAGTAGCATTGGGAGTGTAGCTGTCCATGGCGATATAAGCGCCTTCAAGGGCAGCAGCGGGAACCGTTTGGATATAAGGAATGCGGTTGGGAGCAGTCACGCAGATGGTGACATCGCCGCTGGAGGTTACAGGATCGATCGGGACTTGGACGGTGCCATCCTCGTCAACGAGGGCAGCGCCATGGAGCACGCCGTCCTTGCTGATGGCCACGTAGGAACCTGGAATGGCACTCACCTCGTAAGTGTTCATGCCGATGGGAAGGATGGCCATGTGGCTCACCTGGTTGGCAGTAGGCTGCACGCGGTAAGGCATGATGGAACCATCACCCAAAACATGGTAGGCTTGCCAATAGTACAGGGTCTCCGAGTGCAATTCGTAACCAAGGGCTTGGGCGGCATTGCCTGCAAGCAAGCCAACATATAGAATGGAATTTACCGTATTATATACATCATCCAACCAGATGGCATCATAAATGCCCAAACCAGTTTCTTCATAGGAAGGCATGGTGCCATCTGCGCGATTGGTTGGACCTACGCCAAAGTAATAGTCGTTTTTCCAAGTGGTGTTGGGGCAGGAGCCGATATAGGCGTAGGCACCCTTGTTTTCTGCACGCACCATAGCCTCACCAAAGCAAGTACTATATCCCCAGTCGCCTGATTGGCAGCAATTGCCGATGGCAAGGAAGTATTTGTGTTCATTGGTCAAGCTGCTGACATTGCTGACAGAGAAGGATGGACCAGCCCAGCTGGTTTGACTACCATGAGCGGTATAGTTGGCAAAACCGACACCAGAACTCAAGTAGGAATAGCAGTTGGTGTAGTCGCCGTGGCTGAATTCATAGACATTGGTAAAGCCATGTTGGGCGTTGTAATAATAGTTGGTGGCATACCAAATGGTAGGACGACCCACAGTGACACCCCATCCGCTGTCTTCACCAGCGATGAGGAGTGTTTTGCTCAGATAGCTCGGGTCGGGCATGGTGTATTGCTCATATTCCATGCCTTTGTTGATCATGGCGGTCATCTCCGCCACGCTTGTAGCGGACATACGGCTGTGGTACATATCGACAAACTCGTCTCCGTCAACACTTGAATAATAAAGGTCGGAAACGCAATTGGTGTTGCTGGCAGAGGCCACGCTGGGTGCCACTTGGTCCTTGTCGCCCATGATGACGAGGAAGGTGGGGTGGTCTTGAGCGTATTTGGTTTGGATAAAACTCTTGATGGCATCAGCACTTGTGCCGATATTGTCGGTGTAGTTCACATCTACATAGATGCCCTTCATGGTCTTCCATGCCACCCAGTCCTGGATGCAGCTCTCGAACATACGGTTGGCAATGACAAGCATCTTCACAGGAGCAGTCCAAAGGTCGGGATGTTGGTCATACACATCTCTAACCGCACGGCCATTGAACAGCTGCTTGTAAAGCACTTCGAAATAAGGGCTGTAAGTCTTGACTAACATATCTTCAGTGGCTTTGACATCAGCACCGTTGAAGCTCACTTCCACCTCAATGTCGTTGAACACACGGAGGGTGTTGTTCACGGGATCGTAGCTCACAGGCTCGATACTCAGTTGACCGATTTGTACGCCACGCAGAGTGCCATTCACGCTGACGCGCGCCGTTGGCTCTGAGCGGAATCCTCGTGTGGACTGGTAAGCGGCCGCATTATATTTAAAAGGTACATCTTTGGGATCTTGGTTCTTGAAAATGTCAGGTTGACGGGGCATCAGCTTTTCAATGCCAAGGTCGTTAAGTTTGTAATCGGTGCTGGAGTAGCTTGTCACCCGAATGGAGGGTGTGGCGCCGACAGGTACGGCAATCAGCTCATTGATGACAGGGATCTGAGGATCGCCTTCGTTGCCGCCGATGACAGTGTTGGCCATGCTGAGCTGGGAGAACTGACCACCTTTGGTCTCTACATTCTCAGCTTTGATGGTTGAGAAGGAAAACGAGGCCTTCAAACTCATCATGTCGCTTTTCACGCATTGAGCCTTGTCGGTCGATCGCAGTTGAATTTTCTGTTGCGCCATAGCAACTGTGCCTAGGGCAACCAGCAATAGTGCTAAGAGAACTTTTTTCATTGTATAAGGATTGTTTATCTAATGACGAGTTTGGTGTAACAGACATTGCCTTTACTATCGGTAACCCTGATGGTATAGACACCAGAGGCGCTGAATCCACTAAGGCGTGATTTGTTTGAAACCACCTCGGACTTTACCATATTGCCAATGGCGTTGAAGACCTCGACAGTGACAGTGCCTTGATCAAATCCGTTGGGGATCTGTAAGATGATGTCTTCATTTCTGTTGGCTGGGTTTGGATAGACGGTGAATGCCTCTTGACCTTCAGTGTAAATGAAGGTTTGGTTGTAGGAGCCATCACTGGTGAAGCCCTTGTTGCCGCTCGCCCTGGAGGTGTAGATATAGCCTTGTCCAGGTTCGAGCGTGGTAAGTTCACCTCTCCATTGGCCACCGGAGTAGGTAGTGCTGCCATTGTTCTTCGACTTGAGGATGTCGCCGTTGGTGGGAGTGAAGTCGAAGGCATCGTTGAGGGACATGCTTTCGCTATGCGGGAAGCCGATCCAGTTAGTGCCGTTGTGGACGGTAATGGGATGTTCTGTGGGATCGACGGGCGAGCCAGTCAGGTTGATGGTGCATGCACTGCTGACATAGATCTCGTACATCTGTGCGACATCCAAAGACTCCAATGATCCTCTCCATCTATTGTTGCTCACATAATAGATGCTGCTGCCATCATTTTGCGACTTGATGGTGATCTGAGTGCCTGGGAGTGCAGCGACGAGAGCGTCCTGGAGGTCTTCAAGGGTGATGTCGAGATAAGTGCTCCACCAGCTCCAGCCCTGTGCCAGGTTGATTGTTTGGGAAGTAGTGGCAGGTTGGTCGGAGAAGTTGGCCACGAGGTCGCGGTCTGCAGTGACGGTGAAGGAATAGCTGGCATCTGTAGACACCACGGTGCCGTTTTCGGTCCAGTTCACGAAATAGTAGTCCGTGTTGGGCGTAGCGGTTACGACGCAGGTCTCGCCGTGGTTGAAGTTGCCGCTTCCGGTGGAGTTGTCCGGACCTTCCACGATGGTGACATTGTCAACGGCTATGAACCATTGGTCGTAGCAGTCGAAGTGACGGATGGCGATGTAGCCCATGCCGCTGTAAGCGCTGAGGTCAACGGTGTATGGAGTGTCATTGTATCCGGCTGAGGACAAAGACAAAGTCCAAGTAGCAACAGTCGTGAAGCTGGTAGCGTTGGTGTTGTCGGTCGTTGAAACCATCACGGAGAACTTCTCTGCACAATAACTGGTGTTCCTGGCACCTGCATAGAAGGAGATGCTTCCGCCCAATCGTACCTGCGGGGAAACGAGGTAGTTGTCGGGAGTGACAGCAGTGCCAGCACCGCTTGAAGTGCCGGAGATGTAGGACTCTGAGAGCATGAATCCGTCGGAGCTGTTGTAACCGTAGCCAGTGGAGAAGTCGTTGTTGGAGGTTGGGTAGGCAGTGTTATGCATCCAGCTGTTAGGCGAGGTGGTGTTGCCTTGGAAGGTCGTCCAGCCTTGCCAGCCGTCCTCGAAGTCATAGACGAGGTCGTCCCTGTTGCCCTTGCTGCTGCCCACGGTGACGGTGCCGTATTCAGCAGGTTCGGCCGAGGCGGTCACGGTGTAGCTGTTCAACGTGAAGTTGGCGACATATTCAACAGCGTTGGACACTGTGAAGCTGTAAGTGGCGTTGGAGCTTATTACCACACCGTTTCTTGTCCAGTGGGAGAAGGTGTAGCCTTCGTTGGCGGTGGCGGTCAGGGTGACCGTGGTGCCTGGATCGTAGATGCCAGTTCCCGAGACAGTGCCTGCATTTGCAGGATTGACACTAGCGGTAATTTCAACAGGATCGGTGGAAACAGCAGTCACACGCAAGGTGTAGTCGTGGCAAACAGCCCATGTGCTGGTAAAGCACGGATCATGGTTGGCCGAGGCAGAACCGCCAATGTAGTTGTCGAAATAGCTGTCGGCACCAGCGATACGCATGCGATAGTCGTCGGCCGTCTGTGAGGCAGGAACAGCAAAGGTGGCCGTTAGCACTTGTGGCGTGCCACCAGAACCTTGAGCACTCGTTCCCGTATAGACAATTTCACTGTCTTCGAAGGTATAGTTCTTGTTCCAGTCCACCCAAATGAGGGTACCATAACTATAAACGGTGCTGCTTCCAGTAGAATAAGTGATGGTTACTGTAGCTGTTTCACCTGCTCCATAGCCACCCACCATGGAAGTGTAGTCGCCATAGTAAGGTGAACTGGCGGGCAGACCGTTTGAATTGTTGTTGTTTACAACGTAGTCGCCCGAGCCGAAGGTTAAAGTGGTGATGCCCTGACCGTCTCTTGAAGTCGGGTTAGGTGTGCAATATGACGGATTCTCAACGGTTACATCGCAGGTGGCGGTGTAAGGGGTCCCGTTAACTGTCATGGTGGCGGTAATGGTGGCAGTGCCAGAGGCAACGGCTGTCACCGTAGCTGAGGTGCCGCTGCCGCTCACCGTAGCCACGCTGGTATTGCTTGAGGTGTAGGTGATGCTGGGCGTACCACTCACGTTTCCGTATGTAGCAGTAAGGGTCTCTGTTGAACCAGTCAATAATGTTGCGGAGTTTGGCGCAAGGCTGATGTAAGGCGTTGTTGATGGAATATAATTGAACGTGGTCTTGGGCAGGAATGACTGTGCATTGTAGGTGACGCTGTTAAGGCTGCTAGAGTTGTTGCCGTATGCGGACACGCCAGAAGTCAGATTGCTCGTTCCATACCATTCCACCTTGTTATAACTACCATCGTCAGTATTGTAAACACCAATCAGCAGATTGCCACCATTGTAGGTATAAGGGGCATCAAAGGTGATCGTGTAAGGTTGACCTGCAGTTGGCATCTCCAACAATCCCTGCTTAACGGTGGTGGCACCCGTTGTGCCGCTAAAGCTTCCACCTAGGGTAGTGCTTGAAACCTCTTTAAGGAAAACAGTCTGGCTTGTGCTTGTCCACGTACTGTTCGTTGTACCTACGCTGCTGGGATAGAATGTAATAGAGGATACGGTGCAACCCGTCATGGCAGTTAATTGAGAAGCAGGAATGATGCATTCGCTCTTGGTGAAGTCATCAAAGTAATAGCCATACATGGGGATGTACTGGTTGGTGGCTGTTCCGTCATACACGGTAATACCTGCGGTGAAGTTGGCCATCAGGTTTGTGTTGGCCGTCACATTGAATGTGTATGAAGCATCGGTGGAAACCACAGAACCATTTGATGTCCAATTGGTGAACATGTAGCCATCGGAAGGCGTAGCGGTCACGGTGCAGGACTGGTTGTAGTTGTATTGGCCGCCGCCGCTAACCGTGCCGTAGTTGGCATTATTGGCAGCCACCGTGACGTTGAAGATCTGGTTGGGCGTGATGGTGATGTCGCCTTCCCAAGTGTTGCTTCCGTTAACGGCCTTATAGTGCAAAGTCACAGGATCACCCAAGGTCACACCATTATTAAGAGTGAAGCTGAAGCCGCTCACCGTAGTAGTGGCATTGGCAGCCAAGCTACTGAAAGTCTTGGTGCTCGTGCCGAAGTTAACATGTGAATCAGCAGAGCTCAAGGTGACCGTGGTAGTGCCAGTGGTGGCGGCGGTGCCCACGTTCTTGAAAGTGAGGTTCAGGTTGGTGCTTTGGCCAATAAGAGCCGTGTTAGGTGTGTAGCTATCAAGGGTGAGGTATGGACCACTTGTTGAAACGGCTTGGATAGTCGTAATGTAAGGCTGACGTTGGTTGCGGGTAACCACAATCATAACATCACCAGCAGAGGTCAAACCTGAAATTGTCACATTGGCGGTGCCAGAAGCATCTGCTTGAGCTACACCAAGGATTTCGTTGTTCTTGGTGATGGCAACGTAGGAACCAGCATGGGCGTTCACTTGGAAGGTGGTGGCGCCAATGTTGATGGTGCTAGCGTGGCTGACGCTGTTGGCACTCGGGTTATTCAGGTAAGGCATCACGGAGCCGTCGCCTAAACATTGGTAGGCTCTCCAATAATACTCATCGGTAACACTGCTGGTGTAACCTGCTGCATGGGCGTAGGTCACGGCCACATTGCCAATATAAGGTACAGAGTTTAATGTGTTGAAGCCGTTGTCATCAAAGAGAGCATCATACATGCCCGTTGTTGTAGAAGAAGGGGTTTGCACAGTGCTGGCAACGTATGAAAATGCACCTACACCAAAATAGTAGTCTTCATACCAGTAGGACTCTGGAATAGAACCGATATAACCGAAAGCACCCTTGTTGGCGGCACGGATCATGGTCTCTCCCAAGCAGGGTTTGTAAGAGTTGTTACCCCAGTTGGCAGTCAAGCAGCAGTTGGCAACAATCCAGAGGTACTTGTCGTTGTTGGTCATGCTGTTGGCATTGGAATTGGTGAATTCCGGGTCAGCCAACTCTTGAATGTCACCATGAGCGGTATAGTTGACAAAACCGACATTATTGATGTTATTCCAGGCAGCAGTTTGGCCTGATCCAGTTGTTATATACACAGTAGGATTAATGCCATGGGCGCTGTTGTAATAGTTGTTGTTGGCGTATTGGATGGTGGGCTTACCGACCTTGGAAGTCCAGTTGCTGTCCCAACCGGCAACGAGCAAGGAGTTGTTCAGATAGCTGGGGTTGGACATGGTGTATTTTTCGTAGGTCAAAATCTTGTTGACGAGGTTGCCGAGCTCCGTGGTGGAGGAAACAGACATACGGCTCATGAACATGTCGTGATAGACGTCACCATCCACCGAAGCATACTCCATGTCGTTGATGCAGTTGCCGTAGCTGCTGCCGCAACTCCAGTTTGTCTTGTAAGCCTTGACAACGGTCTCGTCGCCAACGATGACCAGGAAGGTCGGATGGTTGGAGTTATATCTGCTATAGATCTCTGATTGGATCGTGGAAGAGGTAGTGCTGCTGGTCACCGTATAGATATCCACGTAAATACCTTTCTGTTTTTTCCAAGTCAACCAGTTTTGGAAAGCCGTGCTGTTTTGATATTCCGAAGTGGCGACCACGAGCATCTTCACTGGGGTTTTGTAAAGATCGGGGTGTTGAGTGTAGGCGTCCAAAACAGCTTTGCCATTGAACAAGGACTTATAGACAATATCAAAATATGGGCTATATGAATCGATCAACAGTTTTTCGGTGGCTTTGGCATCGGCGCCATCAAAGCTTACTTCCACTACAATGTCGTTGAACACACGGATTGTGTTGTTGACGGGGTTATAGCTCACGGGTTCAATGGTCATCTTACCGAGTTGCACACCGCGCATAGTGCCCACCACGTTGACCATTGCTCTGGGCTCGCTACGGAAGTTGCGAGATGATTGATAAGCTGCCTCGTTTTTGATAAAAGGCACATCCTCAGGCTTCTTGTCTTTTCGCAATGAGGGTTGGCGTGGAATCAGGGTTTTTACACCTAAATCGCTTAGCTTGTACTCGGTAGTGTTGTAGCTTGTCACTTTAATGGTGGGTTTGGCACCGACTGGTACAGCAATCAATTCATTGATAACGGGTATTTGAGGTTCTCCCTCATTGCCGCCAATGACAGTGTTGGCCAAGCTGAGGCATGAATACTGACCGCCTTTGGTCTCCATGTTCTCAGCAACGATTGTTGAGAAAGAGAAAGAGGCCTTCAAGCTCTTCATATCGCTTTTCACGCATTCGGCATTGTCAGCTGAACGTAACTGGATTTTCTGTTGTGCCATGGCGCCCATGCTCATGGCAATTAACAAAAAAGATAATAATGCTTTTTTCATTGTATGTCAGTTTTAATTTGTTGCTTTCGATACATAGATATAGCCCTGTCCGGGTTGAAGTGTTGTGAGTTCACCTCTCCATCGGCCATTGGTATAGATGGTGCTGCCATTGTTCTTCGACTTGAGGATGTCGCCGTTGGTGGGAGTGAAGCCGAAGGCATCGTTGAGGGTCTTGCTTTCACTATAAGGGAAGCCGATCCAGTTGGTGCCGTTGTGGACGGTAATGGGATGTTCTGAGGGATCGACGGGCGAGCCAGTCAGGTTGATGGTGCATGCACTGCTGACATAGATCTCGTACATCTGTGCGACATCCAAAGACTCCAATGATCCTCTCCATCTATTGTTGCTCACATAATAAATGGTGCTGCCATTGTTTTGCGACTTGATGGTGATCTGAGTGCCTGGGAGTGCAGCGGCTAGAGCGTCCTGGAGGTCTTCAAGGGTAATGTCGAGATAAGTGCTCCACCAGTTCCAGCCCTGAGCCAAGTTCACATTCTGTGTGATCTGTGCGGGTTGAGAGACCTCTCCACTAAGATTAACTGTGGCACTGGTCGCTCCCGAGGCAATGGTCATCGTGCCGTTGTATTCGCCAGGATTCAGGTTGCCAGCCAAACGTACATAGATCATTTGGCGGAGACTGCCTTCCGTAGGTGTCAACGTCAAAGCATTAGTGTAAGAGCCATTGCTCGTAGCACTAACTTCATAGCCCGTAGGCATGGTAACTGTCACGTTGTTCTGGAGGTTGGTGCCAATGATGGCGACACTCTGTGATTCGGAGGCATCACCGCTGCTGACTGCCTCGAAACCGGTCAGATTGTTCGGGGAGACGCAGAGATAGCCTTCTGTGCTAGGAACCGCCTTGGTGACAATCATCTGTGCGTTGTATTTGAGCTTGGTGGCATTCACGCTGACGTTGCTTGTCGGATTGGGGTTCGTGTTTTGGTTTCTGTAATAGACAGCCCTATTGGCTCCTGTGGAGTAAGTGCGGAAGTAGCCATTGGTTATAGTGGTGCCAGTGTTGTCATCCACTGTCATCAGGATATTGCTTGTGCCGTTGTAGGCAAACGGTGTGGTCAAGGTCAAGGTGTTCCATCCTTGCGTGAAGGTATGGGTTCCAGAATAGACCAGTTGGCTTGAAGACACGGTTGTCCATCCGTTTAGAGCATTGCTACTAGTATGTGACATGTAGATTTCGAGACTTCTGGCATCCGAAGCGGTCTCGTTGTTGTAATAAAAGCTGATTGCAATGATGTTGGCCGCATCCCCAAGTTCTTCAGCTGTGTAGATTTGTTGCGTCAGCGAATAGTTGTAGTACACGCTTGTGGGAATATTATTTCCGTTGGTGGTAGCGGTACCACTGCCAATAGCCACGTCGCCGCCTTGGGGCTCAGTGAAGATACCGACCACGGTGACATCGTAGGCTGGCAGGGTAAAGCTGTTGTTGCTTACCGTAACGGTGGTGTTCAAATCACCGTTCTCATAAACAATCCAGCTGTCGAACACATAGCCAATATCGGGTGTTGCAGTCAGGGTGATGGTGGTGCCTGCAGGACCTCCAACTGGGTTGGCACTGATACTGCCGTTCATTGGGGCTGCTAGCGTGACGTTGTAGCCTGGAACGAAGGTCGCGCTTACCGTGACGTCGCTGTCGGGCATGACGAACTCATTATCCACAACAGTTATACTATTATTATTAACATCTCTTACATCCCATCCGGAGAAGAAGTAGCCAGACGCAGGTGTTGCGGTCAAGCTTACAGTCTCATTCTTGTAGGCTGTGGTAGGAGTGGCGCTGATAGTGCCGTTCTCCACAGGATTGCAAGTCACCGTGTGGGCGTTGAGGGCATTAAAGTTGGCAATGTAAGATCCGGCGGCCGTCACCGTGAAGGTGTAGGTCGGGTTGGTGGAGACTACGTTGTTGCCTTTTTTCCAGTTGATGAATTCGTAGTGCTCATTGGCTGTAGCTGTCAGTGTGCATTCAGTTCCGGAATAGTATGTTCCGCCACCGCTTACTGTACCGCCATCGGTCGGGTTGGCCAAAACGCTGATGGCGTATTGCGGAATGGCGGTGAAGGTAGCCGTGTAGCTGGCATTGCCTGTCACTTCAAAGGTATAGGTCGGTTCAGTGGAGACGACGGTGTTGCCTTTTTTCCAGTTTGTGAAGCTAAAGCCGGTGTTTGGGGTGGCGGTCAGCGTGCAGTTGGTGCCTTGATAGTAGGTTCCTGCACCGCTAACAGTACCGCCATTGGTTGGACTGGCTGCGGCAGTGATGGTGTATTGGGTACCGACAATGTTAACTGTAGCGGTATAAGGTTGACGCTGGTTGCGTGTAACCACAATTTTGGCGGTCCCAGTAGCGGTTTGAGCAGTGATTGGCACATCGATAGTGCCGTTTGAAGGCACTTGAGCCACACCGATGATTTCATCGTTGACGGTGATGCCGACGTAAGAACCTGCATCTGCGTTCACAGTGAAAGAGGTGACGCCAAAGGGTAAAGTGTTGGCATGGCTTACGTTGTTAGCGGTAGGTACAGTGTGATAAGGCATCACGGAACCATCGCCCAAGCAATGGTAAGCTTCCCAATAGTATTTGTCGGAAATGCTATATTGATAACTTCCAGCGTGAGCGTATGCTACAGCAAGGTTCCCGATAAAGGGAACAGAATTCAACGTATTGAAGCCTGTGTCGTCAAACATGGCATCGTAGCAACCCGTTTTGGTTTGGGTCTGGGTGGGCATTGTGTTAAATGTGTTAGTGGCACCCACGCCGAAATAGTAATCCTCGTACCAGTATGTCTCAGGGCAGGAACCGATATAACCGAAAGCTCCTTTGTTGGCGGCTCTCAGCATGGCTTCAGCGAGGCAGGTGCCGCTATAACCCCAGTTGGCAGCCAAGCAGCAATTGCCCATTGCCCAGAAATATTTGCCGTTATTGGTCAATGAGTTGACATTGCTGACAGTATACTGGGGATCAGCCCACATGGTGTTGTCGCCATGGGCAGTGTAATTGACAAAACCGACATTGTTGATGTTGGAGTAGCATCCAGATTGGTATGATTGGGTTGTCAAATATACGTAAGGATTGATGCCATGAGCCGAATTGAAATAATAGTTGTTGGCATATTGGATGGTAGGTTTTCCGACTTTTGGTGTCCAACCGCTGTCCCAACCAGCGATGAGCAAAGTGTTGCCCAGATAGCTCGGGTTGGACATGGTGTATTGCTCGTACATCATAATCTTGTTGAGCAGATTGGTCAACTCTGTGGCGCTTGAAACAGGCATGCGGCTATAGAACATCTCGGGATAGAGGTCATTGTCGGTAGTGCTTGAATAATACAGGTCGGTAACCTTGCTGGTCGTCGAGCTGCTCTGACTGTAAGTCACATCGCCAGTGTCGCCTACAACGATCACGAAGGTCGGATGGTCGGAGGTATATTTGTTGCGGATGAAAGATTTGATGTTTGCGGAGCTGGTGCCTGTGGTTGCGGTGGTGTAAACGGTCGTGTAGATACCCTTCTGTTTCTTCCACTTGACCCAGTTTTGGAAAGTGGCGTTGTTGGCGTAAGTGGAAGTGGTGATGACGATCATCTTCACAGGGGTAGAATAGAGGTCGGGGTGTTGGGTATAAACATCCGTAATAGCTCTGCCATTGAACAGCTGTTTATAAACGATGTCGAAATAGGGGCTGTACGTTTTTACAAGCATGTCTTCGGTGGCCTTGGCATCAGCATCGTTAAAAGTCACTTCCACCTCGATGTCGTTGAACACTCGGATGGTGTTGTTGACAGGGTCGTAGCTCACTGGCTCGATGGTCATCTTTCCTACTTGAACGCCACGCATGATTCCGTCCACATAGACGGAAGCAGTAGGTTCGTTGCGAAGACCACGGGCCTGGTAGGCGGACTCGTTATAGACGAAAGGAACCTTTTCGGGATCCTGGTCCTTGCGGAGAGAAGGTTGACGGGGCATCAATCTTTCTATGCCTAATTCATTGAGTTTGTAATCAGTGCTGGAATAGCTAGTCACTCTTATGGTAGGCTGAGCACCGAAAGGAACGGCGATCAATTCATTGACGACGGGTATCTGAGGATCTCCCTCATTGCCGCCAATGACAGTGTTAGCCATGCTGAGCCAAGAAAACTGACCGCCTTTGGTCTCCATGTTTTCTGCTTCAATAGTTGAGAAAGAGAACGATGCCTTCAGGCTCTTCATGTCGCTTTTCACGCATTCTGCCTTGTCAGCCGATCGTAGTTGAATTTTCTGTTGCGCCATGGCACTCATGCCTATGGCAATCATCAACAAAGTTAGTAAAGCTTTTTTCATTGTATGTTAGTTAATTTGTTGCTTTCGATACATAGATATATCCCTGCCCAGGCTCGAGGGTGGTAAGTTCACCTCTCCAGTGACCATTGGTATAGATGGTACTGCCATTGTTCTTCGACTTGATGATGTCGCCGTTGGTAGGAGTGAAGCCGAAGGCATCGTTGAGGGTCATGCTCTCGTTATGCGGGAAGCCGATCCAGTTGGTGCCGTTGTGGACGTTAACGGGATGTTCCGTGGGATCGACGGATGAGCCAGTCAGCGTGATGGTGCATGCGGCGCTGACATAGATCTCGTACATCTGTTCGACATCTAAGGACTCCAAAGCACCTCTCCATTGGTTGCTGCTCACATAATAGATGGTGCTACCATTGTTTTGTGACTTGATGGTGATCTGTGTGCCTGGCAGTGCTGCGACGAGGGCGGCCTGGAGGTCGTCGAGTGTGATATCGAGATAGGTGGACCACCAATTCCAGCCTTGTGACAATGTAACGATTTGTTCTTCTTCTGTTTCAACCTCAACACCGAGACGTATATGGTTCTTCACCGATAATACATCATTGCGATTACCATTCCAGCTAGAAGATCCTGCTGTAGTCGGAGGTGACATCGGGTTGAAATTAATATCATCATCCCAATAATAAATGGCTTGGTTTGTATTGGTGCTGAATACTGAACAGGACATATAAGGCGAGCTATCGTATCTTCCCGTGTTGTCATCGGCCACAAGGACGAGGTTGGATATGCCGTCATACTCAAATGGGGTATCAAAAATGATGGTAGTCCAAGCACCAGCCGTCATAGTCACTGAGCCGCTGAATACCTTGTCAGTTGCAGCCATTGTAATCCAATCGGTATTACTGTTAAACGATGACTTCTCGGTAGTCTTCAGATAGAAATCGTATGTGCGAGTCCTGGTTGTTCCTTCGTTATAGAAAGCAATGCTGGTAATGGTTCCCGCTGTACCGATTTCTTCAGCTGTGTAAATTTGCTGGGTCAAGGCCTGTTTGTAATAGCTATAGCTGGGAAGGAAATTGTTGGTTGTTTCGCTTTCGCCAATCTCTATTGTTGTCATGTGGGCGAAACTGGCAACGAGGTCTCTGTCATTGACAGCTGCAAAGCTGTATTCCGATTCACCGGAAACCATAGTCTCGTTTTCGAACCACCCCATGAAGGTATAACCAGAATTAGGTGTGGCAGTAACTGTGCAAGTCTCACCAAAAGCATACTCTCCGCCACCGCTAACTGTTCCACCGTTTGACGGATCGGCACTGACAGTGATGTTCACGGGAGCAGGCACAAAGCAAGACACCGTGGCCACCCAGCCTGCAGCGTTAACACCCGAATCTGAGGTAAATTTGAAAGTCAAGGCACCCGCTTCATTGGTTGCCATCACTGTTCCTGGGCTAGTAGTACCATCATATTGTCCAATTTGTGGGGCGGAGGTAGAAGTGCCATTGTAAATATAAAGGTAGTCGTAACCTGATTCGGTGTTAAACTGAGTGAAATTAACGGTCACCATGGCTCCTTCTGTTCCAGGATAGAAAGTCATAGTATAATTGAGGTTATTACCATAGGAGGAATTGGCTCCACCTGAATCATAGAAGATGCCACTGCAAGTTGTCACCGATCCGTTTTGCATAGTGATGGACTCTGCGACATGGATGTAGTTCTCTTTGGTCAAGGTTTGGCTGTTGCCGTCAGCATCGGTGATAGTCAAGGTAACGTCATAATCGCCAGCCGTGCTGTAGGTGATGTTTGTGGGATTCTGAGCAGTGGAAGTGGATGGTGTAGCACCTTCGAAAGTCCAACTCCATGAAGCAATCGTGCCGAATGAATTGTCAGTAAAACTAATGCTTTGTCCTAGAGAAACTTCCGTGGTAGAAGCCGTGAAACTCGGTACCATGCAGTTGCCAGGCGTTAATTGGATGTTGTTCAGTTCTACTCTTTGGCCATCAGCCACGGTGACATCAACATAATATGGGCAATAGCCATCTTTGGTGAATTCAAATGTATAGCTACCACCTTTGATGGGGCGGTGGAAGTCGCCAACAGCGTGTGTAGTTACAAAAGAGGTCTCGCTGTCGTGGTCCATCACAGTGACCTTTACACCTTCAATGGGTTGGTTTGTATTGGCATCATACACAAAGCCATGAACGCCTTTCAAGCATTGCTCCATGAAGGCCAGCATGCTGTTGCGGTTGTAGTTCCAGAAGCTGGGAAGAGAAGAGGCACTGGGGGTCTTGGTAGTAGAGCATTCCACAGTAACTTCGCGGCACTGAGCGTATGCGTTCATATAATCTTGGCGACTGCCTGTAATGATATACCATTCTGCACCATTGGTCACACCGTCAGAATAGGTGTCTGACATATAGGAAGAATAGGTTTGTCTTGCAACCTGAACATATTGTGTGCAGACATATTCGTACCAGTTCTTATCGGCATGGTCATCATAAACAGCATCCCAAGGATAGTTCATCACCTCGGCGCCACCATGGTAGTTGGCACTCATGGTGAACAGGTTCTCGTCACCCATCGCCATGGTCCAAACAGTCTCATCTTCATAACTATGGCCATCAGGATGAGTCCCTTTATAATAATCCTTGTAGTTGCGGTTAAGGTCAATATTGTTGCCATTGTATCGTTGGGCACTATTCACGGTGCTATTGCCACCTTTATATGTGCCGTCCGGGTTCGTCAAAGGCATGATGTAGATATCAAGGTTGTTCACCAAGTTGGCAATTTGCGTGTCGGTAGTGTTGGTGCACAACTCGTCGATGAGACGCAGCATGAGGATCATGCCTGTGATTTCGTCTCCGTGCATAGTGGAAGTATAGAGGAACTTTGGTTTGCCTTCTGGATGGCCGTTGTTGATGCGAACACCCAAGAGTTGACGGTGGTTGCTGGTGGAAAGTGTGCCAAGACTAAACAAAGTGCACTCCCTACCACTGATGGCCTTTGTTGGGAAGTCGTTCATCATAGTGACATACTGGTCATAGGTCAGGTAGCTGTCCCAATTGTAGGTGCCTTGGCCATTCCACATGGTGACATTGGCTCTCATGGAGGGCGGGGTCTGCAGCTCGGGCTCGTAACCGGCCTTCAACAGTCTGTCGTACTCTTGTTGGTTCGCATAGGCAATCACAGTCTTGCCATCCGTGCCGTCAACGGAGCAGATTTCACTGATAGCCTGGATTTGCGTCGGTTTTTCGACTGTCAGGGTAAAATAATACTCACCGCGTTCGCGCATGAGTTGTCGTAATTCTTTTTGGGTTTGTGCACCTGCTGTCGCGAAAATGGTAGTTGCGATAAGGAGCATAAAAAGGCGTAAAGTTTTCATTTTGCTAAAAAAATGTATTTAAAAATTCAAAATTAGCAGCAAAAATACAAAACTTCGCCTTCTCTACACCTAATATAATATTAAAAATTATTAAAATTCATTAAAATTCATTAAAATTCACCATGGTTTTCAACATTTGTTCGCCCAAACCGATGGTGTAACCTTGGCTTAAAAACACTACATCGCCTTGTTTGTTGGCAATGATGAAAATAGGAAGTTGTCCGTTTTCAAGGTTCAGGTTGTTGATAACTTTTTTGAGCAGTTCCTCGTCGAAATACCCGTAGCGAACGATCGAGGGCAATGAGTTAAAGTGTTTTAATTTGAATTTCTCAAAAGAACTCTCTGAGTCAAATAGCAAAAACATGGGTGTGCCTTTCTGTTCAAAGTCTTTGCTGAAGATGCTGATGTCCTGCATGGCATGTGTGGTGGGCTCGCTGCCTTGGTCAAGCAAACCTAGGATGTAGTATCCTTCAACGTCCTTCACGACATCATCTGGTGGGAGGTTCCCGATGACCTTTAGCTCGTTTTTGGGTTCCCTCAATATGAGATCAATCGAGGTGGTCTCGCCTGCCTTGATGGTAAAAAACTGGCTGTGGGTCAGCGCAGTACCATCATCTAAACGGGTGCCTGCGGTAAGGATGTAGAACCCTTCGTCCAAAGGAGTGGGATGTTCGAAAGATGACAAAGTTATGCCGTCGTCAATGCCTGGATCCTGAGCGTCGTATGCCAACAGGTGGAAACTGTTCCCATCAAACTTTTTGATGCTGAAATGAGTGTAATATTTTGGGTTAGCTGTAGATGCTATAGGCATGTAATGAATATCTGCATATCCGACATTTATGGATGATATTTCAGTTGATTCAAAGTTTACATTAATCCATTGTTCATTACGATTATATTGCACATTTCCATTAACTGGGTTGATCTGTGAGGCGATGCCCAGACTTCTTGCCAAAGCCACGAAGAAAATATCGCGGGAGTGCTTGTCGGCTTTGCGAGCCTTTAATACACCAAGAGGTGAGATTGGGATACGCTGTGGATTAAGATCGTCGTTGGCGATGATGTTTTGTCTTACCCAATCCACGAGCAGGGCGGGGTCGTCATGATATTGCTGTCTCTCAGTTTCTGGGAAGAACGCTGTGAGGGTCTTGCGCCAGGGTACGATCATCTCGTTGCTGATGCGAGGGGAGTAAATGAGTGGGGAGTGAGGAGTGAGGAGTTGGGAGTTGAAATGGTCTTCTAAGACTTCCAAACTAATATCTCTCAGATCTTTATCCGAAAGGCTTTCCAATAGTCTTACTGCCATCACTTCATTGTCTTGTTCTTTTGCGTATTCCACAAAATCAGCGATGGTCTGATAATTGCCCCAAGTCTTTTCGTAGATGCTGCACAGTGTCTTGTTACCAGTGTTGCTAATGATCTCCTGTTGTGCTTTTTTGCAGTTGGCGATATAGGCGTTGCGCAATGAATCCTCATAGTTGATACGCAGATCGTTCTCAGCGCGCATCTCGGGTGTGACTTCAGGGATGTTCGCTGATGGGGCAGGCGGCTCCATGTCGAACTCGAAACTGTCGTTGGAACCTTCTTGATGGTCGAGCTTGATTGTGACATTGCCCTGTTCTCCAGCCTTGAACACTTGAAATCCAAACTTCCCGTTTTTGGCGGCGTAGGCCATCATACACCCCAATCCTGAGGTAAGCCATGTCTGACCGTTTTCATCGGTGGTTTTGCGCACCACGGTGCAGAACTCGGCATAGTTGTAGATCTTGAATTCCACCTTGATCCCTGGTTGCGGTGTGCCTTCGGCATCCACTACGGTGAAGGTGGTCTTAGCGGTCTTTCCGTAATTGCTTACCACATTGATCTCAGTAAAGAACTGGTTGCGGCTGATGACTTCCTCAGGACCATCGTAGTCGCCAAATACTCTCGTGTGGAGCAAGAGCGTGCGTGATGCTGGCTCGTTGAACCAACCCAAGTCGAGTACAGGCTCGGGCTCGCAGGCACCAAGGAAGTGCCATTGTCCGTTCACCCAAGCCTCCACCCAAGCGTGGTTGTCGTCGCAGTGCGCCCAGCGGGGGGTATACACTTGTCTTGCTGGGATACCAACCGTCCGCAAGGCCGTCACCAGCAGTGTCGACTCCTCGCCGCAGCGTCCCCATGAGGTCTTGATGGTGGCCATAGGCGCACTGGTGCGGCTGTCGCTGCCCTTGTAGTTGACATGCTCGTGGCACCAATGGTTCACTTCGAGGACGGCATCGTATAAAGAAAGGTCTTTCACGCGCATTTTCAGCTCCTCATAATAGGTGGCGCGGAAGCGGTCGAGGTTCTCGTTGTTGACGCGCACGGGCACCACGAAATGCTTGAACTCGCGCTCGGGGATGCTGTCGCCCCATGGCATTTCCTGTTTAGCGAGGAAGGCATAGTGGACGCACTCGCGGTAATAGTCCTCGGTGTAGTCCACGCTATCGCCGAGCGGCATGTATTGGTAAAGGAATTCCAAAGCTGCTTTTTCGTTGAAAGCTAGTTTCTTTTCGGTCGAGCAGGCGGAAAAGAGCAAAGCAAAGGCAGTAATGAGTGTGAGTAAGGAGTTTTTCATGGCGGAGATAATTTCTGCAAAGGTAGTAATTAATGCAAAAAAGGTGGTAAGCCTACCACCTTTTTGTCAACTTTTTGTTTTAATATCATGCCATAAACTCTTCCAAAGAGGAGAACAGAATCTCTTTCAGTTCCTCTTTGTGTTCGGGCGTAGTCTGCGTGAACAGGAAGCCCCAGATGCTCATGGCGGGGTTCATGATGTCGCGAGTCTCCAGCACGCCGTGGAAGTGCCGCTTGATGCGCTCGAAGTCGAGCTTGCGGTTGGTGTCGTAGGGCTTGTCCAGGACGATGAAGCTGAATACATCATTCTCAATGCCGTTCCACATGGTGGCATAGTCGGGACGAATGCCCTCGAAATAGCACTGTACAGGCAGCAAGTGGCAGGTGTGGCGCGTCAGGTCGTTGAGGCACATTCCAGCGAAACGCAATGGGTTGACCTCAATTGGGATGGCCCGCCCCGTGTTCTTGTCGACCCGGAACTCCACGTGCATGGGGAAGTTCTTCAGTCCGAGCACGCCGTTCAAGTCGATGCAGAACTGGTTGAAAGCGGGATAGTTGGCTTCGAAGATCTGCTTACTCATGCAGTAGAGGCGGTCGCTGACGTCAGTCTCGTTCTTGAAGATGTGGTGGAAAATGTTGATGATGTTGGGTTTGCCCTCGGCATCATAATAGGCGTCCACGGCATATTCCTCGCCTTCGATGAACTGTTCCAATACGAACTTCTCGCTACGCACCACGGTCTCGGGGAAGACGGCGCATTGCTTGGCGAAGTTTTGGTCGATGTCGTCCAAAGCAGCTTGCCATTCAGCCTTGTTGCGGACGATATACACGCCCACGCTGAGGAAGCCCACTGCAGGCTTCAGCACCAAGGGCAATGGCAACTCGTCGGGGTTGAGGCTGCGCAAGGCTTTCATCTCTACCTCTTTGTAATAGAAGTCGGGATAGATTTGCTGGCAGATGCGACGGAAAGCGGCCTTGTCCTTCAGGATTTTAACCTTTTTCACCAGCTCCGACTCGGGCAGCTGGGCATAGAGCCACACCAAGGCATTCTCGGAGACGGCATACAACTGATGGCTTTGCTCGTATTTCTCAACGAAAGCTTTGTCGTCCAAAAGGTTTAGGTGATGGCCTTGGCCTTTCAGCACCTCGGCCATGTCGTTATGTAAAACGGGGATTTGTTTCTCTTCCAGATACGCCACTAACGGGGCGGAAACGTATGGTTTTTCTAAAATGATCATCTCAAAATGTTTTGTTTTCTGTCGGGACCGTACGAAACGAATTTGATCGGCACGCCGACATAGTCCTCAATGTATTTAATATAGTCTTCCAATTTCTGCGGGATCTTGCCTTCTATCTTCTGTTGCCAGCCAGGGATCTCAGTGTAGACGGGTTCCATGGTCTCGGTGCAGGCAGCAAAAGGCAGGTGCTTGGTCTCTTGTCCGTTGTAGCGGTAAGCAGTGGCGACTTTCAAGGTCGCGAAGTCATCCATCACGTCGCTCTTCATCATCATCAGGTCGGTGACGCCACTGAGCATGACGGCATACTTCAGAGCAGGCAGGTCGAGCCAGCCGCAACGGCGCGGACGGCCAGTAGTCGCACCAAACTCGTGTCCATTTTGGCGGAGCATCTCACCGGTTTCATCGAACAATTCAGTGGGGAAGGGACCTGTGCCCACGCGGGTGCAGTAGGCCTTGAAGATGCCATACACCTTGCCGACTCTGCTTGGAGCAACGCCCAGACCAGAGCAAACACCAGCGGCGATGACATTGGATGAGGTCACGAAAGGATAACTGCCGAAGTCCACATCAAGCATAGAGCCTTGGGCACCTTCAGCCAGCACTTTTTTGCCGTTGTCAAGAGCCTCGTTGATGAAATACTCGCCGTCGACGAACTGATATTGTTTCAGGTATTCGATGCCTTCGAACCACAGCTTCTCATACTCGGCGAAGTCGAGGCCGTCGAGTTGGAAGCCCTGCATGTCAAAACCCAAACCTGCGATTTGTTGAAGATGGGCTTTCTTGAGGTTTTCGTATTTCTCACGGAAGTCAGGAGAGGCGATGTCACCGATGCGGAGACCACGGCGGGCGGTCTTGTCGGTATAGGTGGGCCCGATGCCTTTCAGCGTGGTTCCGACTTTCATCTTACCCAAGGCCTTCTCGTTGGCGGCATCCATGGCGCGGTGGGTGGGCAGGATGAGATGGGCACGGTTGGCGATCATCAGCGTTTGACGTAGGTCGAAGCCGGCTTCGCGCAAGCCTTCGATTTCTCCTTTTAATATATGAGGTTCGATGATGACGCCGTTGCCGATGAGATTGACGCACCCTGGGGTCAGCACGCCCGAAGGGATGTTGTGCAAGACGAATTTCTTGCCTTCAAACTCGATGGTATGTCCGGCATTGGGACCGCCCTGAAAACGGCAAACGATGTCATAATTTGGGGTAAGCGCATCGACCACCTTGCCTTTGCCTTCATCACCCCATTGCAAACCTAATAATATGTCTATCTTGTTCATAATTATATGCTATTCTTACTTCTTATCTTCTGTCTTCTTATGTCCATAAAAAATCAACGAATGGTGTGTCACCTCAACGCCAAACTCTTCCTCAATGGCTTTCTGGATGTCCTGAAGCCTGGGGTCGCAATACTCCAGCACCTGACCTGTGTCGAGGTCAACGAAATGATCGTGTTGCCTGAACTTGTAAGAACGTTCATACTGTGCGCAGTTGTGCCCAAATTGGTGCTTGATCACTAGGTTGCAGTCCAGCAGCAACTCGATGGTGTTGTACAAAGTAGCGCGGCTGACACGGTATTTGTTATCCTTCATCTTGTTATAAAGCGACTCAATGTCGAAATGTCCATTGGTGGAATAGATTTCTTGAAGGATGGCAAAACGTTCTGGAGTTTTCCGTAAATTGTGGTCGTGGAGATATTCGGTAAATATCTTTCTGACAGTCAGCGTAATGCTTTCTTTATTATCTTTCATGGTTTCATCCTAAAATGATTCGCAAAGATAATAATTATTCGGAATAATTCTAAACAAGACGCACAACTTTTTTAACACCATGAAGCTTGCTTAGCTTGTCAATGAGTAGTTTGAGCTCGTTGGTGTTGTGGACATAGACGGAGATATTGGATTCCACGAGGTCTTGCTTCGATTCCATCTGTAATGAGTGCAAGTTGAGTTTCAACTCGTTGGAGAGTAGATCGGTCATCTTGTTGAGCAGTCCGATGCTGTCGATGGCGGTGATCTTCAGTCCCGCCAGGAAAGCGATCTCACTCTTGGGCTGCCATTTGGCCTTGACGATGCTGTTGCCGTAGCGCGACATCATCTCGATGGCTTTAGGACAGTCAGAACGATGGATCTGTAAGGGCTCGCCTGGGAAGGTGAAGGCCACGACTTCATCGCCTGGGATGGGGTTGCAGCAGGTGGCCACATTGAAATCGAACTCGCCTGAGGAAACTGGGGTCTCCTTCTTTTCTTTCGAATCACTGCCCCCCAGCAGACCGAAGGTAAGGTATCGGAGGATGCTGCCGTTGCTGCTGCTTTGCGGCTTGAGCACCTTTTGGATATGCTGTTCGGTAATTTTGCCTTCAGCGAGATAATAGAAGAAATCGACGGCGCTGGAGATGCGTTCGTCTTCCATAACCTTGCTGCGGTTGGCTTTTGACGCCTCGAGTCCGAGTCTCTTCATGATATCGTTGAACTTCTCTTCTCCTTTCTCACGGAAACTGCGTCTGTATTCTTTGATACCGGCCTTGAGCTTGGATTTGGCGAAGGCGGTGTTGAGGAACTCGAACCATTTCTCTTGCGGATGTTGCGCCTCCGAGGTGATGATCTCCACCTGGTCGCCGGTTTTCAACTTCTGGTCGAGCTGCACCAGCTGGTTGTTGACATGGGCTGCGATGCTGTGGTTGCCGACTTCGGAGTGGATGCTGTAGGCGAAGTCGAGGACCGTCGAGTGCTTGGGTAAGGTGATGGGTTTGCCTTGAGGGGTAAACACCTTGATCTCATCGGAGAAGAGGTCGTTGGTGAAGGTATCGACGAAATCCAAGGTGGAGTCGCTCTCGGAACTGATCAGCTCGTTGACGCGTTTCAGCCACTCGTCGAAGCCGCTCTCAGTCTGGTTGTCGGTACGGTATTGCCAATAGGCGGTGAAGCCCTTCTCGGCAATCTCGTCCATGCGTTTGGTCCGGATATGTACTTCTACCCATTTGCCGTCCTTGCTCATGAACACGGCATGGATGGACTCGTAGCCGTTGATCTTCGGCGTCGAGATCCAGTCCTTCAGCTTGGTGGCGTTGGGGGTATAGACGTCGGTAAGGACGGCGTAGATCTTCCAGCACTCAATCTTCTCCATGTCCAACGGGCAGTCCACGATGAAGCGGATGTTGAAGTTGCCATAGAGATCGTCGAAGGTCAGCTGCTTCTTCTGCATGCGTTTCCAGATGGAATGGGTGGAACGTTCAATGATCTGCGTGCTGACCTCCATGCCCCTTTTCTTGAAAGTCTCCTCGATAGGGACGAGAAACTCTTTCAGTTGGGAAGTGCGCTCAGCCCTCACTTCGTTCATCTGCTTGTTGATGCTCTCGTAGATGACAGGGTCCCTGTATTTAAGGGAAAGATCTTCCAGCTCGTTTTTGATGGCGTGAAGGCCGAGTCGGTAGGCGAGGGGAGCGTAGATATAGGATGTCTCTGAAGCGATCTTGAGTTGCTTGTGGGGTGGCATGGAACTCAAAGTGCGCATGTTGTGCAGACGGTCGGCTAGCTTGATGAGCACCACGCGGATGTCGTAGGAGAGCGAGCTGATGATCTTCTTGAAGTTCTCTGCCTGCATGCTCTCGGCGTTCTCTACCTTGTCGAGTTTGGTGAGTCCGTCGATGATATGGGACACTTTTTCTCCGAACATGGCGGAAATGTCGTCCAACGTGAATTCAGTGTCTTCTACCACGTCATGCAACAATGCGCAGACGATGGAGGTGCGACCGAGACCTATGTCCTGGGCGGCTATGGTGGCCACTTCGATGGGATGGTAGATGTAGGGTTCGCCAGTGCGGCGACGTTGGTTGCAGTGGGCGTTGGCGGCGAAATAGAAAGCCTTCTCCACCATGTCAAGATCCTGTTTTTCTTTTCGCGTTTGCCAAACACTTAGCAAACGCTGATATCGTCGCAGAATCTCTTCTTTCTCTTCACTGGAATAATGGTCGGGTAAAGTGTTGTCCATGTCATGTTTTTTTGAAAATAATGTGCAAACTTACTGAAATTTCTCATTATTGATTACCTTTGCACATCAAAATTTTGATGATGCGTAAACTTTTTTTGTCAGTGCTATTCCTGATGCTCGCCATCCCGCTTTGGGCTACCCACCAGCGGGCTGCCGAGATCACTTATGAGTGGAAAGGCGGCAATGCCTTCGAGTTTACGCTGACTTGCTATTACACATCCAGTACCGCTGGCATTGAACGCGATTCCCTTCTGATGGACTGGGGCGATGGATTCAGCGATTACGTGCCTCGAGTGGTGTATCAGAATCTCGGTGACGATTATTACCTGAGTGTCTATAAGATGATCCACGTGTTCTCGTCGTCAGGCACTTACGTGATCAGCATGGAAGATCCCAACCGCAATTATGGCGTGGTGAATGTGCCCAATTCGGTCGGTGTTCCCATGTATATTGAGTCGGAATTGGTGATCAGTCCTTTCTTAGGCTACAACAACTCGGTGCAATTGCTTAATGCTCCCGTCGATAAAGGCTGTGTGGGCAAACCTTTTTACCATACACCTTCGGCTTACGATCAGGATGGCGACAGCTTGAGCTACCAGCTGGTTCCTTGTAAAGGCTCCTATGGAGAAGATATCCCGGGTTACACTTATCCGCAGACATCCGGTGTTTTTGAAATCGACCCGGTCACAGGTGTGCTAAGTTGGGAGAACCCGGTGCTGCAAGGAGAATACAACGTGGCCATCCTCATCGAAGAATGGAGACGTGGTATCAAAGTGGGGTCTGTGATCCGCGACATGCAGATCCTGATCAGCGCTTGCGACAACAACGTGCCTCAGGTCTCAGCCATCAGTGATACCTGCGTCATCGCTGGCTCCACGATCGACTTTGTCGTTACTGGCTATGATCCCGATGGCGATCAGGTTACTCTGACGGCGTCTGGTGCTCCCTTCGAGCTTTCTTCCAGTCCCGCCGTGATGACACCAGAGACCGCCTCTGGACTGAATCCCGCCTTTGAATTTACTTGGAACACTCAGTGCGATCATATTCGTAGAAGTCCCTATCAGGTGGTCATCCACGCCAAAGACGACTCGTTCCCCATATCGCTGTCGAATGTCCGTGCAGTGAACATTTCAGTGATTGGCCCAGCAATCGATGGATTGAGTGTTACTCCCCACTCCTCACTCCCCAATCCTCACTTCCAACTCTCTTGGGATGCTTATGTTGCTTGTGCTAATGTAGAAGCTATCCGTGTTTATAGGAGGACGGGGTCTTCGCCCTATCAGCCTGATTACTGCGAGACCGGTGTGCGTCCAGGATACCAGCTGGTCGCTGAGCTTCCTGCTCAGGCCACTTCGTTCCTTGACACCAATGGCGGAGCTGGTTTCGAACAGGGCGTGGAATACTGTTATCGAGTGGTTGCGCTGTTCCATGGCGGTGCCGAAAGCAAACCTAGCAACGAGGCCTGCGTGCTATTGCCCAACAACATGCCTTTGATGACCTGTGTCTCCAACGACAGCGAGGATCTTCTGGGACATCGGATGCTGGTGAAGTGGGTGCGGCCTCGTGAAATCGATCCGCAATATGCAGCTCCGTATTCCTATCGTTTGATCCGTAACCTCAATGGGGCGGAGACTACGGTGTGTTCAGGGGTGGATTCCACCTTCTTGGATGCCGAGGTGAATCTTGCCGAGGTGCAGTCGCTGCATTATAAAGTGGAGATGAAAGATGCCAACCAGCAAGTCATGGGAACCAGCTCAATCGCTAATGCGGTGTTCCTGACAGGCACGGGTGGTGACAAAATGGCTTCGTTGACATGGACTGAAGAAGTTCCGTGGATCATCGACAGCACGGAGGTCTTCAAGAAGATCGATACGGTTTTTGTGAAGCTTGCCGGAACGACGTCTATGGAGTTTACGGATGTCCGTGTTCAGAATGATGTAACCTATAGCTACTATGTCCGTACTTTTGGGCATTATACCCTTGAGGGAGCGCCTCGCCCATTGGTGAACTACTCGGCTGTCGTCGAGGTGAAACCAACGGAGGACGAGCCGGAACCCGAACCCGACGAGCCCGTGTATGAGCTGCCAAACGTGTTCACACCCAACGGTGATGGCTTCAACGATGTATTCATCCCGATGCGTATCACCCCCGACTTGATCAACAAGGCGGAGACACATATCTTTAACCGTTGGGGTCGTATGGTCTATGAAACGGAAGACATCTTCATCAATTGGGATGGGAATGCCTCGGGCACGCATCTGCCTTGTGCCGCAGGAACCTATTATTATGTGTGCGACGTGGAAATGATAACACCTGAAGGGCTGGTTTCGCGGCGGCTTCAGGGGGTGGTGATGATTGTGAGATAAGAGATAAAAGATAAGAGATACCCCGTAGGGGTTAAAGCTCGGTAGATATGAAACGATTCCTAATTATTGGTGTTTTGTTGGTGTCGGTGCTTTTTGCTGGCGCCCAGACGCAGCAGGGTTACGTGAAGACCAAAGGACGCATGGATGCCCAAGGCAAACTCATTCCCGGACATGGCTTGAAAGGTGCCACGGTCTCCTTGCAGGGACGCAGTGCCGTGTTGGTGAATCATGATGACGGCGCGTTTTCTTTTCCTATCACGACAGCCCAGTTCCATCTGGACTCGGTGAAGAAAAAAGGCTATCAATTGGTGGACATGGAAGCCTGCCCCCGCACCTATAATTACTCCAAGAATCCGCTTTACATCGTGATGGAGAGCCCCGACCAGCAGCTGCAGGACCAGTTGACTGCCGAGCGGAAAATCCGTCGTAATCTTCAGAAACAGTTGCAAGATAGGGAAGATGAGATTGAGGACTTGAAAACCCAGCAGAAGATTTCAGACGAAGAATACCGCAATGCATTGCAGAAGCTCTATCGGGACCAGGAGGGCAACGAGCAGCTCATCAAGGACATGGCCAAACGCTACTCCGAATTGGACTATGACCAATTGGACGAGTTCTACCGCCAAGTGTCCTATTGCATTGAGAACGGTGAGTTGATGAAGGCAGACTCATTGCTGAAGACTCGTGGCGACATCACGGCGCAGGTGGCTGATATCAAGCAGAGGGGGGAAGCCATTCTGGAACAGGATGAGCAGTTGCAGAAGGCAAAGGCAGCACAGCAGGCCGACATCGAAGAGGCGGCTAGGCGATGCTACGGCTACTACGAGACTTTCAAAGCGCAACATTTGAACGATACAGCGGCGTACTATATCGAGTTAAGGGCTAGCTTGGATACGACCAATGTGAATTGGCAGCTGGATGCCGGAGGTTATAACAGAGAATATGTCGCTGATTTCGACAAGGCTCTTGAATACTTCCAGCACGGGTTGCGGCAATCGCTGCTGCAAAGTGGGGAAGAAGACGCTAAAACAGCCATGATTTACAATTATATTGGGATGGTCTATTCTGATCAAGGTGACTATAAAAAAGCATTAGATTATTACGACAAAGCGCTCAATATCAAAAAAACGATTTTCAAAGAACCGCATGCCGATGTCGCCGACAGTTATAACAATATCGGCGTAGAATACTGGAAACAAGGCGATTACAAGAATGCTTTGGAGTGTCACCATCAAGCACTTTCCATCAGGTTGTCTATCTTCGGGGAACAGCATCCAGATGTGGCGCTTAGCTACAACAACATAGGTTCCGTGTATTCCAACCAAGGCGAATATCAAAAGGCGTTGGAGTGCTTTGACAAGGCGCTGGCTATCAAAAAAGCTTTGTTAGGAGAGAATCATCCTGAGATTGCCACTATTTGTAATAACATAGGGATAGTATGGTGGAAGCTGGGTGACTGTGAGAAGGCGGCGGACTTCTTCAGCCAGACGCTTTCCATCTGGAAACCAATATTTGGGGATTATCATGCCAAGACGGCCGTGTGCTACAACAACCTAGGCGGTATGTATGGTATCAAAGGAGATTACGAAAAATCGTTGGAATACCTCAACAAGGCACTGGATTGCCGCAAAAAGGTATTCGGCGAAAACCATCCTGACGTTGCCCAAAGCTACAACAACATCGGTCATATATATCATTTACAGGGTAACTACGAAAAGGCGCTGGAATATGACAATATGGCTTTGGCTATCCGCGAAAAAGTGCTGGGAAAAAACCATCCCGACTTGGCTTCCTGCTATCACAACATTGGCACGACGCTGTTAAATCTGCGTAATTACGATATGGCATTGCAATGCCTGGATAAGGCACTCAATATCATGAAAACCAATTACGGAGAGGACAATGAATATGTAGCTTCGGATTACAATGTCATTGGCACCGTGTATCATTCTAAAGGCGAATACCTCAAAGCTTTGGAATACTTCAACAAAGCCAAAACCATACTAACAAAACTTCTCGGAGAAAGTCATCCTGACCTGGCCATGATCTACTATAATATAGGGGATAGCTATTCGAGCATGGAAGAATACGGCAAGGCTTTGGAACAGTACAATCGGGTCTTGTCGATCTATGAAACCACCTATGGCTCCGAAGATGCCAAAACTAAGGAAGTCAGGGCCGATATCTCCGAAATCGAAGCCAAGATAAATGAATCTGAAAAGAAATGAAGAAGGGCGGCCCAGCAGCCACCCTTCTTGCTTCTTTCTTTTGTCTTCTGACTTCTTAAAATCAGTACTTCATCATCTCGATGAGGTCCACCATTCTGTTGGAGTAACCCCATTCGTTGTCGTACCACGACATGATCTTCACCATCTTGCCCATCACCATGGTGCTTTGGGCATCGAAGATGCTGCTGTGTGGGTTGTGGATGACGTCGCAGCTGACGATCGGGTCCTCGGTGTATTCGAGCACGCCTTTCATCGGGCCTTCAGCGGCTTCCTTCATGGCAGCGTTGATTTCTTCCTTGGTGGCTTCGGTCTTCAAAGTGCAGACGAGGTCAACAAGTGAACCGGTGGGCGTAGGAACGCGGACAGCGATACCGTCGAGCTTGCCGTTAAGGTCGGGGATGACGATGCCCACTGCTTTGGCGGCGCCAGTGGTGGTCGGAATCTGTGACATGGCGGCGCTACGGGCACGGCGCAAATCGCTGTGCGGACCGTCGAGGATCACCTGGTCGTTGGTGTAGCTGTGGATGGTGGTGATGTAACCCTGCTCGATGCCGAAACGGTCGTTCAACACCTTGGCAACAGGAGCCAGGCAGTTGGTGGTGCAGGAAGCGTTGGATACGCATTCGATGTCGTCGGTGAGCTCGTGGTTGTTCACGCCAACCACGATGGTGGCGTCGATGGCATCCTTCGAAGGAGCAGAGAGGATGACCTTCTTGGCGCCGTTCTTCAGGTGGTCGCCATAGCCGCCCTTGCTGCTTTCCTTGGAGCGGAACACACCGGTGGACTCAACCACCACGTCAGGGGTCTTGCCCCATTTGATGTTCAGCGGAGAGCGCTCAGCCGTGACTGGGATGCGCTGTCCGTTGACGATCAGCGCGGTCTCGTCATATTCCACCGTGCCGGGGAACTTGCCCTGGGTGGAGTCGTATTTCAACAGGTGGGCCAGCACCTTGGTGCTTGTCAGGTCGTTGACGCCCACGATTTCAAGATTCGGACGTTCGCAGATGATGCGGAACACGTTGCGGCCAATACGGCCGAAACCATTGATACCAACTTTAATCTTTTCCATTTTTTATGATTGTTTGATGATTTTGTTTTGACTACAAACTGCAAAAATACGATTTCTGCGGGAAACTTCGGCTGTTTTTCCATATTTTTGCACAAACATTCTTTCAATCATGTCCGAACCCTTCAAATCCCAGGCTCTTGAAGCCAACCTGGAACAAACCAGATACAAAGATATCTTCATCCCCGACGAGCATCAGCAGTTCATCAACCTGTCAACCAAATACTTTGGCATCAACAAAAGAGCCAAGGACTGCATCACCGAATTCCATCATCCGCTGTCGAACCACACCTTCGTTGTCGAAGAACTGCGTAAGATTCTCATGGACGACTTCTGGTTTTACACCCGCGACGATGTGCCTGCCGATGCCTATCTCGTCCCCCTGGAGATGATGCGGAGCCTGCTTAGGCCGGATGTCCCGAAGAAACTGAGACTTAGCATTGTCAATACGCTGCTGGAGTTTGTATCTGTGGAAGACAGAAGGCAGAAGACAGGAGACAGAATCATTGATGCGGTTTTCGACATCCTCAACGAGCGCTTCGACGCTAACCGCGACTGCTACATCCTGGCTTCAAAATACGCCATCCGCTATCTCGACAAGCTGGCCTGTGATGAGCACTACGGTGCTAAGGCCCAGGGCTTGGTGAGGATGATTCTGAAAGAGACGTACCGCTATTGGCGCGACACTACCATGGTGGAAAAATGGCTTGACGACAAGGCATCACTGGTGGAACCACTTGAAGCGCAAGCCATCAGGGATTCCATCGGACAACCATATTTCGACATGCTGAATGCCGACCTCGAGGCGGCCGACACTTGGGAGAAGCTGTCGTCCCTTCCCATCTATGACCAGATTGCCGCCCGTTTCACCAAGTCGGAAGAGGCATTCCCGCATTTCATCACGAAGTTCCATTATGTGTTCTATCTGCTGCATCTTCCCGGCATGGATAGCCAGCGCGAACGCCTCATCTGGAACATGAACAAGATGCTCCGCGAGGCTGTTGACGAGATGGAGCAAGACCAGATCATGCCTTTCATCGATACCATCTTCGACCTGGCTCAAGAGCTGAGGAAAGACTACATGTCGGCGGTCCTCGACTTCCAGCTGACCTTGGGTTTGAAGATCATCGACATCGACCAGACGGAACAGAAGGAGATCGTCAACTACTTTGAGAAAAAGCTCATCAACTTCGGTTTCGTCACGCCAGGCAAGGTCTTCGTGGATGAAGACTGGCAACTGTCGGTCGATGAGAACCATATCAAGAACATCCGCGTGTGGCTGGAGCTCATCGAGCATTCCAAGTTCCCCATGGAGAAGCTGCTGTCGTCTTTGATCGTCAACCTGAAGCTGGGCGGCATCTTCCTCAGCGACACCGACCTCTTCCAGCGCGAGATCACCAAGATCCTCAACTCTAACATCAGCCCCTATTATAAGAAGGTAAAGCAACTCACCCGCATCTTCCCGGTGTATTTCAACGAGATCGGAGCAGAAGGCGAGATCCGTAATGTCACCACCAATATGGACGAGATTTCTGGGCGTGAGGACAAGCTAGTGCACTTCCTCCGCAAGCAGGTGCATACCGAGAGCAACAACACCCTCATCGGCCTCACACTCAGTGTGTTCAAGTTTTGGAGCGACGGCATCAAAGAGAACCTCAGATCCATTCTCCCGAACAATGTGTATGACAGCATCGATGTTCACAGCCAATGGTTCACATACGTGCATGACATCACGGTCACGATGAGCGAGACTAGCTGCCTCGATCCCGAGGACCTGCTCATGCTCTCGCGCGACGACTTCGACAAACTCATCGTCCGTGCCGTGGAGAAGCTGGGCATCGACCAAGCGATCGGCGACCGCGAGCATGCCCGTTTGATGGATATCAAGGACCTGTATGCTTTCCTCAGGGAGAAGTATTCCTTTGAGAGTGTCAATATCTTCAGCTCGTTGCGGAGCTATCCTTTCCTTGCCGACAAGGACATTGACGAATTCGAGAAGGCTTATAAAAACAAGGAGGTTGGCAAGTCGCTGAAGCTTATCTATGCCTTCATGGAGAAACTTAAATCGGTGATTTTCAACCCCGAAGAGAGTGAAGGATGGGAAAATATCTACCACAAACGCCATATCGCCATCGGCATCCCATCGATGTATGGCACCTACCGCGAGAACAAATTCGAGGCCATGGGCCTGACGTTCCGCTTGGAGCGCGTGGCCACCCAGTTGATGGAACAAGTGGTGCAGAGCATCAACTTGGAATATATCTCCGCCCGCACGTTGGAGGTGATCTACGACATTCTCGAATACTTCCGCGAAGGTCTTGAACTCGACGGCATCACCAACCAAGGACTCAACTCGAAGCTCAAGATGCTCAAGTACTCGTTGACTTCCCGAAGCTTCTCCTTCGACCAATACATCAACATCTTCCAGTTTATCTCCGAAGACATCAAACGCATTGTCATCAGCTACTTCCTCAAGTCGTACGAATATCCGTTGAAGGTCATCGTGCCGCAGCTCTTCGACCCTGAAGGTACACTCGACGAACGTGAGACCGCCGCTTTGGTCAGCCGCAAGTCCGAGGAGTTCCACCGCGACCTGCTTTCTGATGCCTTCCTAATGCAGCCTTTGGACAACTTCATCGCCCGCATCCTCAAGTCGTTGCGTGGCATGGCCGCCGACCTCGACCAGAAGCTGATTAACGACATCATGACCTACAACTCAGAGATGCTCATCAGCCCCTTCTGGGAGGCCACGCCAAAGATGGACAACCAGGTGTTTATCGGCAACAAGGCCTATCATTTGAAGAACCTCTATCTGAATGGATTGCCTGTGCCTCCAGGTTTCGTCATCACCACCGAGACTTTCCGTCGCAATGACACCATCAACACGATTCCCGAACTGCGTTCTGAGATCCACGGCATGATCCGTCGTTTCATTGACGGGTTGGAAGGCATCACCAAGAAGCGTTTCGGCGACCCATCCAATCCTTTGCTGCTCTCGGTGCGTTCGGGTACGGCCATCTCGATGCCGGGTGCCATGGACACCCTGCTCAACGTCGGTCTGAACGACGAGATTGCCGAGGCGGTGGCTCAGGATCCCGAAAGGGCATGGGTCTTATGGGATTCCTATCGCCGTCTTATTCAGAGCTGGGGTATGGCCAAAGGCATCGAACGCGATGTGTTCGACGATGAGATCAACGCCTACAAGCAGCAGACAGGCGTGGTGATGAAAGCCGACTTCTCTTCAGAGCAGATGAAGGAGATCGCCATGGCCTACAAGCGCATCCTGTCAGACCACGGCGTGATCTTTGAGCAGGACTCGTTCAAGCAACTTATCGAGTGTGTAAACATGGTCATCGATTCGTGGAACTCAGAGCGTGCGCTGGCCTACCGCCGTCATCTCGGTATTTCCGAGAATTGGGGTACCGCTGTCATCGTCCAGCAGATGATCTTCGGCAACCGCAGCGCCACCTCTGGCACGGGCGTGGTGTTCACCCAGAACCCCAACCGCGAACGTCCTGGCGTGCATCTCTATGGCGACTTCACACTGCGCAGTCAGGGCGAGGACATCGTGGGTGGCCTTGTGAAGCCGTTGCCGATAGGGGAGACCCAACGCAAGGCTGCGGGTCTCGAAGGTCCTTCCATGCAGACACTGCTGCCCGACATGTACAAGAAAATCTATAACACGGCCGTGAAGCTCACCGAAGAGTTAGGCTACAGCCCGCAGGAGATCGAGTTTACTTTCGAAAGCGATAACCCTGACGATTTCTATATCCTGCAGACCCGTGACCAAGACCTCAAGACAGTGGATAGTGGTCAGTCGGCGGTTAACAGTTCCTTTGTCTTCGAGAAGCCCGAGCAACGGCTGCAGCTTTCCGTGGGTCGAGGCATGGGTATCGGTGGAGGTGCCATGAACGGCTTGGCCGCCTTCAACGCACGGCAGATCCAGGAGCTGCGTGAGCAACATCCTGACGACAATGTCATCTTGGTCCGTCCCGACACTGTGCCTGACGACATCGGCATGATCTTCGACTGCGACGGCCTGCTTACTGCCCGTGGCGGTGCCACCTCCCATGCGGCAGTCACAGCTGTGCGTCTGGGTAAGGTCTGCGTGGTCAGCTGCGACGGCCTCGACGTGGATGTGGACGATGAATTCGGCGCTATCAACGGACATCCGCTCCATCAAGGCGACAAGATCGCCATCGACGGTAATCTCGGATTGGTTTATCTGGGACATCATACAACGGAATCATAAAAAACGTATCTTTGTGCAATCTTATAAACTAACGATATCATGAAAACACTCCATTTCCTGATTGTTGCGGCTTTGGCTGTCTTGATTGCCAGCTGCGCACAAAACAACAACAAACTGTCTGAACCAAACAAACCAGCTGAACAAAGCACGCTCGCTGAAAAATATGGTCTTTTCTACATTGAAGATGGGAAGCTTTGGCTCTATGATCTTGAGACGCATTATGCGGATCGCTATAACAACGAGACCGATAGCATCGTCCGTGCCGTGCTTGCCAAAAACAACGTGCTCTATTACAGCGTCGACAAAGACGGCGAACTGCTGCTGCGTTGCCTCGACTTGAACGACACCAACCCCATGCCCGAACAGCTGGCCGATTGGGACGTGCCGGTAGAAGGAAGGACGGAGCTGGACGGCTTCGGCGCCATGTACCTCAACTATGAGGAGACCCAAGTTGCCTTGGAATGTGATGTGAGATGGTTTGCCGGCTTGTTCTACAACCTCGCCGTCTATGACATCGCCTCGAAAACGGTCACAGTCCAAGAGCTTTACAAAGCCGTGATGGATGGGGATGAATTCGTCACCTTTGAGGATATCTCAGACAATAGCGGCTTCGACCGCTGGGGACCTGAAAGCGTCTCCTCTGACCCGACGGGCAACCTTCTTGAAAACGTGGACAACGACATCTATTATGTTGGCGACGGTCAAAGGGTCTGCCTGACCGACCAGATTGACATGGAAAATTTAGCTGACATCGGGTTGGGGAAAGAAGATTTTGATGTGGATGCCTCAGTGGATCCCACGCAAAAAAGAGCGTTGATAGGATACAATGTCGGGCTGGGCGACGGTACCATTGGCTTTTACGTCGTGTCGAGCATAGATGGCAAGCAGCAGAAAGAACTTGAAGGTTCAGACTATGAGACCAGCAATCCGACGTGGCTTCCCGACGGCTCGCTGCTCTATGTTGGCTACTATGACGGCGCAGGCCTCTTCCTGCTGGATCCTGATGGTAACATCCAAAAGATCGCCGAATCCGAGATCTACAGTGTGCTGCATTAAGATATTTTCGTATCTTTGCGCCCCATGAAGAACATCCGGAATTTCTGCATTATCGCCCATATTGACCACGGCAAATCGACCTTGGCCGACCGTCTTCTTGAACTCACCAAGACTGTCAGCGAGAAGGAACTTGTTGACCAGGTGCTCGACGACATGGATCTCGAGCGTGAGCGCGGCATTACCATCAAGAGCCACGCCATCCAGATGAAGTATGAGTATCAAGGTGAAGTCTATACCTTGAACCTTATCGACACCCCTGGCCACGTGGACTTCTCTTACGAGGTCTCCCGTTCCATCGCTGCTTGCGAGGGAGCCCTCCTTGTGGTGGACGCCACCCAAGGCATCCAAGCCCAGACCATCTCCAACCTCTATATGGCCTTGGAACACGACCTTGAGATCATCCCCGTGATGAACAAGATCGACATGGATAGCGCCATGGTAGATGTGGTGGAAGACCAGATCGTGGATATGTTGGGATGCGACCCCTCGGAAATCCTTAGGGTAAGTGCCCGTACCGGCGAAGGTGTCCCTGCTATCCTTGACGCTATCGTTGAGAAAATACCTGCGCCGAAAGGCGATCCCGAGGCGCCGCTGCAAGCTCTGATCTTCGACTCGGTGTTCAACTCCTATCGGGGCATCATCGCCTATTTCCGTGTCGTGAATGGCACCATGCGCACCAACGACTTGGTGAAATTCTTCGCTACAGGCAAGGAGTACAATGCCGACGAAATAGGCGTGTTGCAGTTGCATCAGGTACCAGTGAAGGAGCTCTCGGCAGGCAATGTGGGCTATATCATCTCAGGTATCAAGACCTCCAAGGAGGTCAAGGTGGGCGACACCATCACCCATGTGGAACGTCCCTGCGAGAAGCCCGTGGAAGGCTTTGAGAACGTCAAACCCATGCTGTTTGCTGGTATCTATCCGGTAGATGCCGACGACTATGAGGAGCTGCGCGCCTCTCTTGAGAAGCTGCAGCTGAACGACGCTTCACTTGTCTGGGAACCTGAGTCTTCAGCCGCTTTGGGCTTCGGCTTCCGTTGCGGATTCCTCGGACTGCTGCACATGGAAATCGTCCAGGAACGTCTCGACCGCGAATTCGACATGGATGTGATCACCACCGTGCCCAACGTCTCGTTCAAATGCTTCAAGACGGACGGTGAGATGATCGAGGTGCACAACCCGAGCGGCTTGCCTGAGGTGACCAAGATCGACCATATTGAGGAACCCTATATCATCGCCCAGATCATCTCTAAGAACGAGTTCACGGGTCCCATCATGACTCTCTGCATCGATCGGCGTGGTGTCCTCAAGAACCAAGTCTATCTATCGACCGATAGGGTGGAGCTGACCTTCCAGATGCCGCTGAGTGAGATTGTGTTTGATTTCTACGACAAGCTGAAGTCCATCTCCAAGGGCTATGCCTCATTCGACTACCACATCGCGGGCTATCAGGATGCCGATCTGGTGAAGCTCGACATCATGTTGAACGGCGAGTCCGTCGATGCCCTGTCCACCTTGATCCACCGCGGTCATGCCTACGACTTTGGCCGTCGCATGTGCGAGAAGCTCAAGGAGCTGATTCCAAGACACCAGTTTGACATTGCCATTCAGGCTGCCATCGGTGCTAAGATCATCGCCAGAGAGACGGTGCGTCAGGTGCGTAAGGACGTGACGGCCAAGTGTTATGGTGGCGACGTGTCGCGTAAGCGCAAACTGCTTGAGAAGCAGAAGGCGGGTAAGAAGCGCATGCGCCAGATTGGTAACGTCGAGGTGCCCCAATCGGCCTTCCTCGCTGTTCTTAAGTTAGATTAGCATCGTTGGTATCTTTTCCCTGGCAATGCCATCAGGATGCCGTCAAACTCCAGGTTGAGCAACAGGCTCGCCAGTTTGGTGGTGGGTAGCTCGGTTTTCACAATTAAGTCGTCGAGGTTGACGATGGACTGATTCTCAAAGCAGTCCATGATCTTTTTCTCTTCATCGTTGAGTTCCCTGAAAATGGAGGTCTGTCTTTCTTCGCCGAGGGGCCGTTCCCAGCGCATGACGTAGCGCAGGTTGGCGACGCTTTCCATGAGATGCGCACGGTTGGTGCGGATCAGGTAATTGCAGCCTTGGCTGTAGAGGTCCATCACCCGGCCGGGATAGGCAAACACGTCGCGGCTGTAGGAGTTGGCAAGATTGGCGGTAATCAAGGAGCCGCCTTTCAGCGCCGACTCGATGACGATGACGGCGTCCGACATGCCAGCGATGATGCGGTTCCTTCGGGGGAAGTTCTCCCTGTCGGGCTGTGTGCCGCTCATGCACTCGGTAAGCAGTCCGCCGTTGGCGTGCATCTCCGCTGCGAGTTTTTTGTTGGCAGCGGGGTAGATCTGCTGAAAGCCGTTGCCCAGCACCCCCACCGTGGGGATCCTAGCCTTTACCGATGACCGATGGGCGATGGTATCGACACCATAGGCGAGGCCACTGACGACCAGCACCTGCTCATCGACGAGTTCGTTCACCAAATTGACGCAGTTCTCTTTGCCGTATTCCGTGACGTTGCGTGTGCCGACGATGGCGACGACGCGGCTGGCGTTTAAGTTGGCGTTGCCTTTGTAATATAGCATCAACGGGCTGTCGTCGCATTGCAAAAGCCTTCGAGGATAGTCGGCATCTTGATAGAACAAGGGTTTGATGTCGTTTCTTTCGATGAAATCCACCTCTTGTTCCGCCCGTTTCAAGATGTCTTTAGGGTTGCTGAGCGCGTCAAGGGTGACTTCGCGCATGCCGCTGATCTTTTCCAGTGCTTTGCGTTTTTCCATGAATATTGCCTCTGCGCTGCCGCAGTAGGCAACGAATTTCTTTCCGCTGATGTCGCCGATGCCGGGGATCAGGGTGATGGCGATTTGGTAAATGAGTTCGTGTTTCATGTCTTTATCTAATCTCCATGGAGGTTTTATACAGCCATCAATTCCTTACCGACCTGGTGGATTGTCTCATAAATCAAATCCAAGCGGCTTGCGCTAGGCTTTTTGTTTCCACTGATGTATTGTGCCATCAAGCTCTGTGATATACCCATGCGTCTTGCCAGTGCTGAGACGTTCAATTCGGGATGAGCCATGAAAAGCTTGTAGAGCGCAGTCGGCTCAGGCTTTGAGAAGAACCCCTCGAAACTCAGATCTTCGTCCAATTCTTCCCAATGGATGCCGAAGCTGTCCGCTTCATAACGAAGACGTTGTTTTTGAGAGGCATTCCGCAATCTTGGATAGTCGGCGAATTGTTCGCAGGCTTCTTTCCCTTCCTCGGTCCGAATCCATATTGCGGTGTTGGTTAACCAGATTTTTTCAATGTTCATTTTGTATCTCGTTTTTTAGTTGTGGTTGTTAAAGTATGTGTTCCAGTGTTCAGAAATTGTTTCCACGTTTTCCTCAATAACGGACTCTATCAGTTTTAGTTCTGAAGTTTTAAATCCATGGTTTTCAATGAGCTCAATAGGAAATAGCTTGTATTTTGCCCTTGAGTTGTCTTTCACAACATGCACATGTATTGGCGTGTGGTCGTTGGAATAGAATTGAAATCTAAATCCGAAGATGATAAAAATGGTTGGCATGGCTTCTTTTTTTGCAAAGATAGGTAATAAAATTATTACTATTTATATTTTTATATTTTTTTTTATTTTTGCATTTCATAATGAAAGGCCAAGTCATCAAGTCAACGGGTAGCTGGTACATCGTCCTCGACGAGACGGGACGGCAATGGGAATGCCGACTTCGAGGCAAGATACGCCTCGACGGATTGCGTTCCACCAACCCAGTGGCCGTAGGTGACAAGGTGGATTTCGAGCAGGAGCCGGGAAAAGAAACAGGTGTCATTAAGAGGATTGAGCCTCGCAACAATGTGATTGTCCGGAAATCCGTCAACCTGAGCAAGGCCTCGCATATCATCGCTTCCAATGTGGATCTGGCCATTGTGGTGGCTACCATGGCGAACCCTCGGACTTCGACGGGTTTCATCGACCGTTTTATGGTCACCGCCGAGGCTTATCATATTCCGACGGCCTTGATTTTCAACAAATGTGATCTCTATGATGATGATCTGATAGGGGACATGGCGGAGTTGATCGAGTACTATTCCAGCATTGGATACACTTCTTTTGGCGTTTCGGCCAAAACGGGCTTCAAGCTGGATGAGCTCAAGGCGTTGATGCAAGACAAGATCTGTCTTTTCGCCGGTCATTCCGGTGTGGGGAAGTCGGCGCTGGTCAACGCCCTAGATCCGAGCCTCAATGTGCGTATCGGAGAGATTTCCGATGTTCACAACAAAGGAAAACACACCACTACCTTTGCCGAGATGCATCATCTGTCGTTCGGTGCATGGATTGTCGATACCCCCGGCATTCGTGAGTTTGCGCTCTACGACATGGAAAAAGAGACGTTGGCCCAACGTTTTCCGGAGATGCGTAACCTGATGAGTGAATGCCGTTTCGCCAACTGCACTCACATCCACGAGCCTGGCTGTGCCGTCAAAGAAGCAGTAGAACAGGGCGACATTGCCGATTGGCGCTATTCCAACTATTTGAGAATGTATAACAACGAGGATTGGAGCTATGAAAGTTGAGAAAGGGGAACGGATAATGGAAAACGGAGAGCTGGAGACAGGGAGTTGGAAAACTTTCAGCTTTCAACTGTCACCTTTCAGCTGTATTATTCAGCTGGAAATGGGCACTTACGACTATAGCCTCTCGGAAATTGCCAGAATCGTGGAAGAGAATGATGCTAAAATCCTTGGCCTGACGGTGGACAACATTCTTGAGGATCCCGGCAGGATACTGGTGAACATTTTGGTCAACAAGTCTGACTGTGGGGCAATCCTGCAAAGCTTTTATCGTTATAACTATAACATAGTCAATACATTCAGTTCTCCTGATGAAAACAACGACCTTCGCGACAGGTATGCCCTTCTGATGAAATACTTGAGCGTCTAAAAACTGGAATCATGAAAATCGCATTGTTTGGAAAAGCCATCGCTCCGGAAAACGGGATCTATATGAAACAATTGATGCAAAGGCTGGTCGAGCACCAGGCCGAGGTGATGGTGTATGAGCCTTTTGCTAATTATATCCCCGATGGTTTTTCGTTTCAACGCTTTTCAAAGACGGGAGAGCTGAAAGGAAATGCTGACCTGATGTTTTCCATCGGTGGCGACGGAACCATCCTGGATGCCGTTCCATTGCTTCGCGACTCTGGGATCCCTGTGTTGGGGATCAACATGGGGCGTCTGGGCTTTATCTCTAGCGTGGCACGAGACGAGATCGGGAACGCCGTGGAGCAGATCTTGCAAGGACGTTTCACTACGGAAAGCCGGACCTTGCTGGAGCTGGTGGCTCCTCAAGGGGTGTTTGACGACACGGTCAATTATGCTTTGAACGAAATCAACATCATCCGGAATCCCGAGCATTCGTTGCTGGCGATCAAGATTTTTGTCAACGATGCCTTTCTGAACACATACTGGGGAGATGGCATCCTCATGGCTACGCCGACAGGCTCCACTGCCTATTCGTTGAGTGCAGGAGGTCCCATCCTTACACCTGACTCCAGAAATTTTGTCATCACGCCCATCGCCGCACACAATTTAACGGTACGTCCCATCGTTATTCCTGACGACAGCGTGGTCCGTATCCATGTGGAGGGACGTGAGAAGAAATTCGTGTTCAGCATGGACTCCAGGGTCCGTGCCTTGGACACCTCGGTGGAGCTGGTCGTTCGGAAGGCTGATTTTTGTATCCGAACTGTCAGAATGGAAGGGACGGATTTCTTCAGCACCATCCGCAACAAACTCTCTTGGGGCAAGGACAATAGAAATTGATTTTCTACGTTGTCACATTATTAAAAAAAAGTCTTAACTTTGCACACTTTTAACATGATGAGAAAAAGACTGCATTTTTGGTTGGTGACAATGATGTTGGCTTTGATGAGCCAAGCTCCACTTTTTGTGAATGCCCAGAATCCGCAAACCATTGAGGTTGGACCGCATTTTGGTGTCACCTCCTATGTTGGTGAATTGAACACATGGAGAAATATTAAGGATTGGGATTGGAAGTCCTTCAACCAATTCGATTACGATCTGGGTGCTGTAGTGCGTTTCAATTACGACTCCCGTTGGTCTTTCCGTTTGGATTATTCCTATACCAGACTGAGAGCTCGTGATGAGGTTGCTGCTTGGCGTCCTGAAGCAGGACTGAATTTTCAGTCTAAGATGCATGATATAGGCCTGATGGCGGAGTTCAATTTCCTCAACTACTATACGGGTCGCCCCGAATCATCCATTTCACCCTATATCTTCGCTGGAGTCTCTGGTTTTATGTTCAATACCAGAGCATTTACGGGTAATCAAACGATAGATACTTGTCAGCTCTTGACCCGGGGTACAGATTATGTCATGCATAAAAAGAAGGACGGCTCTTTCGTCTCCGAGCCTGCAACCAAGAATAAATATGGCCTTTCCATCCCATTCGGTGTGGGCTGTAAATTGTCGCTTTCCAAGCATCTTGCTGCAACGATTGAGTGGAGGATGCACTATGCACTCACGGATTACCTTGATGATGTCAGCGGGGTTTATACTCCCAACAATAAACATTTCATGTTGATTGCCAAACCTTCAACAGACAATGTGTATGTTCCAGCACCGTTCCTTTTGTCCGAGATTTGTCCCAATGGAATACCCCTTTACGATTTTAAGGAAATTGTTGGCGATCCATCACACTTGTCTCAGGACGAGATCCTCATGTATGACTTTTCCGATCCTTCAGGTAAGTTTCTTGAAAATCAGCAAAGAGGCAACCATGCTAACAACGATTGGTTTGGGATGATTAACCTCTCCTTTACCTGGAAGTTTGTGATCCCTGGCAACTCTGCTTGTAAAATGAATTTTGAATAACCATGTCACTTAAAGATCAAGTTAACATAGAACGTTTGCCAAAGCATATTGCCGTTATCATGGACGGCAACGGACGATGGGCCAAGGAACGTGGTAAACCGCGTATCTTTGGACATCAAAGCGCTATCAAGTCGGTCCGTGAGATTAATGAGGCGTGTGCTGAACTTGGGGTCTCCTATCTAACATTGTATGCATTCTCCACAGAAAACTGGAAGCGTCCTGTTGACGAGGTCAAAGGTTTGATGACGTTATTTGGGCAGACCATGCGAAGCGAGGCTTCGACTTTGATCAAGAACGGTATTCGTCTGCGAGTGACTGGTGATGTGGAAAGAATGCCACAGGACACCCAGAAGCTTCTTGACGAAACGATTGAAAGGACTAAAGATGGGTCACGGATGGTGCTTAACCTTGCCTTGAGCTATTCTGGAAGATGGGAAATTACAGAAGCCGCTCGTAGAATTGCACAAGAGGCAAAAAAAGGCACTTTGGATCCTGAGGCCGTCACAGAAGATGTCTTCAATACCCATCTTGCCACCGCCGGCATGCCTGACCCTGAATTGCTCATCCGCACTAGTGGCGAATTGCGTATCAGCAACTTCCTGCTATGGCAACTGGCTTATTCGGAACTTTATTTTACTGACAAATATTGGCCTGACTTCGGAAAAGAAGACCTTTATGAGGCCATCATTAATTTTCAACATCGCGAACGCCGCTTTGGCAAAACAAGCGAACAGATCAACAAATGAAGCATTGCATGAAAAGAAATATACTCTCTAAACCGCTTTTATTAGTGATTGGCCTCATCGCCCTCACCCTGGCTAGCAACCCAATTCATGCCCAAATCAGGATAGGTGACGACATGTCGGACATCGACTATGCAAATCCATCTAAGTATGAAATCGGAGGCATTACCGTGGAAGGCACCCAATTCGTTGACCCTAATGTGCTCACCATGCTTTCTGGATTGAGAGTGGGCAATGAGATCACGGTACCTGGCGATGATATCAGCATGGCTATCCGTAAGATCTGGGATCAAGGAATGTTTGAGGATGTCGCCATCAACGCCACGAACATCGTGGGCGGCAAGATATTCCTCCAGATCGTAGTCCAGGAACGGGCCCGCGTGTCAAAATTCTCCTTCAATGGCATCAAGAAATCGGAAGCCGATGACATTCGAAACAAGATTAACCTTTCGAGAGGCGACATCGCCACCAACCATCTGGAAACCAAGACCCGCAGAATCATTGAAGACTTTTATGCCGACAAAGGCTACAATAATGCTGAGGTGACCATCACCCAGGTACCTGACACCACTAGGGAACACTATGTGGATCTGGTCATCGACGTGAATAAAGGCGAGAAAGTGAAGATCGGGAAAATCAACATCATAGGAAATGAGAACGTCTCGGATGCTCAGATCCTTTCTGCTATGAAAGAGACCAAACAACGTGGTGTCTTCAATCCCCTTGAACCGCTGGGTCCAATGGTGGTCAACGCCGTGGCCGATATCCTTACCCTCAAGCCTCTCCGTGCCATCACTGAAGTGGAGGAGTATTTCTATGAGAACTACAGGCCTCGTATCTTCAAGAGTTCCAAGTTCATGGAGTCGAATTATCAGGAGGACAAGCTAAACATCATCAAGAAATACAATGCCAAAGGCTATCGCGACGCTATCATCGTAAGGGACTCGGTGTATGTCATCGATGACAAGAACTTGGGCATCGATATCGTGATTGACGAAGGTGGCCTGTACCACTATCGTAACATTAATTGGACGGGCAACACCAAGTATTCTGCCGAGACGCTGAATGAAGTCCTCGGCATCAAACCAGGTGACGTCTATAACAAAGATCTGCTGAATGCCAACTTGACTTATAGCGAGACTTCATTGGACATCTCATCGCTTTATATGGATGACGGTTACCTCTTCTTCCGAGTGGATCCCGTGGAGGTTCAGGTGGAAAACGACTCCATTGACCTGGAAATCCGACTTCAAGAAGGCAAACAGGCCCGTATCAACAATGTGACTTTGCAAGGCAATACCAAGACGAATGACTTTGTGGTGATCCGTGAGATGTACTCGCGACCTGGTCAGCTCTTCAGCCGTAGCGACGTTACCCGTACCATTAGGGAACTTGCCACTTTGGGATTCTTTAACCAAGAGACTATCAACCCGGATGTAAAACCAAATTACAATGACAATACCGTGGACATTGAATACCAAGTGGAGGAGGCGAGTGCCGACCAAGTGTCGTTCTCAGCTGGTTGGGGATGGAACATGCTAATCCTTCAGGCAGGCCTCTCGTTCAACAACTTCTCCATGAGGAATATCTTCAATAAAGATGCTTGGAAACCGATCCCGGGCGGCGACGGACAGAAACTGTCACTGAATATTTCCACCTACGGTACTCGTTCCATCTATTATTCGCTGTCGTTCACTGAACCTTGGCTGGGCGGTCGCAAGCCGAACTCCTTGACGGCTTCCATCTATCAGTCGTTCTATTCCAATTCCAATTATTATAAGAGAGATGACGAAAACTTCGGCTACTTCCGCATGACGGGTGCCACCGTAGGTCTTGGGAGCCGTCTGACATGGCCTGACGACTATTTCACCATCTATCATGGCCTCTCGCTGATGCAGTACCGATTGAAGAATTATGCCAACATCCTCAACTTCGGTTCTGGAAACGGCTATTTCAACTTGGTCAGCTACAATTTGAACATCGGACGTAATTCTGTCAGCCAGCCGTTGTATCCAAGAAGCGGTTCCGAGGTCCAGCTCTCACTGGAAATTACCCCGCCAGTTTCGCTGTTTACCAACAAAGACTACTCAACGCTTTCCGAGGATGAGAAATACAAATGGATCGAAATGCACAAGTGGAAGTTCAAGGCAGCGTGGTACTCCGAGCTGTATGACAAGCTGGTGTTGATGACCCGTGTGCGCTTTGGCTATCTTGGGTTCTACAATGATGATATCGGCCCCACACCGTTCCATCGCTTCTATCTGGGTGGCGATGGTATCCCGACGGGTTACATGTTCGACAGTAAGGAAGTGATCGGTATGCGTGGTTATCAGAACGAATCACTCACTCCTAAAAATACAGGTAGCTTGACGGGTGGTAACATCTTTACGAAATATACCTTGGAGCTGCGTTACCCCTTGTCGTTGAATCCATCCGCCACCATTTATGCCATGGGTTTTGTCGAGGCTGGTAACTGTTGGATCGGCTTTGAGAACTTCAATCCGTTCAAAGTGTATCGTTCCGCCGGTATCGGTGCCCGTATCTATCTCCCGATGTTCGGACTCCTTGGTCTTGACTGGGGTTACGGCTTCGACAAGGTGCCAGGTTCCAACGAGGCCAGCGGTAGCCAGTTCCACTTCTCCATCGGAGGCTCGATCGACTGATGAAGGAAATCGGCATGGTTATTGATTAAAGAGTTTTTTTAGACAAACAAATAAACAAGTATAAAAAATGAAAGCATTAAAATCATTGTTCTTGACCGCTGCCATCGTTTGCTGCAGCGTCATTAGTGCCAACGCTCAGATTGGCGGACAGAAGTTTGCCTACGTGGATTCAGATTATATCTTGAGCAACATTCCGGAATACGGTGATGCCCAGGCTGAACTCGAAGCGCTTTCCACCAAATGGAATAACGAAGTGAAGGCCATCTATGACAAAGTGTCCGAAATGTATAAGAAATACCAGACCGAGATGGTCCTGCTGTCAGAAGACCAGAAGCGTGCCCGTGAACAGGAAATCGTCAACAAGGAACAGGAAGCCAAGAATCTTCAGATGCAGTATTTTGGCTCCGATGGCCAGCTCTATCAGAAACGTACCGAGTTGGTCCAGCCTATCCAGGAAAAGATCTACACCGCTTTGACTGAACTCTCACAGACCAAGGGCTATACTTTCGTGTTTGACTTGGCATCCGGCACTTCCGTTCTTTATGCATCTGAACGTGCTGATATCAGCGATGATGTCCTCGACCAGCTGAGCAACGTCATGCAGACCGTCCGCAGGGAAGACCGCAAGCGTGCCAATGTCGCTGCAGGTAAATCCAACGCAAGCTCCTCAAGTACAAAAACATCATCGTCCAAGGCTGGAAAAAGCAAAAACTGATTCCCTCGTATCGGGATAATTGCTATCTTTGCGCCCTCAAAAGAAATGAATAATTAAATCATTAAAAATCCATACAATGAACAAAATCATCAAAGTATTCTTCCTGTTTGTCATCTTCTTCGGAATGAACGGATTTGCTAGCGCACAAACAGTCAAGATCGCACACGTGAACACCACTGAGGTTATGAATGCCATGCCTGAGAAGGCCAAGGCCGAGAAGAACCTCGAGAACTATTACAATGAGCTTCAAGAGCAGCTTAAGGTCATGTACACCGAATATCAGAACAAGCTGCAGGATTACCAGTCCAACGTCGAAACGATGTCGAACCTGGTGAAGCAGTCAAAGGAAAAGGAACTGGTTGACCTTGAAAGCCGCATCACCGCTTTCCAAGCCAATGCCGAGAATGAGTTCGATGCCAAGCGTGCTGATTTGCTCAAGCCGCTGTTGGATAAGATCCAGAATGCCATCAATACCGTTGGTAAGGAAAAGGGTTATACCTACATCCTCGACATCGCCACTGGCGCTGCGGTCTATATCGGCACTGACGCCGTTGACTGCACCAAAGATGTCAAAGCCAAGTTGGGAATCAAGTAATTGATGCTTTGGTCATAAAAAAGCCGCGCTTCATAGCGCGGCTTTTTTTATTTGATGTTCTCCCGTTTCACTTTGGCGAAACGAAGTAATCTAAGGATGCCCAACTGTTTGTGGTCGTCTTTCTTGGCCAAATTTAGGTATAGCCCCAGCTTCTTGATGATGGGGATCTTGAAGGTCTCCACGAACTCAATCAGGGTGCCGTCGGGGTCTTCCACGTAGGTGAAATGGCCGTTGGCATCGCCCATGCCGAAGTCGGCGCCACTGTCGCACACAAAGGGATGCCCCATGGCTTCGGTCTGCTCCTTGACGGCGTCCATGTGGCGCACATCGAAGCAGAGATGGATGTAGCCTGGGTCGCCCCAATAGCGGCCTTCGTATAGCTTCTTTCCTGGTGCATCAACGCTTTGGATGAGCTCGAGATGTGAAGTGCCCATGATGCCGCTCAAGGGTCCTTCGATGGGCTTGGAACGCTCCAAGATGACGCGACGCAAGGTGCTCTTGCCGCCTTCGATGGCTTCGAGGTCTTCAAAGATGCCAGTTTGGTCGAAGATTACCTTGTCGTATTCCAGCAACTTCGTGTAGAAAGGAAGGGAGCGGTCGATGTCGCTGACACCGATGACGGCACCGTTGGCCCCGCCTGTCAGTTTCTTTTCATCGATGAAGACGTAATCGTCTTGCTCCAACTGGAAAAGGTTGCCGTAAGGGTCTTTCATGAAGAACTCCTTTTGGCCGGTGGGAGAGGTCATGACAGGACTGATGACGTCTAGACCTTTATTAATAAAGGTGTTATAAGCCGTTTCGACGTCAGGGCATTTTACCTTGGCGATAAGGATGCCCAAGTCGCCTAATTTGACGGGCTCTTTCAAGTAATTGAGATCCCGTCCTTTCGGTTGCCAGATCTCGAAACCTCCACCACCACGTATGTTGAGCGCAATACCGGAACGACGTGGCTGTGGGTTGCCTCCTGTGTAAGGCAGCATGCGCTCCGCAACGCCTTCATCATCCACGATCTTGATCTCAAAACCGAAGTTGTCATAATACCATTTCCAGGCCTCAACGAAGTCGTTGACTCCGATGCCCACTTGCTGTATGCCGCAAATAACTTTCTCTTTCATATTCTTAATTCTGTCTTCTGTCTTCTAAGTAGCCGATATCCTTCTCGATAGTTTATAATACAACGGCAGACACCATTTGTGGATGTGAGCCATCAGGAGCTCTGTCTTACCGATGAGTTTGCGGTGTTTCTGCCGTTTGATGGCCCGCACGGCGATGGCGCCGCATTTATCGACGTCGAGTCCATTGGCTTGACCGGCATCCATCTTGGCATGGGCCGTGCCGTCACCCATCAAAGCGCTTTTGCTGATTTGGGTGTTGATGCGTCCTGGGATCAGGAACGTTACGTTGATGTTGGGGTATTCCAGCTCCAGCGATTCGTAAAAACCGAACAGGGCGTGTTTGGCGGCGCAGTAGGCACTTCTCAGTGGGAATCCGAACAATCCGGATAGGGAAGTGGTCACGGAAAACTGAACATGTTCCGCTGCCTTGATCATGTCGCCGAATTTCTTTACGAGATACACACCGCTCAGGAAGTCGATCTTCAAGATCTTTTCATCGACGCTGAAGTCGGTGTCCAAAGCTTTCTCGCGCTGCGAGATGCCGGCATTCAGCACGAAGAGGTCGATGATGACGCCAATATTCATCACGTAATCATGGAACTCATCGATGGAAGTATAATCGTCAAGTCGGGTTTCCGTTGCCCAGGCCTTCACGCCCAGCGCCTCACATTCCTCTTTTACCTTGTTCAAATCGTCAAGGCCTAAGCCAGTGAGAATCAGGTTGCAGCCTTCTTTTGCCAAATGCAAGGAAATGGATCGGCCGATGCCGGTCCCGCCTCCCGTCACGATGGCGTATTTGCCTTTCAAATCCAACATAATTCAATCTTTTTTGCAAAAGTAATAAAAGTAAATATTAGGATAATCAATATATTTACTAATTTTGTGCACACAAAACAGAAAGAGGTCCATTTTCTTCGGACTTCTTTCTTCTAACTTCTAAATTCTAAATAAGATGGATATTTTTGAAAGAATAGCGAAAGACTCCGGTGGCCCGATCGGTCAGTACCGCGAGCGCGCTGACGGTTATTTTGCATTCCCTCGCCTGGAAGGCGAATTGGGTCCCCGCATGGTGTTTAACGGCAAGGAGGTGCTTTGCTGGAGCTTGAACAATTATCTTGGTTTGGCCAACCATCCGGCCATCCGCAAGGCCGATGCTGAAGGTGCTGCCCGTTGGGGTCTTGCCGCTCCTATGGGTGCCCGTATGATGTCGGGTCAAACCCGTATGCATGAGCATTTTGAGAAAGAATTGGCTGACTTCGAGAAGAAAGAGGCCGCCTATCTTTTCAACTTCGGCTATCAAGGCATCGTCTCCACTATCGACACTTTGACCAGTCCCCACGATGTGATCGTTTATGACAACGAGGCCCATGCCTGCTTGCTGGACGGCATCCGTCTGCACCTCGGCAACAAATACAAATACCGCCACAACGACATGGCAAGTTTGGAGCAGAAGCTTCAGGTGGCTGCTGACGTGGTGAAAGAAACCGGCGGCGGCATCCTTGTCATCACGGAAGGCGTGTATGGCATGACCGGTGCCTTGGGCGATCTGGCTGGCATCGTGAAACTGAAACAGAAATACAACTTCCGCATCCTCATCGACGACGCTCATGGCTTCGGTGTGATGGGACCCACTGGTCGTGGTACTTCTGAGCACTTCGGCGTAATGGACGAAGTGGATATCTATATCGGCGCTTACGCCAAGGCCATGGCCATCATCGGTGGCTTCGTGGCAGGTCCGAAACACGTCATCGAATACCTGCGCTACAACATGCGCTCGCAGATGTACGCCAAGAGTCTTCCACTCGCCATCGTGGAAGGCTGTGAGAAACGTCTCGAGATCATCCGCGGTGAGGAAGGTGACCGTCTTCGTGCCCAACTCTGGAAAGTGACTCGTGCCTTGCAGGACGGCTTCCGTAACATGGGATTCGACATCGGCCCCGCAGAAGCCTGCGTTACCCCCGTGCATGTGAAAGGCGACGTGGTGCAAGCCACCAATATCGCCATGGATTTGCGTGAAAACTATCGCATCTTCTGTTCAGTGGTCACTTATCCCGTCATCCCCAAGGGCATGATCATCTTCCGCATCATCCCAACCGCTGCCCATAGCATGGAGGATGTCAATTACACCCTTAATGCCTTCAAGGAAGTCAAGGAAAAACTAGACAAAGGCGTTTATGACGGAACTGAAGTGCCCAACATGGCAATTCCGTAACCGTTTTTTTTGTTTTTTATCATAAAATCCCTATTTTTGCATTATCCAAACATTAGGATAATCTAAAATAGGGATTTTATTATGATGCTTATCAAACAAGTTGGCGTAATGGTCAACATCCTCAATTGCAAGTTGAAAAAACACATCGCATCGGTGTTCAAATCCGAGGGAATCAATCTCACTGCCGAACAATTTCTGGTAATGGACACGCTCTGGAACCAAGGAGAAATGACGCAACAGAGCATTGCCTACCTCATCCAGAAAGACAAGAATTCCGTGACTCAGTTTATCGATAATTTGGAGAAAAAAGGCTTGGTAAACCGTGTTGTGGATTCATCGGATCGTAGGGTCAACAACATTAGGCTTTCCAAGGCGGGCATGGCGATGAAGGACAATACCAAAAATGTTGCGATCGACGTTCTCAATGACATCGTGGAGGGTATTTCTGAAGAAGACCTGAGAACTTTTGTCAAAGTGCTGAATAAGGCTTGCGATAATATTGAGAAACTGAAAGAATGATTTATTTTTTGTATTTTTACAAGTTTTTAAATGAATAAAATGAAAAGAATAGTATTTGTGTTTTTGGGGCTTGTCCTGGCGCTGGGAGTTTGTTCCTCGTGTAACAACCATGAGGGTGAAGGCGGCACGGGGACAATCCGTGGCTATGTCAAGTTGGTCCATCATCCTGACGACGACTATCAGTTGATTGCCGACACCATTGATGCGGCAAAAACCGATGTCTTTATCGTGTATGGTGACGAGGAATTCCATGGGGATGACGTCGAGACAAATCCCGACGGTTTGTATCAGTTTGAGTACCTTACCCCAGGAGAATACACGGTTTTCGCCTATTCGACTTTGTCAACGGGAGAGCGAGTGGCCGTCGTCGAAAAAGTGAAGCTTGAACGTGGCCAAGTGGTACAAGTGCCTACCATCTACATCCACGATGGAAAGGCATACGGTACTTCCATCGTCAAAGGGAAAGTCTGGGGTGTGTATTTCCATAATTCAGAATACCGTGGCGAAGGATGGGCCTACGAGCACAGGGTTTATCTGCGTAAGCTTAACGAAGCCTATCATTTGGATGACGTGCGCGTAGGGCTCAATGGTGTTTTTGCCTTCCAAAAAGTGCTGCCTGGGACTTACGAGGTGATCACTTACACCCAAGACGCCAATGAGGTGCCATCGCCAGTGATTGATACTGTAACCGTGGGTGCTGATGAAGTGCTGGAAATGGTTCCTGATACCACGTTTACGGTGAGGATACAGGTTTAGTTTAAAGTTTATAGTTTAAAGTTTATAGACGCCCCGTTAGGGGCTAAAGCTTGGTAGAATAATGAAAAGATTTTTGATTTTAGCATTCATGGGATTGATGGCGTTGCCGTTGTTCTCCCAGTCTGTTTCGGACGCAACCATACACAAACGTGAGAACCGCAGGGGCATGGTTTTGAAGGAATGGAATACCGCAGTGGGGGCTAGGATGCCCTTCCTCGACCATGTCACCACGTATGATTCCTTGGGTCGTAAGATTGAGGAGATTGAATATGCCAGTTATGGGCAGAAATCACGGGTAGTCAGCGAATACCCAGCCAACAGCGATGTCACCGCCAAGGTGGTCCGTGAAATCGAATACAACGACCGCGACAAAGTGGTGCGCATCCGTAAGTTCGAATACAACGAAGACGGCTCCAAGAAACGGCAGCTGAACTACTATCCCAATGGGAAACTGGAGTCGGTCAAGGTGTATGAATACATCTCCAAATGAATCCTGAGATTCTTGACATAGTGAACTCGATGCAGCCCATCTCGTTGGATGAGATGAAGGATGTGCGTCTCATGAACCGTGTTGACACGAAGTATCTGGTGACCTCGAACCAACTGGTGTCCATCCTTCATGGCGTTCGTGACCATTACTATGCTCAGGAAGTGGAAGGGAAACGTTTCTCGCCTTACCGTACGGTCTATTATGACACGCCGGACCTCACGATGTATATCATCCATCACGACAGGCATCTGGTTCGCGACAAGGTAAGGGTCCGCACCTACGTCGATTCCAACTTGACCTTTTGTGAGGTTAAGCATAAGACCAATAAGGGACGTACAAAGAAGAAGCGCATGGAAGTCAAAGTGGAAAACGGGAAGTGGGAAGTCGTTTCAAAGCTCTCGGCGTTGTCCGATCAGATTACAGCTGCCGATTTCCAACTTCCTTATCCTATTGATATCCTGGATGCAAGTTTGGAAACGGTTTTCGACCGCATCACGCTGGTCAATTACGAGAAAACGGAAAGGCTTACCATTGATTGCGACCTCAAGTTTAACAATTTCATCTCAGGCACCTCGGCTTCGATGGATCCGTTAGTGGTCATGGAGCTGAAGCAGGACGGCCGTGCCCGTTCCTTGTTGAAACAGGTGCTCTTCGACCTGCGTATCAAACCCTATAAAATCAGTAAATATTGTATTGGAACGGCCATGACTCGGCCTGAAGTCAAGCAGAACCGTTTCAAGAAGAAAATCAGAAGAATCAACAAATTGAAATCAAATAATACTTAACGATATGTTGTTATTGCAAGCTGCTCCAAGTTTTGATCCGGATATTGCCCGCGAGTTTGGCAACGGTGTCGGTGCCGCCGACATCAATTTCCTGGGCGTCCCGTTGTTTGACTCCATGAGTCTCTGGACCCTGCTGTTTCGCTTCGTCTTGAACTTCCTGGTGTGCTGGATCATCATCCGGTTTTTCTATTACAAGAAATCACAACGCCGTGACTATTACTTTACCTTCATGATGTTTGCCGTTGTCATCTTCTTGATCATCACCTTGATGGATAACATGAAGATGAACGTGGCGTACGCCCTCGGCCTTTTCGCCATCTTCGGAATGATACGATACCGAACTGAGACCTTGCGTATCCGCGAGATGACCTATTTGTTTGTTGTCATGGGCATTTCCATCATCAACGGGCAGGCCTTGACCACCAGTCTGATTGAGCTGCTTATCACCAACCTGCTTGTTATCCTGGCCATATGGGCCTTTGAGGGCAACAAACATGCGAAACGCATGGCTGAGAAAGTGATCCTCTACGATAAGATTGATTTGGTAAAGGCAGGTAGGGAAGAGGAACTGAAAGCCGATCTCGAGGAACGAACGGGCATCAAGATCGAGAAGATGGAAGTTGGTCACATCGACTATTTGCGCGATGCAGCTTTCATCAAGATATGGTACAAGCCAGCTCCAGGTGAAGCCAACACCATTGGAACCTATACCAAACTCAAGGAATTCAACGTCTGATGTCATCCAAGCTCCACATAGCATTGGTTATATTGTTGCTGCTTGCGGCCTGGCCTTCTTTTGCACAGAGTGAAAGAGAAACCGATCTCGGTGTCATCCTCAGTGCGAAGTACGATGCCCCGCTGTTCGGCGACCTTGCCATCGGCGTGGAGGAAGAGCTTCGATTCGATCATGGGTGTGCCCAGTTCGACCGTTGGCTGAACTCCGTGGAGCTGGAATATCCATTCCTTCACAAGCGGATGCATGTAGGCTTGACTGGCGGTGCCATCCGACGTTATAACGACAAGGGCTACTATGAGAATCGCGGGCGTGTCGGCTTGGATATCAACTATGCCGAGACTTACCAGCGTTACAAATTCTCGTACAGAAGCCGATTGATGGCGACTTTCCGGGATGAAAGCGTGGGTGATTATCGCGTCAACCCCAAGCTGTATTGGCGAAACCGTTTCCAAGTTGCCTATCAGATGCCCAATAGCCGCTTTAAATATACCCTTTCTACGGAACTGCATTGGCTGCTTAATGATCCCAAAGCCAGCGTGATTGATAATATCAGAACCGTTTTTGCCGTTGACTATAGGTTGTCGAGGCATCAATATCTTGAATTTTCGGCCCGCATGGATAACGACATCCAAGTTAAAAAGCCCGTGGACCGCTTCTATCTCGGCTTTACCTATCATCTAAAATATTAAATCTTTGAATCTTTAAATCTTAAAATATGGAACTGTTCAAAAAAGGAGACAAAATAGGTAAATATACCGTCAACTCATTCATCAAGAAAGGCGCTGTCGCAGAGTCCTACACCGTGTATGGCGGTGACGACATGCTGTATTTCTGCAAGGTGTTTGACATCAGCGATATGGCAGCATCGCAGCTTTTTGAAGGCAAAGAGGTGTTTGAAATTGTTTTTTGCCGAGAGCTGAATGCCGAGAAAAACGATAATATCATCCGTTATGTGGACAATGGAGGTTTCCGAAAAGGGAACAAGGACTATCATTTCCTGGTGACGGAGTTTTATCAGGGTGAGTTGCTGAACCAGTCGGTAGAGAAGGATGGCGTTTTCGATGTAGAGGATGCCATGCAGATTACCCTCTGTGTCCTGAACGGTTTGCGTCACATGCATGCCAAAGCCTTGCTGCACAATGACATCACGCCATCCAACATCATGCTGAAGGAGATGGACGATGGCATGATGCTTCCGACCATCATCGACCTTGGGCATGTCTCCTACATGGTGTTAGGCCGCCCCAACTTCTTCTTGGGAGATCTGGCACCGTTCTTCCGCGCTCCGGAGACTTTCAGAGGTATCTTTACGCCGAAATCCGACGTGTTCTCGGTAGGTGCGCTGCTTTATTACCTGCTCTTTGGTAAGGCACCGTGGGAAGTTGACCTCGCTGAATGCGGAGACGATATCAATCTGATCAAGGCTAAAGTCAAGGAAGCCCGCAAAGAGAAGCTGGTGCTGGATACCGAAGAGGTCCATATTCCAGATTTTCTGAAGAAGATCCTGAAAAAGGCACTTTCTTCAAAGGCGGTATCGCGTTTCGCTTCGGCGGATGACTTTTTCAACACTTTGATCGACAGGTTGGTGCCTGAGGATCTTTCGAATATAGAGGATCTGTCAATGGATGAAGCCGCAGGGAAGGAGGGACAGCCAGAAGAAGGCCATGCCGAGAAACAACAGATTATGTTCAAGAAAGGATCGGGGAATGGCTTCGACCAAGTGGCTGGTAGAGATGAGCTCAAGGAGCAGCTTCGCAAAGAGGTGATCTTCGCCCTGCAGAACCCTGAAAAAGCCAAGCAATACCTGCTGCCTCCAGTCAACGGCATCCTTCTGTATGGCCCTCCAGGATGTGGCAAGAGCTTGGTGGCGGAGTGCTTTGCCGAAGAATTGGGATTCAATTACACCATTTTGAAGGCTTCGCAGTTTGGCAACATTTACCAACCTGGGGTGCTTGACAACCTCCAGCGTATCTTTGATGCAGCGTCCTTGAAAGCGCCTTTCGTAATCTGTTTGGATGAGATTGAATATCTGATTCCCAATCCTGGCACTGACAACGTTACCAAAGAGAGCGTGGCGATGCTGAGCATGATGAATGGTTGTGCGGCCAAAGGTATCCTTCTTGTGGCAACTTCCAATCAGCCTGAACAAGTGGATCCTTTCCTGATGCGTCCTGGTTGTATCGACCGCGTGTTCTTCGTGCCGCAACCCGATTTGGAGGCCAGAAAAGACATTTTCAAGAAACACTTGAGCAATAGGCCGTGTGAAGAGATCGACTTTGAGGAACTGGCCAAATTGTCGGAAGACTTTGTGGCTGGCGATATCACCGAGACGGTGAATGAAGCTGCCATGACGGCTGCCTATATGGATGTCCCGATCTCACAAAAGATATTGGTGGATGTCTTGAAATACAAGAACCCAACCTATTCGACAAAGACTAAAATAGGATTCAACAAATGACATCAAAAAAAGACACGGCAAAGAGCCTTATGCTCGCCTATCTGAAGGATCACGGGGTGGATGCGAGGAGGACCAAAGTCGGAATCAACTTTGAGTACGACGGATGGAACTTCCTGCTTTGGCATGATGCCGATGATCCTATGTTTTTCCGTCTTACCTTGCCCGGTATCTTCGATGTCACCGATGAGAGTTATGCTCAAGCCTTGCTTGCTTGCAACACGATCAATTGGCGCTACAAGGTGGTGAAGGCGTCTTTGTATGAGTATGAAGACGACGGAAAGAGAAGAGCTTCGGTTTGGGTATGTTATGAGCAGATGCTTGAAGACCATTCCTCTGACTCAAATGACTTGGTCGGGAATGCGATCACAGCCTTGGTAGAGGCGGCGGAACAGTTCCAATTAGAATTAAGATAATAAAACATGAATAAAACAATGTTGTTGCTGCTGGTATTGGCGAGCTCTGTCGCCAACGCACAGTATAAGCCCGCAGGTGACAAGATCAAGACCCAGTGGGCGGATCAGGTGAGCCCCGACAAGGTGCTTCCCGAGTATCCTCGTCCATTGATGACCCGTGAACACTGGGCGAACCTGAACGGATTGTGGAACTATGCCATCACTTCGAAGGACGGGAAACTGCCCGAGTCTTTCGATGGAGAGATCTTGGTGCCTTTCTGCATCGAGTCGTCACTGTCGGGCGTGCAAAAGGAAGTGGGTGCTGACAAAGCTTTGTGGTACCAGCGCGACTTCATGGTGCCTAAGGCATGGAAAGGTCAACGGGTGTTGCTGCATTTCGGTGCTGTCGATTGGATGGCAGATGTGTGGGTCAACGGCATCAAGGTCGGTAGCCATACGGGTGGCTATACGCCTTTTTCCTTCGATATCACGCAGGCTCTAAACGGCAAGACCAATGAACTTGTCATTCGAGTCTGGGATCCGACGGACGATTCCTACATACCGCACGGCAAGCAAGTCAACAATCCAAGAGGCATCTTCTACACCGCTGTCACGGGAATTTGGCAAACTGTATGGATGGAACCCGTTCCCGATAGCTATATTGCCTCGCTTCACACCGTTCCGAACCTAGATAAGGCTACGGTGACAGTAACGCCTGATTTTAAGGGGCTGACCTCCGATGACCTTTATCAAGTGGAGGTGCTGTTTGAGGGTGAGAAAGTGGCTTCGGGGAAGGCGCTTGGCGGACAGCCTGTGGAAGTGAACATGCCCCAAGGTTTCCGTACTTGGACTCCGGATCGTCCAAACCTATATGACATGAAAGTTACTGTTTATAGAAAAGGGAAGATCCTGGATGAAGTCGGAAGCTATTTCGCTATGCGTTGCTTCGGCACTAAGCGTGACGAGAGTGGCGTCGTCAGGTTGACATTGAATGGAAAGCCGATCTTCCATTTCGGTCCCTTGGACCAAGGTTGGTGGCCAGATGGGCTTTATACAGCGCCTACTGACGAAGCCTTGGCGTATGACATCGAAAAGACCAAGGAACTGGGCTTCAACATGATCCGTAAACATGTGAAGGTGGAACCGGCACGTTGGTATTACCATTGCGATCGTCTCGGAATGATCGTTTGGCAAGATATGCCTTCGGGAGGTAAGGGCCCGGGATGGCAGACCACCCAATACTTCCAGGGACCGGAGAGTGTCCGTTCGTTGGAGTCAGAGGAATGCTACAAAAAGGAGTGGAGGGAGATTGTTGAAAGCTTGATATCCCAGCCTTGCATCGGGGTTTGGGTGCCCTTTAACGAGTCGTGGGGACAGTTCAAGACCCCAGAAATCGTCGAAATGACTAAGAAGTTGGATCCCACCCGTTTGGTGAATCCTGCTTCTGGCGGCAATTTCTATGCTTGCGGTGATATTCTCGATTTGCATCATTATCCCGAGCCTAAGATGGTGCTCTATGATCCCACCCGTGTCACGGTGCTTGGTGAATATGGTGGCATTGGTCGCAAGGTGGAAGGCCATACCTGGGTAAAGGACCAAGGTTGGGGCTATGTGGAGTTCGATTCAGAGGAAAAGGTAACCGACACATACGTAGAATACGCCACTCAGCTCTATAATATGGTGCCGCAAGGGTTCTCGGCCGCCGTTTACACGCAGACCACCGACTGCGAGACGGAGCTGAACGGTTTGATGACATACGACCGTAAAGTGATCAAGCTTGACAAGAAACGCTTGCTGGAAATCAACCGGAAGATCAGCCATGCTTTGGCGGAGTGAGAAAACAAAAAAGCCCCGGATCTCGGGGCTTTTTTGTTGAAATATAGTTGATGACTTATTTGAATTGACCTTCGATGACAATGTCGGTTCCCTTGAATTTGGTTACGGTACCTGAGGTGATGTGAATCAAGTAGTTGTAGCCTTCGTAGGTGGTGCCGATCACGAGGTTGTATTTTTGGGAGCTCCATGCGGAAACCTTGTTGAATTTTTCAATGGTGGGTTGCTCGCTGAACAGAGCGGCCAATTCGGTTTCGGTAGTGGTGCTTTCCCAAACGCTAGGATCGTCAAATTCGTAAAGAAGAGCGCCTTCAACGGGTGTGATGATGGCAAAGTCCTCTTTGCCGTTGGCAGTCCATGAAAGACCGAATTCTGCAAGACCAGTGCCATCATCGCCACCATGTCTGTGCCATGTGAAGTCCATGGGGCTAAGATCGTCTTCCAGATCCACATCGCATTTGAGGGTCACAGCTTTCTTTTCGCCAGCAGCGTCGGTAACTTCAGCTGTGATTTCGAAGGATCCAATGATGGTTTTTTCATCCTCATAAAAATAGACCACATCTTGGAAGGTGAATTCCTTGCCACTGATCACTGAGTCGAGGAGAACTTCGGATTCGTCACCACTCTTAAAAGTGATAAGGAGACGGGCAAGATCCTCTAAGGTTTCCGGGTTGGAAGCGGCAGTGACGCCGAAATCATAAGTTCCATAGTAATCCAAAACATCACCGTCTTCAATGAAAGTCTCGCCAGTCATAAAGGCGATAGAAGGTTGAGGGTTCTCAACGACATTCTTCGGGTCGCAGCTTGATAAGAAGGCAACACCGATAAGGCAAACGAGTGCCAAAGCTAATTTCTTCATAGTGAGAGTTTTTGTTGGTTAATAGAATTGTTAATTGTGATTTATTTCGATTTATTTAATGTCTTTTTTGAAAAGACTAGGCAAAAATATCAAATATTTTGCCAAAAATGAAAAGAATTCCTAAAAAAATGAAAAAAGCCTGCTATTCACAGGCTCTTTTCCTTTTTTTAATGCATTTAAGATTTACTTAAATCCTTAGTCCTCAACGATGGCATCGTTCGGGCAAGCACCGGCGCAGGTGCCGCAACCAACGCACTGATCAGGATCAATGACGTAGATGTCTCCTTCTGAAATAGCGCCGACGGGGCATTCATCGATGCAGGTGCCGCAAGCGATGCATTTGTCTGTGATTTTGTAAGCCATAGTAATCTAATTTTAAAGTTGGTTTCAATGTTTAAGCGTGCAAATATACTGGTTTGTTTGGTATCCGAGGAATGTTTTGCTCAATTTAGAAATAGTCTAAAATACCATCTGAAAAAGATTTTGTTTTTATATTAGGTTGTACCGATTTAAAACCGTACCTTTGCGGCTTCAAAAAAGATACCAATCTTTAAATCTTGAAACATTAAATATTTAAATCCTTTAGTTATGACAGGAAAAAGTAAAGTTGTAGCTCTTGAACATGTCGTGATCCGCTTCGCGGGCGACTCGGGCGATGGTATGCAACTTACCGGAAATCTTTTCTCCGATTCTACGGCATTCGCCGGAAACGATTTCGCTACCTTCCCGGATTACCCAGCTGAGATCCGTCCACCACAAGGCACGGTAGCTGGTGTCTCTGGCTTCCAGGTGCACTTCGGACACAAGCCCATTCATTCCACAGGTGACCTCTGCGATGTCCTCGTGGCGATGAACCCTGCATCCATCAAGGCCAACATGCGATGGCTGCGCCCCGGCACTATCATCATCATCGACACCGACTCCATTACCGACAAGGCTCTGGAAAAGGCTGGTTACGAGGCTGATCCTACCGTTGACGGCACTCTTGCCGATTACCAAGTGGTCAAGGCTCCCATCTCGGAACTTACCAAAGAAGCCCTGAAAGACTTCGGCATGGACAACAAGACGATGCTGAAATCCAAGAACATGTTTGCCCTTGGTATTGTGTTGTACCTCTTCAACCGCGAACGCGACTCGGTTTACAAATACTTCGAGACCAAGTTCAAAGGCAAAGATCAGGTAATCCAAGCCAACCGCACCGTGCTCGACGCTGGCTACCACTATGCTGATACTTGGGAGCTCTTTACCAATACTTACAAGGTGGAAGCTGCCAATCTTGAAAAAGGCAAGTACCGCAACATCACAGGTAACACTGCCGCCGCATGGGGACTCATGGCCGCCTCTGAGAAATCAGGTCGCCCACTGTTCCTCGGTTCTTATCCTATCACCCCTGCCACTGACATTCTGGCAGAATTGACCAAATACAAGAACTTGAACGTCAAGGCTTACCAAGCTGAAGACGAAATCGCAGGCATCATGTCATCCATCGGTGCTGCTTTTACAGGTTGCCTCGCCGTCACTACGACTTCAGGTCCTGGCCTCTCGCTGAAGAGCGAAGCCATGGGTCTCGCCGTCATGACTGAGCTTCCGCTTGTCATCATAGACGTACAGCGTGGTGGTCCTTCCACCGGTCTGCCCACCAAGTTCGAGCAGAGCGACCTGCTGCAGGCCCTCTACGGTCGTAACGGTGACGCTCCTTTGATCGTCATCGCTGCCCGTGGATCAGCGCAATGTTTCTATGCCGCTTTCGAAGCTGCCCGTCTCGCCCTTGAGCACATGACTCCCGTCATCCTCCTGAGCGACGGCTCCCTTGGCAACGGCTCCGAAGTGTTCCGCATCCCCAAGATGGCTGACCTTCCCACTATCAATCCTCCTATCGCCAAAGCCGATGATCCCAACTACATGCCGTTCCGTCGTGACGAGAAATGGCTCCGCCGCGAATGGGCTATCCCGGGAACTCCTGGCCTGCGTCACCGCGTAGGTGGCCTCGAAAAGGAAGACGGTAAGGGTAACCTCTCCACCAATCCCGAGAACCACCAGCGCATGACCGAACTCCGTGAGGAGAAGGTCGCCCGCGTGGCCAACGACATCCCGCTGCAAGAGATCTACGGCGACAAGAACGCCGACCTCCTCGTTGTCAGCTGGGGCGGCACCTTCGGCGTGATCCGTACCGCTGTCGAGAACCTTATGGAACAAGGCAAGTCGATCGCCCACGCTCACTTCGACTACATCATGCCGCTGCCGCGCAACACTGAAGAAGTGCTGAAAGGTCACAAGAAGATCTTGATTTGTGAGATCAACCGCGGTCAGTTCGCCAAGTATCTCCGCATGAACTTCCCGGAATACAAGTCAGAACAATATAATAAGGTGATGGGTCTTCCGTTCACCATCAACGAACTGGAGACTAAGTTTAACGACCTCTTAAAATAATACGACCATGGAAAATCAGAATATCGAAAATCAAGCTATTCAGCTGACTAAAGAGGATTTTGCAAGTGACCAGGTAGTGAAATGGTGCCCTGGCTGTGGTGACCATGCCATCCTGAAAGCCATGCAAGACGTATTCCCCAAGATGGGCGTTAAGAAGGAAGACATCGTGGTGGTGTCCGGTATCGGATGCTCCTCACGCTTCCCTTATTATATGAACACCTACGGCTTCCACAGCATCCACGGTCGTGCTGCCGCTTGCGCCACTGGCGTTAAATTGGCCAACCCGCACCTCACCGTGTGGATGATCACTGGCGACGGTGACTGCACCGCCATCGGTGGTAACCACTTCATCCATGCCTGCCGTCGTAACATCGACATCAACCTGGTACTGTTCAACAACCGTATCTATGGTATGACCAAAGGCCAGTTCTCACCCTGCACCTTCCGTGGCACCAAGACCAAGACCTCGCCTCAAGGCACTTACGAGGATCCGTTCAATCCTGGTGAACTCGCCATCGGCGCCAAGGCGACTTTCTTCGCCCGTGGCGTGGATGTCAATCCTAAGGAACTCACCGAGATCTTCATGGAGTCGTACCACCACGACGGCATCGCCGTGACCGAGGTCCTGCAAAACTGCATGATCTTCTCCAACGGCGTGCATGAGAACATCACAGGCAAGGACGTCCGCGACGACATGCAGGTGAAATGCGTACACGGTCAACCGCTCATCTTCGGCAAGAACCGTGACAAAGGTATTCGCCTGAACGGCAACCACCTCGAAGTGGTCAAGATTGGCGAGAACGGCATCACTGAGAAGGACATCCTGGTTCATGACAAGACCACCGAGGACACTGGTATCCACATGATGCTGGCCCACATGGCACCGCCTCATTTCCCAGTCGCCATCGGCGTCATCCGCGACGTGAAAGCCCCGACCTTCAACGATAGCCTCGACGAGGTCATCGCCAACGAGAAGGCCAACTCGAAGATCCACTGCATGGACGACCTGCTGAACAGCGGCTCCACGTGGAACATCGAATAAAACGTTTGACGTTTTGAAGTAAAAAATCCCGCCCAATTGAGCGGGATTTTTTATTTTTGTCAACTGAACAACTGACCAACTGCCAACTGAACAACTGAAATGAAGCTCCCCTTCAAACCCGGAACCCTGATCTACCCACTGCCCGCCGTGATGGTCACCTGTGGCGACAGCGAGGAAAACTATAACATTATCACTATCGGCTGGACGGGTACCATCTGCTCCGACCCGCCCATGTGCTACATCTCCGTCCGTAAGGAACGCCATTCCCATGAACTCATCATGAAAAACAAGGAGTTCGTCATCAACCTGACCACGGAGGAACTGGCTGCTGCAACGGACTGGTGTGGGGTTCGCTCGGGAAGGGATTACAACAAATTCAAGCAGATGCATCTGCATCCCGAACCCGCGCAAATCGTGAAGGCGCCTTTGATTAAGGAGTCACCGTTGAGCATCGAGTGCAAGGTGGTAGAGGTGAAGGAACTGGGCTCGCACGATATGTTCATCGCTGAAGTTGTGGCTGTCAACGCTGAGGAAAGCCTTATTGACAAGGGTACAGGCGCTTTCCAGCTGAATCACGCCCGGCCTTTGGCTTATTCCCATGGCAAGTATTATGGGTTGGGCGAGAAGATCGGTGGATTTGGCTTCTCGGTGAAGAAAAAGAAATAACATAGACGAAAAGACACATGAGATGATGAAAAGAGTGGTATCAGTGGTTTTGTTTCTTGTCTTGGGCCTGGGCGTAATGGCTCAAGCCCCGACCAATGTCAATGCTGGTCTGGAGAACGGGCATTTTGTTTTGAAATGGGATGCTGTAGAGGGAGCCGTCCATTACCAAGTGTATCATAAAGAGGCAACGATGCCTTTTCGATTAGTTGCCGATACGGAAGATACTAATATATCAGACAATGCTTACTATTGGCCATGTTTGGATAATTATTACTACGTGGTATCTTGTTTTGCGGATGGCTCGGAATATGAATCGGATACGGTGTCGCTCAGTTTACAAGCACCGGATTTTTTAGCAACGGATTGTCATGGCAATGAAATCCATCTGTATGATATTTTAGACCATGGGCAATACGTTTTCCTTGATTTCTTCCATTATACTTGTGGTCCGTGTCGGGAACAGGCCCCCTTTGTCGTTGAATCCTATCGTTATTATGGTTGCAATCGCCATGATGTTTATTACATGGAGGTCTCTTATATTGACAATGACGAAAGATGTTTGCTGTGGTGCGAAGAATTTGGCATTGAGTATCCGACACTAAGTAAGAACGGAGGAGGTGATGAAGTGCAGCTAGCATTCCATACACAATTCGATCCTTTTGTTTTGCTGATAGCTCCCGACCATTCAATTGTTTTGAATTCATGGGCTAATTCCTTTGGCTATGAAGGGATCAATAGCCTTCAATCGATTATCGATGCTTTAGAGCCTTTTGAGATCGAACAACATCAATGCGATTATAACGTCACTGATCCTGTGTCAATAGTGGATGTCTATCCCAATCCAGCCGACGGTTTCGTGAATCTTTCTTTGGAAGAATATGGTGTGGTCCGGGTTTACAATGTCATGGGGAAGCTGATGGATTCGTTTGTTGTTGATAACGGACAAACCAAGTTGGTTACTGAGCGCTACCCCAATGGTATGTACTTTATTCAAGCTGACGGAAAGTATGTGGGTCGTTTTGTAGTTCAACATTAGTATAATATGAAAGAGCTGAGCGGCAAATTGATTCTTGCATTGAGCGGCGGCATCGACTCCATGGTGCTGTCTGATCTGTTGTTGCGAGCCAAGGCTGAATTTGTGTTGGCCCATTGTAACTTCCACCTGAGAGGCGATGAATCCGATGGCGATGAACAGTTTGTTCGAGACTATGCTTCACAAAATGGCTTAACGATTTATGTGAAGCATTTCGATACGCTAAACTATGCCGAGGAACATAAGCTTTCCATTGAGATGGCAGCACGTGAATTGCGCTACGCTTGGTTTGAAGAGCTCCGTCAACAATTGAATTACGATTATATCGCCGTGGCCCATCATGCCGATGACCAACTCGAAACTTTCTTTATCAATCTGTTGCGTGGTGCTGGAATTAGAGGCTTGAAAGGAATGCAAAAGGTTAACGGTCGTATCATCCGGCCATTATTGGACGTTCCGAGAGCGGAGATTCAGCAATATGCTGAGGAGCATCATCTTCAGTGGTGTGAAGACCATACCAATGCTGAGACCCAATTCCTCCGCAATAAGATCCGACATGAATTACTGCCCGTTATTGATGGCATTTCCAAAGAGGGGAGAAGCGCCATCTTGAAATCCATTAACCATCTGGCATCGGAAAATGAATTATATCGGGAATTGCTAAAAGAGAAACTGCCAACTTCCAACTGTCAACTGTCAACTGTCAACTTCCAACTCCTTTTCGAGTGGCTGCGCGATTATGGATTTAACGAGGATCAAGTCCATTTCATCCATGAAGCCTTAAATAGCGGCCAACCTGGCACTAGTTTCTTTTCCCCGACTCATCGGGTGACTATCGAGCGTAACGGCCTCGAATTGACACCGATTTGTCAGCAGAATGCGACACCGCTGGAGTTGTCGTATGAGCAAATCACCAACGATTGCAGCTTTGTCATGGACACTTCCAATAGAGTGGCTCAATTGGATTACGAAAAGCTTACTTTCCCCTTGCAGATCAGGAAATGGCAGGCAGGCGACCGGTTCCATCCCTTGGGTATGAAAGGCTCCAAGCTCCTGAGCGATTTCTTTGTGGATCGGAAGATGACGAACCGACAAAAAGAGGAGTGTTATGTGCTTGTTACAGCGGACGATACGATTGTTTGGGTGGTCGGCAGACGGATTGACGACCATTATAAGGTGACGGACAAAACAAAAACAATTCTTAAGGTTCAGATTGTTTGATAGTTTTATTATTTTTGCATCCCTAACCAGAGTTTAATTTTGATCCTATATGAAAAAACTGTTTTTGTCGCTATTGTTGGTCTTTTTGGCCGCATTTACTTTTAAAACCCAGGCTCAGGAAATCTTGGATCCAGTCCAATGGAGCTTTGCCATCAACGACCTGAATGATCAGGAATTCGAGCTGGTGGCCACGGCAACCATCGAGCCGTCGTATCACATCTATTCCACCAAAATGCCTGACATGGGGCCGCTACCTACCGTGTTCAGCTTTGAAGGCAACGAGTATTACGAGCCGGTAGGTGAGGGCTACGACCTTACCGAAGTGCCATTGTTCCATGACGACATCTTTGAAGTGGATTATTACCAGTTCTCTGGAACGGCTTCCTTCGGCCAGAAGTTTAAGAAGCTAAAGGACGGATCGTTTCCCATTGTCGGCGAGCTGGATTATCAGGCTTGCAAAGACGGTATGTGCGTATCCCTGACAGAGGATATCAACATGACGTATGGCGACCAAGCTGTGCTGACGGCTGCAGAACCTGAAAACGAAGGTGTCGGTGGTCATGCCAAGTCGAACATCTGGTCGATGATCCTTGAGGCCATCCTCTGGGGCTTTGCTGCCCTGCTCACGCCTTGTGTGTTCCCGATGATCCCGATGACCGTGTCGTTCTTCATGCATGGCGAAGGAGAGAGCAAAGCGCAAGGCCGTTTCAAAGCCTTTATGTATTTCCTCTTCATTGTGTTGCTTTATACCCTCCCGATTGCCATCATTATTCTGGTGACTTGGTTGGTGGGTGGCAACAGCGTCACGGCCGACATTTTCAACTGGCTGGCCACACACTGGCTGCCGAATATTCTCTTCTTCTTGGTGTTCATGGTCTTTGCGGCTTCGTTCTTCGGCGCCTTCGAGATCACGCTGGGCAGCAACATGGTGAACAAGAGCGACAGCAAACAAAATACTAAGAATCTCGGCGGTATCTTCTTCATGGCCTTGACTCTAGTGTTGGTGTCCTTTGCCTGCACGGGTCCCATCGTGGGAACGGTGCTTATCAAGTCCACCTCGGGTGAGTTTTGGGCTCCTATCGTGACGATGTTTGCCTTTGCCGTGGCATTCGCCCTGCCGTTTGCTCTGTTTGCCTTCTTCCCGAACCTGCTGCAACGCCTACCCAAGAGCGGCGGCTGGCTTAATTCGGTGAAGGTGGTCTTAGGCTTCATCGAAGTCGCCCTTGGTTTCAAGTTCCTTAGTGTTGCCGACCAGACCTATCACTGGCATCTGCTCGACCGCGAGGTCTATCTTGGCATCTGGATTGTGTGCTTCACCTTGCTTGGACTCTACCTGCTCGGCAAGATCCGCTTCAAAGGCGAGAAGGAAGTCAAGGAACTGGGCGTGTTCCGCCTGATCCTCATCATCATCGACTTCACCTTTGTCATCTATATGATCCCTGGCATGTGGGGCGCTCCTCTGAAGGCTCTCTCTGGCTATCTGCCGCCCAAACAGACCCTCGACTTCGACCTCAACCGTATCATCGAGGAGAACAGCGAGAAGGTGATAGACTATGTGGATGCCAAATTTGCCAACATGGCAGTGGCGCCGCAAGGCCAAGCCCAATCGGCTGTCACGGCTACCTTCGACGAAGAACCCAAGTATGCCGACCTCTTCCATCTTGCCCATAACCTCAAGGGTTATTTCGACTACGACCAGGCATTGGCATGTGCCAAGGTGGTAAACAAGCCTATTTTCATCGACTTCACCGGTCACGGCTGTGTCAACTGTCGTGAGATGGAAGCTAACGTGTGGAGCGATCCCCGAGTGAAAGAAATGCTGCGTAACGACTTCGTGATCTGTGCCTTGTACGTCGATGACAAGACTTCGTTGCCCGAAGAGGAATGGTATACCTCCAGCTATGATGGCAAAGAGAAGAAGACCATCGGTCGCAAGTGGGCAGACTTCCAGATTTCAAAGTTCGGTACCAATGCCCAACCTTATTACTGCCTGATGGATCACAATGGCAATTTGCTGATGAAACCTCGGGCATACGATCTTGATAAGGATGCTTTTGTGGCCTTCCTTAAAGACGGTTTGAAGAATTTCCAAGAGGGGACGTTTTATCAACATGTTTTGAATTGATGAATAGCAAGTACGTCATGGCGAGGAGGAACGACGAAGCAATCCAACCTGAACAGTCTCTGTTCCGCTCAAGTTGGATTGCCGCGCTTCACTGCGTTTCGCTCGCATTGACGCTAGTGCTATTGCTTTTTATATCCCAACCAGTATTAGCCTGTACCTCGGTCATTGTTTCTGGCCGGGTCACCAAGGACGGCCGTCCGATTATCTTCAAGCATCGCGACACCAATAAGATGCAGAACCTGTCTGTTGTCCGGCAGGGTCCCAAGTACCGCTATGTCGGCGTGGTAAATGCCGAAGACCTAACTCCCGTCAGTGTTTGGGGAGGCCATAATGAGGCGGGATTTGCCATCATTAACACGGCGGCCTATAACCTGAATGGCAATGGAGGCGACACGGACAGTGATGGCATTTTGCTTCGCAAAGCCTTGGGACTTTGTGCTACTTTGGCTGATTTTGAAAGATTGATCGACACGGTCAAGAAGCCCATGGATGTGAACTCCAATATCGCTGTGCTCGATGCCCAAGGTGGTTGTGCCTATTATGAGGTGGGCAACTATAACTACGTGAAATTCGACGTCAACGATACCTTGGTGGCTCCTGACGGCTACTTGATGCGCACCAACTTTGGCACTACAGGAAACCATAAGAAAGACCAAGGGTTGGATCGGTATGCTGCCATTATCACTTTTATGGAGAAGGCCTGCCGCGAAGGGCATCTTGACCATGAATATCTCATCACCCATATTCCTCGCTACCTGACCCATGGCGGGACGAAGAGAAACTTATATGACGATATGCCGGAATCTTCATCCGACACTTGCTTTGTCTCCTTTGTAGAGTACACCGCGCGTTATTACTCGTCATCCGTGGTGCTCGTCCAGGGCGTTAGACCTGACGAGTCGCCGCTGCACACCGTCAGCTGGACCATCATGGGTTGGCCTTTGGCTGCCGTCGCCATGCCTTTGGTTTTGCTTCCATCCGGAAAATTGCCTGCTTTGGTCACTGATGATGGGACGGGGCATTCTTGGCTCAGCGAATATAGTTTGAAGCTGAAGGCACGTGCCTTTTCGCGGAAACGTGGCAAGGACAAGACATACTGCAATCTCGCTGTTCTTTTCAACAAGCAGGGAACTGGTATTTCGCAACGTGTCCTACCTTTGGAAGAAGAGGTGATCCGCCAAGGCGAAGAAGTGCTTTCCAAGCTTCGCAAGAACAATGATGATCTGGCGGTGGAATCCTATTACGATTGGGTGGATACGTATGTCAGGGAATGGTATCGATTAATGTTTGAATAAAATAAAATATGTCAGAAATCCTTCGTGTTGAAGGCCTATGCAAGACCTTCAGGCTTTCACGCAAACAACAGAAAATAGAGCGGACCGACCGTAAGGAGATCGTTGCGGTAAATAATCTCTCTTTCACTGCCAATCAAGGCGAGATTTTCGGTCTGCTGGGTCCCAACGGCGCTGGCAAGACAACCACCTTGCGCATGCTCTCTACCTTGATCCGTCCCGACAGCGGCGATGCCATCCTGGACGGCTACAGCGTGGTAAACCAGCCGGAAGAAGTGCGCGGAAAGATTGGTTTCCTTACCTCAGAATTGAAGTTGGAAGACTTCTTCACTCCGAATTATCTCTTCGACTTTTTTAGTCAGCTTCACCATGTTGACGAAGCCACTATGAGGGAACGCAAAAAACAGATGTTCAGCCGTTTTGGTATCGACAGGTTTGCTGAAGTCAAGGTGGCGAATCTCTCTACTGGCATGAAGCAGAAACTGTCGCTGGTCATCTCGTTGGTACATGATCCTGACATCATCATCTTCGACGAGCCCACCAACGGTCTCGATGTGCTGACGGCGCGTACGGTCACCGACTACCTCCAAGAGCTCCGTGATCTGGGCAAAACCATCATCTTGAGCACCCACATCTTCAGTCTTGTAGAAAGGTTGTGCGACCGTGTGGGCATCATCATCGATGGACAGCTGACACATTGCGACACGCTGGAAAACATCTGCAACGGCCAAACGCTTGAGGACCGTTTCTTCGATATTTATAAGGAAAAGAAAGGAGAGCAGGAGTGATGAAGAGTAACACTTGGACCATCATTAAGAAAGAATTCGCTCGTTTCTTTGGCGACCGGCAGCTGTTGTTTACCTCGGTCATCATGCCGGGCTTGCTCATCTATCTCATCTATACCCTTATGGGTAGTGGCATGAGTAAGATGGCAACGGAAGGTGCTGACGATCTGGTCGTCGTCCGTGTGGAGAACCTGCCCGAAAGCGTGACTCCGCTGGTGGAAGGCATGCCTTCTGTTGCAGTGTCGCCTCAACTTATCTCACAGGAAGACATTGATAATCTTGAAAGCAAAGACCTGAATGAAGTGCTGGTGCGCTTCCCGGAAGGATTCGACACACTGGTGGCAGCTTATAGTCCTCAAAGTGGAGAACCGGCACCAAATGTTGAGATCTACTACAATTCGGCCAACAATGCCTCTTCTCGGGTGTATCATCTATTGGAAGGTTCCCTTTCGGCCTACGAGGATCAGCTGAGCAACCGGTTTGATATCAACCGCGCCGATAGCGAACAGGCACAATTCGATATGGCCAGCAGCGACGATGTACTGGGAAGCATTCTCTCCAAGCTCATCCCCATGCTCATCTTGATGATGATCTTCAGCGGCGTGATGGCTATCGCGCCTAGCAGCATCGCTGGTGAGAAGGAACGTGGCACTATTGCCACCTTGCTGGTGACTCCTATGAAAAGGAATGAACTGGCACTGGGCAAAGTGGTTTCGTTGAGCGGCATGGCACTATTGAGTGGCATCTCCAGCTTTGTCGGCATCGCACTATCGCTGCCTAAGATGATACAAGCCGATGCGGCAGGCATAGAATTGGGACTGAATTATACCACTTCCGACTATGTGGTGCTGCTGATTACCATCTTGGCTACGGTGCTTGTTATGGCCTCCGTGGTGTGCATATTGTCGGCCTTGGCCAAGGATGTCAAAAACGCCGGTACAATGGTCGTGCCCTTCATGTTGGTGGTGATGTTTTGTGGCTTGATGCCTATGTTCCAGAATGGCACGCCAGAGAACCTGACGGCATACCTGATCCCGTTCTACAACTCCATTCAGGTGATGACGGCAACCTTCGCACACGAGATGAAATGGTTACCCGTTATTGTCACATTAGCTGCCAATGTGGTGTACACAGGCGTTGCCGTCTGGGTGCTCACCAAGATGTTCAACAGCGAGAAGGTGATGTTCTCGAGATAATAAAAAAGAGCGGCTTTCGCCGCTCTTTTTTATTGCTACTTCCCTTCGGCAAAATGCTGATAGAACTGGATGATCGTCTCGATGCCCTTGTAGAAGTGGTCGAGGCGGTAGTTCTCGTTGGGTGAGTGGATGGCGTCCTCTCCGAGACCGAAGCCCATGAGGATGGACTTGATGCCCAGCACTCTTTCAAACTCAGAGATGATCGGGATGGAACCGCCGGAACGCATCGGGATGGGCTGTTTGCCGTAGGTGTCCATGTAAGCGGCTTCAGCGGCTTTGTAGGCTGGCAGGTCGATTGGGCAGCCGTAGGCTTGTCCGCCGTGTAATGGGGTGACCTTCACGGTGACATACTTGGGAGCCTTCTTCTCGAAGTAGTTCTTCACCAGCTTGGCGATCTTCTCGTGGTCCTGGTTCGGCACCAGACGGCAGGAGAGCTTGGCGTAGGCCTTGGAGGGCAACACGGTCTTGCTGCCTTCGCCGGTGTAGCCGCCCCACATACCGCAGAGGTCGAAGGTCGGACGGATGCCCACACGCTCGATCTTGGTATAGCCTTTCTCGCCACGGAGGGCCTTCACGTTCAAGCTTTCCTTGTAAGCCTTTTCATCGTAAGGAGCCATGTTGAGCAACTGGCGTTCCTTGCGGGAGCAGGTCACCACATCGTCGTAGAAGTGGGGGATGGTGATGTGGTTGTTCTCGTCCATGCAGCCGGCGATCAACTCGCAGAGCGTGTTCAAGGGGTTGGCCACGCTGCCGCCGAAGATGCCCGAGTGCAGGTCGGCGTTCGGACCGGTGACTTCGATTTCCCAGTAGGCAAGGCCTCTCAATCCGGTGGTGATGCTTGGAGTGTCTGAAGCGATCATAGAGGTGTCGGAAACCAGAATGACATCAGCCTTCACTAGGTTCTTGTATTTCACAATCCATTTGGCGAGGCTGCCGGAACCGATCTCCTCTTCGCCTTCAAGCATGAACTTCACATTGCAGGGAAGGGTGCCGGTCTTGACCATGGTTTCGAAAGCCTTGGCGTGCATGAACGACTGGCCTTTGTCGTCGTCGGCACCACGTGCCCAGATGCGGCCGTCTTTCACCACGGGTTCAAAAGGTTTGGTGTTCCACAACTCGATGGGATCCACGGGCATCACGTCGTAGTGGCCATAGACCAGTACGGTGGGCTTCTTCGGGTCGATGATCTTCTCGCCATACACAATGGGGTTGCCGTCGGTAGGCATCACTTCGGCTTTGTCGGCGCCAGCTTTCAATAGATGTTCGCGCCAACATTCAGCACAGCGAATCATGTCGGGTTTATGTGCTGCCTCTGAGCTGATGGAAGGAATACGGATCAATTCAAAAAGTTCCTCAAGGAAACGGTCCTTGTTTTCTTTGATGTACTTGTCGGTGGTTTTCATATTTCGATGATTTGAAAAAAAACTCAAAAGATGGACAAAAGTAAGAAAAAAAATCATAAAAAACCACCGATATTTAATTATGTAGTGTATCTTTGCAAAGGTAACTATCAGATAGTTAATTATTTAAATTTGTTCGACATGAAACACTTTGCCGTTTTTTTAGTTTTCATGGCCTCGCTGCTCTTGTCTGTCTTTTCTTATGGACAGGCACAAAGGCCTCAAACATCCTATGTAGAAAACGAATTCATCATTTGGTTGGAACCGGATGTGGATGCCGCTGACTTTGCCTTGGAGAGTCAGGCAGGTCTCTCGCCCACGAGGATGCTTTCTAAAAGATTGAATATTTGGCTTTTCGAAATTGTTGATAAGGCGGAATCACGTGAGGCTAAGATGGATTTGTTGTCGAACAATCCCGATGTGCGGGTGATCCAAAACAACCATACCAATATTTATTTGCGTGAATCCATCCCCGATGATCCTTATTTTGGAAATCAGTGGGCTCCAGCCGTGATACAACTGCCCCAAGCTTGGGAAACGTTTACCACTGGGGGAGTTACGGCTACGGGAGATACGATTGTGGTAGCCGTCATCGATGGTGGCGGTTCTTTGGGTCACGAGGACCTGAACTATTGGAAAAACACTCACGAGATTCCCAACAATGGGATCGATGATGATGAAAACGGCTATATCGATGATTATCATGGTTGGAATGCCTACAACCACAATGGGAACGTCCCCAGCCATCGCCACGGCACTCATGTTTCAGGTATTATCGGAGCGGTGGGTAATAATGGCAAAGGCGTATGTGGGGTGAATTGGAATGTGAAGATCATGCCGATTGCCGGTAGCTCTGGTAATGAATCAGTGGTTGTGGAGGCTTATGCCTATGTGTTGGAAATGAGGGCAAGATACAATGAAACCAATGGCATGGATGGGGCATTTGTCGTGGCCACCAATTCTTCTTTTGGTGTGGATTATGGCGATCCTGACAACTATCCCATTTGGTGCTCAATGTACGATGAAATGGGTGAAGTTGGAATTCTGAGCTGTGGAGCCGGCCCGAATATGAATGTGGATGTCGATGTTGTAGGCGATGTGCCATCTGCCTGTCCTGGTAATTATCTGATTGGTGTGACCAATACCACTTCTGATGATGTGAAATATACGAGTGCTGGCTATGGTGTCACGAATATCGATATTGGTGCACCTGGCACGGGCATTTACTCTACTATTCAGGACAACGGTTACGGTAACTCTACGGGCACCTCAATGGCAACACCACAAGTGTCAGGGACTATAGCCTTGATGTATGCGGCTATTCCTGAGGAGCTCCTGCAAGCCTGTAAAGATGCCCCTGCTGAATTTGCTCTTTTGGTGAGAGAATCACTTCTGAAAGGCGCCGACCATCTCCCTTCACTGGAGGGCATGGTAGCTGAGGCCAGACGATTAAACGCTTTTGGCGCCATAGAAAGCCTTTTGAATCATTGGACGACCCCTATGTTGACCGGTGAAGTGACTGTCGTTGGCGATCTTGAAGTCGGGCAGACCTTAGCTGTTAAGACGGATCTTAGTTCTGTCCCCGAACTCCCTGAGTTGGGAGAACTGGAGTATCAATGGCTTCGCGATACACTTGCTGTTGAGGGCGCTGTATTCCAAACCTATAACTTGACGGAAGAGGATGTTAATGCGATAATTAGTGTGCGAGTAACAGCCGCTAATTGCACAGGGGAAGTTACATCGCCTCAATATGGACCAGTGCGAGGCATTACCAAAATTGATGAAAGAAACCAGACTCTTTTCAAGATTTATCCCAATCCATCAAATGGTGCTGTTACTGTTGAAGGAGCAAAGAAGGTAACCGTCTATAACACGCTCGGACAAATCGTTGTGACAAGCCAATCTGAAGAAGGAATACATAAGCTTATGCTTCTTTCTGGTGTCTATTTCATCAAGTCAGATGGTGGAATGGTTAGAAAGGTGGTGGTGGAATAGAGACCAAATAGAAGAATTCATTCGAACCTTCTCAATTCCACCGTCTTCCCATCAAACACCGCATACGTAAAGTCGTAAATCCAGTTTCCCACCACGGTGGTCAAGGTGTGATCACCGCTTTGGTACTGCATGGGCTTGTGCTGGTGGCCAAAGACGAAGAAATCAACGGAAGGATCCAAGGCTGCTTGCTCTTGGGCGTATTGGTAAAGTCGGGTGTTCGGGATGTCGTCGTAATAGCCACGTTCCACCTCGTTCTTGAGCTTTTTCAGGCGGTGGTTGTGCGACCAGCGCAACGCCAAGCGAATGCCATAGTCGGGATGGATGTGACGGAAAAGCCACTGGTTGACTTTGTTCGAAAACACCTTCTTCAGGAACTTGTAACCTTTGTCACCAGGACCATATCCGTCGCCGTGGACCATGAAGAACTTCTTGCCTTTCAAGGTGAAGACCTCTGGCTCGCGGTGGAGTTGAATGCCTAACTCGTCATGCAGATAGCCAAAGCACCATAGGTCGTGATTACCGATAAACAGATGCACTGGAATGCCAGCGTCGGTGAACTCAGCCAACTTGCCTTGGATGCGCACGAAACCTCTAGGAATCACCGTCTTGTACTCGAACCAGAAGTCGAATAGGTCGCCCATCAGGAACAGCTCCTCGCAATCCGCTTTGATGGAGTCGAGAAACCGTAATAGCTTCAACTCGCGCTCATGGCTATCCTCGAGTGTGGGGATGCCCAGATGGAAGTCGGTGACGAAATAGATGGCCATCAGAACTGGATTTCAGCGCTGCGACGGATGAGCTCAGTGATGAGGGTGATGAGCTTGGGCTCGACGGCATTCACTGCCTTGATGACCTCCTCGTGGGTAATGGTGACTGGGTGGTTCATGCCGTAGATATTCCCCATGTCGGAGACGATGCTCAAACCAAACACGGGCAGTTTGCCTTGTCGTGCCACGATGACCTCTGGAGTGGTTGACATGCCGATGGTGTCGGCGCCGATGGTGCGGAAGTAACGGCACTCAGCAGGTGTCTCGTAGGTGGGACCGGTAGTGGAACAGTACACTCCGTGCTGCACCCAGATGTTCTTCTCCATGGCAATCTCGTCAGCCAACTTGATCAAGCGCTTGTCGTAAGGCTCGCTCATGTCGGGGAAGCGCTCGCCAAAACGGTCGTCGTGCGGCCCGATCAACGGGTTGGGCATGGCATGGATCTGGTCGGTGATGATCATGATGTCGCCCACCTGGAAATTCGGATTGAGTCCTCCGGCAGCGTTGCTGAGGATGAGGAACTTGATGCCAAGCATCATCATCAAACGGATGGGGAAGACAACGACCTCCATGGGATAACCCTCATAATAGTGGAAACGCCCTTGCATGGCAATGACCTTGCGGCCTGCGATGGTGCCGAGCAACAACTGTCCTTGGTGACCTTTGACAGTGGAGACGGGGAAGTTGGGAATCTCTGAATAGGGCAGGGCATACTCTACGTCAATGCCATTGGCTAATCCGCCTAGTCCGGAACCTAACACGACTCCGATTTCAGGCTTGAACCCGTTGGTTTTCATGTTGATGTAATCAACCGTGGTGAGCATTTTTTCGTACATAACTCAATATTTCTTCGTTAAACTTTTCTTCTTCTGAGATCTTGATGCTGATAGGCGCCACAAAGAGCGGAACCGATTCAAACTGACAAAGATAAGGAGAATTTGTGAGACGAGCGTAATCTTTTTCGGTGGTGACCATGATTTTCTTTGTCCCTTCGAGGCTTTGGAAGCGTCTTAACAGCGTTTTGATGTCGTCCTCATCATAGCCATGATGGTCGCGAAATGTCATGGTATCAACCTGTTTGAATTGTGCTTTCATTCTCTCAAACAGCGGCTTTGGATTGGCAATGCCACAAAACACCAAGGCGCTATCTGCGTCCTCCAGTTCGGTCTCGAATGCGATCGTGTTCACAGCCCTCAAAGGCTCGTATTCCAATGTGGAGAAGAACACTTTTTGGTGGGGTAGGGGCTTTAGCTTTTCGATGATCTCGGCCTTTTGCGCGTCGTCCAGATCATAGGGCGTTTTGCTGACCACAATCAGATCCGCTCTTTTTGCCGCTTTTTTTATGTCGCGCAGGGTGCCGGCAGGAACGAGGAAATCATCACAATACAGCCTGTCGTAAGCGGTCAAGAGGATGTTGAGTCCCGCTTGCGTGCTGCGATGCTGAAAAGCGTCATCCAACAGATAAAGATCCGGGGGGCGGTCAAGGGTCTCCATCAGTTCTATAGCGCGGTTACGACTTTCGTCCACGGCCACCATGATGTCATCGTATTTGCCGATGTACTGTATGGGTTCGTCGCCAACGGTAGTGGCCAAGCAACTGCTGTTGGCGAGTTGGAATCCTTTCGTCTTGCGCCCATAGCCGCGACTGACAACACAAACGTTGTACTGTTCCGAGAGCAAGTCAATTAGGTATTCCACGTGAGGCGTTTTGCCTGTGCCGCCGAGTGCAAGGTTGCCCACGCAAATTACCGGTACCTCGAACCTTTTCGATTTCAGGATGTGCCAATCGTAAAGTTTATGCCTGATACTCAGGATGATATGGTAGAAAAATGCTATGGGTATCAGGATTATTTGCATAATGGGGCCAAAATTAGTCAAAATTCCCTAATTTTACCACCAAATTCTTTATTTATGACGGTAAATGACATTTTAAACTGTATCACGGAGATAGCTCCTTTGAAGTGGCAGGAGCATTATGACAATGCCGGCATTCAGGTGGGAGATCTCAATGCTGAAGCCCGTAAAGCATTGATAGCCTTGGATGTGACAGAAGAGCTGGTGGATGAAGCCATAGCAAAAAACTGCGACTTGATCATCAGCCATCATCCATTGATTTTTCACGGGCTGAAACATTTGACGCCCAATACCTACATCGAGCGTGTGGTGATGAAAGCCATCAAGCATGACATAGCCATCATCTCGATGCATACAAACCTTGATAACAGTTACTTGGGCGTGAGTCGTGTACTGGCTGAGAAGCTGGGCTTGACCAATCTGCACTTGTTGCAGCCATCGGCAGACGAACCGGAGATCTGCGGTGCCGGCATGATAGGCGAATTTGCCTCTCCCATGAAGGAACTTGATTTCTTAATGCTTGTTGCCGATTGCATCGGTTCGCCCTGCCTGCGTCATTCGGAGCTGACAGGCCGCGATGTTCGTAAAGTGGCATTGTGCGGCGGCTCGGGAACGCCTTTTATGCCAGATGCCTTGCGGCAAAAGGCAGATGCCTATCTTACCGCCGACATCAAATACCACGACTTTTTTGTCCCTGAAGGCAACATCCTTCTGGTGGATGGAGGACATTTTGAGACGGAACAATTCACGAAAGAATTAATTAAGGACTTGATTCTGAAAAAAATTCCTAAATTTGCAGCCGAAATCGCCGAGACCAATACCAACGCGGTTCATTATTTTTGTAGAAGATAATAAAATATATACATCTATGGCAGAAAAGAAATCAGTCAAGAATGTGATCAACGAAGAACAAGTTGAGATCAGCATTGAACAGAAATTAGAGGCTTTATATACCTTGCAGCAGGTGGACTCGAAGATCGACAAGATCAGAGCTTACCGTGGAGAGCTTCCGCTAGAGGTGCAGGACCTGGAAGACGAAGTAGCCGGTCTTGAGACCCGTATTGGCAACTTCCAGGAAGACACAAAGCGCTTCGCTACCGACATCACCAACTACAAAATCAAGATCAAAGAGGCTGAAGCCTTGATCAAAAAATACGAGGACCAACAGAACAACGTCCGCAACAACCGCGAATATGATTCCATCAGCAAGGAAATCGAATACCAACAACTCGACATCCAGCTGAGCGAGAAGAAAATACGTGAAGCTAATGCCAAATCGGAAGAAATCAACGCTAAGATCGCCGAGGCACAACAGCGTCTCGAAGAGCGTAAGAACGACCTCACTGCGAAGAAAGAAGAGCTTAATACTATTGTTGAGGAAACTCAAAAGGAAGAAGAAGCCTTGCTGAAGCGCTCTTCGGAATGCGAAGGCTTGATTGAAGAACGCTTGCTCGTTGCCTACAAACGTATTCGTAAGAACGCCCGTAACGGTTTGGCCGTGGTTGGTATCAATCGTGATGCTTGCGGTGGCTGCTTCAATAAGATTCCGCCTCAACACCAACTCGATATTTGCACGCACAAGAAGATCATCGTCTGTGAGTATTGCGGACGTATCTTGGTCGATAAAGCAATTATCGACAATTACAAAGAATAATGAAAAAGCCGCTTACGAGCGGCTTTTTTTATTCCATCTTAACCTTCAATGTAATTACAAATTTGTTCCGCCATCGACGTTGCACGATGTCATTGACAACGTTCTGCCCGTCGTAATATACCTGGTATGGGGTGTAACCTAAAGTGGATTCGGTGAGTTCGTAGGCGAAATCCCAATAGGTGTCTGCTTCAGTGGCATAGCCGATGCCCAACGCTAGTTTTTTCACACTGCCGTATTTTTCACAAAACCCGTAAGGACTACCGTAATAGGCGCCACCGCCTCTTAAGAAATACTGATGCAAACGCCATTCCGCACCGAGACGGATGTTGCAGGTGGGTTTGAGGATGTCGCGGATGTCCTGGTTGACATCGCTGAAGCTGTATTCGTCGCTTGAGAATCTGGAACTGCCATAATTCAAGTAGTCTAGGTCGGCACTGACCAGTCCATGCGATCCCACGAAAAACGCCATGCTTCCTGTAAAGGTGTGTGGCGTCATGAATTCATACCCTTGGTATAAGTTGGGAGAGAGGTGCTTGTGGTAGTCTTGAAACCCTTGGCTGTCCTTGAGCGTGGTACTGGTCTCAGTGGCCCAATTCTCTTCGAAGGTATAAATAGTTCTGGAATGCCAGGCAGCACCAATACGTAGCCATGATGCGGGGAAATAGATGATGCCGAGCTTGAAGTTGGCGCCCCAGCCAGAATCGTTCAAGTCTTCCTGATGGGTCCAGTTGAAAAAGTTGGAGTTCGGACTTGCTGGATCTTCTTGATAATAACGGGTATAGATGCGCTTGATATGGGCAAGGCCGAGACTGGTTCCAATGAATAGCTTGTCGTAGAAGTTGCCAGATAGCGACAGCGTCCATTCTTCGGAACGCCCTTTGGAAGTCGTGGCATCGCTTTGCCAGATGTTACCTTGTGGGACGGGGCTGTCGAAGAAGATGCCGCCAGTCGAATCGGTGAAACGATCGATGAGGAAAGTCTCCCAAGCAGGGCCGAGGTCGTAGGCGTAGTTTTCATAGAGGTATTCGCTGGGGTTGACGTCTGGATTGAAGAGCTCGTCAATGCCGTTGACGGTCTGAAGATAGGCATCCACCATCGAACTGTTTGGATTCATTCCTCGTGCCCTGGTGCGGTAGTTGAAATCGTTGGTGCGGGTAAGGCTGATACCATACTGCAAATACCGCAAAGGCTTGTAGTTGCTGAATTCAGTGCTGACCACAAAGCCGAAGTTTGGAATGGATACCCGCATTTTTCCGACGTTCTCGTTGCTGCCGTAATAGGAGGAGTGGGCAAAGATGTGTTGTAGCCCAGTAGAGAAGGTGAATTCGCTAGTCCGGTAAAGACCAAGTCCGGCAGGGTTGATGCATGTTGCAGTGACATCGCCACCCAAGGCGCCAGTGGCATTGCCCATGGCCATGCTGCGTGCTGTTCCTTCGTAGTAGGTCTGAGAATTGATAAAAGCATCATCCACTCCTTGAGCCTTGAGTAACAAGGGACTAAAAAGTAGGATCAATGCTATGAGATGTGTGTAAGACTTCATATTCAAAAAGAAAGGACTATCTTCATCGTGCAAAGATAGTCCTTTTCGGGTTATTTAAGATTTAAAGATTCAAAGATTCAATCATCTTCTTCCTCCGCCTCCGCTACGGCCGCTGCTGCTACTGCTGTGGCTGCTTCCGCTGCTGCGGCTACCACCGCTATAGCTGCTTCCGCTGCTTCTTGATGAAGATCCGCTGTAGCTGCTTCCACTGCTCCTTGAGGAAGAACCGCTGTAGCTGCTGGAGCTGCTTCTTGAAGAGGAGCTGCTGTGGTTGTAGCTGCCGCTGGAACTGCTTCTTGAGGAGTAGCTGCTGCCGCGATTATAGTTGCTTGACGAGCTGCTTCGAGTGGAAGACTGTGGGCGCACGTATTCAGAGCTGGAGCGTGACTGACGGCTTTCACTGGGTGAAGTGTAGGTCTTGCGATCTGAAGAGCTGCTGGCTGAGCGGGTGGTAGTTGTGGCGCCTTGGCGACCCGTGGTGGTTGAACTCGGACGTGAGGCGACGCTTGGACGAGAGCTGGCGCTTGCAGTGGGTCTGCTACCTATGGTTGGCCTGACGCTGCCAGTTCCTTGCCTTGAACTGCTTGAGCTGCTTCCGCTCACCGTGGGTCTAGAGGTGCTGCCGCTGTAGCTGCCTGTTCTTCCTGAGACGCCAGCGCCTGCGCTGGAACTTCTTGGACCATTGTTTTCAGGAGCGCGATAGCTCATGGAACCTGGGGTGTTGTTGCGGCGCACGCTGGCCACATAGCTGCCGAAGTCGTTGTGACCGCCGCCGTAGCCATTGCCGCCATGGCCGAAGTGGTTGTAATGATGGTGATGATGGGGGTGGTGATGATGATAGTACGGATGATACCAGTAGTAGTCATACCATCCCCAGTGCCAGCTGTACCAATAGTAGGGGCGATACCAGTAATAATCGTAATAATACCAGGAATACCATGGATCGTAGAATCTGTAATAAGGATAGTAATAATGGCTGTAATAAGGATAGAATCCCCAGTTCCACGCATCGCCAACATAGACGTAGGTGTTGCCGCCATTGTTGTTTCCGCCGGTATAATAGTCATCGTAGTAGTCCAGAGTTGAGCTGGCGCCAGTTCCGAAACGCTTGATACGGGCTGCGAAATCGGCATCGTAGTAGGTCTCGGTGGTGGTGTAAACCACGCCGTTGGTGTCGGTCACAGTCTCAGTGGTCTGATAAACAGGATCGACATTGGGCTGGTAGTTCTTGCTGTCGGAATAATAGGCCTGATAGTCGTAGGTCGAACTGTTGTTGACACCTGGAGTCACCGTGTTGCTGTTCGCCTTGGCTCTGTTGTAAGGCGAATAGTAGGTGTCATCGTAGGCCATTTTTTTGTTTGACCCGCAGCCTGCAATCACGAAGGCCGCGAAAAGGACAGGAATGATTCTAATTGCTTTCATTTTGTTATGTTTTTTATTTTTATTTCCTATTTTTGCAGTCTCAATCAAAAGACAATATCATACAAATATTATACCAAGATGGCTAAAGAATTGACAACCCGCGCTGAAAATTATTCGCAATGGTACAACGACCTTGTAGTGAAGGCTGATTTGGCGGAGCAGTCCGCAGTTAGAGGATGTATGGTGATCAAACCGTATGGTTATGCGATTTGGGAGTTTATGCACGATGCCTTGGACAAGATGTTCAAGGAGACCGGACATGTGAATGCCTACTTCCCGCTGTTCATCCCCAAGAGTTTCTTCAGTCGTGAGGCCGATCATGTAGAAGGCTTTGCCAAGGAATGTGCTGTGGTGACGCACCACCGTCTGATGAACGATCCGAACGGCAACGGCGTGGTGGTCGATCCTTCCGCCAAATTGGAAGAGGAACTGATTGTCCGTCCCACCTCCGAAACCATCATCTGGGACACCTATCGCAACTGGGTCAAGAGCTATCGTGACCTCCCGATCCTATGCAACCAATGGGCTAACGTGGTCCGTTGGGAGATGCGTACCCGTCTCTTCCTCCGCACGGCTGAGTTCCTGTGGCAGGAAGGCCACACGGCTCACGCCACCATGGAAGAGGCTGAGATCGAGGCCAAGAAGATGCTGGGTGTCTATACCGAGTTTGCTGAGAAATGGTTGGCCATTCCTGTTTATCAAGGGGTTAAGTCGGCCAACGAACGTTTTGCCGGTGCCTTGAATACCTATTGCATCGAGGCTATGATGCAAGACGGCAAGGCTTTGCAGGCTGGCACTTCGCACTTCTTGGGTCAAAACTTCGCCAAGGCATTCGACGTGAAGTTCCTCAACAAGGAAAACAAACTCGAATACGTGTGGGCTACCTCCTGGGGCGTCTCCACACGTCTGATGGGTGCCTTGATCATGTCGCATTCCGACGACGACGGTTTGGTGCTGCCTCCTAAGATCGCCCCGATCCAGGTGGTTATTGTACCTATTTATAAGAATGACGAGGAAAAAGCTTTGACATTTGCCCGTTGCGAAGAAATGAAGCAGCAGCTGGTCAATGCCGGTCTTCGTGTCAAATTCGACGATCGCGACACACAGAAACCTGGCTTCAAGTTCCACGAATGGGAACTCAAAGGCGTTCCGGTACGTCTCGTGGTCGGTCCTCGTGATGTGACCAACAACACTGTGGAATTGGCCCGTCGTGATACCATGACCAAGGAATCTGCTTCCTACGAGGGTATCGTTAATAAGGTGCTCGGCCTGATGGACGAAATTCAGGTGAACCTGTTCCAGAAAGCCTTGAAATATCGTGACGACAACACCTACGATGTCAATACATGGGATGAGTTCAAAGCTCAGATTGAGAAAGGTGGTTTCGTGCATGCCTTCTGGGATGGCACCACCGAGACGGAGCTGAAGATCAAGGAAGAGACCAAGGCCACCCTGCGTTTCATCCCGCTTGATGTCAAAGAAGAAGAAGGCGTGGATGTGTATTCAGGCAAACCCGCCAAAATGAGAGTCTATTTCGCGAAAGCTTATTGATGGCTATTCTACCAAGGGCTTGATATTGTCTCCAATCAGTTCCTTTTTTTCAGGACAATGGTGTGTTATCCATCCCCAATCTCCTTCGTCGGGAATATAGTCATAGGTCTTTTTGTCATATTTCACATAATAAATCCGACCTATGTTGTAATTACTTGCTTTGAGTAAGGAAAAGGTCTTGGCATAAATGGTGTTCGTTCCGTAGGAAGTGACATAATGGATGTGTGATTCCAACTCTCGGCTATCGATAATTCCATGGCAATCATAATCGGCAAATGTTGATGCGATGGTCGCACTTCCTTTGGTTGTAATACAAGAGGTTCCATGGAGGAATTTGGTTGTTACGCGATAACAGTTTGTCAACACGTTGAAGTCTCCAGATCCTCCATCCAATTCGATGAGAAGGTTAGGCGCCAGCGAGTCCCATTCCAACGTGTCTTGTGTGAAATGAGTTGGATAATAGAAGCCTCTAAGCGTGTCTGTGACGATGTTCTTTGCATTGGAATTGAAGACGAGACTGTATAGTGTGTCATAATAGACTGTCATTTCGATGGAGTAGTCGTAGGTGTGGAGAAAATTGCCCGAGTTGTTGTTTTGGATGATGAGTTTGTATAGAGTGTCATGGCCGACAATCTCGTTGGTTTTCTGTATCTCTGCGCTGATGTCGTTGATAAGATGCTCACCTGCTTTTATTTGGATATGGCCAGCAGGATGGTTCGCGTCACAATGCAGTAACCTCACGTTTACGTCATCGTGGAATTCAATGACCTGAAAGGGAACCGTGATGTCCTGCACGGCTACCGTTTCGTTCCCAATTGTGAATTTGTTACAGGAACAAATAACGCTTATGCATGCCAGGAGGACGGCGGCGAGTGCCTTTTTCATGGTTGATGTAGTATTTTTGGTTGAATCTATAGCCCAGGCCGAAGCAGAGATAATCGGCTCGACCGAAATGTGTCATTAGTGAAAGATGAGCGTATATGTCGTCATATACTTGGTACCTGAAACTGACTTTTTGGAAGATGTTTCCTTTGCTAAGGTCTGTAAACAAATTGTATTTCAGATGCCATCCAAATTCAAAATAGTATGAAAGCCTATTCATCGTCATGGCATAGCAAAGGCTGAAGTTGAGCTTGGTCATTTGCAGGGCGTTGATGTCGTAAACTCTTTCCTTTCCGGTTTCTGGATCCTCCTTCTTGACATGGATGCCTTCGTTGTCCACAAAATGGTCGGGGAGGGTCTGGTCGGAAAGGTCCAACACGAATGAAAGGCCAATTCCAGCACGACTGTGTTGGGTAAACTGTGCCAGGAGGAGGGTTGAAAAATCATGAACACTGTAGTAATGCGTCGTGTCGCCACCTAGAGTTTGCGATACGTTTTTGAATCCAATGCCGTAGTTAAGATCGACGGAAAACCATTTCTTTTTATCAAATTCAAAAGGCTTGTATTCTGGCCTTTTTGTGGGAGTAAGGTTGATGCGCGGACTCCTCAGGAAATAGGCCAGCCCAAAAGCTGCGCTAAAGGTATTCAACCCATAATTAGGCAGTTTGGTGGATCCGTTGGAGAAATGGGTGAGTCCTACCGACGCTACTGTTTTGAGACGTGAGGAAACCTGTTGCCGATACTCAAACGAGAGGTTGACAGCGGCGTTGAGATGTGATCCGATAGAGAAATTTTGATAATTGGTAAAGTTGTCAAAACATTTGGTCAGGTAGCCAAGCCCAACGCCAAACTTCAATGTGAATTGGCTGCTTTCGTTGCCGATGAGCGGATAATTGATAAATGGATAGATCGCAAAGACGCTGCCCAAGGCTTTACCGACCTCGTGGTTGCCCTCGAAATTAAGGCCGAAGTTGGCATGATAAAAGGTGGCGCCGATGTATGGATAATTGTAATTGGCTTCCCATTCTCTTTTGCCAAAGGTGTTTTGGTAAACAGAAAACTCGAAGGCAGGGTAATGGGCATTGAACCGGGCCATCTCGAAATGATGGTGCCAGAAAAAACCATAATGGGCACGAGCCTCTACCATGATGTTATTGTTTGAGAGCCAAGCGTAGTCCTGCCCGTTTGCCTTGAGGCAACATAGCAGTAGCACTGACAATAAACTGATAATATGTACTCTTATGGTTTTTTTCATCTAATACAAATTGCAAAAATAGGGATTTTATTTTGAAAACCTTATTTTTGCATCGCTAAACATAACGGTATGGATAAACGTCTAGAAGCATTTAAACGTCTATTGGATATCATGGATGCAGTTAGGGCGGGATGCCCCTGGGATAGCACCCAAACCATTGAGAGTCTGCGACATCTAACCATTGAAGAGACTTACGAGTTGAGCGAGGCCATTCTTGTAAACGATTTGAACGAAGTGAAAAAAGAACTGGGAGACCTGATGTTACATCTGGTATTTTATTCCAAAATTGGTAGCGAGAAAGGAGTTTTCGACATCACTGACGTGCTGAACGGCATTTGCGATAAAATGGTGGTTCGACATCCACATATCTTTGGTAACGAGAAAGTGGAAAATGCCGAACAGGTGGAGCAAAACTGGGAGAAGATCAAGTTGGAACGCGAGCACAACCGCAGTGTGCTTGGAGGTGTGCCTAAAGGACTGCCTTCCCTGCTGAAAGCGTATCGCATGCATCAAAAGACGGCCGGAGTGGGCTTTAAGTGGCCAAGTGCTGAAGCAGCTTGGAATAAAGTGGAGGAAGAGAAAATGGAGCTCTTTGCCGAGCTTGATAAGCCTGATAATCAAGAAAGGATCGAGTCGGAATATGGAGACCTGCTGTTTGCTCTTGCCGCGTATGGTTTGTATATAGGTGTGAATCCAGATGATGCCTTGGAGAAAACTGACCAGAAATTCAGGAAAAGGTTTGACTATTTAGAGCAGAAAGCTCGGGAGCGGGGTAAAGGTGTGCAACACTTGACTATTGATGAGATGTTGGCTATTTGGAATGAAGCGAAAGATGTCTCTAGATAGAAAAAAAACGAAGAAAAAACCATCGATTTCAAATTTATGATTATATTTGTAGCCCAAATAAAGAAATCAACACAAACAATTTACTAATTATTAACCAAATTACACATTATGAAAAAAGTTTCTTTACTTATTGCGATGATTGCCATCGTTTGTGGCAATGCTTTCGCTCAGATGAGCTACGACTTTAACGACGGCGTAGCCGGCGCGAAGATCGCTCAGACCTATGGTATGCCTTGGACGACATGGACAGATAGTCCTGGAAGTGCTGAGGATGGTGTCTTCGGTGAGGCTGGTGGCTCGATGGCCGCTCACTTCACTTATGGCAACGACCAGATTCTTTATCTTGGCGATCACTCAACTGGTGTTTACGACCTCGAGTTCGACGCTTATGTTCCGAATGGTAAGAATGGTTATTTCAATGTCCTGCACCACTTTGACGGCACCAACGCCGACAACTGTATCTGGGCTATGCAGGTTTACATGCATGAGACCAACGATGGTCAGAACTCCACCTCAGCTCCTGGCCATGGCACTGTGCACGCCGGTAGCAATGGCACATGCGACCTTCCTTGCGTCTATGACGAATGGATGCATTTCCGCGTCCATGTCGATGCCGACAACGATGTTGCCCAGCTTTGGTTCAACGTGGCTGGTGATCCTGAAGTGATGTATGCCGAATGGCAATGGAGCATGGATAGCTTTGGTGAGAACCAGACTAACCGTATCCTTGGTGCCATGGACTTCTTCCCTCCTACGAATGCCTCTACCTCTGAGTATTACATTGACAACCTCACCGTCACGCTGCAAAGCAACGACGAAATCCTTCGTTTCGAAGACTTCGAAGCCTATACAGTAGGTGAATATCTTGCTCAACAGTCGATCGCTATGGGACAAGATTATTGGACCACTTGGAACAATCATCCTGGAACAAGCGAAGATGGTATCATCAGGTCTATGGGCGGATCTCAGTGCGTTGAGATTAGCGGCATTGTTGACCAAGTGTTCCTCCTTGGTGATGAAGAGAACGGTAACTACGACCTTGAGTTCGACATTCTTGTCCCGAACGGCAGTAACGGTTACTTCAACATCCTGCACCGTTTTGCTGGTTCCAACAGCAAATGGGCCATGCAGTGCTATCTCCATTTGACCAATGATGGTCAAAACTCAACCGTAGCTCCTGGACAAGGTACAGTTCATGCCGGTAGCAACGGTACCGCTACCTTGACAAACCTCGTGTTTGACGATTGGATGCATTTCCGTTTGAATGTGGATACCGACACCGATGTTGCTAATTTCTATTACACTGCTCCTGATGCTGATGAAGAACTTGTTTGCACATGGCAATGGAGCTTGGATAGCTTCGGTGCTAACACAGTGGGTCGTACCATGGCTGCCATGGACTTCTTCGCTCCTATGGAGGATGGCTCTTCCCAATTCTATCTTGATAACTTCAGCTTCAAGAAGATCGGTGGTGAAAGCGCTCCTCAGCTTGCAATTGATCCAGAAGTTGTCTATGAAAACCTTGGAGAAGATGAAGTGACTAACGTTGACATCGTTATTGATAATGCTGGTAACTCCATCGGAGACTGGGCTGGCTGGCTTGACTTCGGTGAAGGTGGTGAAGGTACCCAGACCGCTGAACTGAAATATCACAATGGAGATGTTGCCAATGCTTCTGGTATTGGCTCAAACGATCAGGCCTTCACCCGTGAAATCGGTGTCCGTCTGCCTGCAGCTGCTTACGCTGGCTCTGCAATGGGTATGAGGATCGTTTCTGCTCAATTCTATGTCAACACCTACAAATCCACCGACAACAACTACATCTTCCGTCTTTATGGTCAAGGCCTTCACAACCAACCTGGTGAACTGCTCGCCGAAACGACTGTCACTTCCTCGGCCACTGAACAATGGATCACTGCTAATTTCGATCAATATGATGTTTTCATGACAGGTCAAGCCATGTGGGTTACTGTTCAGATGGAGCAAGCTGCTGGTGAATTCCCGCTGACTATGGACAATGGCGAATATGGTGAAGAGAGCGACGGTAACTGGCTCAGCACCAGTGGCAACTCTTTCAGCCACTGCTACAGCGCTGGTGACTTTGGCGGTGCTTGGCTGATCACGGTTAACTGCCGTGGAGAACGCATCCCTGCTACTTGGGCTGGTATTAACAAGACTGAAGGTGCTATCCTTGGTGGTAATTCCGAAACCATCACTCTTAGCCTGAATTCCATTGGTCTCGAAGATGGAGAATACAATGCCGTTCTCGTTGTCAACACCAACGATGCTAACTTAGAGCATGTTGAGATTCCTGTAACCCTCAATGTTGACCTCACCGCTGTTGGCGAGACTGTCAATCAGGTTGCCGCGATCTATCCTAACCCTGCCACATCCATGGTTACCCTGAAGGGTGAGAACCTGAGCCACGTCGCTATCTACAATGTGGCTGGCCAGTTGGTCCGCGTTGTGAAACTTAACGACGTCATCAACAACATCAACATGGATGTTGAAGCTGGTGTTTACTTCTTCAGCATCTACGAGAAAAATGGCAACAACAGCGTCCAACGCGTTGTCATTACCAAATAATCCTTCTTAAAAAGGATTTGAAAAAAGCCGTCCATTTGGGCGGCTTTTTTTTATCTTTGCATCATGAAAGAACTATTGGTTAGAACAATTTCAGGTGCAGTGTTGGTGGCGGTTATCATCGCCTGCATCTTGCTTTCTCCTTGGTCATGTTGGGCACTGGCTCTGCTCATCGTTGCCGTGGGGACCTTCGAAATGTGCCGCTTGATGCATGTTGGGAATCGCTGGCAATGGGTATTAGGTGAACTGATAGCTGTGGGCTCATTCGTTTTTTTTTCATTGGGCGTGATGAACGTAAGACCCCTTTCGGGTCTGGTGCTATTGCTCCCTTTGTTACCTTTCCTCTTTGCCTTGTTTGATACCACCACCGATTTCAAGTCGATAGCAGCCTTCAACTTTGGCGCTGTCGCTTTGTTGAGCATTCCCTGTACTTTGATGTTGTGGATTCGTGAGGTGAATAGTCCGAAGATGCTATTGCTGGTTTTTGTCCTGCTGTGGGTCAATGATACCTTTGCCTACCTTACTGGCCGTTTGCTCGGCAAACACAAACTCTTTGAGCGCATTTCTCCAGGCAAGACCATTGAAGGTAGTATTGGAGGCCTGTTGTTTACGCTGGCTGGCATTATCATATTCAGCCTCTATGTGGATTGGCTTTCCCTCAAAGCAGCTATAGGTTTGGGGCTGATTGCTGTAGTGTTTGGTACGTTGGGTGACTTGTGTGAGTCTATGCTCAAGCGTCAAGCTGGAGTGAAGGATTCCGGAAAGCTGATACCAGGTCATGGCGGCATTTTGGATCGATTTGATTCGGTTTTGTTCACCATACCATTTGTTTTCGTATATTTGTTGCTCGTATGAGACGAATACATAAACGGATTCACGAAGAAGGCAATAAGGCAATTCTTATCAATGTGCTGATCGTGGCTGCCTTGGTAGTGGGTATGAACCTGTTGTGGCCTGAACAGAATTGGTGGCATATTTTGGTCTATGTTGCTTTAGCTGCTTTTTTGGCCTTGATCATTCGTTTTTTCAGAGATCCCGTCAAGCGTCATACTATTCACATGGAGCATGCGGTGCTTTCTCCTGCAGATGGAGAAATAGCCGCCAATGAGATTGTGATGGAAGACGAATACTTTCACGAGAAGCGCCGTCAGATCTCCATCTTTATGTCGATCTACAATGTGCACATCAACTTTTTTCCCTTTGATGGGGAGGTGACTTATTACAAATACCATCCCGGGAAGTTTTTGGTGGCTTTCAAGCCAAAGTCATCGACCGACAACGAGCACAATTCCATTGTGCTGAAAGACCGCCATGGACGTGAGGTTCTGGTCCGTCAGATTGCTGGTTTTGTGGCCCGACGCATCGTATGTGATCTGGAGCCGGGTGATGAAGCCGTTGCCGGAGAGGAGCTGGGGATGATTCGCTTCGGCTCCCGAGTGGATGTCTTCCTGCCTTTAGACGCTGAAGTAAAGGTGCATATCGGCGATAAAGTCAAGGGCAAGACTTCGGTGTTGGCGAAGCTGAAAGAGGAAAGTTGAGAGGTTAGAGGTTAAAGGTTATAGGTTAAAGGTTAAATAGTTCAAAGTAGGGTTGTAATATCTAAAAGATGGCGTACTTCAAAGGTGCGCTCTCCAGATTCTTCTTGCCCCAAATGATTGAAGAACACCTGATCAATTCCAGCGGCACGGGCGCCGTCGATGTCAACCGCCATCTCGTCACCGATCATCAGGCTTTCCTCGGCAGTGGCTCTAGCTTTCTTCAAGGCATACAGAAAAATCTCGGGATTGGGCTTCTTCACACCGACTTCCTCTGAAACAGTCAAGGTTTCGAAATATGGTTCCATGCCCGAGCCGCTCAGTTTGGTATGCTGTACTTCTTGGAAACCATTGGTGATCAGGTGGAGATGATATTTCGGTTTCAGGTATTCCAAGAGTTCCATCGTGCCTGGTACCAACCGTACGATGCGGGGTGACCAATACACGTAATCCTCGCTTAGATGGTCAGCGAGTTCAACATCATGGATGTCGTAATGCTCCAAGGGCTTTAGGAAACGAGTTCGGTTGAGATCGTCTTTGGTGATTTTGTTTTCCCTATAGAGCTCCCAAAGCTTTTCGTTCAAAGGATGATACACCTCATGGAAGTCATGGGCACTGGGAATGCCGAGGTCTTTGAGATGGTACTTGTCGTAGATACGCTCGAAAGCCACCTCCGCGGCAGCATCGAAATCCCAAAGTGTCCGGTCGAGGTCGAAGAAGATGTGATGGTATTTTGACACGGGACAAGAGACTTCGGGACACGAGTCGTTGTCAATGGCCCGAGTCCCGATGTCCCGTGTCCCGTGTCCATTCAACATTTGCCTTTGCCACTCGAATAGTGCAACGGCTGCAGCGTGACTGACATTGAGGGAACGTGTCGGACCGGGGACGGGTATATAGACCACCATGTCGCATTGCTTGAGCAGTTCCTCACGGATGCCTTGGCTCTCGCTACCGACGATGAAGGCCACGTCTTCAGGGAGCTGGGTGTCGTAGATGCAGGTGGCATCATCAGTCGTCTCAATGGCAACAATGCTCTTGCCATTTGGAACGATTTTGCGCAAATCGGTCTCTTCAGTAAAATACCAGCGTATGTTGTCACGGCTTGAGGCAGCAGCACGTCGCACTTTGCCCAGCCTGTGGTCTGTCTCACAGCCCAAGAAACACATCTCAGTGGCACCGATGTTATCTGCCAAACGGATCATGGCGCCTAGATTATCGGGTGTCATGAGATGGTCTGCGATGACGATGGGACGGGGAATTCGTTGGTAGATTTCCTCCGTGGGGATACGTTCAAATAAATCGTTTGATTTGAGATAGCTCATAGTGCCGGTTTTATGGATTGCTACGGTCGTTCCTCCCTCGCAAGGATTTGTCGGTTAATGTATTTAAAAATGCTTTCAATTGTTGTTTTTCTTGTTCTGTGAGTTGTACGCCGCCTTGCATGACATGGTGCATCAGTGGGCTGATCTGTTCGGAGTATTGGACTCCTTCGGAGTAAAAGTCGATGACCTCGTCGAGGGTGCGGAAGCGTCCGTCGTGCATATAGGGCGAGGTAAGAGCAATATTGCGAAGAGTAGGGGCTTTGAAGTCGCCGTGGTATTCGGCGTCGAGGCCGTTGTTATAGCGTAGATTCGTTGTAAACAAAGCGTTGGAGCCACCTCCATGGCAGTGGAAACAGTCGGCGCCGTTCTCTGTGGTAAAGAGCACATAGCCGTTCAGCTCGTCTTGGGTAAGCTGTTCTTCACCACGCAAGTAACGGTCAAACTTGCTGTCGGCAAAGACGAGACTTCTAACGTATTGAGCGATGGCTTTTTCAACGAGGACGAAGGTAATCCTGTCCGTTCCAAAAGCCTTTTTAAATAATTCCGGATAGGTGTCGGATTGTTGCAACAGCTTGACGACTTCAGTGGTATCGGCATCGATCTCGTTGGGGTCGGTGAAGGCGGCATAGACCATGTCTTCAAGGGTTTCCACGTTCCCTTGCCATCCTAGTCCAGTGGTGTTCCAGGCAAGGTTGATGAGTGGAAGCATGGTGTGCTCAGTGCCCAGATGCTCCAGCGTGGCCTCGGGACCTCCCTCAAAACTAAATTGCTCATGGTGACATTGAGAACAACTATTATCCTCAAAAAATAACTTCTTTCCCAACACGACTCCTTCCTCCGTCATGGGGTTGTCTGCCGGGATGTTGTTCTTTGCAGGGAAAAACAATGGGCAGGAGAGCTCGTATGGCGTGGGTTTGAAGGTCTCTTCCTCATGCGGCGTGCATGAGAACAGCGCCAGCAGCAACAAAATGGATTGCCACGCTCTACGATGTTTCGCTCGCAATGACGTACCTCTCATGAACGGTCCCTGTTTTTAAAGATGGAGATGGTGTTCTTGAAATTCTCCCAAGTCATGAAATGGGGTTTGGGAGCAGCCTTTTGTAGGATTTCCTTACTGATTTCAGCAATCGATAGCATGTCTTTTGGGTTTTTGGCGGTAAATACATCTGCTCCGTTTTCTTTGAGGAGTTGTTGGGCTTGTTGGTTCTGCATGATGGCTGAACCGAAGGCGTTGAAGTCGTAAACATGAGGGCTGCGGAACCATTTGTTGATGTTCATTACGATACCAATTGAATAGTCCCGACCTGCATACACTTCGAGATCGATAGGTAACTCAACGGTGAAGCTGTTGTCATAAAACTCGGTGTGGCTGGCGTTCTGTCCCCTGCCGAGGTGGATGGCAAGAGGGACAAGGAGGCTGTCGGCGTTCTGGTATTTGCCGTTGAGTTTCATGTAATGATAACCTCCGCCCAGTTCATCGGGCCAGAACATGTTGCTTTCTGGGGGATTGCTAAAGGCACCCGACCTGTTGTCGACGTCATTCAAGCCGAAGGTGAAGCGAAGATATTGATAGCAGCGCGTTGGCACTTCGGATATCCGTAAGTTCTGGGTTTCTGGAATGTTGGTGTCGATATACCAGGTCTCCGCCAGCATGACGCGGTTGCCGTCATAGTCCTCTAGTTCCAGGTTCGAGATGAACCACTGCACTTCGTTGACGAGGTATGGGTTGCCGGCCTCGTTGGTGTAGCGAAGGACATCCATGACCAAAGGCGTGCCATCTTCCTCGTGTAAAACAGAGAGGGTGAGGCTGCCGTGCCTTTCGCGGTCGGTGCAGGCTGCCATAAGCAGGGTCAACATCAATAATATGACTGGCTTTATTCTTGTCATGTTTTTCAAATCCCGCTGCAATGATACAAAAATCTTTCCAAATTGCTATCTTTGCATTCTAAAACTATCAGATATGGCAAACTATAAAGTTGGCGACCGAGTGAGCTTCCTGAACAACGTGGGTGGCGGCAAGGTCACAAAGATCATCGATTCGCGTATGGTAATGGTAGAAGTGGAAGACGGTTTTGAGATCCCCACTTTGATCACGGAGATTGTTCCGGACTTCCGCAACCAGCCTTCAAGGCAACAACAGATTGTGGATACTGTTCAACAAGAGATCAAAGAGAAGGAATTGGTGCAGCAACAGCAGGAGGAAGATGCCCGTCATGGCGGACTTCGTCGGTTTTCCAAGGAGGCGGAAAAGGAGGGTGCCTATCTTGCTTTTGTGCCGCACGAACAGCAATGGCTTCTGACGGGTGCCCTGGATGTGGTGTTGGTGAACCATACGCCATACGAGATGCTTTACACTTTTACCATCAAAGAGGAGAACCAGTTTGTCAATGTGGATTACGGGCAACTCGATAAGTATGAGAAGGTAGTAGTGGAGACCATCTCGCGTGAGGATTTGAAATACTGGTGCAATGGCATTATACAGGCCATCTTCACAGCGGAGACCTCCGACACGGTGCTCATGCCTCTGAATGCGCCTTTTGCCTTGCGCTCCAACCGTTTCTTTAAGGAAGGCAGTTATCTGATGTCTGGACTGTTGGGCGAAAAGGCGGTAATGATCTGTCTTTCGGAACTGGTGGTCTTGAAAAACAGTGATGCTGATCTGATGAAGATTGCAAAGGAAGGCCTGGGCTCCAAGGCTCCCAAGCAGGATCTGGTGAAGAAAGAGTCGCCTATCGACAAACACAGGACAGGTCAGGGCGAGGCTACAGTGGATTTGCATATCGGGGAGCTGGTGGACAACATCGCCGGTTTGTCGAGCCACGACATGTTCAAGATACAGATGGACTATTTCAAGAAGGTGTTGGATAGCGCCATTGCTGCGGAATACACCAAAGTGACCTTTATCCACGGAGTGGGCAATGGCGTGCTGAAGAATGCCATTATTGAGGAGCTTAAGAATTATGAGAATACGAAGAATCACATGGCTTCCATCGCCAAGTTCGGCGTCGGAGCCATCGATGTGGTTATTAAAATAGAACGATGAAGAATCCCCGTTTTTTTTCGCATCCCGTCATGGATGCCCTCGTGGTAGCAGTGATAATGGTTTTGTTGTTGTCATCCTGTCACCGCAACGATGATCCTCTTTTCGGCCGTTGGGTCGTTGAGAAGGTCAATGTGGAGTTCGACGAGAACAAATCCACGCCAGAGATGGTGCGTCAATACGGCGAGATGGAAAGAGGTAATGTTATTGAAATCGGCAAGGATTCTTCGATGATTTTCATCTCTGATGGAGATACCTCATGGGGGAAAATTGGGGGAAAAGGAGAAGCGCTTTTTTATGACGGTGTCTTGTTTGGACAGTTTAAGGACGGCGTTATTATTACCGAAACCTCCACTCCAATTGGGAAAGTGAGGGTGTCCTATAAAAAAGATCCCCTCTCCTTGAGGAGAGGGGTCAGGGGTGAGGTGAACCCGCAGGGAATCGAACCCTGATCGAAGGAACCGGAATCCTTTATTCTATCCATTAAACTACGGGTCCAAGCGCTAAAAGCGCTGCAAAGATAAGAAAACTTTCCGTTTTCCGTTCTCAGTTTTCCGTTTTTAGCTTTGCTTCAAACGTTCCACAAACTCGTCGATGCGTCGCATTTCGTCAGCGATGGCGATCTTTTGTGGACAGTGTGATTCGCACTGGCGGCAGCCGATGCAGTGGCTGGCTTGACGCTCGTAGGGTAGCTTCTGGTCGTAGCCTAACAGGAAAGCGCGGCGGTTGCGGCGGTATTCCTCTGCCTCAGGATTGCCAGCAGGCATGTTGCCTTCGGTGATGCAGTCGTTGTAATGTGCGAAGATAACCGGAATGTTCAGACCGTAAGGGCAGGGCATGCAGTAGTTGCAGGCAGTGCAAGGAACGGTCTTGAGCTCCACAAACTCTTCCGCGACCTTCATCAGGAATTCGTTCTCTTCAGGCGTAATGGGACGTAACGGGGAGTAGGTGGCGACGTTTTCCATCAGATGTTCCATGTAGGTCATGCCGCTGAGCACCACCAGCACGCCCTCTGGAGTTCCTGCGAAACGGAAGGCCCAACGTGCGACGGGAGTCTCGGGTTCGCGCTCCTTCATCTGCTTCACGATGAAGTCGGGCTGCTTAGCGAGTCGTCCCCCAAGCAAAGGCTCCATGATGACTACTGGGATGTTGCGCTTGTGCAACTCCTCATAGAGGTAGTTGGCGTTGACGTTGTCTGGGTCGATGCGGTTGGCATAGTTCCAGTCGGCATAGTTCATCTGAATCTGCACGAAGTCCCAGTGGTATTTACCTTCGTCATGCCATTGTAACATGGTGTCGAACAGCTTTACATCGCCGTGGAAAGAGAATCCCAGGTTGCGGATACGACCTGCTTGCTTTTGTTCCACAAGCCAGTCGAGGATGCCGTTGTCCATGAACCGGGTGTTGAAGAGTTGCATGCAGTCCATGTTGTCGTTGCTGCCGCCGATGCTATGCAGCAGCAGGTAATCGACATAGTCGGTACGTAGCTCCTGAAGCGAATGCTCAAACATGGCTTTCGAGGCTTCGGTGCTCCATGTCGAGGGACTGAAGTTGGAGAGTTTGGTGGCGATGAAATAGCTCTTGCGTGGATGCCGCGAGAGGGCAGTTCCCGTTGATCCTTCGGAGCGGCCTCGAGTATAGACAGGGGCGGTGTCAAAGTAGTTGACGCCATGTTCAAGGGCATAGTCAACCTCTTGATTGACCATCTCTTGGTCGATCTGTGCTTCGGGATTCTGGCGTAGGTCAGCGCCACCTTCGATAGGAAGACGCATCATGCCATAGCCAAGCAACGAGACCTTGTCGCCGCTGTTGGGGTTGATTCGGTAGGTCATCTCGCCTTGTCCGTCGATGACGTCTGTAGGCGCGATGGCAGGTTTTTTATTGGGTTGGCAGGCGGAAAGCACCACCGAGGTCGCTACGGCAGCGCCGCCCATTTTCTTTATGAAGTCTCTGCGTTTCATTGTTTCAAATTTATTTTGACACGGGACTCGTGACCGAGGAACGCGCGTCTCGTGGTCTCGTGTCTCGTGTCATTTTATTCTTTATGGTGCACGATGTTTCCTTCCACGTAAATAGCACTGAACGGCCTTGAAGGACACAGGTTCTCGCAGGCGCCGCAGCCGATGCAACGGCTCTCGTTGACGGCGGGCACCATGACGGTTTGGCCGTTGTGATTGTATTCTACCATCTGGATGGCACCAGTGGGGCAGTGGCGGGCGCAGTTGCCGCAGCTTACGCCGTTGGTGAGCACCACGCAGTTGTCCTTGATCCAAACGGCATGGCCCACATGGATGCCGGTCTTTTCTTCCTTGGTGATTGGCTTGATTGCGCCAGCAGGGCAGACCTGGCTGCAACGGGTGCACTCAGGACGGCAATAGCCGATCTCATATGACATGGTGGGCTGCATGAAATGCATCAAGTCGGTCGTGGGACGTAACACGTGATTGGGACATGCCGACACGCAGAGTTGGCATGCGGTACAGTGTTTCTGTATATGTTTGGCAGATATGGATCCTGGAGGCGTGATGGGGGTCTGCCGTTTCGGAGCTTGCTTTTCAGTGATGACAGCCAGGCCACCGTCCACTTTCATCTCGGCTTGTGCCATGACAGCTGTGCCAGTGGCCAATGCAGCACCGACAAGGAAGGAACGACGGCCCTGGTCAGGTTCTACGGTGGATGTTTCAGTTTTTGAAACGGTTTTCATTGAGGTATAGTGTAAGGCATCGAATTGGCATTTGGTGAGGCAGTCACCGCAGACTACGCAACGCGAGTAGTCCACCTTGCCGGCTTTAGAGTCAATGGCCCTTGCCTTGCAGTTCTTCTCACAAAGGCCGCAGTGCTTGCATTTGCTTTCGTCGAAACGCACACGGAACAACGAGAATCTGGAGAAAAAGCTGAGGATGGTGCCCACGGGGCAAATGGAGTTGCAGTAGGCACGTCCGTAAAGGAATGCCAGCACACCAAGGATGAGCATCACCACCCAGGCGATGATTGAGATGGTGACGTTGCGCATGTAGAAGCTGGTGACGATACGGCCGTAGTTGCTATAGGGCTCCAGTAGGGTAGTCACTGGCGCGAATCCGATGATCAGACAGACGACAAAGATTGCACATACGGTATAGCGCAGCCATTTGTGCTCTTTTACATAGCTGAAACGGTTTTTCTTGAATTTGCCGCCAAGCCAACTGTAGATGTCTTGCATGATACCGAGTGGGCAAATGATACTACAGTAGATCCTTCCGAAGAGTAGGGTAAGGATGATGAGAACTGCCAATACCACGAAGTTTAGCGCCAATAGCGCAGGAAGGGACTGTATCTTGGCAGCCCATCCTACCCATTGGTGGATGCCATAGCCGACACCCACGAAGAGGAGCGTAATCACCAAAATCATGATGATGGCCAGTGTGATTCTGAGTTTTCGTAACATTTTAATTGAATTAGGAGAGAGGAGTTAGGAGTTAGGAGTAATTATTGGATGATGATTTTTTTAGCGATTGTCTGTTCACCTTGTTTCATTATCGCGATGTAAAAGCCTGGTTTCAGAGCTTTGGCGTTGACTCTTTGGCCTGAGATGGTGTAAAAGGTGACCTCGTCAGGATTGAAAACTTGTGGCTCCAAAGAGGATTCTTCTATGTCGTCATAGCCGATGAACGGGATAAAGTTGACTTGACCCAAACTTGGATCGTCAAATTGATGGAAGATATGATCCTCCACTTCTCTTTCATTGATGGTGCCCCAGTTGTTGCCAACGGCACTGATGTAGCAAGTAGAATTGTTGTATAGGTCGTAAATTGAACCACCATTACCGTTGTCGTGGATGGTGTTGTTGCCCCAATCCTCTTCGGTCCCCATGTCGATGTCGTGGAGATTGATGGCAGTGATGCCCCAAAGGTTGCCGGTAATCACATTGTTACGCAAGATGGCTTTGTTGTTGGTGGTAGTACCATAGATGGAGATACCGCTACCACCGTTCATGGGGTTGTCTTCGTGGTTGTTGTCAATGAATTGATTTCCAACAATGACCGATGAGATAGTGGCGCCTTGCTGGTTGTAGCCATAGCGTCCGTCTCTGATTTCGTTGTCTTTCAAGAGGACTTTGGTGGATCCGACACCCATGAGGTCGGCAACAGAGATGCCTCCGGTGTGGTATTGAGCCCAACGGTCAAAGATCTCGTTGTCGACGATGCGGATGGTGTCTGTCCCACCAGGACCCAGATTGATTTGTGGGCTGTTGATGCCATTCACATTGGCATCGAAGGTGTTGCTCAAAATCTGTGGAGAGCTTTGGCCATTGGCAGGTGAGCTGATGGCAGCGCCTTGGTTATCTTGAAAATAGCAGTTTTTAATGAGTGGGTCGCAGTTAAAAATGTCGATAACGGCATTGCAGTAATCGCGTGTGAAGTATAGGAACTTCACATCGTCGAAAATGATGTCGGATTCGATGACTTTGATGCCTGCACCGTCGGAGAAATACATCTTCTTGAGGTTGCATGCTGTTGCATTCTCAAATCTCATGCTGAAATGTTCGGTCTCATCCAGACCAAAAAGACCCACCCTGTTTGTGCCACCATTGGTGCAGACCATAGAGCCGTTAATGGTAATGAGGATGGCAGCTGTGTATATACGAGTGACTTGGTCATCGACAACTAAAACGTCGTTGGCCGAAATGGTAAGATCTTGGTGGATGGTGAACACCGTTCCATCGTTGGTTACAACGCCGTCGGAGGCAGCAACAAGGTCGGGCAGGGTGTAGGTGGTGCCATTGCCGGGACTGGTCCATTGGGCTTTTGCAACTGAGGTTAATCCGATGATTAACAGGAGGGTGGGTAGAATCTTCTTCATGATGTCTATAATTGATAATGATGGAGCAAAGGTAGGGAAAAGTAAATAAAAAAACAAGCCGCTAGATCATTCCTGCGGCTTGTTTTTTCTAGTGGAAGTGGAGGGAGTCGAACCCTCGTCCAAACAAGGAACCACCAAGGTTTCTACATGCTTATTCCGCTGTTGGTTTTCGTGCCAGGCAAGGGAACGGACGCCCTAAACCTGACCTTATCTCCTAAATTTAACCCACGCGTCGGAGCTCCGAGCGAGCGATCCCGAAATTGATTAGCACCCCGTGCTCAGGCCGGAATCAGGCATCTCCACCTGCGGGATGTTTCGTCCACCCACCTTGTGGGCGGATTAAGCCAGTGATCTACTGTACTTCGATCAGGCAGCGAAAGCGTAGTTATTTTCGCCAATTACTTTTTTGCAGTTAAGATTTACGAGCTTCGCTGCGAGGCTCGGCATGCTTCCGTGACAATTCATCTTGCTGTCAAAACCGGTCACCCCCATGTCAGTTGGAAGTTGATCAGTTGATCAGTTACCAATTATCAAAATTTGCGGTGCAAAATTACAGCAAAATCCGTTCCACCGCAAGGTCGCGTGGTTTTTTTCTAAAAAAGTTCTGTTGAAACAACTCCCAACTGATCAACTGAACAACTCCCAACTATTTCAGCGGGTTTCCGAAGTGGATGACATCGTCCTTGGTGATGGTAGCACCGCAGAGGATCACCAAGCGCTCCACGATGTTGTGTAACTCGCGGATGTTACCTGTCCATTGGTACTGCTTCATCTCCTCTAGGGCATCGTCGGTGAACTTGGGCACAGCTTGTCCCATGTTGGATGCAATGCTTTCCACGAAGCTGTTGACAAGCAACGGGATGTCGTCCTTGCGTTCCCTCAAAGGTGGGACATGGATGACGATCACGCTCAAGCGGTGGTACAAGTCCTCACGGAAGGTGTTCTCGTCGATCATCTTGCGTAAGTCCTTGTTGGTGGCCGCAAGGATGCGTACGTCCACGGGGATCTCCTTCTCGCCGCCGACACGAACGATCTTGTTTTCCTGCAAGGCGCGTAGCACCTTGGCTTGTGCAGCCAGACTCATGTCGCCAATCTCATCGAGGAATAAGGTGCCGCCATTGGCCAATTCGAAGTCGCCCTTCTTCTGTTTGATGGCTGAAGTGAACGAGCCTTTCTCATGACCGAACAACTGGCTTTCAATGAGTTCTGCAGGGATGGCGGCGCAGTTGACTTCGATGAAGGGACCGTAGCGTCGTGCACTCGATTCGTGCAACTGTCTTGCCACCAGTTCTTTGCCAGTGCCGTTTTCTCCCGTGATGAGCACTCGGGCATTGGTGGGCGCCACCTTCTCAATCATGTCGCGCACCTCCATCATGGGGGCTGACTCGCCCACCATCTCATTTTGGCGGCCGACCACCTTCTTTAAGGCTTTGTTCTCGGTGCTTAAGTTTTGCTTGTCCAACGCGTTTCGTACAGTGATGAGGAGACGATTCAAATCGGGCGGCTTTTGGATAAAGTCGAAGGCTCCTTTCTTGATGGCCTCCACAGCATTGTCGATGGTGCCGTGGCCTGAAATCATGATGACTGGGGTGTCGTTAATGGCTTTCACATGCTCCAACACCTCCATGCCGTCCATGTCGGGCATCTTGATATCGCAAAGAATGGCGTCAAATTCTTGCTCCTTGATCATCTGCAAGGCAGCTGGACCATTGCTGGCATCCTCCACTTGGTATTTCTCGTTTTCCAAGATCTCGCGCAATACGCGGCGGATGGGATCTTGGTCGTCGATAATGAGTATTCTTGACATACTTGTATTCCTTTCCATGCAAAAATAGTTATTTTTGTGCGTCGAAACACCGATCATGAAACATTTTCTTCTGACAATATTGCTTTTATTGTTTGTTGTTCTGTTTGCTAGAGGACAGGAAACTTTCAATTTTCAGCTTTCCGCTTTCAACACCCCATGGTCGGGTGGCCTCAACGCTTGTCAGTTCGGTCGCATGGATCTTGACCACGACGGGAAAAAGGACCTTTTGGTGTTTGATCGGCACGGCAACCGCTTGTGTTGCTTTTTAAACAAGGGTGAAGCGGGGTTTATTGATTATCAATATACTATAGAGTACGATAATGCTTTTCCCTCCCTGAACGACTGGGTTGTTTTTGCGGATTATGATGGCGACGGGAAAGAAGATATCTTCACTTATTCCAATGGTTGGGCAGGCATCAAGGTTTATCGTAATGTGACGGTCGATGGGAATGTCGATTTTCAGCTGATGAAGTATCCGTACTTGAGTTCATGGCAGGGTGGAGGCGAGGTGAATATCCTTGCTACAAATGCGGACTATCCAGCAATTGTGGATCTTGACGGTGACGGCGATCTTGACATCTTGACCTTCGGCGTGATGGGTACTTTTATCGAGAAGCATCTGAATCTGTCCATGGAACGCTATGGTTGCCTTGATTCACTAGTGTTTGAACGCACGGATCCATGTTGGGGCAGGGTGGCTGAGAGTGATGAGGACAACGTCATGTATCTTGATACCTGTTTGTTTGGTTATGGTATTATGGTAAAGGTCGGTGATCCGAAACACCGTGGTGCTACGATGGCTGTCAGAGATGTGACGGGAGACGGTCTGCTTGACCTGTTGCTTGCAGATGTGGATTATCCAGGGCTGACGCTACTGGTCAATGGCGGTGATTCTGGAAATGCATTGATAGTCAATCAGATGGATTTCCCGCCACAATACCCTGTCAAGCTGCCTTCCATGCCGGTACCCTATTTCACGGATATCGATAACGACGGCGATGACGATCTCCTAGTCTCGCCCTTCGATCCTGATCCCATGGCTTGTGATGGCATGGAAAGTATCTGGCTTTATCTGAATCATGGAACGGATGACGCTCCTGACTTTCAGCTTTATACCAAATCTTTTTTGCAAGATAATATGCTTGATTTCGGCACGGGGGCATTCCCGGTGGTGGTGGATTGGGACGGCGATGGCCTTCTGGACATCGTTGTTGGGTCCATCAAAACTACTGAACTCGTGTGGCTCAAAAACACTGGAACGGCAACGCAACCAGCGTTTCGGATCACCGAGTTCCCCTTTGGTTTCGGTGAACACACCGGTCTAGTTCCCGCATGTTTTGACCTTGACGGCGACGGTCAACAAGAGTTGCTTATTGGGACTGCTGAAGGCAAATTGCTGCTATACGATCATGATGGAACCTTGCTGGATGACGATTATCTTCATTACGACAAAGCCTGGTCGGCGCCATGTTTCTTCGATGTGGACCGGGATGGTGCGGTTGATTTGGTGGTTGGGAATGAATCGGGACGGCTTTCGTTTTATAAGGGGAGTGTGGAGTTAGGAGTTAGGAGTGAGGAGTATTGGGGTGGAGTGGATGTGCGTGACTATAGCACTTCGTATTATGGCTACAGTGTCCCAGCTTTATTCCAATGGGGCGATGAGACCTTGTTGGCTGTGGGTTCCGAGTCGGGGAAGGTCTTCCTTTATGATGGCATCACCACAGACGAGGATGCTTTGTTCCGTGAAGCTCCAGACCGTTGGACTGAGATTTCCGAAAACATGCCTGAAACATTTGGGATGCGTTCCTCATTAGCGTTGGCAGATTTGGACAATGACGACCGTTTGGATATCGTAGTGGGCAATTTCTCAGGAGGATTGCAGCTGTTCAATACCTCGATTCCCATCAACAACCTTGAAATTGCTGAGCAGCAGGAGAAGGGAACGGTCTTGGTCTTCCCCAATCCAGCGGACATCCAATGCTATATCATTTCCAAAACGGAATGCATGAAAAAGGTGGCCCTTTTGGATTTGTTTGGAAGGGTGCTGCGTGAACAGTCGGTTGGGGGAAAGGAATGTCTGTTAGAGGTCGCTGACTTGCGTCCAGGTGTTTATTTGTTGCGCTTGACGTTGGAGAGCGGCGCTGTGAACCGTATTTTTCTCAAGCGGTAATTGATGGTGGCTTTTAGCTTGACCAGGATGTCGCCTCCGATGATGCCGTCGATGGCGGGAAGTCTTAACTTGCGGTAGTTTTCGTGGATGTTTTCCAAGTCAAGGGCGACGGCTTCATAATTGGGGATTTCGATGTCGCCCAATGTCAAAGACTTGATAATGAAGGTGGAGCTTTCCAGATCATTGCCACCCACGCCGGCAGTGATGCCTTCTTTTTTCTCGAAGTTGGGATTCTCTATGAACTTGGTGATGACGGTGGGGTCGAACACGGAGCGTGAGGCCCCGGTGTCGATCAAGAAGTTGGCTTCCATGCCATTGATCTTGCCTTGGATCATGACATGAAAGCCTTCTCCTTCGATGTCCAATAATCGGATGGGGATTTCCATCAGAGTTCAAGGTTGGGTTTGACGTTGAAGCGGTCGTAGAAGTCTTTGATGACTTGCACGGCTTCTTCGGCGGTGTCAACCACATGGAAGATCTCGAAGTCTTCCTTGTTGATCATTCTTTCTTTCAGGAGCGTGTTGTTGAACCAATCGATGAGCCCCTGCCAGTAGTCTTTCCCGACGAGAACGACGGGGAAGTCGGAGAGTTTCTCTGTCTGGATGAGGGTGAGGGCTTCCGACATCTCGTCAAGCGTGCCGAAGCCGCCAGGCATGGCGATATAGCCTTGGGCATAGCGCATGAAGATGTTCTTGCGGACGAAGAAATAGTTGAAGCGGATGTTCTTGTCGAAGTCTACGTAGTCGTTGCACTTTCCTTCGAAGGGCAGCAGGATCTCGAGTCCAACGCTGGTTCCGCCGGATTCTTGTGCGCCTTTGTTGCCTGCCTCCATGATGCCAGGTCCACCGCCTGTGATGACACCGAATCCGAGTTTGGTGATGCCTCGGGCGATGTCTTCAGCCATCTTATAGTACTTGTCCTCTGGTTTGGTGCGGGCTGAGCCGAAGATAGCTACGCAAGGGCCTATCTTTGACATTTTCTCCATGCCGTCCACGAATTCGGCCATGATTTTGAAGACTGACCATGAGTCGTGGGTCTTTACATCGTTCCAGGATTTGGGTTGGAAACTTTTCTGGATGATTTTTACTTCTCTTTCTGTAATCGGCATAATTATTTTTTTTAATTTTGCATCGTGTTGCGAATGTAGCTCAGTTGGTAGAGCATCAGCTTCCCAAGCTGAGGGTCGCGGGTTCGAACCCCGTTATTCGCTCAAACAAGTAGAGACGTACCTTATGGCGCGTCTCTACATTTTATAATGGGGTTTAGGCAATAGGAGTGCCGCACTCAGGGCAGAACTTGCCAGTGGTCTCGGTGCCGCACTTCGGGCACTTCTTCGGACCTTCATCAGCTGGGATTGGCGTTCCGCATTCAGGGCAGAACTTGCCAGTGGTCTCAGTACCGCACTTCGGGCATTTCTTGGCTGCCTTAGGTGCTGGGAGAGGTTCGCCGCAGTTGGGGCAGAACTTGCCTGTGATAGGAGTGCCGCATTTGGGGCAAGGCACGCCTTGTGGTTGGTTAGGAACTTGAGTCTGGTATTGCGGGTGCTCTGGTGGCATCATGCTGCCGCCCATCATGTTACCTGCAGTGCCGAAGCCCATGCCGGCCATGCCGATGCCCATGAAGCCTGCGCCTGCACCTGCTTCGTTGCCGGCGGCGGTTCTCATGGTACCGAGAATGCTACCTCTAGCTTGAGCGGCGTTGGCACCAGCCTCGAATTCGTTGAGCTTCTGTTGGCTCTGTTCGTCGAGGGAGACGGATTCGATGAGGAAACTGACCAAACGAACGCCACGAGCACGGATGTCGGAGTCAAAGACGTTCTCGTCCATGAGCTTCTTCATGTCGGCTGTGCGGCTTGGCAACTCGAGTGCCCTGACTTGGTTTTCTTTGGTGCCGAAGGCGTTGATCACGGCTTGCAGGGCGGCAACCACCTCGCTGCGCATTTGCTCGGTAAGGGCGTCTTTCTTGACTACATTGCCCACACTGGCGTATTGGCGCATGAACAGAGCCATATCGTCAAGACGGAAGGTGTATTTACCATAGCAACGGATGTACAAGGTAAGAGGAGTCTCGCGGCCATTGGCTGGGTTGAAGCTGCCATGGTCCCAATCTTGGAACATGATCGGCGTAGCGGTGCCGAACTTGTTTCCCATGATCTCCTTGATGTTGAAGAAGAACACGGCCTGCTCCTTGGCGGGAGTGCCACCGTAGGTAAAACGCTGCCACATTTCCTTGAAGACCGGACCAAATTGGCCTCCAAAGAAAGAGGGTGATGAAGATTGGTCGAAGGTGTAAACGCCTTCTTCTGCGGTAGCGTCAAGGATGCTACCAGAGTCATAGATAACCGCCACTTGGCCTGGGGCCACGATGATACGGCTGCCTTTAGAGATCTGACCCGTCTTGGTGGTTTGCTTCACCATCAGGGTGTCCATATCCATGTTGTCACATTTGATAAGGTCTAACCATTGGTCTCTAAGAGTGCCGCCAATGGATCCGGCGATTGCTTTGATAAGTCCCATTTTTGATTATTTTAAAATTTATAATGATATTTTATTCAAACATTCTTACTTCTTACTTCTTACTTCTTAACTCCTCGCATGTATATCCGTCAAAACCCAATCGTGTTCACCGTTGGTGACAACGCTTCCGCAGTAGGGGCATTGACCGGAAGAGGTGATCTCGGTCGGAGCGCCGCAGTTGGGGCAATTGGTGACGGAGTTGCCCTTACGGGTCGGATCGGTCTTTACGCCGGCCTTGCGGTTGAAGACCATCTCATAACGCATGTACCAATCGCGTCCCGGATCACTCTCCAACACCTTCTTGGTGGCATCGTCGATGACATAGTCGCGCATGATGGCGTTGAGCCATACCACAAGAATTTCCTTCTCGCCGTCTTCCCTGAATGAATTCAATGAGCAGTGCTTGATGCCGATCTTCTCGATCACGTTAGTCTTGCCCAGACGGATGTATTCATCCAGCTGCTGCTTGTGTTGGTTGAAAAGGTTTTCGCTTTCGAAGGGACGGATGGGCTTCCAGTCCTTGGTGGTCCAAGCTTCTTGGATCTTCATAAAGACCTCGCGGGCAAACCCGATGAACTTGTCGGAAGAGAAGTTCGGATCGTTGGCTTGGATTTGTGCAGCTACCGAGGCAGTGTTGTCGAAAACAAAATCATTATTGGCTTGGTTGTTTACCTGCTGGTTGATAAACGTACTGTCGGAGCCTTGTTTCTTTTTCTTACTTCTGAGGATGAAATAGGCGACAAGGATAATGACTAGTACGACCAATCCAGTGACGGGGTCGTTGATGAACAGGCCAAGAAGGTAACCTACCAGTGCACCGATGCCGTCTCCATCGCCAAAGTCGCCACCGCCAGAGCTATAGCGGTTCTGATTTCCCACGTCACCAAAAGCGAAAGTGCAAGCGAGTAGGCTTAAAATCAATAAGATAAACGGTAGATGTTGCTGTATTTTTTTCAAAAAGCTCTTTTTCATATTTGTAAAATTGAAAAGCAAAGATAATAAAAAATATTAAAAATGACTAATTATGCGAAAAAAACTCTATATTTGCAGCCGCAATTGGGAGCTTAGCTCAGTTGGTTCAGAGCATCGCCCTTACAAGGCGGGGGTCGTTGGTTCGAGTCCAACAGTTCCCACAAAAAGAAGGAGCCGTGATATCACGGCTCCTTCTTCGTTTTCACAAGAAATGAGATGCTTATTCTTTATAGACCTCAAGGATGTTGACGATGTCGTCACCGAAAGGTCCTTCCACCCATACACGTCCGATCTTTTCGTCAATTTTCTTGATCTTGTAGCCAGCCTTATAACTGCTGGTGAAGATGGCATACACTTCATCGCCGACCTTAAGGTTCTGCTTCAAAGGAACGACTTTACAAGCACTTCTCTTGAAGACCTTGATCTTTCCAGCAAATCCTTTTAACAGCACTTTGTCGTCAGTGCAGCTAACGAGAATTCCGGCTTCATAGCTGCCGTCGCCGGTGACGACGATCTGTGCGCCAGGTTGCCATTCGCCGTCCTTCAGGACGGTGAAGGTGTTGGGCAGGATCTGCTCGTTGGCGTGTTCGTTGGCAAAGCCTTTGCCGTCGTCTTTGTAATCCAGGTCGAGGTAGTCAACCTTTGGGGAGTCAGGTTTTGAGGCATCGGTGACGATAGCACGTTGCATGCCTGATCCGGTTTGCCACCAAGTCAGGAGGATGTCGCCTTTTTTGGCTGTCTGGCCTCCTGGAAGCGGGATGATGAGGGCATTCGGCATCTCCACATCGGAGCCAAAGTCCTTTACGATGGATTTGGTCTCGCCAACGCTAGCAACCGTTGTCCTGTAAAAAATGTAGGTTTCGTTTGCTGGATTGTCCGATTCCTTAAGCTTTGAAGGATAGAAGGTGTGGATGGAGAGGGCGGATTGTCCTTCCTCAAGACCTTCATTAGTGTTGCCTTCCGGGAAGTCCCATGGGAACACGGGCTCCTTGACTTCCTCAACAACTTCAACAGCCTCTACAGCCTCTGGTGTGGATTGCTGAACTTCTGGGGATTCTTCTTTGTCTTTGTTGTCTTTAGGGGTGGAATTGCCACAACCTACCATCGTCATAGCCAATGGCAGTGCGATGGCAAACAAAAATGTTTTTTTCATGATTTGATAGCTTTAAGTATTGATTTGTTATTGTTGGCTTATCAGTGTCTTTTTGTTGATGAGCTTGCCGTTTTCGTTCAGGCCTTGGATGATGTAAACACCATCGTGCAAGGATTCCAGGTCGGTGGTGTTGAGGAGTTGCCCCTTCATATTATAGATCTTCAAGATGGTAACGATGGACTGTTTTTCGTTTTCGGGGATGCCGGTGACTTCGACAAAAACATAGTTCTCACCTGTTGGAGTCAGTGCGAAATCAGATTCGCCGTTTTCATAAACAGCGGTAAGCTGGTACTTGAAATCTCCGATGTCAGTTGCATCGAAGTATGATAATACGTCAGGAGCGACTTCGATGATCACTGTGGCTTGGGTAATGAGATCCTGACGGTACAAATTGTATCTAATGGGCAATCCTCTAGGAGCGTCCCAACTGAGTTGAGCTCCAAATTGTTGCGTGTTTGTATCAAATACATATTGACATTGGAAATTTGTTGGGGCATAGCATGGGGTTGGTGGGGTGGGAGGAGTGATTTCGCCCATCTCGCCTTTTTCTCCGAAGTTCTGTCCGTAAAGTCCGCCAGGACCACCTCCGACGACAGCATCGGTTGAGTTTACCCACGCGATAATGTTTTGTCCGTTATGGAAACCAGTAGTGTATTCGCACCCTGTCTTGCTGTATGTGTTTGAGCATAGCTGGGTGTTCCATATTGTGTTTCCATCCATGTCGAATCCTTGAGCTTCAACGGTTGCTTGGCTTCCTGATGTTTGGCCGATGCCTTTGAAATAAGAAATTGCGAAGCCGCCGCCATATTCAAAAGCGTCAATGTTATAGCCTCCGCAAGGTACGGTCCCGTTGTCAAGCACGAGGATGCCGTCGTCCCAAAGCCTTTCACCGTCAGATGTGATACGGTTTATGTAAAGCTTGCACTCGGATTGTGAGTAGTCGTCGGTTTGCTCATAGAAAAGTATGATATCATGTGAAACGGGATCAACAGTGGCACCGGCGCCGGTGTATAAGTTGTCGTAGTCAGGGGAGTGGACAGGAACTCCGTTGGTGTCCAAGATGGTAGAGGCTCCGTTTTGGTTGAAGTGGAACACATACACATTGAAATTATTCAAAGCTGGATGCCAGATGTAAACGTAGCCGCCCCCCATACCGTCGGATATGGCGTAATGGAGATAGGTCACTTGGAAAGATTGAGATGACATCAGTAATGTCTCAGGACTGAACTGAGTGCCGTCGGGATTGTAACCAGCGACGTATATCTCTTTGTCAGTGTAAAAACCGTTTCCGCATTTTTCGTAAGTCACGAAGACACGGTTGTCGTGGCTTAAGGTGAGTTGTCCGTACATGCACCTTTGTCCTCCATTGTCGGAGATGGTAATGACAGGACCTGCAGTGTTGTTGAGATACTGTAAATAGAGATTGCTGTAGTCGAAGCCGAGAGCCCAAATGCCGCCATCGTCGGTGGCGATGACTTCGGCGCGAGAGAAGCCAAGTCCACCGAAAAGTTGCTCGCCTTGCTCACCCCATGCAAAGGTGCCATCTGGGTTGATTTTCACAGCGTAAGTGTTGCCGTCATAGTCGGCGAAACAGCTCACCACGCCGCCATCGGTAGTAGTCGCCATGGCAACGCCTTCCGACATGGAAGAGAACTCGTGTCCTGCGATGTGGATACCGTCTTCACCCCATTGAGGAACGCCTTCGGAATTAAGGCGCTGCAATGTTGGTGACCATCCGTTGCCACCTACAAAGCTGCACCACTGTAAGTAAGTGTCGCCAGTAATAGAATTGGTGGCGAGGTAGATTTCACCAGCATCCGCCGAGGTGTTGGCGAGAAAAGTGTTTTGAGCTGGGTTGTTGACCCATTGTGCTTGCATTGTCGTCAAGGCAAACAAGCCTGCAAAAAGTATTAATAGTTTCTTCATGTTGATATGTTTTTTGAAATTAATTTACAATCAATCTGCGAGTGATTGGTTTTCCGTCAGCAGTCACTCCCTGGATGATGTAAACACCACTTTTCAAAACCTTGCTATCGTTTGTTTTGAGGCGTTGACCACTCATGGTGTAAATCCCAGTGATGGTAACATTTTCTTCGGAAGTGTTTTCAGAAGCAGAGGTCACGGTGATGAAGAGATAGTCGTCGCCAGTCTGGGTGAGTGCATATTCCGACTCGCAGTCCTCATAAACGGCGGTAAGCTTGTACATATAGTCGCCAGGTTCCAGCTCATCAAAATAGGAGTTGAATTCTGGATCAATTTCAATGACTTCTTTACGGTCAGTACGGTAGAGGTTGTAGTGGAGCGGGGTTGTTTCGGGAGCATCCCATGAAACCGTGACACCGAACATCGTCTCGGTATAGATGTACTCACCATTGAAATTGGTTGGCGGGTTGCATGGTGCTGGTGGAGTGGGAGGTGTGATTTCTCCCATAGTGCCGTCCCAGCCGATGTTTTGGCCATATAGGCCGCCGTCTTGGGCGTTTACCCACGCCACGATATTCTGTCCATTGTGGAAACCAGAGGTGTTCTCGTCGCCGGTCTTCGGATAGGTGCTTCTGCACATCTGGGTGTTCCAAACCACATTGCCATCCATGTCGAAGCCCGTTGCCTCAATGGTTTCCTGATAGGCGCCTGAAACAGCCTTATGGTATATCACGGAGAAGCCTTCACCATATTCGAAAGCATCAATACGGAGACCACCGCATTGTGTGGTGCCGTTGTCAAGCACGAGAATGCCGTCATCCCAAGGCTTTTCACCAGTAGCGGTGATGCGGTTGATCCAAATCTTGTATTGCGATTGCGAATAGGAGTCAGTCTGTCGGTACACCAAGAGCAAGTCGTGGCTTATCGGGTCAACCGTGGGATAGGCGGTGATAAAAAAACTGTTTTGGTCAGGTTGGTGGACTGTAACTCCGTTAGGCTCAAAGATAGTCGCTGCGCCGTTCTCATTGAAATGCGTGACGTAAACGTTGTAAACGCCGCCAATGCCGTTGTGATATTGAAAAACGTATGCGCCTCCCATACCGTCGGAGATTGCATAGTGAATATAGCTCATGCCAACGGTTTGTTGTCCAAGCAACAGTGTCTCAGGATAGATTCGTTCGCCATCTTTGTTGTATCCTGCGACGTAGATTTCCTTGTTGTAATTAGTGTAACCTTGAAGGGTCTGCTTGGCGTACACCACAAAGACGCCGTTGTCAGCTGGAACCAATTTGCCGTTGGTGCATTTTTTAGTGAGATCAGCGATGGTGGTCATGGACCTTAGTGTCCCATCAGCGTCAACATATTGTAGGTAAGATATGTCCATGTCGGTGCCGAGTGCCCAGAATCCGCCGTCGTCACCGGCAAGTAGCTCAGAACGGCCGCCTCCCTCGCCGTTGAAGAGGAGCATGCCATCAGTGCCCCATGGCGTGCTGCCGTCAGCGTTGATTTTCACCACCCAGTGCTTTGCTTCGGCAGAGCGGAACATGCTCACCACCGAGCCGTCGGAGAGGGCTGCGAGAGCATAGCCAGGCGACCAAGTGGCGAGGTTAGGCGTGGTGATGTGAACGCCATCATTGCTCCATTGCGGAACACCGGCGGCGTCAAGGTATTGCAACTTGGGCGACCATCCGTTGTCCGACATGCTGGTCCATTGTACGAAGGTGCCGCCATCAGGGGATGTTGCGACTCGTATTTCCGCAGCACTGTTTTCGCAATTGGCGATGAAAGTGTTGGCGCTGGGATTGTTGACCCATTGGGCTTGCAGGAAGGTAATAGTAAACAAAGCTGTTGCGAGTAGTACAAGTTTTCTCATATAGATCAGTTTTTAGATATACCTTACCGCAAAAGTAAAAAAAATGTTTCTTTTATAAAAAGGAATCATAAAAAAAGCCTGCCCCTTCAGGATCATACTCCTTCCAGGACAGGCTTCTTACTTCTCTCTTCTTACTTCTTACTTAATGTTCGGCTCTTCCAGTCCGAGGTGTTTCTTCTTGTCAACAGCCTTCAGGATGATACCGATGATGAGAGCGGCAACACCGAGGCAGGCCAACATGACCAGAGGCCAAGTGTAGTTGAGCGCTACCGGGTCATCGACGCCAGGATTGGTGTTCTCCAAGACCTTGCCAATGAGCAAGGGGAACAGCCACAAACCGATGTTCTGGATCCAGAAGATCAAAGCGTAGGCTGAACCGATGATCTTTTCATCAACGAGCTTCGGGACGCTGGGCCACAAAGCGGCGGGTACCAACGAGAAGGAGGCACCCAACACCAAGATGGTCACGTATGCCACGACGACACCACCGACGGCGCTACCCTTGAACATGGGCAGGATGAAAGCGAAGGTGAGGTGGCAGATGATGAGCAGCAGAGAGCCGATCATCAACATGGAAGCGGCTTTGCCTTTATGGTCAACATAGCTGCCGAGGATAGGAGTGATAGCCACAGCCAGCAGCGGGAACACAGCGAAGATGGTCTCGGCAGTGCCACGCATGTAACCCATGTAGCAGTAAACCACTAAGGCAATAACGGCCAACAGCATCAAACCGACCTTCATGCCTTTCTTCTTCGAGAAGTTGCTGGCGAAGGAGCAGACAGCCACCACAAGCATGATGATGTATTGGATGATGGTGACAGTGTCGCCAGCCCAGAAGGAACCAGCCTCAGGTGGGGTCAGGGTCAAATTGCACTGCAGCATGTTGACGGCGTACTTCTGGAATGGGAAGATAGCTGAATAGTACAGCACGCAGAGCAGGGCGACGAGCCAGAAGCCAAGGCTTGACAGGATCTTGCCGATGTCGGATACCTTGAAAGGATCGTCTTTCTCTTCTGCTTCGCCAGTTTGCTTGTCAAGTTTCTTGTCCATGAAGAAATAGACGATGAACATGATCAAAGCGATGCAAAGCAGCACCACGCCGAAAGCAACGGAACGGCTCACGTTGACGTGTCCGCCGAGCTTGGCAAAGTAGGGTGAGAAGATCATGCAGGTGGCCACACCCAGACGGGCGAGTGCCATCTCGGAACCCATGGCCAATGCGGTCTCACGTCCTTTGAACCATTTCACGATACCACGGCTCACGGTGATACCAGCCATTTCGGTACCGCAGCCGAAGATCATGAAGCCGACAGCAGCCATCTTGGCGGAAGCGGGCATGCCTCTATAGAAAGGGGAGACGCCCAGCTCCTCGAAGCCAGGTATGTAGTTGAGGTTGTTGTTGAACCAGGTTTCCAGTCCGCTGCCGTAGAACGACTCGCTGACAGCATAGTACTTGATCAAGCCGCCAACCAGCATTACGACACCGGATAGTACGGCGGTGAAACGCACACCCATCTTGTCGAGGATGATGCCAGCGAAGATGAGGAAGAACACGAAGACGTTCAGGAAAGTCTCAGAACCCTGCATGGTTCCAAAGGCGAGACTGTCCCAACCGCGCTCGGTTTGCATCAAATCCTTAATGGGTGAGAGAATGTCCATAAAGATGTATGAACAAAACATGGCCAAAGCCAATAACAACAAGGCAATCCACCTATAGGTGGCGTTGTCTCTCATGGTGAGTTTTTCTGTCATATTTGATTAGTTATTAGTTGTTCAGTTAATCAGTTGTTCAGTTTATTCGGGGAGTTGAACGATTTCCTTACGGTATCCTTTCAACACTTCCTTGGCGAAGTCGGCGATCGTTTGAGGCGTAATGCTCTTGACGATGTCGTCAAACTCGGCAATGATGTTGATATTGTCGTCTTCGTAAGTGTTGATAGCACTGATCCAGAAGCCGTTTTCCTCAAGTTGCTCAGCGCGTTTCTTATTGAGGTTTTCAATGACTTTGGTCAAATCTTCTTGTGCTGGGCCGTTTTGGGCAACATCGTTGAGCCCATCATATACCTTGCCCATCAGTTTCTCGTACATTTCTTTGTTGGTGTCGAAAGCGACGAGGAACAGGAATGCATCCTTGGGTTTGTCAACGACTTGGCCCATGACACCAACGCCATAAGTACCACCTTCATCCTCGCGGATAGTACGGGTGTAGTAGATGTCCATGACATCGCTCAAGGCTTTCATGTACAGCTGGTTGCGGTAGTTGTATTCCATTTTGCCGTTCATGATCATATAAATGCTAGCCTTGGGATTCTGCATCTGTTTGTTGAAATGGCAAGTCTTGTTGGTCTCAGGAATGGCAAGGTTGATGTCTTTCCAGCTTTCCTTGCGGTTGTTTGGTTTCAAAGATGCGAGGTATTGTTCAACCAAGGGTTTGAAGGTGCTTTCATCGATGTTACCCACAAAGTAGAAGGTGAAGTTGTTAGGATCGGCGAAGCGGTCTTGGTAAAGCTCCATAGCCTTGGCATAGTTGATCTTGTCGATGTCTTCAGCTTTGATTCTCTTGCGGAGCGGATGGTTGTTATAGAGGATCTTGGTGAGGGAGTCGGAGAAAGTGATCATGGGGTCGAGCTCTTGGTTCTCCAGGGCGGCTTTGCTGCGCTGAGCGTAGGATTGGAAGGCCTCCTCGTCAGCACGTGGAGCGGTGAAGTACAGATAAATGAGCTGCATCATGGTCTCGAGGTCTTTGGGCGAGCAGTTGCCGCTCATGCCTTCTGAATAGGTGTCTATTCTGGGGGTAACGCGGACTTTCTTTCCTGACAGCACTTTGGGCAGGTCGGTGGCGCTGAAGTTGCCAACACCGCCAAGAGTGGAGAGTTGGGAGAGTTCTTGCAAAGTGACAAAGTCTTCCTGCTTGAGAACGGAGATGCCGCCCTTACTGGAGGCGCTGAAACGAATATCGTCCTCTTTGAAGTTGGTCTTCTTGTAGATGACTTTCATGCCGTTGCTGAGCGTCATTTCGATGGCGTCAAACTTGGACATGACTTCTTCTTTCTTGATTTTGCCGGGAGCAGGAAGGTTCTCCACGATGGGACCGTCAAACACCTCTTCTTTGTATGGCTCTACTTGAGCTGCATTGGCAGTCTTGTAGATGTTGAGGATCTCTTCTTTGGTGGGTAAAGTCTCGCCATCCTTCTTGGGTGCTGTCACCGTGATGACAAGGTTGTTTTCAGGGATGAGCTGCTTGGCAACCATGTTGATGACTTCAATCGGGATGCTCGGGATGATCTGCTGATAGAGCATGTATTCTGTCTCGATTCCCATCATGGGTTCGTTGCTGATGAAATGCTCAAGGCATTGGTTAACGTATCTTGAGTTCTCGGTGTTGTTTCTTTCGTTGTATTGGCTTTCAACTCGTTTCAAGAAATCAGCTTTGGCTCTTTCATATTCTGAGGCAGTGAAGCCATATTGTTGCATGCGTTTGTTTTCGGTTACAAGGGCGGTAAGGGCTTCGTCGATGCCGCTGGCGTCCTTAGCCATGGCCATGCTGCACCATGCTTCTTTGGTGGGAGCGATGTAATAATTTGAGTAATAGCTATAACCGTAAACAAAAGGAGGATTGGCCTTTTGGGTGAGTTCCTGCATGCGGTTGATTTCCATCTGGGTGATGATGGAAAGCATATATTGGTTAGCCCAATAGTTCAAATCGTTTTTCAACGAATCGGGAGTGGCATCGGTTTTATAATAAAGGTTCACGCGGTAGCTGGTTTCTTCAGGGTCGGAGCCGATGGCTACGATGGGTTCCTCGTTGTCGTCGATCATGAAGCGCGTTCTGGGAGCTGGATTGACTGGTGCTTTAATGTCGGCACACATTTCCTTGATACGAGCTTCAATGGCGTCAACGTCGATGTCTCCTACGATGATCAAACCTTGAAGATCAGGGCGATACCATTTATGGTAGTAGTCGCGGAGTGTTTGGTATTTGAAGTTGGCGACCACTTCAGGAAGACCACCGGGGAGGCGGTTGGCATAGGGGCTGTTGGGATACATCACAGGAAGGATTTCCTTCATGATACGCTCGCTGGCGTCCTCACGAGTGCGGAGCTCTTCGAGGATGACACCACGCTCGTTGTCGATTTCTTTTTCTTCGAGAGCGATGAAGCTCGACCAGTCGTGAAGGATGAGCAGGCAGGTGTCAACAAGACCCGGAATGTTGGTCGGGACATTGGTGACCATGTAAACGGTTTGGTCGATGCCAGTGCCGGCGTTGAGGTTCTCGCCAAACTTGATGCCGCGGCTCTGCAAATATTCACGAAGCATCATGCCAGGAAGATTGGTGGTTCCGTTAAAGGCCATGTGCTCCAAGAAGTGGGCGAGGCCACGTTGGGACTCTTCCTCGAGGATGGAACCTACTTTCTGCGCAATGTAAAAATCTGCACGTTGAGCTGGTTTTTCATTGTGGCGAATGTAATATGTCAAGCCGTTGTCAAGCTTGCCATATCTTACGTTGGGATCCATTGGCGTGGGCATGGCTTGCTGAGCCATACTGGCAAGGCCAAAGACCATTGCCAATACGATTGCTAAAGTGATCTTAAAGCTTTTCATTTTGTTTTAATATTTAGATTCTTAATTCTGTCTTCTTCTTAAAAAAGGTGAACTACATATTTTTCTTCGAAATATTCTTCTTTAAAATACTTTGTGACCAGTGTTTTCTTGTAATGCCAGTATTTTGAGATGGCTTGGAACTCTTCTTTGAGATCGCCACCTTTCAAATAGATAATGCCGCCTGCTTCGACATCGCCTCTGATTTTGAGTTTGTTGCCAGCCAGGTTGGCGATTTCGGGCAAGGTCATCACGGCACGACCGGTGATGATGTCGAACTTATCCTTCACCTCTTCGGCGCGTTTGTGCTCGGCTACCACGTTCTTCAGGCCAATGGCGTCTTTCACCGCATTCACTACTGTGATCTTCTTGCCAGTGCCGTCAATGAGGTAAAAATCCGTGTCGGGAAACATGATCGCCAGTGGAATACCAGGGAAGCCACCACCTGTGCCAAGGTCCATCACCTTCATTCCGGGAAGCATGTCGAAGTATTTGGCAATTGCCAAGGAATGCAACACGTGATGCTCATAGAAGTGATCCATGTCCTTTCGTGAGATGACATTGATCTTGCTGTTCCAGTCTAAATATAAGGATTTCAACTGGTTAAACTGTTCCTTCTGTGTCTCCGTGAGATCTTTAAAATAGTTAAAGACAAGTGTTGCGTCCATGGTCATTACTAAAACTTACAAAAATAGGAATTTATTGGATACGACTGGCGGATTATGAAAAGTTTTGTATTTTTACATCCTTAATTCATTGTTGTCATGATGAAGCGTCTCGTCCTGTTATTGTTGCTAGCGCCGCTTGCTTTGATGGCGCAGAAGATTACCGTTGAGGAGTATATTGAAACCTATAAGGACATCGCCATGAGGGAGATGAAGGAGTATAAGATTCCGGCTTCCATTACCTTGGCGCAAGGTATCATTGAGTCGGGAGCTGGCAACAGCGCTTTGGCGAGAGAAGCAAAAAACCATTTTGGCATCAAATGCCATAAAGGTTGGGAAGGTAAGACCTATACCATGGACGACGATGCAAAAGACGAGTGTTTCAGAAAATACAAGAAGGTGGAAGATTCGTTCAGGGACCATTCCATATTCCTTACCTCTCGTAGCCGATATGCGGATTTGTTCAAGTTGGACATCATGGATTATGAGGGATGGGCCAAGGGGCTTAAAGCCGCCGGCTATGCCACCAGTCCCACTTACGCCAAGGCCTTGATCGACCGTATTAAATTGAACAAGCTGTATCTCTATGATCAGATTGCCATGGGCAAGATCTCGGAGAAGGAAGCGAAGAAAGCCAATAAGGTCGATGAAACGACGGCCGAAGATGAGCTCGCCACCCTGGAGCTTGCTTATTCACCAGTGGATCGCTCCGTGTTCGAGTTGGTTGACATGACGGAGGACAAGCGCTTTATCTATGAGAACAACCATGTGAGGTTCGTCTTCGCCAAGGAAGGGGAGACCCCTGTTGGAATGGCCGCGGAATTCGGCATCAAGCTGAAGAAGTTCTGCGAATATAATCTGATAAAGCATCCCGATGATGTGACATTCCATAGTGGTGATATCATCTATCTGGAATCCTTAGCCAAGAGAAACCGTAAGGCGAAATCGTACGTCGTCGCTGAAGGCGAGTCGGTCCGCGATGTGGCCTTGCGTTTTGCCGTGAAGCCCGAAAGGATCGTCAAGTACAACAAGCTTCAAGATGACAAGCATCTGAAGAAAGGGCAGAAGATCAAGTTGAGATAAGAGATAAAAGATAAAAGATAAAAGTTAACCTTTAACCTCTAACCTTTAACCTCTAACCTCTCAACTCTTCCCTAAGATAAAGTCCCGTATAGCTTTCTTGACATTGTGCCACTTCTTCCGGAGTGCCTTGGCAAAGGATGCGGCCGCCGCGGTCACCGCCTTCCGGACCCATATCGATGATGTAATCTGCCATCTTGATCACATCCATGTTGTGCTCGATGATGAGCACGGTGTTGCCTTTGTCCACCAATTTGTTCAACACGTTCATCAAGACCTTGATGTCCTCGAAATGCAAGCCGGTAGTAGGTTCGTCGAGCACATACAACGTCTTGCCAGTGTCATGTTTTGCCAGTTCTGTAGCCAGCTTCACGCGTTGCGCTTCTCCTCCAGAAATGGTGGTGGAGGCTTGACCTAAAGTGAGGTATCCGAGGCCAACGTCTTTCAAAGTCCTGATTTTTTGTATGATGGACGGGATGTTCTCGAAGAAATCGACGGCTTCGTTGATGGTCATGTTGAGCACGTCGTTGATGGACTTGCCCTTGTAACGCACTTCAAGCGTTTCGCGGTTGTAGCGTTTACCTTGGCATTCCTCGCATTCCACCACTACGTCGGGAAGGAAGTTCATCTCGATGAGCTTCACGCCAGCGCCTTTGCAGGCCTCGCAGCGTCCACCTTTCACATTGAACGAGAAACGTCCGGCCTTATAGTTGCGGATCTTTGATTCGGGAAGCTCTCCGAAAAGCTTGCGGATGTCATCAAAGACTTTAGTGTAAGTGGCTGGGTTGGAGCGAGGTGTGCGTCCGATGGGTGCCTGGTCGATTTCGATGATCTTGTCAATATGCTCCAATCCTTCGATGCTGGTGTAGGGAAGGGGCTCTTTCACCGAACGGTAGAACTTCTTGCTTAGGATGGGGGTGAGGGTCTCGTTGATGAGCGAGGACTTGCCGGATCCTGACACACCTGTGATGCAGGTCATCACACCTAAGGGCAGTTTGAGGGTGATGTTTTTCAAGTTGTGACCAGAGGCTCCATTGATGGTAAGGTATTGGCCTTCGAGGGGTTTTCTCCTCGTATTTGGGACTTCGATTTGCCTTGTCCCATTGAGGTAGTCGCAAGTGATGGAATGGCCTTGCATGGCTTCCTCAGGTGTGCCGGCAAACACCACTTCACCGCCGTGTCGTCCGGCTCCCGGACCGATGTCCACAAGATAATCGGCACTGAGCATGGTGTCCTTGTCGTGTTCCACCACGATGACGGAGTTGCCGATATCGCGCAGTTCTTTAAGCGATTCGATCAACCTGTGGTTGTCGCGTTGATGGAGCCCGATGCTTGGCTCGTCGAGGATGTAAAGCACGCCGGTCAGTTGTGAGCCGATTTGGGTTGCGAGACGGATGCGCTGTGCTTCACCACCAGAAAGGGAGGCCGCCGGACGGTTGAGGCTGAGGTAGTCGATGCCGATGTCCAAGAGGAAATGTACCCTTTTGTTGATCTCACGAAGGATCTCTTTGCCGATTTCGTTTTGGCGGTCCGTCAACTTCTGAGGCAGTGCCTCAATCCATCGGCAGAGGCTGAGCGTGTCCATCTCGGCCACTTCAGCAATGTTTTTCCCGTCGATGAGGAAATATTGTGCCTCTTTTTTCAACCGTGTGCTATGGCATACTGGGCAAGGGACGTGGTTCATGAAAGAGTTGGCCCAACGGGCGATGCTTGCTGGTGCGTCCTCGTTGTTTTGTGACTCTATGAAATTGATGATGCCCTCGAAATTGATCTTATAGATGCTGTTGATGCCGATATACTCTCGTTTTACCTCAAAAGTCTCATTGGTGCCATAAAGGATGACGTCAAGGGCTTCATCGGATATCTCCTTCATCGGTGTGTCGAGGGTAAATCCATATTTCAAGCCGATGGCCTCCAGCTGTTTGAAGATCCAGCTTCCGGCCTTGTATTCTCCTGCCGGTGCCAGACCGCCTTTCTTGATGCTGAGTTCTGGGTTGGGGATGAGCTTCTCCTTGTCAACCACGGTAATCTCTCCCATGCCGCTGCATTTAGGGCAGGCGCCGTAGGGTGAGTTGAAGGAGAAGGTGTTGGGCTCGGGGTCTTCGTAGGAAAGGCCGGTGGTGGGACACATCAGCAACCGGCTGAAATACCGCACTTGCTGATCGTAGTTGTCCATGACCATCAATAATCCTTTGCCATATCTGAATGCGGTCTGTACCGATTTGCCGATGCGGCTTTTGCAGTCTTCTCGAACTTCTATGCGGTCGATGACGATCTCAATGTCATGCGTCTTGTAGCGGTCAAGCATCATCCCGAATTCGATCTCGCGCAACTCCCCGTCGATGCGCACTCTGGTGAATCCCGCCTGACGGATGTGCTCGAACAGCTCGCGGTAATGGCCTTTCCTTCCTCTGACAGATGGGGCGAGGATGATGATCTTCCTGCCTTCGTATTCTTTGAGGATGAGGTCGGTGATCTGCTCTTCCGAGTAACGGACCATCTTCTCGCCAGTATTGTAGGAGTATGCCTCACCGATACGGGCGTAAAGCAGACGCAGGAAATCATAGATCTCAGTGATGGTGCCTACCGTGGAGCGTGGGTTTTTGTTGACTGACTTCTGCTCAATGGAGATCACAGGGCTCAGTCCGGTGATCTTATCCACGTCGGGACGCTCCATGTTGCCGATAAACTGGCGGGCGTAAGCCGAAAAGCTTTCCATGTAGCGGCGCTGTCCTTCGGCATAGATGGTGTCGAAAGCCAATGATGACTTGCCGCTTCCGCTGATGCCCGTAATCACCACAAGGGCATTCCTGGGGATGCTCAAGTCGATGTTTTTCAGGTTGTTTTCCCTGGCGCCAAGAATCTCTAACGTCTTATCTTCTGAAAACTCGTTCATTCCTCCTCACTCCTCACTCCTAACTCCTCACTTACTTTGGTAGTTTAATGACATAGCTGTTTCCTTCGGAAATCGTCAATTTGTCGCTTCTCAACCATGGATTGTAATATTTAAGCATTTTGAGATTGGTGCCTTGGTCGATGGCGAACTGGGCGAGGTTTTCTATGGTCTCGGTGACGGTAATGGTCTTATACTCCAACGGCTGGTACCAGCCTTCATCACTGATATGGAATCCGTATTTCTCGGGGTTTTCCATGATAAGTTTGAAAGCGAGGATGCGGTAGATGTAGCGCTCCGTCTCATTGGGAAGCAGCATGTCGTAATAGGAAGTTACCTGCTGTTCTTCAATGGTTTTTGAGATTCTTCCTCCTCCACAGTTATAAGCTGCTGCCGCTAGGGTCCAGCTTTTGAACCTGCGGTATAAGTCCTTAAGGAAGTCGCAAGCAGCTTGTGTCTCTTTTTCCTGGTGGTAGCGCATATCCACCTCTTTGTAAATCTCGAGGTTATACTGCTTGCCGGTGCCTTCGAGGAATTGCCAGAAGCCGACAGCTTTTGATGGAGAGACGGCATTGGTCAGGTCGCTCTCGATCATTGCCAGGTATTTGAAATCAGAAGGAAGGTTGTTCTTCTTCATGATAGGCTCAATGACAGGAAGCCATCTTGAGGTCCGTTTCATTAGAAGCAGGGTGCTGGCATGTCGATAGGTGTTTACCAACAGTTCGCGTTCAAGGCTTTCGCGCACATAGAAACGGTCGAGCGGTACAGGTTCTCCACAGAAATCCATGGTCCTGGGAAGCTCGACGTCGTGGATGTATTGGCTCATCTGTTCGAAATGCAACACATCGGGGTTGAGGTTCTCGAAGTAAGAGCTGTCCTGCTCTTCAGTGTTTTGAGCAATGCTAAAAGAGATGGCGGCAGTCACACCTATTAATATAATGGCGAAACCGCAGGCAATAAGCAAGTTCCTTTTTCTCATAATATGGTACTTTTCAACTTTCAACTTTCAACTTTCAGTTTTCAACTTATCAAAATGGTGTGATGAAGTCCTTGAATAATGGTGACACCTTGTCTTTTTCAGACAAGATGGGGTTGTCAATATTCCATTGGATATTCAGGTCGGGGTCGTTCCAGCGGATGCTGCCTTCGGAAGCTTTGTTGTAAACGTTGGTGCACTTATAGGAAAATACCGAATGGTCTTCGAGACAGACAAAGCCGTGTGCGAATCCTTCGGGGATCCAGTACATGAACTTGTTGTTCTCGGTAAGTATCACCGATTCCCACTGACCGTAGGTGGGAGAACCTTTTCGGAGGTCAACGGCGACATCCAAGACCGCGCCTTTTACCACGCGTACCAGTTTGCCTTGCGCGTAGGGAGGTTTCTGGAAATGCAAGCCACGCAACACACCTTTCATCGACTGAGACTCGTTGTCTTGCACAAAGTTCATGTCGAGGCCATGTTCCATGAAACGCTGCTTGTTATAGCTCTCAAAGAAATAGCCGCGCTCATCCAGAAACACATCCGGCTTAATTATTAACAAGTCTTTTATTCTAGTCTCTATAATCTCCATTGTCATAGTTGTTCAGTTGATCAGTTGGTCAGTTGATCAGTTAACTTCCAACTGACCAACTGATCAACTACTAACTTATTAAAGATGTATGCACTCTCCAAATGCCGCTGCGGCCGCTTCCATAATGCCTTCCGACATGGTGGGGTGGGGGAACACGGCATGGATGATGTCCTCGCCTTTGGCGCCAAGTTCACGGCAGAGCACGGCGGAGGCGACCATTTCGGTGACGTTGTCACCAACCATGTGGCAGCCCAACCAGTCGCCAGTCTTGGCATCAAACACCACTTTGATGAACCCGTCCTTGCTGCCAGCAGCAGTAGCTTTGCCTGATGCGGTGAAGGGGAACTTCCCGATCTTGACTTCATAGCCGGCGGCGATGGCTTTGGCTTCGCTCAGTCCCACTGAAGCGATTTCAGGAGTAGTATAGGTGCAACCTGGGATGTTGGCATAGTTCAATGGTTTGGGGTCGAGGCCGCAGATCTTCTCCACGCAGATAGTAGCTTCGTGGTCGGCTTTGTGGGCTAAAGCTGGACCATGGACAATATCGCCGATGGCATACACGCCCGGCACGTTGGTGCGATAGAAGTCGTCCACTACGACCTTGCCGCGTTCGGTGGCAATGTTCAAGGTCTCGAGTCCGAGGTCATCGATGTTGGTCTGAACACCGACGGCGGAGAGCACGATGTCGGCCTCCACGGTCTTCTCACCTCTCTTGGTGTTAATGGTGCATACGCACTTTTCGCCTGTGGTATCAACATGGGTCACCGAAGCTTCGGTCATCACGGTCATCTTGAGTTTCTTGAAGGAACGCTCAACTTGCTTGGAGACTTCCTCGTCCTCGTTAGGCACCACGTTGGGCAGGAACTCCACGAGGGTGACCTGCACGCCCATGCTGGTGAAGAAGAAGGCAAATTCCGAGCCAATGGCGCCGGAGCCAACGACCACCATGCTTTCAGGGAGTTTGTCCAAAACCAATGCTTGACGGTAGCCGATAATCTTCTTGCCATCGATGGGCAGGGCGGGAAGTTCGCGCACGCGTGAGCCCGTGGCCAGGATGATATGGTCGGCCTCATGCAGGGTGACATTGCCTTCTGCATCGGTCACCGAAACTTGCTTGTCGGCAGTGAGACGGCCGTATCCGTTGATCACTTCCACGTTGTTTTTCTTAAGCAGGAACTGCACGCCTTTACTCATGGTCTCGGCCACGCCACGGCTGCGGGCGACGACGGCCTCCATGTCGGGTTTGGCTTCGCCTTCCACCTTGATGCCGTAGTTCTCGGCGTGTTTGATATAGTTATAAACCTGCGCACTCTTCAGCAGTGCCTTGGTGGGGATGCAGCCCCAGTTGAGGCAGATGCCGCCTAATTCGGCTTTCTCGACCACGGCGGTTTTCTTTCCCAATTGTGATGCTCTGATGGCAGCCACATAGCCTCCGGGGCCGCTGCCGATAATGATGACGTCGTATTTCATACCTGTAGTTATAAACTCGTTTTAAATTGCAAAGATAATAATTTATGAGAGCAAGGCTTTTAAAATGATGATAATTTTGTTTTGGCTATATGGGTGTCAATTATGCAAAAAACGAATTAATTTAATCCAAATTACGACTTATTTTAAAAAAAATCTCTATCTTTACAAGTCGATTTAACATTAAAAGAATATAGGCTTATGAAAACAACGTTACTTTTACTAACATTTACGCTGGCTTTTTCCAGCGCTGCAATGGCCCAGGACGTCTATACCTCGGGCAACTACACAAACGAAGCTGGCTACAGGGTAGCTGCTGTTTACAAGAATGGAGAGCTGCTCTATTCCACCAGTCCCAATGCCACGCTCGATCACGTATCCAGCTCTGTGCTCTACTTGGATGGCAATGTCTATTGGGTTGACAATTGCTATACATCGGACAATGATTTTAATTATGGCGATGTTTTCAGAAATGGAGAACGATGGCTGAGCAATCCGGTCGGAAGCAGAAGCCGTATTAATGTTCTTTTTACCGATGGACAGGACGTGTATGCCGCAGGTTGCATGGACGTCAATGGCACTAATTCGCCGGTGGTATGGAAAAACGACGACCCTAACATCTATGCCCTGTTAGACTATGCCGATGGCATCGTTAGCGATGCTGAAATGGTGGAAGGCTATATCGTGGCCTGTGGAAACAGACTCGTTGATGGTGATTATAGAGGTGTTGTTTGGAGAGATGGTCCGAGTATGGAGGTGATCGACTTTGGTGACGACAATCCACAAAGCTTGGCTTTCTACAATGGGGATGTTTACACTCTTGCTTATCATAATACCCTTCAGCCGACGGTGTACTGCAATGACCAACCATTGTATTCGTTGACTTCGGGCAATTATGGCTTCTCAATCAGTGTTGATGGTGGTGATGTATATGCTGTGATTACGGACAATATATACCACGGCGAAAGTGAAGTGTTCAAGAACGGTGAAGTTCTTTATGCTCCTCCGATGCCGCTTCTTTTCATCGAGGCCAACAGCGAAGGCGTTTATTGTGTGGGTGGAGACGTGATTTTGAAAGACGATGACATCCTATATGTGCAACCCCAAGATGAAACCCAGTTCTGGGCTGTATCAGTTGACCTTACCTGCCAAAACACCACCCCCCGTCAGTTGCCTTACTTCGACGGCTTCGAAAACGGCCAGACCGATTGGACGTGCATGGGCCAATGGGATGTTGACCAACATAACGACGGAGAGGCTTCCTATTGGCATAGGGGAGGAGAGAACCTGGGAGTCAGTCCAGCCACGGGCAACCATTGCGCCTGGCACAGGTATAATAGCACTTATGAGCAAGAAGGAAGGCTTTCCCTTCCCCTTATTGACATCTCCTCGGGCGGTCAGGTCACGCTGAGTTTCAAGACATACGAGCGGTATCCTGAAGAATACGGCCGTGAAAGCGTTTGGGTTTCAAGGTATAATATCAATTTCGAGCCTCAAGAAGTGTGGACGCAGACTTCGCCTTCAGCAGAATGGAAGACGGTCAACATCGACCTTTCCGACTATCAAGGATACGTTGTCGATATCTATTTCGAATACAAAGGCGAAAATGCCCACAGCTGGTATATCGACGATGTGAGCATCACGCAAACCGTAGGCGTAAATGAGAGCGAGGATGGTGGCTTGGCGGTTTATCCCAACCCCGCTGCCGACCGTATCCGTATCGACGGCCTTGAGGCTAACAGCGAGGTGCGGATCTTCAACATGCTGGGCGAGTTGGTCAAGACGGCCAGGTTAAGTGCCGACAACGAGATCAGCATCGCGGAGTTGCCTTCGGGGTTTTATCTTGTGCGTTGCGGTGAATATGCGCGAACCGGGAAACTGACGGTGACGAGATGAAACAAGAACAACAAAGTCGGTACGCTCAATGATGAGGGCAATCTGGACAGTGGGTTTTTAGGCGAAATCTACCCCAAAAAAGGTAGATTTCGCCCGAAATCGTATTATGATGGTTGGTCGGCCGAAGATGACTTTTCGATACTTTCTTCTTGGGTGGGCTTTTGGGCATTGTTTTTCCTCTCGCTAATGCGCCTGACCACCAGCGCAATGAGGGCCCATAACACGAAAAAGGCAATGACTGCCAAAACCCAGACGAAAAGCAAGCTCTTGATCATAAGATATATAATTAAGGTGCAAAAATAGTAAAAAACCATCTTTTTTGAACAATCTTCTTGGATTCTTCAGAAAATTCCTTATATTTGTACCACTCAAAACAAAATAATACTGCTATGAACACCATCGACAACAATCCAGTTCACGTTTTATATGATAACAACAAACTCCGCGATGTGATTCTCATGGTGATGGAAGGCCGTGAAAACACCCTCGGCATCACTTTTGTCAACCTTTGCTATCAGATCCTCCAGTTGGCAGAACAGGAAAAGATGGTCAAGGACTCAGGTGAGGTGATTCACACCAGCAGTGAGATTGCCCCTGAAGACCAGGTCCGCGTGAGCCGTGTGCTTTGGGAACTGATCTGGGATCATAAGATTTACCTTCTTTTTGGCAGGAGCCCGCTTCTTGGTTTGAGCAACGGCGAGGATCGCTTTGTGAAGTATTAAGGGTTATAAGACAGAAGACAGAAGGCAGAAGGAAGAAGTTTTTTCCAAAAAAAACGGTTGTTTTGCGTCATTTTTGGATGGCGACATTATTGTTTTTCGTTTTTTTAGCGGTTCATTACGATTGTTTTTTGTAAGTTTTCGTTATTTATTTTGTTGATATACTGATAATTAAATAAAAATCAACTTTTTTTGAAAAAAAATCTCGAAAACGCTTGCCAGTAAAGGAAATTGTTGTACTTTTGCGCCGCTGAATTAGTGAAAGGTTTATCCTTTTAATAGAAATGGTCGGGGACCTGAAAACTAAACCGTTATAGGTCTCTGCACGATGCGGACAAAGTGTCAATAAATGCGGTTGCATCGTGGGTTTATAGACTTCTGGCCTGTATTATGGCCGAAACTCTCCCTGACTACATCTTGAAAAGCATGAATCTTGAGCTGTTTTCAGCTTGAGCAAAGAAATAATGTCCAAAAAATAGGATTGAAAAACTAACAGTTAAATTAAACCTAACAAAATGCCGACTATTCAACAATTAGTGCGCAAAGGGCGCCAGAAATTGATCGACAAGAGCAAGTCTCCAGCATTGGATTCATGCCCACAGCGTCGTGGCGTATGTGTTCGTGTTTACACGACGACCCCTAAGAAACCTAACTCAGCCATGAGAAAGGTCGCCAGGGTCCGTTTGACCAACCAAAAGGAAGTCAATGCATACATCCCGGGCGAAGGCCACAATCTTCAGGAGCACAGCATTGTCATGATTAGAGGAGGCCGTGTTAAGGATCTTCCGGGTGTCCGTTATCACATCATCCGTGGTGCTTTGGATACCTCCGGTGTTGACGGACGTCGTCAGCGCAGATCCAAGTACGGCGCTAAGAGACCTAAGAAAACCGCCGCAAAGAAGTAAGAGGCAAGTAAACAATTAAGACTTTTTTGAGAAATGAGAAAAGCGAAACCAAAAAAGAGAATCATCCTTCCGGATCCCAAGTACAATGACGTGCTGGTCACGAAGTTCGTGAACAACATCATGCTCAAAGGAAAGAAGAATCTGGCTTATGAGATTTTCTACGAAGCCATGGACATCATTGAGGAGAAACTCAATGAGAATCCTGTCGAGGTGTGGAAGAAGGCTTTGGCCAACGTCACTCCTCAGGTCGAGGTCCGCAGCCGCCGTATCGGTGGTGCCACCTTCCAGATTCCTTCAGAAATCCGTCCTGCCCGTAAGCAGTCCATCGGTATGAAGAACCTGATCAACTATGCTCGTAAACGTCACGAGAAGTCGATGGCCCTGAAACTCGCTTCTGAAATCATGCAAGCCTACAAGGAAGAAGGTTCTGCTTTCAAGAAGAAGGAAGAAATCCACCGTATGGCTGACGCCAACAAGGCTTTCTCGCACTTCAGATTCTAATTAATAAAGGAATAAGAAGCAATGGCAAACGTCCCTGAAAATATGATCAACCTCAGCCTCACGCGTAATATCGGCATCATGGCTCACATCGATGCTGGTAAAACGACGACGACGGAGCGTATCCTCTATTATACGGGGCGCAGCCATAAGATTGGTGAGGTTCATGACGGAGCTGCCACCATGGACTGGATGGTCCAGGAGCAGGAACGTGGAATCACCATCACTTCAGCTGCCACCACGGTGTTCTGGCACCTTAACAATGAGGCATACAAGATCAACATCATTGACACTCCCGGCCACGTTGATTTCACAGTAGAGGTGGAGCGCTCGCTCCGAGTCCTCGATGGCGCCATCGCCATCTTCTGTGCCGTCGGCGGAGTGGAGCCTCAGTCGGAAACCGTGTGGCATCAGGCTAACAAGTACAAAGTGCCTCGCATCTGCTTTGTGAACAAGATGGACCGTGCCGGCGCCGATTTCTTCAAGGTTATCGAAGAGATTCGCGAGCGTCTGCACGCCAATCCCATCCCGCTTCAGCTTCCCATCGGCGTCGAAGACAGCTTCGTCGGCGTGGTTGACCTGCTGAAGAACAAGGCTTTTGTGTGGGACGAGGAAGACAACGGCTCTCATTTTGAAGAGGTTGCCATCCCTGATGACATGAAGGAAGAGGTTGCAAAATACCGCACCATGATCATCGAGGGTGCCGCTGAGGACAATGAAGCCCTGTTCGAGAAATATATGGAAGATCCTGACAGCATCACGGAAGAAGAGTTGATCGCCCAGCTCCGCAAGGAGACCCTGGAACTCAACATCTGCCCCGTGTTCTGCGGCGCTTCCTTCAAGAACAAGGGCGTCCAGATGCTTCTCGACGGTATCGTCAACTACCTTCCCAGCCCGTTGGATGTCGATCACGTGACCGGCATCAACCCCAAGACCGAGCAAGAGGAAATCCGCAAGGCTGACCCGAATGGGCCGTTCTGCGCACTGGCATTCAAGATTGCCACCGATCCTTTTGTCGGTCGTCTTTGTTTCTTCCGCGTCTATTCAGGCACACTGAAAGCCGGCGAAACGGTTTTGAACACTGGTACTGGCAAACGCGAACGCATTGCCAAGATTCTCCAGATGCACGCCAACAAACAGAACCCGCTGGAGGAGATCTCCGCTGGTGACATTGGCGCTGCCGTGGGCTTCAAGACCATCAGAACCGGCGATACTTTGACCGTCGAAAACAAGCCGCTGGTGCTTGAAAACATCAAGTTCCCTGATCCAGTGGTCAATGTCGCGATCGAGCCTAAGACAACTGCAGATATCGAAAAGATGGAAACCTCACTCGCCAAGTTGGTGGAAGAGGATCCCACTTTGTTCGTACACCTCGATGAAAACTCAGGACAGACCATCCTGTCCGGTATGGGTGAATTGCACCTTGATATTATTATCGACCGTCTCAGAAGAGAATTTGGCGTTGAAGTCAACCAGGGTCGTCCACAGGTCGCATATAAGGAAACCTTTACACACACGATTCAGCACCGTGAAGTCTATAAAAAACAGACCGGTGGAAAAGGTAAATTTGCCGATATCGAGTTTACAATGGGTCCTGCTGACGAGGGTGTCGTCGGTTTGCAGTTTGTCGATGAAGTCAAGAATGGTGCCATCCCACGCGAGTTCATTCCCGCCATCGAGAAAGGCTTTAAGGGAGCCGTCTCCAATGGTGTCCTGGCAGGTTTCCCTGTCGAAAGCGTCAAAGTCATCCTTACCGACGGTTCGTTCCACCCGGTGGATAGCGACGCCCTCTCGTTCGAGTCGTGCGCCCACATCGGTTTCAAGGAGGCTGGCCTCAAAGCTGGTCCTGTCTTGACGGAACCTATCATGCGAGTCGAGATTCACTGCCCTGACGAATATATTGGTGATGTCACGGGCGATCTGAACAAGAAAAGATCCATACTGCGCGAAGTCAATGCCAACATCGGCTTCCAGGTCATCAAGGCGGACGTGCCGCTGGCTGAGATGTTCGGATACATCACAACCTTGCGTTCGATCACATCGGGCCACGCCACGTTCAATATGGAAATCAGCCATTACGCCCCGGTGCCCGAAGCTCTTGCCGACATTGTCATTAAAAAAGCAAAGGGATTATATTTCATCAATTAAGAAAGACAAATCTTATAAATAATAATTATTGTGAGCCAGAGAATTAGAATTAAATTGAAGTCACACGATCATAACTTGGTTGACAAGTCAGCCCAGAAGATCGTGAACACTATTAAGTTGACTGGAGCTGTTGTCAGCGGTCCTATTCCGTTGCCGACCAACAAGAAAATCTACACTGTGCTGCGTTCAACTTTCGTTCACAAGAAATCGAGAGAACAGTTCGAGCTCTCCACCTACAAGCGTTTGCTCGACATCTACAACTCGACTTCACAGACGATCGACGCACTGATGAAGCTGGAGCTCCCCAGTGGTGTGGAAGTAGAAATCAAATTGTAAAAAACCTATCTAGTACAAAAAATTAAAGCTAAGTAGCAATGTCAGGATTACTAGGAAAAAAGATTGGGATGACAAGCATCTACGACGAGAGCGGTAAGATGATTCCGGTTACGGTCATCGAGGCTGGTCCGTGTGTGGTCACCCAAGTCAGAACAGTTGAGAAAGACGGTTACAGCGCCATCCAGTTAGGTTTCGACGAGAAGAAGGTGAAGAACACCTCGAAGGCCGAGCAAGGTCACTTTGCCAAGGCCAACACGACTCCTAAGAAACTGGTGCGCGAGTTTACACGTTTCGAAGAAGGCCACAGAAAACAATTAGGCGAAACGTTAACCGTTGACGTCTTCATGGAAGGCGAATTTGTCGATGTCAGTGGCATCAGCAAAGGTAAAGGCTTCCAAGGCGTTGTGAAACGTCATCACTTCAATGGCGTTGGTCAAGCAACTCACGGTCAGCACAACCGTTTGAGAAAACCGGGTTCCATCGGTGCCTGCGCTTATCCTTCGAGAGTTTTCAAAGGATTGCGCATGGGCGGTCAGATGGGTAACCATAGAGTTAAAGTTACGAACTTGCAGATCGTGAAGATTGATGCAAGTAAGAATTTGTTGGTGGTGAAGGGCGCTGTTCCGGGCCACAAGAATGGATATTTAATGATTGAGAGATGGAGTTAACAGTTTATAACATCAAAGGCGAAGACACCGGCCGTAAGGTCCAGCTGAATGACAACATTTATGCTGTCGAACCTAACGAGCATGTCATGTATCTGGCAGTGAAACAATACCTCGCTGACCAGCGTCAAGGAACTCACAAGTCCAAGGAACGCAGCGAACTCTCCGGCAGCACCCGCAAACTCTTCCGTCAGAAGGGTACCGGCGGTGCCCGTCGTGGCGACATCAACTCTCCTTTGCTGAGAGGCGGTGCCCGCGTGTTCGGCCCCAAACCCCGCGACTATAGTTTCAAACTGAATAAGAAGGTCAAGGCGCTAGCCCGTAGATCAGCCCTCACCTGCAAGGTCAACGACAATGAGATCATCGTCGTCGAAGACTTCACGTTCGATACCATCAAGACCAAGCAGATGGTCAACATCCTGGACAACTTCAAGGTCAATGGAATGAGAAACATGTTCGTGTTTACCGAACCTAACCGCAACGTGGTGCTTTCTGCTCGCAACATTCAGCGCACTGACGTGGTCCTGGCTCGTAACCTGAACACATACGATATTCTGAATGCCAAGAGGATCTTCATCACCGAAAGTGCTCTGAAGCCAATCGACGAGATTCTTGGATAATGTTTAACTTTTAAAAAGGAAAAGAGATGATTATCATTAAGAAACCCGTCATTACAGAGAAGATGACCGCAATAAGCGAAAAGCTTAATCGCTATGCATTCATCGTTGACAAGCGCGCCAACAAAATTCAAATCAAGAAGGCCGTTGAGGACATCTACGGTGTGAAGGTTGTCGCCGTCAACACGATGAATTACGAAGGAAAGTCGAAGTCACGTTACACCAAGAGTGGCGTCATTACCGGTAAGGTCAGTGACACCAAGAAGGCTGTTGTGACCTTGGCTGAAGGTGAAACAATTGACTTTTTTAGCAGTATCTGAAAATGGCTTTAAAGAAATATAAACCTACGACACCAGGTCAGCGTTTCAAGGTATTGAGCGCATTTGACGAGATCACGACCGACAAACCTGAAAAGTCATTGCTTGCTCCTATGAAGAGCACAGGTGGTCGTAACTCCAGTGGTAAAATGACTGTTCGCTACAGAGGTGGTGGACACAAACAGAAATACAGAATCATCGACTTCAAGCGCGACAAGGACGGCGTTCCAGGAATCGTCAAGACTATCGAATACGATCCGAACCGCACCGCACGTATCGCCTTGGTGTTCTACAAGGACGGTGAGAAGCGTTATATCATCGCTCCTGCTGGCTTGAAAGTCGGTCAGGAAATCATCAGCGGCAAGGGCGTCCAGCCGAACGTCGGCAACACCTTGTTCCTGAGCGAGGTTCCATTCGGTACTATTATTCATAACATCGAGTTGCGTCCTGGTCAGGGTGCCAAGATGGCAAGAAGCGCCGGCAGCTATGCACAGCTGATGTCGCGTGAAGGCAAATATGCCATCCTCCGCATGCCCTCTGGTGAAACTCGTATGATTCTCCAAGCTTGCAAAGCTACGATCGGTTCTGTCTCCAACGGAGACCACAACCTCGAGAAGTCAGGCAAGGCTGGCCGCAGCCGCTGGTTGGGCCGCCGTCCTCACAACCGTGGTGTTGTCATGAACCCTGTCGATCACCCGATGGGTGGTGGCGAAGGCCGTGCCTCCGGTGGTCACCCACGTTCACGCAAGGGCTTGCCGGCAAAGGGTTACAAGACCCGCTCGCCAAAGGCAGCTTCAAGCAAGTACATCATCGAAAGAAGAAAGAAGTAATCATCAGGAAAATCGCATAAAACTATGAGTAGATCATTAAAAAAAGGCCCGTACATCCACTACAAACTCTATCAGAGAGTGATGGAAAACGTTGAAAGCGGCAAGAAGACCGTGATCAAGACTTGGTCAAGAGCATCCATGATTTCTCCTGATTTCGTCGGACAGACCATCGCCGTCCACAATGGTAACAAGTTCATCCCGGTCTATGTGACTGAGAACATGGTTGGCCACAAACTCGGCGAGTTCGCCCCGACCCGTATCTTCAGAGGTCATGCTGGTAATAAAGATAAAGGTAACAAGTAATATTAGGAGGTAACAATGGGAGCTAGAAAACACAACAGAGCTGAAGCTATTAAGGAAGCTCGTAAATCAGTAGCCATCGCCCATCTGAACAACGTGCCGACGTCTCCTTACAAGATGCGTCTCGTGGCCGACATGATCAGAGGTATGAAGGTGGAGCTTGCACTGCATGCCTTGCAATATTCAACCAAGGAAGCTTCGAACAAAGTCTATAAACTGCTTCGTTCGGCAATCGCTAACTGGGAAGCCAAGAATGAAGGAAAACGCGTTGAGGACAGCAACCTTTACGTCAAAGAGATCTGGGTCGATGAAGGCCGTACGCTGAAGCGCATCCAGGCTGCCCCTCACGGACGTGCATTCCACATCCGCAAGCGTTCGAATCACGTTACTATTATTGTGGACAGCAGAATAGCTAAGGAAGAATAAATTGAATAATTAGATAAGTAAAATGGGACAAAAAACTAATCCTATAGGTCTTAGATTGGGAATCATCAAAGGATGGGATTCCAATTGGTATGGCGGAAAAGACTTTTCAGCCAAGCTCGTTGAGGACGACAAGATCCGCAAGTATCTGAACGCCCGTCTCGGCAAGGCTGGCATCTCAAAGATCGCCATCGAACGTTCCTTGAAGTATGTCACTGTCACCATCTTCACTGCCCGTCCGGGTATGATCATTGGTAAAGGTGGCGAGGAAGTTGACAAGCTGAAGAAAGAGCTCGTCAAACTTACCGGCAAGGAAGTGCAAATCAACATCAACGAGATCAAGAGACCTGAACTCGATGCTTTCATCGTGGCAAGCTCAATCGCCAAACAAATCGAAGGCCGTGTGTCATACCGCCGCGCCATCAAGACCGCTTCTGCAGGCACCATGAGAATTGGCGCCGAGGGCATCAAGATCTTGATCTCCGGTCGTGTTGGCGGCGCTGAAATCGCACGCTCTGAATCCTACAAGGAAGGCCGTATCCCGCTGCATACCCTGCGCGCTGACATCGACTACTCCTTGGTTGAGGCTCACACCTCTTACGGCCGCCTCGGCATCAAGGTGTGGATCTGCAAAGGTGAAATCTATGGTAAGCCAGAACTGGTTCCGACAAGTGTCAACAGCCAGGCCAAGCGCCCCGCTGCTGCCAAACCCGCCGGTGCTCCACGTCGTGGCAATGGAAAACGTAAATAATTTTTTGTGAACTTTAAAAGTTAAGTAACGATGTTACAACCGAAAAGACAAAAATTCAGAAGACCCCAAAAAGGTAAGATGAAAGGCAACGCTTTCCGTGGCCACGAGTTAGCTTTTGGATCTTTTGGAATCAAGACACTGGAAGAGGCTCTGATCACGGCTCGCCAAATCGAAGCCGCCCGTCAAGCCGTCACACGTTATATGAAACGTGAAGGACAGATCTGGATCCGCATCTATCCCGACAAACCCATCACCAAGAAGCCTTTGGACGTCCGTATGGGTAAAGGTAAGGGTGATCCGGAGTACTTTGTAGCTCGCGTTACCCCCGGTCACATGCTGTTTGAAGCTGACGGTGTGCCGTTGGCAATCGCCAAGGAAGCTCTCCGCCTTGCAGCTCAGAAACTGCCGGTAACGACGAAGTTTGTGGTAAGAAGAGATTACGTCGAATAATTAAGTTGGAATAAGAAATGAAAAAAGAATCATTAAGAGATTTGAGCGTCGCCGATCTGAACGAACGTTTGGAACAGAGCCGCGAACAGCTGGTGAAGATGAACCTCAACCACGCTGCCTCCCCACTGGAGAACCCGAATTTGATTCGCGCCACGCGCAAGAACATTGCCCGGATTCTGACTGAATTGAGAAGACGCGAACTCGAAGGTAGTAAATAACTTTAAACGACGAATACAAATGGAAGAAACTAGAAATTTGAGAAAAGAGAGAATCGGCGTGGTTGTCAGCAATAAGATGGACAAATCCATCGTCGTGGAGATCGAACGTCGTGAAAAGCACCCGATCTACGGTAAGTTTATCAAGAAAACGAACCGTTTTATGGCTCATGATGAGAAGAATGAGTGCAACATCGGTGACACCGTGCGCATCATGGAAACCCGTCCTATGAGCAAAAGAAAATGTTGGAGATTAGTAGAAATTATCGAAAGGGCTAAGTAATATGATACAACAGGAAACCAGACTCGCAGTAGCTGACAATAGCGGTGCAAAAGAAGTCCTCTGCATCAGAGTGTTAGGCGGAACCAAGAAGCGTTACGCCCACACAGGCGACATTATCGTCGTCACCGTGAAAAGCGCCATCCCAAGCGGTAACATCAAGAAAGGTACCGTTTCAAAGGCAGTCGTAGTCCGTACTAAGAAGGAAACCCGTCGCGCCGACGGTTCCTACATCCGCTTCGATGACAATGCCTGCGTTCTTCTGAACAACGCCGGTGAACTCGTCGGAACCCGTATCTTTGGTCCCGTTGCCAGAGAGTTGCGTGAAAAGCAGTTTATGAAAATAGTTTCACTTGCTCCAGAAGTGTTGTAATTTAAAATTGAAATGACTATGAAATTACATGTTAAGAAAGGCGACACTGTCCTGGTACTTTCAGGCAATGACAAAGGCAAGCAAGGCAAAGTGATGAGCGTTGACAGAAAGTCTCAAAGAGCCATCGTTGAAGGCGTGAGAATCATCTCCAAGCACACTCGTCCCAACGCTGAACACCCCCAAGGCGGCATCATCAAGCAGGAAGCCCCCATCCACATCTCCAACCTCATGGTAGTCGATAACAGCGGCAAGCCCACGAGAGTCGGACGTAAATTAGATGAAAAATCAGGTAAATTAGTCCGTTATTCAAAGAAAACCGGAGAAATAATCAAGTAAGATGAACTATCAACCCAGACTTAGAACTCAATACAAGAGTGAAATCGTGCCTGCATTGATGGAAGAATTCCAGTATAAGAGCGTGATGCAGGTTCCACGGCTTTTGAAAATTTCACTCAATCAGGGTATCGGTGCTGCCTTGGCAGACAAGAAACTGATTGATTATGGTGTAGAGGAAATGAGTGCTATCACCGGTCAGAAAGCCGTTCCGACTATCTCAAGACACGACGTCAGTAACTTCAAACTGCGTCGCGGCAACCCGATTGGCGTTCACGTTACACTGCGCGGTGACAAGATGTACGAATTCCTCGAACGTCTGGTCTGCGTCGCACTCCCACGTGTCCGCGACTTCCGTGGTATCAACGACAAAGGCTTCGATGGCCGTGGCAACTACAGTTTCGGTATCACCGAACAGATTATCTTCCCGGAAATCGACATTGAAAAGGTCAACCATATCAATGGTATGAACATCACCTTCGTCACTTCAGCCAATACTGATCAAGAGGCTTTGGCTTTGTTGAAACAATTTGGTCTTCCT
>JAFXMK010000019.1 GCA_017530365.1 Bacteroidales bacterium
CTGAGCATTGCCGCCACTGTGGGCGGCGTTGTGGTGCTCAGTTGGCCAGGCGGTGGCGTGACGCTGCATTGGGCAGGGATGGTGTTGGCTGCCCTGTCGGCCCTCAGCTATTCCTTCTTCTTGATCATCGTCAACCGTTCGCAGCGCATCAAGCACATTTCGGAGCACGCGCTGACCTTTTACGCCTTGGTGGTCGGTGCAACGTTGTTTTTAGCGTATCAAATCATCGATGGAACGCCTATTCTTCAAGGCATCGACCAACCATCGGAGGTGCTCAATCTCATCGGTTTGGCCATTTTCCCCACGATGATATCCATGCTAACCATTTCGATGTCAACGCGTTTGATCGGCCCGACGAAGACTGCGGTCTTGGGCGTGTTTGAGCCACTAACAGGCATACTTGTAGGAACGCTGATGTTTGCAGAGCCGATGACCGCCAATATCCTTGTCGGCATTGCCATCTGTATCGCTGCTGTGCTATTTATGGTGGTCAGTGAGCGGAAAGCCTAAAGCCCTATTGTCTCATTAGAATGAGTTTTTTCATACCTTTGCAGCAAAATAATTACAAATGAAAGCACTCCTCATCAACGGCAGCCCACACGCCAACGGTTGCACCTTCACCGCCTTGAGCATCGTGGCGGAAGAATTACAGAAAAACGGCATAGAAACCGAAATCGTCCACATTGGGAACAAAGACATCCGTGGCTGCATCGCCTGTGGCAAGTGCGCTGAACTAGGGCGTTGCGTGTTCAACGATATGGTGAACGAAGTGGCAACTAAGTTCGAGCAGGCCGACGGCCTCGTGGTCGGCTCGCCGGTGTATTACGCTGGCCCTAACGGAACGCTCACCAACCTGCTCGACCGCCTGTTTTTCAGCACTCCATTCGACAAGCGGATGAAAGTGGGCGCAGCCGTTGTCTCGGCACGGCGTGGCGGCACCACAGCCGCTTTCGATAGACTCAACAAGTATTTCACCATCAGCGAGATGCCTATCGTGAGCAGCCGATATTGGAACATGGTACATGGACATACCCCAGAAGATGTGATGAAAGACGAAGAAGGGGTGCAAATCATGCGCATCTTGGGCCGCAATATGGCCTTCCTCATCCGCGCCATCGCCGCCGAGCGCGAACGCAATGGACTGCCTGAAAAGGAAGAGACGAAATACACCAATTTCATCCGATAAAACGCTATTTGGCAAAGTGTCTCAAATAATCTGCAAAATTGGGAATTATGGAAATAAAAAACCGGCCCAACCCCAACGAGGCTTTCCCGAATCCCAACATCCCAAGCCTCTGCTTCATCAAGAACGTGGTGAAGAGCCCGCGTATCATCATTGGTGACTATACCTATTATGATGACGTGGATGGTGCAGACCAATTCGAGAAGCACGTCACCCATTTCTACGACTTCATTGGCGACCGGCTGATTATCGGCAAGTTTTGCGCTATCGCCAAAGGTGTGGAGTTTGTGATGAATGGTGCCAACCACAGGATGGACGGCGTGACGACTTATCCGTTTTATGTCATAGGCGGTGACTGGGGCAGCGCAATTGCTCCAGTGAAAGATGAATTGCCTCTGAAAGGCGATACCATTGTGGGCAACGACGTTTGGATTGGTCAGCATGTCACCATTATGCCAGGTGTCCATATTGGCGACGGAGCCATTATCGGAGCCAACTCGGTGGTGGCCTCGGACATTCCTCCATACGCTGTCGCCGTGGGTAACCCTTGCCGTGTGGTCAGAAAGCGCTTCGAAGACGAATTCATCGCTTATCTGCTGGAACTGAAATGGTGGGATTGGAACATTGAGAGGATTGAGGCCAATTTCGAGGCCTTGTCAAGTGGTAATCTATCGTTAATCAGAATGATAAAAATATGAAAAAAGTAATCGTAATCTCGACCAGTCTCCGCCCTGGCTCGAACAGCCACGCGATGGCGGAGCAATTTGCCAAGGGCGCGGAAGCCGCTGGGCATAATCCATGAGGGGGGCACCGAGGTGGTTGTGGCGCAGGTGAAAAAAACGAATAAAGCCATGAAAATGGAATGTGTGTTTTTGAGAAAAAAACTCAAATTTACACATTGTATTGTTTTTATTTGTATATTTGCGCTTTGGAAATAAAACTTCAAATTTGATTAAATAGTTATGTTACACGAATTTACAGTAGAAAACCATCACTCGTTTTACGACAGAAGGACGCTTGACCTTCAATCCCGCAAATTGAGCGAAGAGGCCAAAGAGAATGTTGCTCAGGAATTGTCATACGACATTTTGAAGACCCTAGCCATTTATGGGGCCAATTCCAGCGGCAAGTCGAATCTGGTTGATGCCTTGCAAGCCATGAAGCTCTGCGTGCTTTCTTCTGTAAAATTAAACCCCAACGATCCGCTCCAATATACCCCGTTCCTGCTTTTGAAAAACAACACCAAACCCACACTTTTCGAGGTCGTGTTTTTGAAAGATGGTTTTTGCTACCGGTATGGTTTTGCATACACACGGACATTAATTGTTGAAGAATGGCTGTTCCGTAAGACCACGAAACGTTCAAAGGAACAAGTACTTTTCATCCGAAACAGCGACGGCATTGCCTTTGAGGATGATAAATTTCCTGACGGGGTCGGTTTGGAGTCCAAACTGAACGGGAACCGCCTGTTTCTCTCGCTTTGCGCACAATTGGGAGGCGAAATTTCCAGCCGTGTGATTTCATGGTTTGAGAAAGATTTCCACGTGGTTTCCGGCTTGAACAATCAGGAATACAGACTGTTTTCCAAGATGCAATTCCATCAGAACACGGAAACTAGCCAAAAGGCGTTGGACTTCTTCAAAACCCTTCAATTAGGTTTTGAAGAGATTTCAACCCATGAAGAGGAAATCTCTATTCCAGACGACATGCCGAAGGAGCTTCTTCCTTTTCTGGCCAAGGAGGTAGCGGGCAAAAAACGGATAGAGATGGAATCCGTCCACCATTTGTACGACAAGAGCGGCACGGTCTGCGGTTCAGTCCATTTCCCGTTTGACGAGAACGAGTCCTCGGGAACCCGCAAGCTGTTCGACATGTCGGGGCCGATTTTCGACACGTTGGAAAAAGGGACTGTACTCGTGGTGGACGAGTTGGATGCCAAGATGCACCCGCTGATTTCCCAGCAAATCATCCGTTTGTTCAACAATCCGGCCACCAATCCCCACAACGCGCAGCTGATTTTTACCACCCACGACACGCATCTGTTGTCCACCAAAATGCTCCGCCGCGACCAGATCTGGTTCACCGAGAAGAACCGGTCGGAACAGACGGACCTGTACTGTCTGACGGACATTGTGCTGCCCGACGGCACGAAGCCCCGCAACGACGCCAACTACGAGAAGAATTACATTGCTGGGAGATACGGGGCGGTGCCGTATATTGTTAACAACTAAACCCTATTGCCATGCCTGCGAACAGAATAAAATTGGAGCCTGCCCTTGAACGTCGTTACGCACGGAAAGCACAACGGCGCAAAAGTCGGCAGATCGTGTGCAAAATCCTCATTGTGTGTGAAGGTACCAAAACAGAACCAAACTACTTTGAGGCATTTAAAACCTTCAATGGCGGAACAATTGTATATGATATTGACGTGAGGGGGTTAGGACAAAACACTACAGATGTGGTAGACAAGGCCATTGAACTCAAGAGCAAAGGGGATTATGACCGCGTTTGGGCGGTGTTTGACAAAGATTCCTTTTCTGCCAACAAATTCAACGGAGCCATTATCAAAGCGCAAAACAATGGCATTGGATGCGCTTGGAGCAACGAGGCATTTGAACTGTGGTACCTGTATCATTTCATGAATAGGGTTACGGCAATGAGTCGCACCGAATATAAGCGAGCAATTTCCGAGGCGGTGAACAATTCTCTGCAATACAAGAACAGAAAAGTTTACGAATATGCTAAGAACGACAAAAACAATTATTGCATTATGACCACCTACGGCTCTATGGAAAACGCCATCAGGTTTGCCGAGGCAAAAAGCCGTGACTATACTGACCAACGTTACGCCACGCACAATCCTTGCACGATGGTTTTCAAGTTGGTGCGGCAACTGACAGGGAAAGATGAGGATTTGAATAAAGAATTGACAAATAAGATTGAAGAATAAACAAATAAAGATATTAAGTTATGGTACCAACATTTGACAAATTTCTATATCCCGTTCTTAATGTACTAAATGACGGGAAAGAGCATACACTAAAAAGCCTCATGGAGGACATGGCACATATTTTTTCTTTGTCCGATACTGATGTGGCAGAAAAGGTGTCAAGCGGTTCAGAGACTAAACTTCACAACAGAACCCAGTGGGCAACCACCTATTTAGGTAAGGCTGGTTTGCTACAACGTCCCAAACGAGGTATCAATATGATCACCCCCGAAGGAAAGAGTTTATTGGCCACTGGTATAACTGCAATCACACCAAAGTATCTTGGCGAACATTATCCATCGTTTGCTGTTTTTGCATATGGTCACAAAGATAAAGGTGACCAAGAGAATGTGGCAGTAGATGAACCATCAAAAACACCTTCAGAATTAATGGACGAAGCATTCGGTGAAATCAATGCCACTCTTGCAAGTGATTTACTCGACCATGTAAAAAGTCAATCCCCAAAATTTTTCGAGCAATTAGTAGTAAAACTTCTTGTTTCCATGGGCTATGGGGGTAGTCTTGATAATGCAGGTGTAGTAACGCAAATTTCGCATGATGACGGCATTGACGGCATCATAAAGGAAGACAAACTTGGTCTTGATAACATTTACATACAGGCCAAACGCTACACGACAGGTTCTGTCCAAAAGCCTGACATTCAAAAATTTATTGGTGCACTCACAGAACAAGGTGCTTCTAAAGGCGTTTTCATTACGACAACAACATTTTCAAATGGAGCTATTGAAACCAGCAAAAAAGCAGCTGGGGTGAAAATCGTTTTGATTGACGGCGATATGCTTACCAAACTTATGATAGAGAACAACATCGGTGTCAGTCTTAAACAATCTTATGAAATCAAAAGGATAGACACGGATTTTTTCAATGAAGAGTAACGTGAGTTGTGTTGAGTAATAGACCATTATGCTAAAAGAGAATGATAGGTTATGGAGAAAACCTCGGCTCAGGCTTTCCCATGATACTCAATGCCTGGAAACAGGCCGGTTGGGGCGAACCGGAACTGAAAAACCGTCTGGAAGTGGACGAGGTCGCATAGATGCTCCCAATACCCAACAAGACGAATGGCGATGCAAATGATGGGTTAAATGATGGGTTAAATGATAGGTTAAATGGTAGTTTGATGGCTACATATACCATTGTTCGTTCAAATCCGGGTATCCAACGTAAAGACATTTCTGATATTTCAGGGAAGAGCATTCCTACGATTGACCGACATATTGCCATACTTATGAAAAAGGGATTGATTGAACACAGGGATTCAAAGAAAACTGGAGGATATTATGCTAAATGATAAATTGGGCACTGACCCCAAAAGTGACCCCCAAAAGTACCAATGGATAATTGACAAAAAGGATAATCAATAAAAAACCATTATGAAAAAAGTAATCGTAATTTCAACCAGTCTCCGCCCCGGCTCGAACAGCCATGCTTTAGCGGAGCAGTTTGCCAAGGGCGCGGAAGCAGCCGGGCATCAAGTGGAACTCATCTCGCTCAGAGGCAAGGAAATCAAGTTTTGCATCGGCTGCCTGTCGTGCCAAAAGACGGGTGCCTGCGTCATCAAGGACGATGTGCCGGCCATCATGGAGAGCGTGCTCAACGCCGATGTGGTCTGTTGGGCCACGCCCATCTATTATTACGAGATGAGCGGCCAGATGAAGACCCTCATCGACCGCATGAACGCGATGTATCCCAAAGATTACAAGTTCCGCGACATCTATCTGCTGACCACGGCTGCCGAGAACGAGGAATTTGTGCCAAAACGCGCCGAAACTGGTCTGGGCGGTTGGATTGCCTGCTTCGGCAAATCCGAACTCAAAGGCAATATCTTCTGTGGCGGCGTAGGCGCTCCGAAAGAGATTGAAGACAACGCTAAGTTGCAGGAGGCTTACGAATTGGGCAAACAAGTTTAAGCCATGAGATACTACATCGTTGACGCTTTCACCGACAAGCTTTTCGGAGGGAATCCTGCCGGAGTGGTGCTTCTCGACGGGGATGTTTTCCCAAAGGAGAGCCTGATGCTTCAAGTTGCCGCTGAGTTGCGGTATTCGGAGACGGCTTTTGTGAGACGGCACTCCGAAAAGGAATTCACCCTCCGCTATTTCACCCCAAAGACCGAGGTGGAGTTGTGCGGTCACGCCACCATTGCCACCTTTGCCCTGCTGCATCATGAAGTTGGCGTAACTGGCCAATGCCTGTGCCACACAAAGGCTGGCGACCTCTCCATCGAAGTCGGCCCAAAGGTAATGATGCAGATGGCTACACCCAAAATCGTGAAAATTGTTGAGGATCCTAAGGAAATCTATCGCGCTCTTGGACTCAAGAACTACGCCCCTACCCTGCCTGTGATGATTGCCTCGACAGGGTTGCCTGATTTTATGATTCCAGTTGATGATGTTGAAACACTTCAGCATCTGCATCCCGACATGAACGCCATTAGTGAGATAACGGAAAGGCACCATGCTGTCAGCTTCCATGTGTTTGCTTTCGGCAACGACGGCCACACGGCTCATGTGCGCGACTTCGCACCGCTCTATGGCGTGCCCGAAGAGTCGGCCACGGGTACAGCCAACGCCGCTTTGACCCATTATCTCCAACAAAACGGATGTATCCCTCCGACAGGCAACTTCTCCTTCCTGCAAGGCGAAGCCATGGGACGGCCTTCGGTGGTCGCCACCCGCGTCACTGCCGACGGCATCATCTATGTCGGGGGCACGGCAGCTATCGTGGCAAAGGGAGAACTCAACGTGTAAAACAACAGCGCTTACTTCACCATCACTTTCATCGTCTTACCTTCCGAGGTCTTGACAATATACAAGCCCTCGGGCAGTACTCTTAAATCGAGTTGATTGACGCCTTTTTTTACATCGCGCTTGAACATCACGCGGCCATGAAGATCAATGACTTCCAGGTTAGAATCCGCATCCACTGAGACATTACAGGAACCCGAAGTGGGATTGGGCCAAAAGCAAAGATTAGTCGTCTGAGGTTCAGTAAGACCTACATTACCTCCGCTACCTGTGACGAAAAACCTATGGATTTCATTAAGATAACTGATATCATATTGTGTATCGCTGTGATACCAAGAATGGTTTCCGCCAATCACCTTGATGTGTTGCAGCTCGGCATCCCCACCATACGTGTAGCGGATAAAACGCAGACCATCGTTGTGAAGGTCTGGGAAAGTGTCAATCACAGGCTCGTCAACACAGTGATTTGCATTTTTCCAATATTCGAGAATCTCATCTACGCTCAACCCTAGATCCATGCCAAAATATTGGGAATTACCGTCGTAACCCACCACTGGGTCGTTGGTTCCGTGGATATGCAACATTTTCACAGGAGCTACAGGGGTAAAGTGCGACATCGGACTGGTGATCAACCCACTGACGGGAGCACAAGCCGTAATGCGGTCACCATGCTCGATAGCCATGCGATGGGTCATGAAACCGCCCATCGAGAAACCGGTAAAAAACACACTGTCTTGATTCACGGGATATTGTACCGACAACGAATCGAGTAAGGCCATCAGAAAACCCGAATCGTCTGTGGTACTATAAGTAAGGTAAGCGTTCCACATGGTGCCATTACCTTCGTTCAAGGCTTGCGGGACGACCATCATCCATCCGAATTCATCGGCAACCTGTTGGAAGTGGAACTCATTATCCAAATGGGTAATGTTGTCACCCAAGCCATGCAGAAAATACAAAACGGGCATTGTTTCGTTGAATTCAGCAGGCGTCTTGACCAAGTAGTCGCGCTGAACACCCTGCCATTCAATGTGTTGGATTTGAGCCTGTGCTGCCAGTACCATCGAGAGGAGCAACAGGATTAAAAGGTTTGTCTTTCTCATGATGATTCGTTCACCGATCTATGATTTATGAATTACAAAGATACAACATAATAATATATGAAAAGATAAATTCCTATCTTTGTGCTTTTAATAATCGATCTTTATGAAAAAGATGAACATTCCTTTGATGGCTACCCTGCTGGTGCTGTCCATCATCGTTTGCCCGATTTTGTATTTTACGTTGGGACCCACCTTGGACCAAGCACAGTTAGAAACGTTAAAGATGTTGGGCATCATCGCAGCATGTAGCGCTGCATTTTGCTTTATCGTGGGAGAGGCCTCAGGCAATAACAGCCAGATGGACAAGCTCTGGAGTTTGCTGCCCATCGCCTATACCTGGGTGATCGCCATCAAAGGAGGAATGAATACCCGACTGGTGGTGATGGCCGTTCTAGCCACCCTTTGGGGCATCCGGCTCACCATCAACTTCGCCCGTAAAGGGGCCTATAAACTCAAATTCTGGGAAGGTGTGGAAGACTACCGTTGGGCGGTGGTCCGCTCTGGTCCAGCTTTCAAAAAGCGTTGGACATGGATACTTTTCGATCTTGGTTTCATCTCCATCTATCAGAACGCCCTCGTTTTGATGACGACCTTCCCTGCCTTGGTAGCCATGAGATCAGACAAGCCTTTCGGATGGATCGACTGCATCGCTGCTGCACTAATGCTGGGATTCATCGTTTTGGAGACCGTCGCCGACGAGCAACAATGGCGCTTCCAGACCCACAAGTGGGCTATGATTAACGAAGGAAAGAGACTCGAAGAGCTACCTGCACCTTATAACAAAGGTTTCAACACCACTGGCCTGTGGGGCAGAAGCCGCCATCCCAACTATTTTGGTGAACAAGCCCTCTGGGCATCCTTCTACCTGTTCTCCATCGGTGCCGGCATCGGCATTGTCAACTGGAGCGTGATTGGCGCCCTGCTGCTGGTCGTCCTATTCCAAGGCAGCTCATCGCTGGCCGAAGAAATCAGCGGAGGAAAATACCCTGAATACGAAAAATACTGTCAAAGCGTGCCTCGCTTTTTCCCTGGAAGAAAAAGAGCTCTTTCTTAGATTGCCACGCTCTAAAGGACGCGATCGAAAAAAAATTCAAAAAAAATAAAATATCGCTTGCGATATAAAAAATAATGTGTAATTTTGCATCGTGAACGATATAAATCGACTGATGAAATACGAACAATTAAAACTCGAGAACCAGGTTTGCTTCCGACTCTACACGGCAGCCCGCCTCACGATGGGAGCCTATCATCCCTATCTCGACCCGCTGGGACTAACGTATCCGCAATACTTGGTGATGTTGGTTTTGTGGGAGCAGGACAAACAGCCCGTGAATGACATCGCCCACAAATTGCTATTGGAAACCAATACCGTCACCCCGCTCCTCCAGCGCATGGAGAAAACGGGTTTGATCAAACGCACTCAAGGCAAGGAAGACTCACGCCAACGCATCGTCACACTGACGAAAAAAGGCATTGAAATGCGCGAGCAAGCCAAGCACATTCCTGAGTGTCTGAGCGCCGAAATCATCAAGAACGAAGGCTCTGCCGAAGAGATCATGCAAATGATCCCCACCCTCGACAAACTCATCCAAGGACTAAAACAACAATTAAACAAATAAAAAGTGTAATTAAAATGGCAACGATTTATGATTTCAAGGCTCTGAACAACAAGGGCGTAGAGGTGGACATGGCTCAATACAAGGGCAAGGTCCTCATGATTGTCAATACCGCTTCAAAATGCGGTTTCACCCCTCAATACGACGGCTTGGAAGCCCTCTATAAGAAGTACCAAGATCAAGGTCTGGTCATCCTCGGGTTCCCCTGCGACCAGTTCAAGCACCAGGAGCCCGGTAGCGACGAGGAAATTGCCGAGTTCTGCCGCCTCAACCATGGCGTGACCTTCCCGCTGATGAAGAAGATCGACGTGTTCGGCGAGAACGCTCATCCCATCTTCAAGTACCTTACGCAACAAGTACCGACAGAAGAAGTCCACGGACTGAAGGACAAAGCCACGATGAAGCTCGTGGACGGCCTGAGCAAATCCGAAGGTCGCGAAGAAGGCGGCGTTCGCTGGAACTTCACCAAGTTCCTCATCTCGAAGGACGGCAGCGTGATCAAACGTTTCGCTCCCGTGGCCAAGCCCGAAGAGATGGAAGCCGACATTGAAGCCATGCTAAAATAATCAACCATGGATCTAAGTACCTATCTGGCGGACAGCATCCGCAACATCATGGCGAAGGCCTACCTGAACGTGCTGAGCAATCCGCACGAAGCCCGTTTTATGGCACAGATGCAGCGCACGATAGGCAAAGCCGAACGGCGGCGCAAAGCGTTCCTCGAAAAAGAGGGACTCGAGGTGCCGCCGTTCCTCATCGCCAGCATCGCCACCACCTGCAACCTGCAGTGCAAGGGTTGTTATGCCCGAAAAAACGGCATCGCCGGTGATACACCTACAAAAACAACGCTAACACCAGACCAGTGGGGGTCTATCTTCAGCGAAGCCTCTGAATTGGGCGTTAGCTTCTGCCTCCTGGCCGGAGGCGAACCCCTTATGCGACGCGACCTGCTCGAAAGCGCCGCTGCCATAGACGGCATTATCTTCCCCGTTTTTACCAATGGTACACTTATCGGAACCATTTACACGGAGTTTTTCAAGCGCCACCTCAACCTGATCCCCGTCATCAGCATCGAAGGCGAGCTGGCAGCCACCGACGACCGGCGCGGGAAAGGCGTTTTTCAACGTACGCTGCACGCCATGGAGCTGTTTCAAAAAGAGAAGCTCTTCTTTGGAACCAGCATCACCGTCACTACCGAGAACTACCATGAAGTAACCTCTGAGGATTTCCTCTCCTACCTCGTCTCACTGGATTGCCGCCTCGTGTTCTATGTGGAATACGTTCCTTTTGACGAAAGCACTGAACATCTGGCCTTCCGCGACGAGCACGTAGCCGAGATGGAGCAAATCTTGGAATCGCGCCGCGAACGGTTCAAGGAGATGATCTTCCTAAGTTTCCCAGGAGATGAGAAAGCCTTAGACGGTTGTCTGGCAGCCGGACGAGGTTTCTTCCACATCGGTCCCGACGGCAGTGCCGAGCCATGCCCCTTCTCACCTTTCAGCGATCGTAACGTAGCGCAGACTGGACTCCGCGATGCTTTATCCTCTCCTCTGTTCCGCAACATTCGCAATGCCCGCGCCCTCGGATGGGAACATACCGGAGGCTGCACACTCTACGAACACCGTGACGAGATTAAAGCCTTTTTATAGGCTCTCCGCCGCATGAATGGTATCGTCTTATAGTCACCAAAAAGCGACTGTACCTTATAGTTCTCTTCCAACTGAGGATTCATGATGATGGTGTCGATGCCTCGCTTGATGCAGTTCTCATGTAGGTACTTGAACAGCAGTACCGGGATGCCACATTGCTGATATTCTGGCATCACACCCATGATCAAGGCCTCAAGGGTGTCGTTTTTCTTCAAA
>JAFXMK010000020.1 GCA_017530365.1 Bacteroidales bacterium
CCAGCGACGCTTATTTGTTGGAAGGCGATGTGCTGGCACCGGAGCCGGATACGATGAAAGCAGAAAAGAAAAAAGCAACTTGCAAAAACGAAGAACTTCTGGCGATTCCGGGAGATGTTGTTGCAGTTGAAGATGAGGACTCGTGGATAGAAGGGGAAATGCCGGAGATAACTACTGGAGAGGATGAAGAAGGAGTGACCGAAGGATATGTGGCTCCTGAAATGGGCGAGGTTGAAGATCCAGAGACAGTTGTTTATCAGATTGTTGAACAAATGCCTGCATTTCCAGGAGGCGTGGCTAAGTTGTTTGAGTTCATTTCCAAGAATATCCATTATCCCCAGGAAGCAAAGGAGAAAGGCATTCAAGGCCGTGTCTTTATCGGGTTTGTCATTGAAAAAGATGGTAGCGTTTCCAATATAAGGAACTTGCGAGGTGTTGATAGTGAACTCGATGCAGAGGCCATTCGTGTTGTGAAGTCAATGCCGAAATGGAAGCCTGGAAAGCATAATGGTGAATTTGTTAGAGTGTCATACCAAATTCCTATCCTTTTCAAGTTGGAAGATCAACAGGATTGATTTCTCTTTCGTTTCGTAAAGAAAAAAGCCTTACCTTTGCAGCCGCAAAAGCGGTAGAGGGATTGGTGCTATTGTCACTACCCCAAGCCCTTTGCCGTCATTGCGGGCTTGACCCGCAATCCCCTAAGCGATAAGGACTCCCTCTCGCGTAGGGGATGGCGGATGTCCCTCCGCCATGAGGGTCAAAGGCTTGATGGTGGTAACCCCCAGTCTCGTGTCCCGCAGTCCCGCGACTCGCGTCAACAATTAAACGATTAAACAATCAACAATTCAACAACAATATGAAACAACTCATCGAATGCGTGCCGAATATCAGCGAAGGCCGCGACAAGAATATCATTGACCAAGTGACCGCTGAAATCGAGAAAGTGGAAGGCGTCAAACTGCTGGACGTGGATCCCGGTATGACCACCAACCGGACCGTCATCACCTTCGTGGGCGAGCCCGAGCCTGTGTGCGAAGCCGCCTACCGCGTGGTGAAGAAAGCCGCTGAGCTCATTGACATGAGCCAGCACCATGGCGCCCACCCGCGTCAAGGAGCCACCGACGTGTGCCCGCTCATCCCTGTGAGCAACATCACGATGGAAGAGGTTGTCGAGTATGCCCACAAGCTGGGCAAGCGCCTCGGCGAAGAGCTGAACATCCCGATCTACTGCTACGAAGAGGCCGCCTACATCAAGGAGCGCCGCAACCTCGCTTACTGCCGCACGGGTGAATACGAATCCCTGTCCTCTCGCCTCGGCACGGAGCAGTGGAAGCCCGACTTTGGCCCCAACGAATGGAACGAACATGTGGCCCACACGGGTGCTACCCAAGTGGGTGCCCGCGATTTCCTCGTGGCCATCAACTATAACCTCAACACCACTTCGACGCGCCGTGCCAACGCCATCGCTTTCGATGTGCGCGAAAAGGGTCGCCCGATGCGCGAAGGCGGCAAGGTGACCGGCAAGCCGATGAAAGATGAAAACGGCAAACCGATCATGATTCCTGGAACGCTGAAGGCCACCAAGGCCATCGGTTGGTTCATTGAGGACTACGGCATCGCCCAGGTGTCGATGAACATCACCAACATTAGCGTGTCGCCTGTCCATGTCTGCTTCGAGGAGGTCTGTGCTAAGGCTGCTGCCCGTGGCGTGCGTGTCACCGGTTGCGAAATCGTCGGCCTCGTGCCCAAGAAGGTGCTGATGGACGCTGGCAGATTCTACCTTGCCAAACAACAGCGCAGTCTCGGCGTGAGCGAAGAGGAAATCATGAAGATCGCCATCAAGTCGATGGGCCTCGACGACCTGAAGCCTTTCGACCCGAAGGAGAAGGTCATCGAATACCTCATCGAAGACCACAGCCAGAAGAAACTCGTCGACATGACCTGCACGGGCTTTGCCAACGAGACTGCATCTGAAAGCCCTGCTCCTGGTGGTGGCTCTATCTCGGCCTACATGGGTGCTCTTGGTGCCTCATTGGCTACGATGGTTGCCAACCTGTCGTCGCACAAGCCGGGCTGGGACGAGCGCTGGGAAGAGTTCTCCAACTGGGCTGTCAAGGGTCAGGCCATCAAGGACGAGCTGCTTGAACTCGTTGATGAAGACACCAATGCCTTCAATAAGATCATGGAAGCTTTCGGTCTGCCCAAGAAGACCGACGAGGAAAAGGCTGCCCGCACGCAGGCCATCCAGGATGCCACCAAGTATGCCACCGAGGTGCCTTTCCGCACAATGAAGGTCGCCTTCAAGGCCTTTGAGGTCGTCCGCGCCATGGCTGAGACTGGCAATCCTAACTCCGTCACCGACGCCGGTGTGGGTGCCTTGTGTGCTCGTTCAGCTGTCATGGGCGCCCATCTCAACGTGAAGATCAATGCCGCCTCCTTGAAGGATGAGGAATTCAAAGCCCAGATCCTGAATGAAGCTGCTGAGATCGAAGCTGCCGCCATAAAGGAAGAAGCAGAAATCTTGGAGATTGTCAACAAAGTGATCGTCGGGTAAGCGGCTAAAAGGAGAACGGCGAATTAAACGAATTTTACGAATGATTCGTTTAATTCGTTTAATTCGCCGTTAATCCAGGATAATTCGTAAAATTCGCCGTTAACTGAAAAATTTTGAGATTATCCCTTGCCAGTTCAAAAAAATGTTCTAATTTTGCAGTCCGAAAATTTTGAAAGGAAGATAAGATATGTCAAAGAAACAGAAAGACGCACGCATCAAGGTCATCCTCGAGTGCACAGAGCATAAGGCCAGCGGCATGCCCGGTACTTCTCGTTACTTTACCTACAAGAACAAGAAGAACACTCCAGACCGTCTGGAATTGATGAAGTATAACCCGATTTTGAAAAGAATGACCCTCCACAAGGAGATCAAATAATTAAGAGTTATGGCAAAGAAAGTAGTTGCTACCCTTCGTACCCTGGGTAAAGAATACAGCAAGGTCATCAGAATGAAACGTTCCGAGAAGACCGGCGCTTATTATTTTGAAGAGACCATCGTTCCTGTTGAGAAGGTTCAGGAATTTCTCGCCAAAAGATAATTTGCGTTTCTTTAAACAAATACAATAGCTTTTCCATAACGCTTGGGAGAGCTATTTTTTCGTGTAATAAAGTGAAGTTATGGGCCTGTTTTCATTTTTAACCAAGAAAAAAGAACAAAAGGAAGACCTCGACAAAGGGTTGGAGAAGACTAAGACCAGCGTCTTCAGCCGTATTTCCCATGCCATCGCCGGCAAGTCGAAAGTCGATGACGAGGTGCTTGACAACCTTGAGGAGATCCTGATCACTTCCGACGTGGGAGTCGATACCACCTTAAAGATCATCGAGCGTATCGAGAAACGTGTGGCGCGCGACAAATATGTCGGCACCGACGAACTGAACACCATCCTTAAAGAAGAAATCATGGCTCTGCTGCAGGAGAACCAGTCGGGCGATGGTACCACCTTCGACATCTCGGGAAAGAAACCCTACGTGATCATGGTTGTGGGCGTCAACGGTGTGGGCAAGACCACGACCATCGGCAAGCTGGCGCATAACTTCAAGAAGGCTGGTAAGAAAGTCGTTTTGGGTGCGTCCGACACCTTCCGTGCCGCCGCTGTGGAACAGCTTAAGATCTGGGCCGAAAGGGTGGATGTGCCTATCGTACAGCAGGGCATGGGTGCCGATCCGGCTTCCGTTGCCTTCGACACGGTGAAGTCGGCCGTGGCACAAGATGCCGATGTGGTGCTGATCGATACCGCTGGACGTCTTCACAACAAAGTCAACTTGATGCGTGAGCTCACCAAGATCAAGCAGGTGATGCAGAAGGTCGTCCCTGACGCCCCGCATGAGGTGCTGCTGGTGCTGGATGCTTCTACCGGCCAAAATGCCATCGAACAAGCCAAACAGTTTACCGCTGCCACTGAGGTCAACGCCCTTGCGCTAACCAAGCTCGACGGAACTGCCAAGGGCGGCGTGGTCATCGGCATCTCCGACCAGTTCAAGATTCCGGTCAAATACATCGGCGTTGGTGAAGGCATCGACCATCTCCAAATCTTCGACAGGAAGGCTTTCGTTGATTCACTGTTCGAGTAGAATTATATCAAGAATTAGAGAATTTGAGAAATGAAAAACGCAAGCGTTTTCGCTCCAATTCGGATAATTCTTAAGCTTCAAAATAGAAAAATCTCTTATTCTCTAATTCTTGACTAAACCATCGTTAAATATCGTCACCCTCGGATGCTCCAAGAACAAAGTGGATTCGGAGCATCTGGCGGCTTTGTTGGAACATCGTTATGTGATCCGTCATGATTCAGATAAGCGATCTGATGTGGTCATCATCAATACTTGCGGCTTTATTGGCGATGCACAAGAGGAGTCGGTGGATACCATCCTTGAGTATGCTGAGCTGCGCAAGCAAGTCAAGATCAAGAAACTGTATGTCACTGGCTGTCTCTCGCAGCGTTTCAAGAAGGAATTGCAAGAAGAGATCCATGAGGTGGACGGCTTTTATGGTGTGGAGAGCGTTAACTTGATTGCCGCCGACATCCTCAAGGAAGAACCACAACCGCAGTATTGCAACCGTCGTGTTCTGTCAACGCCGAATCACTACGCCTATCTGAAGATCTCAGAGGGCTGCAACCGCCGTTGTGCCTTTTGTGCCATTCCGCTGATCCGAGGACCGCATGTCTCGGTGCCAATGGAGAATCTGTTGGACGAAGCCCGTCGGTTGGCCAAACAAGGCGTGAAGGAATTGATCCTCATCGCCCAAGACTTGACTTATTACGGTCACGATATCGACGGCAAGTCTCATATTGTTGAGCTGGTGAAAGCCTTATGCAATATCGACGGCTTCGAATGGATCCGTCTGCATTATGGCTATCCTTTGGGTTTCCCTGACGAGTTGCTCGACTTGATGCGCGAAAACCCGAAGATCTGCCATTACATCGATCTGCCCTTACAGCACATCAGCACGCATATCCTGAAGGACATGCGTCGTGGCGTGGATCGTGAACAGACCATTGGCTTTGTGAAAAACGTGCGTAAGCATGTGCCAGACATCGCTTTCCGTACTACGTTCATCGTGGGCTTCCCGGGCGAGACGGAAGAAGATTTCGAGGAACTCTGTCAGTTTATCAAGGAGATGCGCTTCGAGAGGGCAGGGGTGTTTGCTTTTTCGCCCGAGGAAGGGACCCCAGCCTACGACATGATTGACGATGTTCCGGATGAAGTGAAACAGGAGCGCGTCGATCGTTTGATGGAGATTCAGCAAAATATTTCATTGGAAATCAATGGAATGCGCGTTGGAAAGGTGGAAAAGGTGCTGGTGGACCGATTGGAAGGCGACTATTATGTGGGTCGTTCGCAATTCGATTCTCCCGAAGTGGATGACGAGATTTTGATTCCGGCCGATGAGGAGTTGCAGATTGGGGAGTTTTACCAAGTGCGAATCACACAGGCTGATTTCTTTGATTGTTACGGCGAAGTCTTGAAATAAAATGCTACTTTTGCCGTTGATACGATGAATAACGTTCGTTTGGGATGAACTTTTGGACAAGTTTTAAAGTTTTTGTCAAAGGTATTTTGATGGGTGTCGTCAATGTAGTGCCGGTATCCAGCGGAACGATTGCTTTGGTATTGGGCGTATTCGAACGTTTCATCAATTCCATTAAATCGCTGAATCCCAAGAATTTCAAGTATCTTTTCAAAGGTGAAGTCACGGAATTCGGCCGCAGGACGGATTTCCGTTTTCTCGTCACCATCCTATTGGGTATCATCGTGGGCATGGTGTTCACGGCGATCTTCCTGAAAAGGGTGTTGAAGTCGTACGAAGTCTTTGTTTGGGCGTTTTTCATCGGCTTGATCACTGCATCGGTGATCAATGTGATGAAAAGCATCGAAAAGGTGACCGTCAAGAATGTCATTATCTTGATGATCGGTTTTGTGGTTTCCTTCTTTTTGTCCATCCATCTGAATCCGGAGTCCAATGATGGCTTTTGGTACCTCTTTATTTGCGGTATCGTCGGGGCTACGGGCATGGTGGTCCCTGGTATCTCGGGCTCCCATCTGATGCTTTTGATGGGCAATTATGAGCTGATTGTCACCCATGCCATCCCAGCGATGACGAAGGCATCGACATTCATGGTCGGTTTCCGGATCCTCCTGCCATTTTTGCTGGGTTCCATCGTCAGTATCGTCAGCTTTTCCTATCTGCTTTCATGGCTGATGAAGGACTTCCGCAACGAGACGCTCTCGGCGCTTTCGGGCTTTATGCTGGGCAGCCTTCCCGTGGTTTATCCTTGGAAGGAGCCGTCGGCCGACATGTTGGATTACGTGTTTCATCTTCCCCAAATCAATGGGGAGTTTTTCATGGCAGTGCTGATGGCTGTTGTTGGAGCGGTGGCCGTCTATATGCTGAATGTGTATGCTCGCCGTGAGGAAATGCGGATACAGAAGGCCGCTGTCAGAAGACAGAAGCGCGAGGAAAGAAGGAAGAAAGCAGAGGGTGCTTAATCTTTGTTTTTCAAGAAAATACAATCTGAAAGTTCTGCTTCGCCCATGACGATGTCGCGAGCCAGGGCATCGCAAGTGGGGGCGCCGCAAACGCCACAATCCCTTTGAGGGAGCTTTGCCCGGAGTTGGTTGATGCGTTGCATCTTTGCCAAAGCCTGCGTGATGTCTTCGTCGAGGACGAGCATGGAACGCGGTTTGATTTCGCCTACTTTTACGTTACGGGCGAGGAAGTTGCGTTCGGCTTCGATCTCGTGGTCTTTGGTCTGTTCTCCGTTACGTTCACGCTCTGCGATCTTGCGGGCACGGGCGAAGATGCGCTCGCACATCATGAAACGGTTGTCGCAGGTAAGGATACCGCCGGGACAGCTCTGGTCGCAGGCGCGGAGTTCCAAGAAGTCAACGTTCTCCACTTCGTCGTTTTCCACCTTCTCGAGGAACTCGATGACGTTGTGGATCTCGTCGATGGAGTAGGAGTGCTTGGCGTTGGAGAGGCGCCGCTCGCCATTGGTGAGCGCGGTCAGCACGCCGTCGGCGGAGAGCTGTGACACGGGCAGCTTCTGCTCCTTGAAGCCGTGCCCTTGTTCTTTGATGCGCTTGAAGACACGGTTATACAAGGAATCCATGTTAATGACGCCGTCCACCAACGATTTATCTTCGCCAACAGGAGTCTTAACGGCAGCGATCTTGGCGGCGCAAGGGGTGATGTAGAAGATGCCGATGTCTTCGGGATTCCAGTCCTCTTTCTCCAGCTTACGACGGATGTACATGGCCGTCAGGTCAATGGGCGCCTTGATGGGGATGAGGTTGTCCGTGAGGCCTGGGAACTTCACCTGGATGAGTCGCACGATGGCTGGACAGTAGGTGGAGATCAAAGGACGGATGTCGGGGTGTTCGGCAGCGTATCTGTTTTTAGCTTCGGTGTAGATCGGCACCGTGGCCTCGGTTTCGATGATATAAGTGAACCCGATCTCTTTCAAGATCTGATAGATTCGCGACACGGTGATGTCGTTGGGGAATTGTCCCATGAAGACCGACGGCACCAAGGCTACGCGGCAGGCGTAGTTGAAGATGTCGTCGAAGTCATCTTGCTTGATGTAGATGGACTTGGTAGGGCAGACCTTGAAGCAGTTGCCGCAGTCGATGCAGCGGTCGGGTTGCAAAATGGCTTTGCCGTTCCGTACCCTGAGGGCTTCGGTGGGGCACGCTTTCATGCAGTGGGAGCATCCGATGCATGTCTCCTCGTCGATGGTCAGCGCGTGAAAAAATGGGACCTTCTCCATAGTTGTTCAGTTAATCAGTTGTTCAGTTGTTCAGTTTTCCGTTTAAACGAATCGGACTTCCATTTCGACGGTGGTGCCTACACCGACGGTGGACTGGACGTCGAGGCGATCGACGTTCTTGCGGATGTTGGGCAAACCCATGCCGGCTCCGAATCCCATGTTGCGTACCTCGGGTGAGGCGGTGGAGTTGCCTTCCTGCATGGCCCATTCGATGTCGGGGATGCCAGGACCTTTATCGACCACTTTGACGATGATCTTGTCGGCCTCGATGTCGGCATAGATCATACCGCCGTAGGCGTGGGCGATAGCGTTGACTTCGGCTTCGTATAGGGCCACGACGACCCGTTTCACGATCTGGGGGTTCACGTTGAGCTGCTTCAAGGTCTTCTTGATAGAGCTCGATGCGGCTCCGGCGTTCACAAAGTCCGCTTCAAAAACTTGGTATTCGAGATGCATGGTGTTTTGTTTTGGTTAGACTTAGAAAATGGGCAGCATGCCCGCTTTGAAGAGCAATCCGCAGGCCTTGAACATGGAGAAGTCACATTCCATGACCACCATGCCCTCGTCCTCGGCCTCTTCGATCATCTCCTCGGTGGCCTTCTTGCGGCGTACGAGAACGATGATGTCAAGGTTACCCATCTCGCAGGTGCGGATGGTCTGCATGTTGCACAATCCGGTGAGGATCACAGGGTTGTAGTCGCCCAAGGTGAGCACATCGCTCATCAGGTCGGAGGCAAAGGCCGTCTCATGTTCTTCGTTCAAGCGGTCTTGTCCGCAGAGGACCTTGGCCTCCAGTAAATCTGCAATTTCTTTGAGTGTCATATTGTTCAGTTAATCAGTTGTTCAGTTGTTCAGTTTTGTTTAATCATTGTAATTGATCTCCTTCAAATTCTCTTGGATCATTTCCTTGAGATACTTCATAATATGGACGTCGTTCATCGGCATTCCGTCTAAGGCTTCCTTCACCTCGTCGGTGTCGAACACAAACTCGCCGTCATCGGTGATGTGGGTGTAGATGAAGTGGATGTCTTGATGAGCCGAAAACAGCATCACCAAGGATCCCGCTAGGTCGCCCATAGGGGGGCGGTCGATGTGGTCGTGCTGGAACCAGAAATGGAGCACGGTACCCTTGCCGACTTCGCTTTCAATGTGCATGCCGCCGCCCATATTCTCCGTGTTCATCTTAATCAGTGGCAGTCCCAATCCCACCTTGCGGGTAGTGCGAGAGGTTGTCCAGGGGTCGGTGACTTTAGCCAGGAACTCGGGGGTCATGCCTTTTCCGTTGTCCTTGATGGTAAAGTCATAGACGTTGTCTTTGAGGCTGTCTTTGATGGTCAGCTCCACCAGGGTCGAGTTGGCCGCGGTCGAGTTTTCCATCAGGTCATATACGTGCATTGCTAATTCTTTCATAAGCGTTTATCCATAAAGGAGTTGCAGTTTTTCGTTGGGTTCGGTGTCGATGTAGCGTCCTTCCTCACCGTGAAGGGTCTTGCGGAACTCATCGAACGTCTTGTCATACATGTGCAGCACACAATGGACTTCTCCGATGATATGGAGGAAGTGGGCATCGCTGCTTTTGGTGAAGTTGAATTTCTTCAGGTAGGCGTATTTCTTCAGGAAGTCCTCTTTTTTCACGTGTTTCGAGATTTCCAGGGCATCGGCCTTGATGTCGGGTGGCACGAAACCCAGTTGGCTCACCAAGCTACTGGCGGGTTTGTTCACGTGGGCGGGGACAAAGAGTCCGCCGATCTCGTGAACCACGTCATAAAGCTGGTCTAAATCAGCGTCAAGAGCCGACCAAAGCAGCCATTCCTCTTCACCCACCACTTCTTCGTTCTCATCCACGATGAGTTGGTAGCCGAACTTCTCCTCATCCAGTGGGATGTGGGGAAGGTGCGCGTCGAGGAACTCCTGGAATTTGTCGAGCTGTTCATCTGTTTCGAAGTAGGCGAGGGCATGGGCTTCTTCTTGGGTGGTGATCTCCACGCCGCCGATGACCAGAATGCCGTTTTCGCGGCCGATCTTCTGGGTCACTTTTACCTGTCGCGTCGTGTTGTGGTCGCAGATGGCGATGACGTCGAGATGGAGTTTCTTGGCTTGCTCCACGATGGCAGACGGACTCATATAGAGGTCTCCGCACGGCGAGAGCACCGTGTGCATGTGTAAATCGGCTCTATATGAGTTTAAGTTCATAGTTGTTCAGTTGTTCAGTTGTTCAGTTGGGCCTTTTTGACAATGCTGTTAAGTATTCTGTTTAATTCTTGGCATTTATTGTTGATGTTGTCGTATTCAGATGGAGTCAGATAGTCTGTCTTGAGAAGTAATACTAGCCAGTAGCCTGTTTCAGCACATTCTTTGAGAGAGATATAGATTTTGGCAATGAAATCCTTGTGGCTAATTCCGTTTTGTGCTTCCACAAGGTTAGCGCCGATGCTTGTCCCACAGCGAAGTAGTTGTTTTGATAGGACAAATTCTTTTTTATTGGCACAAAGATGTTTATAGATGTTGACAATCTCAACACCAAAATCCAAACACTTTGACCTAAGATAATCCCCGAAATTCTCCATAACTGAACAACTGATCAACTGAACAACTGATCAATTTAACAAGTTATATACTTTGCCAGCGATCTCGAAGGTCGGTAGGGAGGTCTGCAGAATGGGCAGGTCTTCCTCGTCGCTCTGTTCGATGGTCTCCTCGTTGGGGACGAGGTTCTTCACCAGGATAATGCAGGCCATCTCTTTCAGGGAGGCTACGGCCATAACGTTCTTATGTGTCTGGAGGGTGATCCAGATGTTGCCTTCCATGGCGTTGCCCATCACGTCGCTGAGCAGGTCAGATATATAGCATCCGTCGATTTCACGGTCCAGGCCATTGGCACCGGAGAGGACTTTCAGTCCGAGTTTGTCAACTAACTCTTGTACTTTCATGTTTTGTTTTCTTTTAAAATCGTATCTGCAAAGTTAATAAAAATCTTGGTAGCATATCTTCTTTTTTCTACTTTTGTGCCGTTTAATAAAATAGAATAGCTATGAGAAGAATCACAACGAAGGCTTTGTCAGTCTTGATGCTGGTGGCAGCGATGGTGTTTGCCGCGGGTTGCAAACCGGAAGATGAACCCAATAACGGAGGTGGAAACCAAGGTGGCGGTAATGGCACCGAGGTGACTATTAAGGTTACTACAGATGCCCCTAAGGACATTACTGAAACCACTGCAGTTTGCGGTGGAAGAGTGGAAGTCTCACAAGGTGTTACACTCAATGAACTTGGCGTTTGTTGGGGTACAAATCCCAATCCCACGGCGGATGGTGCTCATGTCTCCACTACTAACTGGTCTGCGCCATTTGTGTGTGCCCTCAGAGATTTTGAGCCGAATACCGTTTATCATGTCAGGGCCTACGCCTTGAGGGATTCGGAGTATTATTATGGAGAGGACAAGACCTTCAAGACGCTTGAGAACAACATCGGAGGTGGTGATGGTAGTGGCACTTACAATGGTCACGAATATATCGATCTTGGCTTGCCGAGCGGAACAATGTGGGCTACTTGCAATGTAGGCGCCGATATGCCTGAAGGCTATGGCGATTACTTCGCTTGGGGCGAGACCCAGCAGAAGACCACATACACATGGGCTACCTATCAGCACTGCAATGGCGAGGACCACAAACTTACCAAGTACTGCAACATGGCCAGTTTTGGTAACGAAGGTTATACTGATAACTACACAGTTTTACTTTCGGATGACGATGCCGCCACGGCCAATTGGGGAGATCGTTGGAGCATGCCTACAGATGCCCAATGGCAAGAACTGTGGGCAAACACGACGAATAGATGGACCACACAGAACGGGATCAACGGAAGGCTGATAACGGCAACTAATGGCAACAGCATCTTCCTTCCCGCTGGAGGTTATTATTGGATTGAGACCCTCAACCGTGTCGGTACCGATGGCAACTATTGGTCGAGTTCACTCGATACGTCGGGCCCGAACAATGCGTTGTCCATCAAGTTCTATTCGGGCAATCATTCCTCAGGCCCTTACGATCGTAGCGTCGGGTACACAGTCCGCCCCGTTTTCCATTAAGGCATAATCTCAATTTCGACGCCAAAGCCCCACGGGACCCTCCTTATTCCTCGCGAAAATACCGACCGGCATCCACCTCGATCATGCCATTGTCGAGTCTCTTGATCTCTTCGACTTCATTGGCCATTTCTCCAGTTAATTCGCTGATGTGGCGTGAGTCGTAATAAGGCACTCCGTCCTCGGTATACCAACGATATTCCGACTCGATGATCTTGCCGTCCAGCAATTGGATCTCGCCTGAAGCCACGGCTTCGTCCACTTGTTCCTGAGTCGTTCCTTCCGGAATGTCATAAACGCTGATCGCAGAACCATCGTCACCGAAAATCATTTCGAGTCCAGCCATCATTTTATACTGGGGATCAAGATCGTCACTGCTCATGATTTCTTCCTTCTTGAGCCATTCCGTTTTCATCTTTCGGTCATTGAAGACGCAGAGTTCGGCTATTCTCCATTTCCCAATGATGTCTTTGGTGTTTTCGTCATAGACCTCATGCTCATCTTCAAATACATCCTCGTATTCTTCTTCGCGAGTGAACCGTATCCTTCCATCCAACTCGATCATGCCGTTGTCAAGTTCCTGGAGGTATTCCGCCTTGCCGAAATCCTCGAGCACCATCATGTCGTCCATCACTTTCATCTCACCGGAGGCGACGGCCTGGTCGATTTCTTCTTGAGGCTTGTCAAGGGGCAGTGGGACCAGGAAGCGCATGTTCCCGTCTTCTTCAAAGATGAGCTCTCCAAAAAACATATCCATGGTGTGGTCATCGACATCCTCACGGAGTAATGCGTCGTCGGATCTGACCCATTCTGTTTCTTTGGTTTCCGGGCTGTAAATCAACATTTCAGACACTTTCCATTTGCCTGTTAAGTCTTGCATCGTCAAGTTTCTTTTTGATTAGTTTTGCCGCAAAGATACTAAATAAAACAGTAGTTTTCAAGGAAATTGAAACTGACATCTTTTTTTGACTTTTTTAACACAAAAATAGTTTTATTCGTATATTTGCAAATTAAATTTAATAAAATGAAAAGATCTTTACTGTTAGTTTTGGCGTTAATCGCTTTTGCTATGGGTGCGATGGCGCAAGATATCTATACCATTGGCGTAGATGGCAATTCTGCAATAGCTACGACACATTTTCAGAAAAACGGTGTTGACATCAATTCTTATGAGTTTAACGGTGACAAATACAACGTAGTCTTTCGGAGTATGGTGATTGGTGACGACGGATGCGTTTATTATGTGTCTAAGATAAATGTTTCGTATGAAAATATCTCCAATATTTACAAGTACGACCCTGTTTCAGGCCAAACTACTATAGTTTATGAAGCTCCCATGCCAGCAGTGGGTGATTGGACAGTAGACTTCTATAATGTCAATGACATAGTCTGGCACGAAGGCCACCTCTATGCGGCAGGAGTAGTTCGGAGGAAAATATATGAAACTAAGGATTATAGCTATTGGGTGTCTCTGGGTTTCATCCTTAAAGATGGGGAGATGCTTTATGGACCTGATAATTACGAAGAAGAGGCCGTTCTAAAAAATTACTATTCCAGAATTGTGGTTGACCCGTTGGGGCAAACTTGGATTGTAAGCCTAGGTGATTTATTGAAAAACAACGAGACTTATGATTTTGGTTATTCTCATTTCATAAAAGATGTTGTCTATTATAACAATTTCTTATACCTGATTTCAAATGATTCGGAAGCTGGAAGTCGGATATCTCGACACAGAATCATTACGGGTGGATGGGGAGATGATGAGGATCTTTATGTATGGCCGAGTGATACTGGTGTGACGTTGAATCGATTAGTTGAGGCAGATGGAAACTTGTTTGTTTTAGGATCTGATTCCGACTCGTATAAAGTCTGGAAATACAATATTCAGACTCAAGAGTGTTCTGAAGCGTTCACATTGGGTTCGCGTGTTGATTTTTATTATGAAGAATCGCAAATGGTAGCTGACCATAGAGGATTATATTTCGTTAACCCCCATTTCATGCCCAAGAAATATACCAATGGAACATTGAGTCAGATCAACCTAACCTATGGTGCCTTGACTGGTGTTTTCTTACCGAGTTCAATTGCTGTTACTTACACGCCTCCGACGCCCCAAACCTACAACTTGCCCTTCGAGGAAGAGTTCGAATATGGGTCAACAAAGTGGGATGAGTGGGTGAAAGTTGATGTGGATAACCAAAACTATAGTTTTAACAGTTATTGGGCAAGATTCGACAACAACAATGACATCGACGATTTGGGCGTACGACACATGTATGATCTGTTAGAGAGACAAGAAGGATGGCTGATCAGCCCGGCTATCTCCCTTCCGGACAATGAGGATGCGAAGCTCAGTTTTTCTTGCGTTAATCATGATTGGGACTATTACAAGTATAACGGAGTCTATGTCATGGTCAGGCCGAACAGTTCGTTTGTACTGACCGAAAGCAACTTTAGTCCTGACTATTTCACGGAGATTTGGATCAATGATCCCAAAGACGGGAATTGGCATTCTTGGGAATTGGATTTGAGTGATTATAAAGGTCGGACTGTCTATATTGCTTTCAAGTATGCTGGTCCTGATGGCGATGAGTGGATTGTCGATGATTTCAAGGTCGGTGTTTCCAACAACAGCACAAATGAATCTATCGCTGATCAGGCTTTCATCTGGCCCAATCCAGCGAAGGAAAAGATCCATCTTGAAAGCCTGGAGGCTGATTCTGAAGTGAGCATTTACGATGCGATGGGCGCACTGGTAAAGGTTGTGCGTCTCGGTGTGAAGAAAGACATTAAGATCGATGATCTGTCAGCAGGCTTGTATTTTATCAAAAGCGGAACTTATAATTCGCGCTTCGTGAAGGAATAACTCTTGTCATCACGGCATGATCTCGAACTCGATGCCAAAGCTCCAAGGCGAGGGCTGATGGGTGGGGTCGCCAATGAAACCGTCTTGCTTGGTGATGATGTCGGAGAGACGGTAGCGGGCATAGACACCCAAGTTAATGGCATTAAGGAAGGTGTAGCTGAGTTTTGTTGTAGCACCGTATTCAAAGCGGTTCATGGCTCTGCAGCCCGTTAAGTAGGTTGAGACGTTCTCGTCGTAAGGGGCAGGGCTCACTGCTTGGTCGTGGTCGTCGAGGAAGGTAACTTTGTCGCGGAGTTCCACTCGACGGGTGATGTTGACGCCGCCGTAGGCACCCAGATCCCAATTGACACCAATGCGACGTATGGCGATGCGTTGCAGTAACTCGGCCCGGAACTGCATTTGTCGCATGATGGTCTTACGGTCGTTGACTCCGAGGCTGTTCTTGGCAACGAAGTGGTTCCAGTCAAGGCTCCATCCGAATCCGATCTTATAGGTCTTGCCGAAATAGTGACGTCTACCGAAAGCGAGGTGGCGGTTGAAGCCATTCCAAACGTCGGTGAACAGGTTGTAGTCATATTGGAAGTAATACGAGTCCATCCAGCCTTCGCCGCTGACTTTTTTGAAGGTGCCGTTTTGGCTGTTGCGTTTGTTGGCTAGCAGGTTGATGTCGCCGCCCATGCCGCTGATGGGGCAGGAGTCGTAGAAACCGTTGTAGCTGACATTGAGTTTCTTGCCTTGGCCGAAGTCTTTGTTGTTCAACTTGATGCCTTCAGCTGTTGGAGTGACTTTGTAATAGCCCAGCAGTACTCCGTCGGCACCTTCTACGTTGATGAATACGTCTTTATTCTCGAGGATCTCCGGAACGACGATTTTCACGCCGTCCTTTTCTTGGACGAGGGTGAACGAGCGCTCAGCAGGTTTCAGGTCGCCTGTGAAGTAGGCAGCTTGTGGCACACCGTAGCCGTAGGCGTAGTCGAAGTAGGGGTAGAGGTCGGCGGATTTCTCGATCTCGGCCTTCATCTGAAGGGCGGTGAGGTCGCGTTTGGTCTGCCAGGCACAGGCAGCAAAACCAGCGGTCAGGGGGCTGGAGAACGAGGTGCCTGCCGCATAGGTGTAATCGCCATCTGGATCGGCAACGTCAGCCATTCCGAACGCCACCACGTTGGGCTTGAGCCGTTTGTCAGCTGTAGGGCCGTAGGAACTGAAGCCAACATGTTGGTAATTGTTCAGATTGGCGTTGATGCCACCGACGGTAAGCACATTCTCAGCATCGGCAGGGGTGATGATGGTCATCCATCGGCCGTCGTCGCCTTCGTTGCCTGCTGAGTTGCAGATGAGGATGCCTTTCTCTGCGGCTTTTTGGGCGGCTTTGGCTACGTAGGAGGTGCCGTCCATGTCCTTGGTCCAGTGACGGTCTTTGCCGTAACCCAGCGAGCTGTTAATGATGTCGGCGCCGTTCTTGTCGGCCCACTCGGCACCTTGCGCCCACCACACCTCTTCAATAAACGGCTCAGGTTCGATCTCGGTACGGGCGAGCAGGAACTCGGCTCCTGTGGCGAGACCCATTTTCTGACCGTCTTTGTTGATACCGGCGATGCAGCTCAGCACCATGGTGCCATGGGAACTCCAGCCATAAACATCCTCTTTTTTGTTGGGAAAGTTATAGGTTTTGAGGATCTGGTTATTGTCGCGCAGGTGCTGGAACGCCTGATGGGTGTCAATACCGGGGAAGCCGCCGTCCATCACGCAGATGCGGAGTCCCTTGCCATCGATGCCTTTTTCTTGGAAATACTGGCCTCCGAAACGTTTCACTTGGTCGGTGAGGATGTCAGCCGGAGCGTTAACGTCGGAATCGTCATTGCGAGGAGCGGAGCTTTGCGAAGCGATGCGGCAATCCACAGACGCCATTGTTCCGCTGGTAACAATCTCCTGTACCTTGGCCACAAACGGCAACTGCTCAATCAGCATGGCGTTGTCGCTGGTAGCGGCAATGCCAATGGCATTGAGCCATCTTGACTCGCCATACACCTCGGAAGAATAACCACCTACAGTGCTGACATAGCGGTCGTTCAAAGGATAGTTGCTGATGTCGTAAAGGTCGGCGCCGCATTGTTGGTAGCGCTCGATGGCCTTGTTGTCAAAATAAGTGTAAGGATCGAATTGGGTGTTGTTTTTGTCGGTGAAAAACACCCAATAACAGTTGTTTTGTGCCATTCCCGCTACAGCGAGCAAGACGATAATGGCAGAGAGTAGATATTTTTTCATATTTGTTAGTTTGAATTCGATGCAAAATTAAGTTTTCTTCTGTTAACAGGAACGATTTTTGCAGCGGTTTTACGTGTTTCTTAAAACCTTTGTATCATGAAAAAATCAAGACTTTATCCCTTACTGGCACTTGTTGCTATTGTTGCTTTCGGGCTTGGTCTCACCTTCGACAACCTTTTTGTCAAATCATACGCCGAGGAGCGTAAAACAGAGGTTCTTCTCCCCAGTGAAAACGCCTTCGAAGTCATGTCAACCGGCACCACCTCCAGGGCGGATTACGAAATTGTCACCATCTACGGACGAAAGTATATCATTTTCAGCTCCGGCGGCGACATCGAGGTGCTGAATTATTGATTTTTTGGCAAAAAGAATTGCCATATAAAAGAATTGTTGTATGTTTGCAATGTGATTACGAAAAAAATCGTAACGAAAAAAGTCGTAACGAAAATTCACGTAATATGGATAATCCATTTAAATTCGGCACGATTGTAGAAGAAGAATACTTCACTGACAGGGTGAAAGAGGTGGCTTATATCAAGCAATTTCTGAAAAGTGCTAACCATCTGGTGTTGATCAGCCCGCGTCGGTTTGGCAAGAGCAGTGTGGTGGCGAAAGCGGTGAAGGAGAGCGGTCGCAAACATATCACGGTGAACTTGCAGCAGACGACATCGATAGCTGATTTTTCTGCGAAATTACTAAGAGAGTTTTTTAAGGTGCATCCCTTGGAAAAAGTGCGGCATCTGATTACGCATTTCCGCGTTATTCCGACAGTTTCGACCAATCCTGTGACAGGTTCGATGGATGTGTCGTTTCAGCCAAATGTGGACGGCAATGTGTTGATTGAAGATGTGCTGATGCTTATTGAGCGTGCTCATTCGGTGAAAAACAGGATGATTGTGGTGCTGGATGAGTTCCAAGAGGTTCTTGACATCGCTCCAAAGTTTGACAAGCAGTTGCGCTCCATCATGCAGAGCCAGAAGCATATCAACTATGTTTTGTTGGGGAGTCAAGAGAGTATGATGACGGACATCTTTGAGAACAATAAGTCGCCGTTTTATCATTTTGGAGAGTTGATGCGTCTGGAAAAACTGCCGAGGAAGGATTTCCACAGGTATCTTTCGGAGCGGTTGTCAAGTGTCTTCCCAGATAGCCATGAGGCTCTTTCTGAAAGGATTTTGGACTATACAGGATGTCATCCTTATTATTCACAACAGTTGGCGGCAAATGTGTGGCAAGTGGGAGTCTTGCAGCCTGGTTCTAAGGATCCGTTGGATGAGGCTGTTGATCATATCGTGAAATCGCACGGCTTGGATTACGAGCGGTTGTGGATAAACCAGAACCGGACGAATCGATGGATCATGCAGCGACTAGCATCCAGAAAACCCTTGCAGTCGGGTGAATATCGGACAAGTACGGTTTACAGCGCCCTGAAGCGTTTGCAGAAAGATGGGTATGTGATTTATTCAGACCGATATGAATTAGAGGATCCTTTCTTTAAACAATGGATATTGAATGAAGAATAAATTTGAAATTCAGGCTCCCGGAGGGGCAACCAAAGTGTTGCTCCATACTTGCTGTGCGCCGTGTTCATCGGCGATCGTGGAGTGTTTGGTGAATCACGGAATCACCCCGACAATCTATTATTTCAATCCGAATATCTATCCATTGGAGGAGTACGAAATCCGGAAAAACGAGTGTTCGCGCTATTCGAAATCGTTAGGGTTGGAGATTGTTGATGCCGACTATGATCATGAGCATTGGCTCGACGAGATGAAAGGTTTGGAAAACGAGCCTGAGAGGGGTGGCCGATGCCTGAAATGCTTTAAACTACGGCTGCTAAAAACGGCGCAATATGCCCGCGATCACGGTTTTACGGTGATCACAACCACGCTGGCCTCCAGCCGTTGGAAAAGTCTGGAACAGATCGAAGAGGCAGGCCGTTTTGCCGAGTCGCAGGTACCTGAAGTGACCTTTTGGGCGCAAAACTGGCGCAAAGGCGGCCTGAGCGAGCGAAGAATCCAGATCATCAAAGACTATGGTTTTTATAATCAGCAGTACTGCGGATGCGAATTTTCAATGCGATAAAACCGGTTTTTACGACAAGCTAAATTAGAATCATTCTATATTGTCGTTTTCCCTTAAGAAAGCTTCTGCTTCGTTGAAATTGAAGCTTTTATTTTTTACCTTTGCACCGTTTTTTTATGAATCATCTATTTTTAAATATTTAAATCTGAAATAATAAACAATAACCCCTAAAAAAGGAGATTTTAAAATGGCAAAAGTTAAATCTTTAGCAGAACTGAAAGCTATGAGAGAAAAGCTTTCGAACAACCTCGACATCCGCGAGAAGAGCAACGACCCTGACTCCCTCGTGCAGATTAAGGTTGCCATGGCCACCTGCGGTATCGCCGCTGGCGCCAAACAAGTGATGGAACATCTGATGGAGAAGGCCGATGAGCTGAAGCTCAGCATCGTCTTCACCCAGACCGGTTGCATGGGCTACTGCCACGCTGAACCGACCATCGAGGTGAAGTGCCCCGGCCGCGACCCGATCGTCTTCGGTCATGTCGACAACACCAGAGCTGATGAAATCCTCACCAAGTATGTCATGAACAACGAAATGGTCGAGGGTGTCATCCCCGTGAACTACGAAACAATTGGTTAATCTTTAATTGGAGGAAATTATATGACAAAAATCAAGATGCACGTGCTGGTCTGCGGCGGTACTGGCTGCCAGGCCTCGGCAAGTGCTCAAATCATCGAGAACTTCCAGCGCATCCTTGCTGAGAAGGGCTTGCAGGATGAAGTTCAGGTGGTCAGAACAGGTTGCTTCGGCTTCTGCGAGAAGGGACCTATCGTGAAGATCATGCCTGACAACACTTTCTACACCCAGGTGAAGCCTGAAGATGTCGAGAAGATCGTCAATGAACACATCATTAAGGGCCGTAAGGTCACCGATTTGCTCTACTTGGATCCGGAGAACAAGGAACACGTTTCCGACTCGAAGCACATGGGCTTCTATCGCAAACAGCTCCGTATCGCTCTCCGCAACTGCGGTTTCATCAACCCCGAGAACATCGACGAGTGCATTTCACGCGGCGGTTACGAGGCTCTCGGTAAGTGTCTCACTGAGATGACTCCCCAACAGGTCATCGACGAAGTCACCAAGTCAGGCCTTCGCGGCCGTGGCGGCGCTGGCTTCCCCACCGGTGTGAAATGGGGCCTCTGCGCCAAGAACAAATGCGATGAGATGTACGTCATCTGCAACGCTGACGAAGGCGACCCAGGTGCGTTCATGGACCGTTCCATCATGGAAGGTGACCCGCACAGCATCGTCGAGGCTATGGCCATCTGCGGCTACGCCATCGGTGCTTCCCACGGTCTGGTTTACATCCGTGCTGAGTATCCTCTCGCTATCCACCGTCTGCAAATCGCCATCGCCCAGGCTCGTGAATACGGCCTCCTCGGCAACGACATTCTCGGTTCGGGCTTCAACTTCGACATCGAGCTCCGCTACGGTGCCGGCGCTTTCGTCTGCGGTGAAGAGACCGCTCTGATCCACTCCATGGAAGGCAAGCGCGGTGAACCCACCCTGAAACCTCCGTTCCCAGCGGTCAGCGGTTACATGGCCAAGCCTTCCAACGTGAACAACGTGGAGACTTTCGCCAACGTGCCGATCATCATCACCAAGGGCGCTGACTGGTTTGCCAGCATCGGATCCGAGAAGTCAAAGGGTACCAAGGTGTTCGCCCTGGCTGGTCAGATCAACAACGTCGGTCTGATTGAGGTCCCGATGGGCACCACCCTCCGCGACATCATCTACGAAATCGGTGGTGGTATCAAGGGCGGCCGTAAGTTCAAGGCTGTCCAGACAGGTGGTCCTTCAGGCGGCTGCTTGACTGAGAAGCACCTCGACACCGCTATCGACTATGAAAGCCTTGCCGCTGCCGGCTCCATGATGGGCTCTGGCGGTATGGTGGTCATGGACGAAACCTCCTGCATGCCCGCTATCGCTAAGTTCTACCTCGAGTTCACTTGCGAAGAGAGCTGCGGCAAATGCTCACCCTGCCGTATCGGTAACAAGCGTATGCTTGAAATCCTCACCAAGATCACCGAAGGCAATGGCACCATGGACGACCTCCAAGAGCTCCGCAATCTCGCCGCCGTGATCAAGGACACCGCCCTCTGCGGTCTGGGTCAGACCTCACCGAACCCTGTCCTCTCCACCCTTGACAACTTCTGGGACGAATACGTTGAACACGTCGTCGATAAGAAGTGCCGCGCTGGCGTCTGCAAGAAGCTCATGAGCTATGAGATCGACAAGGAGAAGTGCATTGGCTGCGGCAAGTGCGCAAAGAACTGCCCTGGCGACGCCATCTCGAAGACCGATTACATCGCACCTGGCCATAAGCTGCCGTCGATGGTGATCGATTCCACCAAGTGCATCAAGTGCGGTGCCTGTATCGCTGGTTGTAAGTTTGGTGCTATTTCTGTCAAATAAAATAGAGGAGGAGAAAAAGTATGATTAACGTAACAATTGATAACAAACAGATTCAGGTCCCGGAAGGCACTACCATTCTGAAAGCCGCCCGCATGGCCGGTATCCATATTCCTACCCTTTGCTATTTTGAACTGGCAGGAATGAAATTTGAAAACAAACCCGGTGGCTGCCGCGTTTGCGTCGTCGAAGTCGTGAAGGACTTCAACGGTCGTCCTCGTCGTAACCTGGCCCCGGCTTGCGCCACCGACTGCGTGGAAGGCATGGAAGTGCTGACCCACAGCGCCCGCGTCATCAACGCCCGTCGTACCGTCGTCGAGCTGATCCTCAGCGACCACCCGACAGACTGCTTGACCTGCGCCAAGAGCGGCAACTGCGAGCTCCAGAGCCTGGCCCAGTACCTTGGCATCCGCGACATCCCATTCAAGGGTGAACAGAGCCACTATCGCCAAGACATGTCGCCCAGCATCGTGCGCGACATGGACAAGTGCGTCATGTGCCGCCGCTGCGAGAACATGTGTAACAACGTCCAGACTGTCGGTGCCCTGAGCGCCATCAACCGTGGCTTCAGCGCCGTCGTGGCTCCTGCCTTCGAGCAAGACCTCGTCGATTCACCGTGCGTCATGTGCGGTCAGTGCGTCCAGGTTTGCCCCGTTGGTGCTTTGACCGAGGTGGACGACACCCGCAACGTCATGGCTGCCATCAACAATCCTAAGAAGACCGTCATCGTCAACACAGCTCCTGCTACCCGTGTGGCTCTCGGTGAAGAGTTCGGCATGCCCGCCGGCACCATCGTCACCGGCCAGATGGCCGCTGCCCTGCGCCGCCTCGGCTTCGACTATGTGTTCGACACCGACTTCACTGCCGACCTTACCATCATGGAAGAAGGCACGGAACTCCTCGGCCGTATCAAGAAGTTCATGGCTGGCGACAAATCAGTCCGTCTGCCTATCTTGACCTCCTGCTGCCCAGGTTGGGTCAACTTCTTCGAGCACAACTTCCCCGACATGCTCGACGTTCCTTCAACCGCCAAGTCGCCTATGCAGATGTTCGGCGCTGTCGCCAAGAACTACTGGGCTGACAAGATGGGCATCAAGAGAGAAGACCTCGTCGTCGTCTCCATCATGCCTTGCTTGGCCAAGAAGTACGAAAGCAAGCGTAAGGAATTCTACAAGGACGGCAACCCGGATATCGACTACGTGCTGACGACCCGTGAGTTGGCCCGCTTGATTAAACAGTTCAACCTTGACCTTAAGGATATGCCTTCGGAGGACTACGACGATCCGCTCGGCGAATCCACAGGTGCTGCCGTCATCTTCGGTGCTACCGGTGGTGTGATCGAGGCTGCTACCCGTACCGCCTACGAGGTGTTCACTGGCAAGCCGCTGCCTAAGATCGACTTCACCGAACTCCGTGGTATGGAAGGCATCCGTGACGCTTGGGTGGACTTCGACGGCACGCCGATCCACATCGGTATCGCCCACGGTCTGAGCAACGCCCGCAAGCTCCTCGAGAGAGTGCGCGAAGGTAAGGAACAGTTCCATGCCATCGAGGTGATGGCATGCCCCGGCGGCTGCGTCGGCGGCGCTGGTCAGCCCTACCACCATGGCAACAGCGAGATCATCAAGAAGCGTACGGAAGCCATCTACCGCGAGGATGCTGGCAAACCGATCCGTAAGTCCCACAAGAATCCTTCCATCAAGAAGATCTATGAGGAATACTTTGGTGAGCCTTGCGGTCACAAGTCACACGAACTGCTGCACACCCACTATTTCGACAAGTCGGAACATGTTGAGATCAGCGAGGATTAATAACCAGTAAAAAATAGAAAGGAAATATACTATGGCAGTTATTAAATTATCAGAATCGAAGATCAACTTCATCAAGGACGTCTGCAAGTCGTTCGGCAACAAGCCGGGTGAGGTCATCAACGTGCTGCACAAGGTCCAGGGCGAGTTCGGCTATCTGCCGGCAGAGGTCCAGGAGCTCGTGGCCAAGGAGCTGGGCATCCCGGTCTCCAGAGTGTATGGCATCGTGTCGTTCTATTCGTTCTTCACCATGACTCCTAAAGGTGAGCACCCGATCAGCGTTTGCTTGGGTACTGCCTGCTACGTGCGTGGTGCCGAGAAGGTGTTGGACGAGCTGAAGCGTCAGCTGGGCATCGGTGTCGGCGAGGTGACTCCCGACGGCAAGTTCTCACTGAACTGCCTCCGCTGCGTCGGCGCCTGCGGTCTGGCCCCCGTCATCGAAGTCGGTGAGAAGGTCTATGGCCGTATGACTCCTGACAGAGTGAAGGACGTGCTCGCTGAGTACAAATGATCGCCTAAATTAATTTAGGTATAACGAAAATAGGACGGCCGAAAGGTCGTCCTATTGTTTTATTGTAGTTGCAGCTCACACAACCCATCCTTGTTGCCGACCACAAAGGCCGTGGGTGGGTTGTTGCCTTGTACGAGGTCGGAGAGGTAGAGCGGCTCACCGAGGATGAAGAGGCTGGTATAGAAGGTGTCGCCCGCCTTCAGCTTGGAGTTTTCGGCGGTTTCCACGACAAACTTCATGTCGCCGAGATAACGGAAGGTGCAGCGGCGGTTAGGCTTCCACGACACCTTTACGAGGTCGCCGACTTGGAGATCTTCTGCTTTGATGTGAGGCGATGCTACGGGGTCGGAGCCGTTTCCCTTGGCGATGTTGTTCAGGAAGTCGTCCCAGTTGTCAAAACCGAGGAACTGCGACAGGATTTCGAGCGTGCTGTTGCGCGTCTCATCAGCACCATCGACGTAGCCCCAGAGCCGTTTCAGGGTGGTGGGGCTCATGGTCTGCCGAGTGCGCTCCCAGATGGCACCGCTGAGGAAGATGAAGTCGTTCGGAGTCTTGACTTTGCGTTTCAGCTGTTCTTCGATACGTTTCTTGAGTTCTGAGATCTCTGGACTGGTCTTTTGCATCGGTTTTCATCTTTTATGCTGCAAAAATGGGCTTTTTTTTCGAGTAATAATTAGTCCTTGTTGGTCCTTTTTGTCTTCTTTGCTAAAATTAGTTTAACTTTGCATCCGCAAAAGCCTTTATGAACGACATCAGCACATCAGGACCAATCCAGGAACAGTTTATCTTGCCTTCCGAGATAAATACTACCTTCGAACCTTTGGAGAGCCGGGGCTTCAACCAGCTGGCGAAGGTGCAACGGCAGGGGAGATGGTTCCTGTTGAAAGGTCTGAAGCTTGAATTCAGACAACAGCCTGTCTATCTCGAGCTGCTGAAAAAAGAGTATGCCTTGATGGTGCAGCTCGACCATCCCAACATCGTGAAGGCTTACGCCAAGGAGGTGAACGAGAAGATCGGTCCCTGTATCGTGATGGAATACATAGACGGCGTTACCCTCGACCGTTTTCTTGAAAGCAAACCTTCCAAGGAAA
>JAFXMK010000021.1 GCA_017530365.1 Bacteroidales bacterium
CGGTTCATCCTTATCTTCAAAGATCTTCTTCATCTTCGAGTAAATCGACCCACAAGCCACCAAGTTGATCTTGCTGGCAGCCTTGTTGTCATCCCATACATCCTGTATATCGGAAAAAATCGACTCATTGGCGTATTTGAAGTTTTGAAACTCATCCAAAACCAACGTAAAATTGATTCTCTTCGACAGCCCCATGATTACCGCAAACAATCTCTTGAAGGAAGTGAAGTCGCCCACATCCTCGTTCAAGGTCTCACGGACAACCCCACTCAGTTCCTCACATAACAAGGCCTCGCTCTTCTTCCCTACAAAGAAATACAGAAAGGGTATTTCCGTAAAAGCCCGCTTAATCAACGTGGTTTTACCGATCCGTCGTCTTCCTGTCATCACGATAAACTGTGCATGACTGGACGACAGCTTTTCATACTTTCTTAATGCCGCTAATTCTTTTTCCCTATCGTAGAACCTCATTTTGTTCTATTATTTTTGTAACCGCCGTTACTGTAACCACCGTTACAAATACTTACTTCTGTCTTCTGTCTTCTGTCTTCTTAAACTAAACCGTATCCATAAAGCTCTTCTGAACTTTATTAAACACCACCACGCCTAATCCGAGCAACACCCACATGAACACAAAGCTGTAAATCAACCAACGCCAACCCACGAATTCACCAGCGCCCAAGAAGCCGTACTTGAAGGTTTCGATCACCGGGGTCACAGGATTCAAGCACATCAGCTTGTGCACCGGAATGCCCATCCAGAACATGCTCTTGGTCTGCGACAAAGGATAAACGATAGGTGTGGCGTACATCCACAACTGCACGATGAAGGAAAACAGCACCTGCAAATCGCGGTACTTGGTGGTCATCGAGGAAATCAAAATGCCGAAACCCAAAGCCAAACCTGCCATCATGATGACCAAAAAAGGGAACAGCAAAGCGTACCAATTGAGATGTGCCCCCGAGTCGCCGATGATGGCATAAATGGCATAGACAAGGATGAAGAAACCGAACTGAATGCCAAAACGCAACAGATTAGACAGCACGTCAGCAATAGGCATAGAGAGACGAGGGAAATAGACCTTTCCAAAGATGCTCGAGTTGGTCACGAAGGTATTGGAAGTCTTCGTCAAACACTCGGAGAAATAGTTCCACATACAAGTACCCGCCAGATAAAACAACGGCCTCGGCACACCGTCCGTGGGGATGCCGGCAATGCCACCGAACACGATCATGTACATGATGACCGTCAAGGCAGGCTGTACCACAAACCACAAGGGACCCAAGATGGTCTGTTTGTATTGGGTGATGATGTTTCGCTTGATAAACAGGGAAATCAAATCCCGATAGTCCCACAACTCTCGTAAATTCACCTCAAAAAGCTTGTTTCGAGGCTTGATCACGGTGGTCCACTGCTCTTCAGTCTGACTCATAAACACATATAATTGGGGTTCCGTTACTACACAGCTTCGCCACTTGAGTCCCATAGCCATTTCATAATATATTGAAACACTATGAAATGCGACTGTAAAACCCAAATGGCAGCCCTTCAAAAAGGGCCTCAATAAAAGCATACAAAAATACTAAAGTATTTTTACATATACAAGAAAAATCAAGGGAAGTGATCAATTTGACGTTTTCCTCTTGATAACGATGTTTTTCATGATTTTTCCAAAATAACCGAGTTGGGTTCTCAAAGGATGCTTTTCGTACGCCTCGCAATAGCGCAATTCGCTCTCCTGGATCTCATCCAAGGTCTCAGGCATATCGGCATAAAACGGCGGCAACAGGCCTGGCTTGTGCTTGATACGAAGCTGCTGAACCTCAGGGCGATACAAGTTGAAATACTGTTCACTGAGCGGTCGCACACCTATCAATTTCATCTGGCATTTTAGAATGTTGAAAAACATCGGCCACTCATCCATCCAGAGTTTGCGCATGATCCTGCCCCAGGTCGTAATGCGGTAATCGTCCTTGAACTTACCACCTGTCTGCAAACTATTGTTCTCATAAACGTAGGTCTGCAGGTACTCCGAGTAGGCATACATCGTCCGGAACTTATACACGTTGAACAGCTTGCCGCCCTTCCCCACCCTGGGCAGCTTGACAATCAAGCCGTAGTCGTGATGCTCTGGATCCGGAGAACGGCGTTTCTGGGCAATGACACAATAGCGGTCGTGGATGTATTGCTCCGAAACCACATCATAGCCGCAATAATATAACCTCCCCAATATCTCCGGTCGCGGAAACACCTTCCTCACCTTGCTGGTGCAGAAATAGTAGAAACGCCGCGTCAATAGCAACCGAGGGCACACCCTATGCCAAATGAAATCGAAAAAATACAAGAAACCTGCGATAAACTTCGGGTACTTGCTATAGAACTGCAAGCGCCGCTTGGCGGCAGTATCAAACGACACCACCAAGAACCCATCCTGTTTCAACTTCTCGTTCGCCTTCCTGAGGTAACGGTTTACATAACGGATGGCGTTGAGGTGGTCCTCCGCAAGCAGCAACTCAGCCTCACCGTCAGGAATCTCCCAGCATTGCTTTACAAAATCGTTCAGCCACTTCGACCGTTCCTCACTACGGGGCATATATGCCATCTGCATCAACTCCTGCAACGCCACTGGAGCATTCACCAAGTCGAACTTGGGCGCATGCTTGGTCTCAGAGCTGACGAGATATTCCAGCGCTGCCTCGTAGTTTTCCCGATAGGTCAGTTTCTTGAAGAGCGACACGACAGTTGTTCAGTTGGGAGTTGTTCAGTTGTTCAGTTGGGTTATGATGATATCACAAATCAAATCCTGGTCTTCTTCGGAGAGGTAAGGATGGATGGGCAGGGAAAGCACTGTATCGGCCAAATAGTCGGACACAGGACATTGGTTGACGGCAGGATCCAGATAGTTGAACGCTGTCTGGCGGTGCATCGGGATCGGGTAATAGATAGCAGTGGGGATATCCTTGGCTTTCAAAGCTTCCTGGAGTTTTTCCCTACATTCTTTATTGGGCAATTGGATGGTATATTGTGCCCAGCTGGAATAAAAGCCTTGTGGCACCACGGGCGTTTTGACAACACCCTTGAGCTTCTCAGTATAGCGATCTGCAACCTTGTTGACATTCACCAGCTCATGCTCCTTGAACGCCTTCAGCTTCACCAACAAGATGGCCGCCTGCAGGCTGTCAATGCGGGAGTTCATGCCAATACGGACATTGTCGTAACGATCACTGCCCTTGCCGTGAATATGGTAGGACTCGATCAGCGCCGCCCACTCGTCGTTATTGGTAAACACAGCACCTCCGTCGCCATAGCATCCCACTGGTTTAGCCGGGAAGAAAGAAGTCGTTGAGATATCGCCAAAAGTGCAAGCTTTCTGTTCGCCAATGCGGCCTCCAAAGCCTTGGGCAGCATCTTCCAAAACATAAAGATGATACCTGTCGGCAATAGCACGAATTATTTTGAAATCAGCGGGAAGACCAAACAAATCGACGGCAATGATGACCCTGGGGGTCAGCCTGCCTCCCTTGATCGTATGCTCTATCTTATACAACAAGTCACGAATGTCAAGGTTGAAAGTCTCGGAATCCACATCCACAAACACTGGGGTAGCACCTTGCATGGCGATAACCTCGGCAGAGGCGAAAAACGTGAAACTGGGCACGAAAACAGCATCACCAGGCTTCACATCCCACGCCTTCAAAGCCAGCAGCAGGGCGTCGGTGCCGCTGTTGCAAGCAATACAATGCTTCACGCCTACATAGTCGGCGAAAGCTGTTTCCATCTCTTTGATTTTCGGACCCATCACGTAGGCGCTCGAAGCCACCACCTCCATGATCGCTTGGTCCATCTCGTCCTTCAGGACGCTATATTGTTTCTTTAAGTCTCGAAATTGCATTTTTTAGAAGTTTAGGAGTTAGAAGCAAGGAGAAAGAAGGCCTCCGGATTCTTTATACTTTCGTCCACATTCACACTGAAGGGAGGCATCAAGGCGTTTGCCGCATTCGCAAACCCAACCGATGCGGCGGGCGGGAACACCAGCCATCAAGGCATAATCGGGCACATCCTTGGTAACCACGGCACCAGCGGCGATCAAGGCAGACTTACCGACGGTATGGCCACACACCACTGTACAATTGGCTCCCAACGAGGCGCCTTCGCGAATCAAAGTCTTGGCATAGACACCGTGGACTGGGAAATGAGCCCTCGGCGTAGTCACATTGGTAAACACGCAGCTCGGACCGCAAAACACGTTGTCCTCTATCTCAACACCCTCATACACCGAGACGTTGTTTTGGATACGGACGCCATTGCCGATCCTAACGTTGTTGCCAATATTGACATTTTGTCCAAACGAGCAACGCTCTCCTATCACAGCACCCGACTGAACATGGCAGAAATGCCATATCTTGGTGCCTTTGCCGATGGTAACGTTGTCATCTATATAGCTACTTTCGTGTACAAAATAATCCATTCAATAATTATTTAAATTTCAAAAATTGGCTAGGATGTCGGCGATATGAATCACCTGAATGGGCAGTCCATTCGCGTTAATATAACTCTTTTGGTGCATCAGGCATGACATGTCGGTGGAGACAATGTACTCGGCACCCGTATTCAAGGCATTGCGCACCTTATGACTGGCCATGGCCACCGAGACCTCCTCATGATTCATAGCCATGGTGAATTCACCGCCACAACACACGTCACGCTGCTTCATCTCAACCAGCTCAAGCCCTTTTACTTTGGAAAGCAGCTGGCGGGCCTCCTGGCCGATGCCCAAGCCGCGCAAGCCGCTACAGCTATCATGGAAAGTCACCTTATGGGGGAATTCAGCATCAAAATCATCAAAATGCAGCACATTGACCAAAAAATCGGTCAATTCATATACATTTTTCTCCAATCGTTTGAAATTCAAATGATTGGCGGTATTGAAAAACAATTCAGGAAAACGTTTCTTGATATAAGCGATGCAAGATGCCGAAGGTGAGACCACTGGACGGTCGTCACAAAACTCCGACAAGAACTTGTCGCCCAACACTTTGGCCTCCTCAACAAAGCCAGCATTATAGGCAAAACGCCCGCAGCAAGTCTGATCGGGATTGTAGTTTACCTCGACCCCAGCTTTTTCCAATACCTTTACCGTATTCATCGCAGTTTCAGGATAAAACTGGTCAATGGAACACGGGATAAAAAGATCAATAGTCATAAAAAAATTTAAATAAAGCAACTGCAAAGATAGACTATTTCCCCGAAATGAGCATTATAATTAATATAAAATTACAAAATATTCGACATTTCGTCCCAAAACGTTGGATATGACTTAGATACAACTTCGGGGCGATCTATAATGACAGATCCGAGCACCAAAGACAATCCTGAGAGCGCCATCGCCACCCTGTGATCATCAAATGTTCTAAAAACAATTCTATTATGGAAATTATTCTGATTCACTAATATTGATGAATCTATAATAATTTCATTATGATTAATAGTATATTTAAAACTATATATTTTCGATAGTTCAGTTATAAGAACACTTGCTCTATCAGATTCTTTAAGCGCCAAGTTTTGAATGCCTCTAAAAACGGCAGGACAATGAAGTGCGACACAGGTGACAAATACCGCAGGGAAAAGATCGGGCTTCATGCTGAAGTCAAGCTCCAAAGGCTTTTCGGGTAATGGCACAGTGGTCTTGGTAAGGTGGACACCTCTCGGTTCACAAGACGTTTGAACACCGAACGATTGATACAATTCTACCACCTCCGAATCACCCTGCAGGGGATCCAGCTTCAGGCCTTCCAACATCAAGTCGCAGTCTTCACTTAAGGCTGCCATCTCATACCAATAGGAAGCCGCGCTCCAATCGGCAGAGACCATGTATTTCTTGGACTGATAAGCGCCTGGAAGAACCACTATCTCAGAGTCATGGCGCTCAACAACAGCTCCGAAGTGACGCATGGTTGACACCGTCATGTCAACGTAAGGTAGGGAAACCGCTCCTTCTTTAAGTCGCAGCCGCAGCCCTTTCTCCCAAGTCGGGGCAGCCAAAAGCAACGATGAGACGAACTGGCTGCTTTTAGAAGCATCAATCTCCACTCTCCCGCCGAGAATTCGCGTTCCTTTTATCTTGACCGGAAGTTTACCCTCCGCATCCAGACACTTGATATCTGCACCCAATTGGCGCAATGTCTCAATCAAAGGTGCCATGGGACGCTGCTGCATCCTCGACGTGCCTTTCAACACCCAAGTTCCCGGCAGGCAGGCAAGATAAGTCATCAAGAAACGCGATGCCGTCCCAGCATCTTCGCAGTCCACAACTATTTCCTCAGCGGAGTGCCCCGATACATTAGGTGTCGTTCGCAATGACGTTTGCTTCAACAAAGCCTTCAGCAGCACCGTATCGTGCGCCTCAGACAGTTCTCCGTTTTCCGTTTCAAGTGAAAAACCACCATACGCGGCAATCATTAGCACGCGATTGCTCTCGCTCTTGCTAATTGGCAAACAAACGCTACCGTTCAGTTTCATCTTATACTAGCTTTATCTAAGATGTACTCCAATGCCTCCTCTATCCGAGCCAGCTTCACTTCCACATCCCATACAGGACTGCCCACCCTATCTAGCAGGACGAATCTCGTCTGCCCGTTTTTGTTCTTCTTGTCTTGAGATAAATACTTTAAAATAGGCTTTACATCCGTTTCAGCAGGCAAACCATCCACACCAGAAAGCAACACGGTGAGCTGTTTCATGTATGACTGCAACACCTCTACATCCAGTCCTCTTTCCTTTACAGACAGCCACAACGCCGCACCCATACCCAATGCGACCGCCTCACCGTGCAACAATGGCTGTTTTGTCGTAAGGCTATAGCTCTCGATAGCATGGCCAAAGGTATGCCCAAAATTCAGCACCTTGCGTGATCCCTCGTCAAAAGGATCGTTTTTCACGACCATACGTTTGATTTCTCCCGCTCTCAAGATATAGTCCTGATAGTTGTCTTTGTTGACCTTCAACAAATTGGGATCATGGGTAAAGCCATATTTCATCATCTCGGACAATCCTGACAGCAATTCTCTTTCGGGCAAGGTGCTGAGATAGATAGGGCTGATGACCACATCTAAAGGCTCTGCAAAGGTGCCCAACTGGTTTTTGAACCCATCGAAGTCGATACCCGTCTTACCTCCTATCGCTGCATCGACCATACCGAGCAAGGTCGTCGGGACGTTGATGAAAGGGATGCCTCGCTTATAGGTAGATGCCGCAAAGCCACCCAGGTCGGTGATCACGCCACCACCAAGATTGATCAGCAAGGCACTGCGATCGGCCTGGTGTTGGGTCAATGTTCTCCAGATCTTTTGAGTGTTCTTCAGGTTTTTCTGCTGCTCGCCTGGCGCAATCACGATATCAACCGACGACTTGCATCCCAGCCAATGCAACGTTTCGGACAGCCATAACGGCGCCACATTCTCGTCCGTCAAGACGAAAACCTGGGACGCTTCAGCTACCTTTTGATGGAGTTCTTCAAGCCTCATTTCCAATAATCGTAACAGTTCTCTCATCGTCCGTGGCACCCAAGGCGATCTCTACGCGGACATAACGGTCGGGAAGCAGCGGCTCTATCAACTCAGGCCATTCAATCAGGCAGAGATGGCCACTATAGAAATAGTTCTCGTAACCGATATCATAGGCTTCTTCCAGTTTTTTGATCCTATAGAAATCGAAATGATAAACCGGTTCCCCTTCGTCGGTAATGTATTCATTGACGATGGCGAAGGTAGGGCTGTTCACTTCGTCGGTGACACCCATGCGATGGCACAGGTCCTTGATCAAGGTGGTCTTTCCGGCACCCATCGAGCCATAGAAGGCGATCACATCCGCCTCATCGCGCAGCGACATGAGATAATCGGAAACCTCCCTGAGGCCATCGACGTTCTTTACATGAAACACTTTATCTTTCATCATATCATCGTTTGGAGGCGAGCGTGATCACCGGAATCAGCATTTCGCTCATGGAGATGCCGCCGTGTTGGAAGGTGTTGCGGTAATAGCTCACGTAATAGTTGTAGTTGTTGGGGTAAGCAAAGAAGTCACCCGATCCTGCAAACACGTAAGAGGTACTAAGATTGATACGGGGAAGGAAAATCTTTTCAGGATCCTTCACCTCAAAGACCTCCTTTGGATTGTACTTGAGGTTCTTCCCGTACTTGTAACGCAGGTTAGTATTCACCTCGCGGTCGCCCAAGATCTTCACTGGATTCTTGACGTATGTGGAGCCGTGGTCGGTGGTGACAATCATGTCGCAGTGCTTATCGGCAATGAAACGCATCATGTCGAGCAGGCTTGAGTGCTCAAACCAGGAGTACATCAAAGAGCGGTAGGCCTCCTCGTCGTCGGCCAGTTCCCTGATGATCTCCATCTCGGTGCGTGCATGCGAGAGCATGTCAACAAAATTATAAACGATGACGTTGATCTTGTTCTGCATCAGGTTCGACATCTGCTCATAAAGCTTTTTCCCTGCTTGCAGGTTGAGCACCTTATTATATGAATATTTGATATTCTTGCCAAAGCGTTTCAGCTGTTCACCGAAAAGCTCACTTTCGAACTGATTCTTGGTACGTTCATCTTCCTCATCGACCCACCATTTCGGATAGCGGCGGCGGATCTCAAGCGGCATCAGCCCAGCGAACAGCGAATTGCGGGCGTATTGTGTAGAGGTAGGCAGGATGCTGTAATACACGTCATCGGAAACCACCCTGAAGTAGTTCTCCAGAATCGGCTGAATGGCTTTCCACTGGTCATAACGAAGGTTGTCTATCACGATGAAAAACAGCGGCTTATTGTCGTCAGTAAGCTTAGGCAACACCTTGTCGCGCACCAAGGTGTGCGACATCACCGGTTTATCTTTGCGGCCTTGGATCCAGTCGATATAGTTGCGTTCCACAAAACGGGTGAAGTTGGCATCGGCCTCCTGCTTTTGGTCAGCCAAGATCTGCTTGATGCCGTCATCGGAAGACTTCTCCAGTTCCAGTTCCCAACGCACCAGCTTCTTGTAGAGTTCAATCCACTCGTCGTAATTCTGGTTGTTGTTCAGATCCATGGCAATCTGCCGGAATTCCTGCTGATAGCTCATGGTTGACTTTTCGTCACGGAGCTTGCGGTTCTCCAAGTTGCGCTTCAGTGAAAGCAGGATCTGGTTCGGGTTGACCGGCTTGATCAGGTAGTCGGCGATGTCGGAACCGATGGCGTCTTCCATGATACGCTCCTCTTCGCTCTTGGTGATCATCACGACAGGGAGGTTGGGATATTCACGCTTGATCACCTCTAAGGCCTCAATACCACTGACACCTGGCATTTGCTCATCGAGGAACACAATGTCGAAGTGGCGTTCTTTGACCAGATCGATGGCATCAGAGCCACTGTTGGCGGTCACTACCTCGTAACCTTTCTGTTCCAAAAACATGATGTGGGGTTTCAACAAGTCAATTTCATCATCTGCCCACAGTATGGTTGTTTTGTCCATATTTCAAGATTTAAAGATTCAAAGATTTAAAGATTCATTGAATTCTAAACGCAATATTACTAATTTTGTTGCGAAATAACCTTTCATTTTTCAATTTTCAACTTTCAATTTTTAAAAAGGTGGAAACGAACAAGAAGAAAATCGTCAACGATCCGATCTACGGATTTGTCAGCATCCCCGACGAATTACATTTTGACATCATCGAGCACCCTTGTTTTCAAAGGCTTCGGCGCATCAAGCAGGTCAGTCTGACCAACTTGGTCTTCCCCAGTGCGCTCCACACCCGTTTTGCCCACAGTTTGGGCGCCATGCATTTGATGCGCCGCGCCATACACTTGCTGCGAGGCAAAGGCTACGACATCACGGCCGAGGAGCTGGAAGCCGCCTCTTTGGCTATCCTGCTGCACGACAGCGGGCACGGTCCTTTTTCCCACACTTTGGAGAGTAGTATCGTCAAGGGCATCTCCCATGAGGACCTCTCCTTGATGATCATGAAGAAGTTCAACGAGCTCCACGACGGCCGTCTCGACATGGCCATCCGCATCTTTACCGGAGACTACGAAAAAGGCTTCCTCAGCAAGTTAATCTCCAGCCAGCTAGATGTCGATCGCATCGACTATCTGAAGCGCGACAGCTTCTTTACCGGTGTCGCCGAGGGCAACGTGAACGCCGAGCGTCTGCTCGACATGATGGAGGTGGTTGATAACGAGCTGGCCATTGAGGCGAAAGGCATTTATTCGGTGGAGAGTTTCCTGGTATCGCGACGCATCATGTATTGGCAAGTCTATATGCACAAGACCGTGCTGAGTGCCGAGTACATGCTGAGGGAGATCCTGAAACGTGCCCGTCTTATCAGTCAAGTCCGGCCGCTGCCAGCCACCCCTGCCCTGTCGTTTTTCCTCAAGCACGAAGGCAGCTTTGACGGCACCGGAGACCAGAACGAATTGCTGGAACAGTTCAGCAAGCTCGACGACTACGACGTGATGACGGCCGTGAAGATGTGGTGCGACGATCCAGACTTCGTGCTAAGCACCCTATGTCAACGCTTGGTCAACCGCCATCTTTTCAAGATCGAGATCGCCAAAGAGCCGTTTGATCCCAACTATGTTGACGACATCCTCCACCGAATCGCAGCAATGTACGGCATCAGTCTTTACGATGCCAGTTTCATGCTGCTGCAGGGCATATCTTCCAACCACGCCTATCATCCCAAGAAGCCGGCCATCAACATCTTGTACAAGGACGGCAGCATCAAGGACATTAGCGAGGCATCCGACCAGCTGAACATCTCGGTACTCTCGCAGCCTGTCGTAAAGCATTTCATCTGCTACCCCAAGGAACTTGAAATGAGCGGAAAATAATTTTTTTCATTTCGAGTGTAACTTTTTAAATAATGCGCTACTTAAGGGTGCCGTCTATCATGAAAAAATGACTGGATGGTGCATCACTGCAGCATCCAGTCGGTCGAGATACAAATGAACCATTAGTTATGCAACTAACGCTGTTGAAAAACCCAATTGCAAAATAATGAAATAAAAAGCAAAGTGGTGAACTAAAATTGTTGATTGTTTGGAATCGTTTTTGTTGACTTTTTGGAATCATTCATCATGAGTTTCTTGGAGATGTCTTCAAAAAAGTCATGATCCAGCACCTGGCTGATCCGCACAAGTAGCTTAATATCAATATTGTCGCGTTCAAAGATTTTATAGATTCCACTGCGTTCGTGACAGATTGTTCGGGACAACCATACGACCGACCTTCCTTGGCTTCGGAGTTCATGTTTGATCATGTTTCCGATATGAATAGCTTTTCTTTCCATCTTTGCATCATTTCAATTGATGACACAAAAATAGCAAAATTTTCAATATTACAAATTAATTATTAAAAATAATTCTAAATATTATATTCAAGCATTAATAACAAAACTCAAGCCATCATACGCAAGCATCATATTATCAGGCAGTTCGGCATTCACATCCACAGCTTTGCCCATGCTGTGACTACAATGGGTAAACCATGCTTTTTTGACACCAAGCTGTGTGGCGATCTGAACCGCTTGATCCAGATTGATATGGGAATAGTGCTTATGACGAGCCAAAGCCTCAATAACAAGATATTCAACACCTTCAAGACGCTTAAGCGCCTTCTTCGAGATCTCGTGAAAATCGGTGACGTAGGCAAACTTTCCGAAACGGAAAGCGTAGCATGTGAGCGTGTAATGCTTGAGCTTGATGGGTTCCACATACAGATCCCCGAAAACAAACGGTGTCTCGTCGATGAGATGCACCTCGAAAGTAGGCGACCCGGGATACAAATGTTCCTTGAAAGCATACGAAAATTCCCGTTTGACCTCGGGAAGTGCCGTCTTGTCAATAAACAACGGCATGGGTTTGTTGTCCTGCTTGAAAATGAACGGCCTGACATCGTCCAAGCCGCCGATATGGTCCTTGTGCTCATGAGTGATAAACACCGCATCAAGATGGTCAATACCCTCACGCAACATCTGCTGTCGAAAATCAGGACCCGCATCAATGGCCACGGTGACCTGCTCCGTACGGATCAACAACGAGGTGCGCGTCCGCTTGTCACGAGGGTCTTTTGACTGACACACAGGGCATTGACAGCCAATGACTGGCACCCCTTGCGATGTACCGCTTCCTAATACCGTGATCTGCATAGCTAAATTTTTGCGCAAAAATAATATTAAATGACGGGAAATCGTTATTTTTGCAAAATTAATTATGTGTGTAGCACATCAACATTGAATCATGTTCGAGAAACTAAGATATAAACTACTTAACCGCACCGTCATGCAGTTCATCGCGGAAAAGAACGGATGCAGGATGCCCGATTTCGGGAAACTCTCCTCCGTCATCATCATCCTCGAGGATCTTGACAAACAAACTGTGCGCACCATCGAAGACTGCGTCAGAAACGCCTTCGGTATTTCTAGGATCAGACTCATCATCATCAGCGAGAAAGCTGCAGACGACATCCTTCTCAGCGACCAGTACTGCGAGGTAACCACTAAGGATTTCGGTTACATGAAGGTACTTAAAGCCGAGAAGCAAGAAGAGATCCGCAAATTACCGATGACTCACATGCTCATCAACATGGCCAAGAATCATATCGCCATCAGCGATTATCTCGCCACCTTGCCCCACGCCAGCTTCCGCGTCAGCTTCACCCAAAGCGACTACAGCGGCATCTACGACATGATCATCGACAACGGGAAAAACTCATCTCCCACCTCCGACATCAAAGTGCTTCATGATTACCTCTTAGCACTATCCGGCAACTGAACAACTGATTAACTGAACAACTGAAAACTATGAATAAATTCAAAGGTACCGGCATTGCGCTGATCACGCCATTCAACGAGGACAAAACCATTGACTTCGTTGCGCTGGAACGCATCGTTAACCATGTCATCGAAGGGGGTGCCGACTTCCTTGTCGCCCTGGGCACCACCTCTGAGGCTCCGACCCTCTCCGCCGAAGAAAAAACACAAGTCGTTAATACCATCTTAAAAACCAACGCCAAGCGACTTCCCGTTTTGCTCGGCATGGGCGGCAACAACACCCAAAATGTCATTGAGCAAATCCAGAGGCAAGACTTTACGGGCATTGACGGCATTCTTTCCGTCGTTCCCTACTATAACAAGCCAAACCAGCGTGGTATGAAGGCTCATTTCACCGCCATCGCCGACGCCAGTCCCGTGCCAGTGATCCTCTACAACGTACCAGGCCGTGTAGGCGTCAACCTGCAAGCTGCCACTTGTGTGGAACTGGCCAAACACCCGAACATCATCGCCGTCAAGGAGGCTTCAGGCAACCTGATGCAGATCATGGAAATCTTACGCGACAAGCCTGCCGATTTCGATGTGATCTCCGGTGACGACGGCATCACCCAACCCATGATGGCATTGGGAGCACAAGGTGTCATCTCGGTTGCCGCCAACGCTTATATCAAGCCGTTCGCCCAGATGATGAAAGCCATGAGGGAAGGCCGACACGAAGAGGCCTTGCGCCTACACTACACCATGCTGCGCATGAACCAACTCATTTTCGCAGACGGCAATCCCGCCGGCATCAAATGCCTGATGAGCATCATGGGACTCTGCAAAAACGTGCTGCGTCTGCCCCTCGTCCCAGCCTCCGAAACAGTACAAAATGAGATCGAAAACGAATACAATAACCATTTAAAATAATAATTTGTCAGGATGAAAACAAGATTTTTACTGGTTCTATTGACGCTGATTTCCTTCGGAATCAATGCACAGGAGACCAATCTCAACAAGCTCATGCAGCAACGCAATGAGTACTATTTTTCTTTCAACTTGAACGGCAACGATGATCTGTACGCCATCGCACACACCATTTCAGTGGACCATGTTGACGGCAACACTGTCATCGCATACGCCAACAACGATGAATTCAACAGATTCCAAAAACTCGGATACGATGTCACGCTGCTAACGCCACCCTCCATGGTGGAGAAGGCAGTCATGTGGGACGGCAGTAATCGCGCCGAATATGACTGGGACACCTACCCAACCTATCAGGCATACGAAGACATGATGTTCCAATTTGCCACCGACCATCCCGACAAATGTGAGATCATCACTCTCGGCACCCTGCCCAGCAATCGTAAGATCATGATTGCCCATATCAACAACGGCACTGCCCAAGGAAAGCCTAAGTTCTTGTACACTTCAACCATCCATGGTGATGAGACCACGGGATGGATCCTGATGCTCCGCCTCATCGATTATCTCCTCGAGAACCCAACGCTCCCCGAATGCCAAAACGTGCTGAACAACATCGATCTTTACATTTGCCCCAACGCCAACCCTGACGGAACCTATCACGGCGGCAACAACAACGTGAACGGTGCCACCCGCGCCAATGCCAACGGCATCGACATGAACCGCAACTACGCCGATCCTCATGAGGGGCCACACCCCGACGGCTACGCCTATCAACTTGAAACACAATGGTTCATGCAGTTCGCCCAGGAAAACCATTTTGTAATGGGAGCCAACTACCATGGAGGCGCCGAGGTAATGAACTATCCTTGGGACAACACCCATACCCTCCACGCCGACGATGCTTGGTATCAGCTCATCAGTCATGAGTATGCCGACCTCACCCATCAGGTGAGTTCCAGTTACATGACGGACTATAACAACGGCATTACCAACGGCGCATCATGGTATATGATCGGCGGCGGCCGTCAGGATTACATGAACGGCTACGCACAATGTCGTGAACTCACTATCGAATGCTCCAACACCAAGTTGCCCAGTGCCAGCCAATTGCCCTCTTTCTGGAACATCAACAAGAACTCCATCTTTGCTTTCATGAACCAGTGCCTCAATGGCATCTATGGTACCGTGACCGATTTAGGAACTGGGCTTCCCATTGAGGCCACCATCACCCTGGTAGATCATGATGACGAATACTCGATTGTCTCCACACAATTGCCCGGTGGCGACTACCACCGCCCCGTCAAAGCTGGAACCTATAATGCCAGATTCACCGCTAACGGCTATCAATCCTACGAAACCTCCGTTACTGTTGCCGACAACAACAATGTCGAGCTCAATGTTCAACTGGCACAATTGGAAGGCCTGACTGCCGATTTCACCTCCAATACGACAGCAGTTTCCGTCGGTGGCACCGTCCAATTCACCGACGCCTCCTGGGGCGCCCAAATCAACAGCTGGGCATGGGAATTTGAAGGTGGCACCCCGGCAACATCAACGGAGCGCAATCCATCCGTTACCTATAATGAAGAAGGCAGCTATGGCGTACGCCTCACGGTGACCAAAGCCACAGGTGAAACCGACACCAAATACGTCCCATCCTACATCTCTGTTGTCGAGGCTTATAACATGCAAAGCACTACCATTACTACCTGCGACGCGATGTTCTACGATGACGGAGGTCCTGATTCCGACTACAGTCACAACCAGAACTCAACCATGACCTTCCGGCCCGCTACTGAAGGAGCGATGTTGGAAGTCACTTTTAATGAATTCAACACGGAGAACAACTGGGACAAGCTGTACATTTATGATGGAGCCGATGCGACTTCCACCTTGATTGGAGAATTCACTGGACATAACGGTCCAGGCACCGTAACTGCCACCAATGCTCAAGGTGCCTTGACCTTCCGCTTCAACTCCGATTCTTCTGTAGCAAATTCTGGTTGGAAAGCACATGTCTATTGCACCGGCATTTCGTACGACCCGCTCGAGGTAACAGCAGAAGCGGATCCAGCGGTCATCAACGAAGGCGAAGTCAGCCGTCTATTGGCCACTGCCACTGGCGGCACAGGTATCTATACCTATAGCTGGGTGCCTGCCGAGAGCCTTGACAATCCTTACATTGCCAATCCAGTCGCATCGCCCGAACAACCCACAGAATACATTGTCACCGTTACGGACAGCGAAGGCAACTCCGCCGAAGCCACTGTCTTTGTCGATATCCGCAATGTCAACACTAGCGAGTATGGTTTGGGCCTCGTGAAGGTTTATCCAAATCCGTCTGATGGCCATTTCCGTGTCGAAGGACTTCAGGGCAGCACCACCTACTCTATTATGAACAGCCTCGGACAAGTAGTGCTTGAAGGACAATGCCACGGCAATCTCGACCTGAATACCGACCTTCCCAAAGGCGTTTATTTCCTGAGACTCGACAGCGCTTCCAATACCACAACGTTGAAAATCGCCGTTAAATAACAATTCAACAGCCAAACCGCCAACAATTCAACAAAAAACGTTATTTTTGCCGCATGATTTATCGTAGGCTAATATTAGTATTTCTCTGCTGCTTGACCATCTGCTGTACCTCGTGCAGCGAGTTCAGCCGCATCCTGAAGAGCACCGACAACGACATGAAGTACGAAGTGGCCATGGACTATTATGACCGCAAGGACTACAACAAAGCGCTGCAGCTCTTCGACCTGCTTCAGAACTCGTTCCGCAGCACCCCAAAAGGCGAGATGATCACTTTCCGCACTGCCATGTGCTATTATCTGACCCATGATTACGAGGTGGCCGCCTATTACTTCAACAAGTTTGTCACCGCCTATCCCTTCTCGCCTGACGCCGAGACGGCTGCTTTCATGAATGCTTATTGCACTTACATGACATCACCCAACTCCACCCTCGACCAGAAAAACACCCACACTGCAATTTCGCAATTCAAATCCTACATTGAACGGTATCCACAAAGCGACAGTATTGCACGTGCCCAAGAACTGATGGCTGATCTCAACAACAAGCTTGAAGAGAAAGACTACAACATCTGCATGTTGTATTACAAGATGGAAAACTACAATGCGTCCATAACCTGTTTCGAGAACCTGTTGAAGAATTATCCCAACACCAGCCATCGCGAAGAGATTCTATGCAACATGGCCAAGACATATTACGAATATGCCGAGAACAGCGTTCCAGAAAAGCAGAAAGAACGTTACGAATCCTGCATTGAACGGTACAACACACTCAGTTATCTTTTCCCTGACAGTCCCTATCTGAAAGAAGTGGAACCTGTCGTCAACAAAGCAAGAAAAAAAATAGAAAACATACATTAAACACCATGGATTTCAAAAAAATCAGAACCGAAACGACGGTAGTCACCCGTCAAAAAGACCAGTTTTACAAAGGCACAGGCAACATCTACGAGACCGTAGCTATCCTGACCAAACGCGCCAATCAGATCGCTTCAGAGATGAAGGAAGAACTCAACAAGAAAATTGAAGAGTTCGCCACTAATAACGACAGTTTGGAGGAGGTATTCGAAAACCGCGAACAGATTGAGATCGCCAAGTTCTATGAACGTTTGCCCAAGCCCACGCTGATCGCCATTCACGAATTCCTTAATGACGAAATCTACTTCCGCAATCCCAGAAAGGAAGTCCAGGACGAATTCTAACCATGAAAAGACCCTTAGTTTCCGTCGTCATAGCCATCTGCATGTTCTTCACGAACATCTTGTCCGCCCAAGAGTTGAAATGTGACATTCGTATCAACTCCAATCAAGTGGCAGGCACCGACAAGACTGTTTTCGAGAACCTGCAGACGGCCCTCTATGAGTTCATTAACAACACGAAGTGGACCAACCTCAACTTCAAAAATTCTGAAAAGATCGAATGCTCCATCGCTATCACCATCAAAGAGCGAAAGGATTCCGACTCTTTCTCCGGTGAACTCAACATGGCGCTACGCCGCCCTTGCTACAAAGCCAGCTACACCACTCCTGTCCTCAACTATGTGGATCAGAGATTTTCTTTCAGCTACATGGACGGCCAACCTTTGGATTTCAGTGCCAACACCCACATGTCGGACCTGACTTCCACCATCGCCTTTTATGTCTATACCTTCCTTGGACTTGACTTCGACTCCTTCTCACTAAATGGAGGAAAACCGTTCTTTGAAGCAGCACAACAGATCGTCAACAACGCTCAAAGCTCCTCTCAAGTTGGATGGAAAGCCATGGATGGCAACAAAAACCGTTATTGGATGGCGGAAAACATGACCAATAATAGCTACGCTCCCTTACATCAATTCATGTATGAATACCATCGTCTGGGTCTTGACGTGATGTCGGAAAAACCAGAAGAAGGACGCGCAGCCATCCTGAAATCACTTGATTATCTCCAGAACGTTTACAGCACGTATCCCACCTGCTTCTTCCTGCAACTTATTGTTGAAGCCAAGCGCGACGAGATCATCAATGTATTTAGCGAAGGATCACAGCAGGAAAAGACCAAAGCAGCCAACATCATGAAACAGATCGACCCTTCGAAAGCGTCGCAATATGATGCCATACTGCAAGGCGGCATGAGAAAGGGCTAATCCAACAGGCCATGCTGCATCATCTCCACATTCAAAACTTCGCTCTCATCGAAGACCTTTTTATCGATTTTAGCGAAGGCTTCAGCGTCATCACTGGTGAGACTGGTGCAGGAAAATCCATCCTTCTCGGAGCTCTCGGCTTTGTCCTTGGTGACCGAGCTGACACTGGAGTGCTACTCGACAAGAACCGGAAGTGCATCGTGGAAGCGGTGTTTTCATTCGACAACGACCGGCTGAAAACAGCATTCGAAACTAACGACTTGGACTTTGATCCCAACGAATGCATCTTCCGCAGGGAACTCAACCCTCAGAAAAAAAGCCGTGCCTTCATCAACGACACGCCTGTCACACTGCAAACCCTTAAAGCGATCGGATGCCAACTGGTCGACATCCATTCACAGCACGATTCGCTGTTACTGACCGATACGGATTTCCAACTGCAGCTGTTGGATGAAATTGCTCAAAACAACATGCTACTTTCGGCATACCGGAAGGAATTTGCGCAATACAACACACTCTGCCGCCAACTAAAGGACCTCAAGACGATGGCAGAGAAAAACCTCAGCGAGAACGACTATCTCAAGTTTCAATTGGACGAGCTCCAGAAAGCCCAGCTGAAAGAGGGCGAATACGTTGAAATTGAAAACAGTCTGAATGTGATGGAAAACGCCGAGGAAATCAAGTCGCTGCTGTTCAGCGCCAACGGCTTGCTGGGAAACTCCGAAAGCGCCATCCTGCCCCAACTGAACGAGTTGTCTTCTTTGCTCCAAAGGATCAAACAACTCATCCCCAATGCCGAGGGACTGAAAGAACGTATCGACAACGCCCAGATAGAACTGAAGGATATCGCCTACGACCTTGAACGTCTGGAAGACGGCACCCAATTCGACGAAGAGAAGTTGCAAGAGCTTCAAGAGCGCTTCGACCTGCTCAACCGCCTGATGATGAAGCATCACATCAATGAATTCGATGCCATGATCCAGCTACGAGATGAGCTTGAAAGCAAGGTGAACGCTTTTGAAAACATCGACCAAGAGATTGAAAAGGCAGAGAAAGCACTGAAGGAACAGACCCAACTACTGAAGCAACTTGCCCTGCAGCTCCGCAGCCAACGCCAAAAGGCCTCCAAGACCTTCAGCGAGAACGTTACCGGACTTGCCCGACAGCTGGCCATGCCGCACGCAGCGTTCCAAATCAGCTTGGAACCCCTCCAAGACCTTACCTCTACTGGGCTGGATCAAGTGCGTTTCCTGTTCTCCGCCAACAAAGGCGTCGAGGTTGCAGACATCAGCAAGGTGGCATCGGGAGGTGAGCTCTCGAGGGTGATGCTTTCTGTCAAGAGTGCCGTATCGCAACACAACTACATCCCCACCCTTATCTTTGACGAGATCGATGCTGGTGTTTCCGGAGAAGTGGCAGCCAAAATCGGAGATATCATGCAGGAGATGGGCAGCAGCTTACAGCTGATCGCCATCACCCACTTGCCTCAAGTGGCCAGCAAGGCAGCACATCATTTCTTCATATACAAAGACAATGAAGGTGAGCGCACACAGTCTCATATCAAGCTATTGTCAGCTAAGGAGCGCATCACAGAGATTGCCAAGATGCTCAGCAATGACAAGATCACACCAGAAGCAATGAAAGCCGCTGAAGTCCTCCTCAATTCTCAAACACGTACCTAAGGATATTCGCTCCCATTCGCAAGGCCTTCTCACGGGTCTCCTGCGAGTCGTGGTGGACACGTTGGTCTTCCCAGCCGTCGCCCAAATCGCATTCGTAGGTAAAGATACACACAATACGGCCTTCATAAATCAAAGCAAAGAGCTGCGGCGGTTTGTTGTCGTGTTCATGGATCTTGGGCAGGCCATTGGGGAAAGGATAAGGTTTTTTGAAGATGTCATGCGAATAAGGCAGTTCCACGAAATCCAGTTCAGGAAACACCTTTTTCATCTGAGGCTCGATGTATTGACGGATGCCATAGTTGTCATCGATATGCAGGAAGCCACCAGCCAACATGTAATTGCGAAGGTTCTGTGCTTCCACAGCATCGAATACCACGTTGCCATGTCCCGTCATATAAACGTACGGATAGTTGAAGATATCCGGGCTGGAAGGCTCGACTGTAGGAACATCAGGATTGATATCTGTGCCGATTTCCTTATTGCAGAAACGCACCAGGTTTGGCAATGAAGTCGGGTTGCCGTACCAGTCGCCACCGCCACGGTATTTCAGCAAAGCGATGTTCAGCTGCTGCGCTGTGACGAGCAACGGGAACGAAAGCATTATGGCAACCAACAGCTTTTTCATTTCATCTGATTGATCAATTGCACCGTATGGCAAGCCACTATGGCAGCCGTTTCCGTTCTTAATCGAGCGTCACCCAGACTGCAAGGCACGAAACCGTTTTCCTTGGCCAATGCCACCTCCTCGGGGCTGAAGTCCCCTTCCGGACCGATCAGCACCAAGGCATTTTCACCTTTATGATATAGGTCGCAAAGACAGTCTTTCACGTTATCGTCGATCCAAGCGATGAACTTCTGTCCATCAAAAGGCTGCTTTACCAGTTTATCGAATGGTATTAAATCGTCGATGATAGGTAACCTGGATTTAATGGACTGCTTCATGGCCGCGACCATCACCTTTTGGAAACGTTCCACGTTGGCGGCTCGGCGCTCTGAATGAAATGAGGCAAACAGCTTCACGCGATCGATGCCTATCTCGGTGGCTTTCTCCAAGAACCATTCCGTGCGCTCGTTGAGTTTGGTCGGAGCGATGGCTATCTCAAGTTTGAAGCCCCAATGGTCATAACCTGGCCGCTTGTTCGTCAAGTTGACGGTAGCATGTTTGGGCAAAGCTTCCACCAGCTCCGCATCATAAAGGGAGCCTTCCCCATCGGTCACGCAAAAGCGCTCCCCTTCGGTCATCCGAAGCACTTTCACGCAGTGTTTGGATTCCTCTTCGGGCATCATGTTTAGCCCTTCCTTCGCCCCTTTAAGATAAAACACGTTCACCTTCTTACTTCTATCTTCTGACTTCTTACTTCTATAAAATCACATCCTCTCTGGCATTCCGATGCCCAACAATCCAGAAGCATTCCTCAACAAGGCGGCAACCATATCACAGACTTGCAGACGGAACATACGACGGTTGGCGTCTTCCTCCTTAAGGATGCTGCATTCCTGATAGAACTGGTTGAACTCCTTCGCAAGGTCAAAGATGAAGTTGGCTATCATCGCTGGGCTGCGACCCTCAGCGGCTTGGTTCAGCACCGTCGGCCAGCCGTACATCATCACGATGATCTCTTTTTCCTTCGGTTGAAGGTCGGCGACTTTCACTTCATTTTCCAGCTTGAGGCCTTGCTCAGCGGCCTTGCGGAGCACCGAGCAGATACGGGCGTGGGTGTATTGCACAAACGGGCCCGTGTTGCCATTGAAGTCGATGGATTCCTCGGGGTTGAACAACATGGTCTTCTTGGGATCGACACGAAGGATGAAGTATTTCAAAGCGCCCAAGCCGATGGTGTGATATAGCTTGTCGGCATCTTCGGGCGAGAGGTCCTTGGCCTTGCCCAATTCCTCTGAGACGGCCTTGGCAGTGGCCACCATCTCGTCCATGAGATCATCGGCATCGACTACGGTGCCTTCGCGCGACTTCATCTTGCCGTTGGGCAGTTCCACCATGCCGTATGAAAGGTGCTCGATGTCCTTGCCCCATTCACGGCCCAAACGCACCAGCACGCGTTTCAGCACATCGAAGTGGTATATCTGCTCGTTGCCCACCACATAGATGAGCTTCTCTGGGTCATATTCCTCCACACGAAGTTGGGCAGTACCCAAGTCTTGGGTCATATACACCGAGGTGCCGTCACGGCGGAGCAGCAGTTTCTCGTCGAGGCCCTCATCGCGGAGGTCACACCACACTGAGTTGTCGTCGCGGCGGTAGAGCACACCCTTCTCGAGGCCTTCTTGCACCAGCGACTTGCCCAGCAGGTAGGTTTGTGATTCATAGTAGATCTTATCGAAACTCACGCCGAGGCGTTTGTAAGTCACATCGAAGCCGTCATACACCCACTGGTTCATCATCTCCCAGAGCTGGCGCACTTCAGGGTCGTTGGCTTCCCACTTGCGTAGCATTTCGCGGGCTTCCTGCATCAACGTGGATTCGGCTTCGGCCTTGGCTTTGGCTTCTTCCTGAGCTTTCTCGTCCAAACTATCAAAATCAGCTGGCAGCAAAGTCTTTAATTCCTTTTTGTATTCCTTATCAAATAGCACATAGAAGTCGCCAATGAGGTGATCACCTTTCTTGCCGGTGGATTCAGGTGTACAACCGTTGCCCCATTTCTTCCAGGCGAGCATGCTCTTACAGATGTGGATGCCACGGTCGTTGACCAGATTCACCCGCACCACATTCTTGCCGCTGGCTTTCAGAATTTCGCACACGCTCCAGCCAAGCAAGTTGTTACGGATATGGCCGAGATGCAAGGGCTTGTTGGTATTCGGCGAGGAGTACTCGACCACCACCGGTTTGCCAGACACCTCTTTTCTTCCGAAATTCTCTTTTTGGTGGTTCTCACGGAAGAAGTCCAGCCAGAAACTATCGGAAATGAGGATATTAAGGAAGCCTTTCACCACGTTGAACTTGGCGATCATGGAGGATTCCTTCATCATTTCGGCACCCATCTCGTTGGCCAATTGCTCGGGATTGCGGCCGGCGAGTTTACCGAATGGAAACACCACTACGGTAAGGTCGCCCTCAAACTCAGGCCTAGTTTTCTGAAAATTGACTTGTTGCGCAGGCGGCTCTTGCCCGTATAAGGTCTTGAACGACTTGATAAAGAGTTGTTTAAGGATTTCTTCTAACATAATCAGATATCTTTGTTAATGGTGCAAAGATATGGATTTTTGATGTTTTTTTGTATTTTTGCCATGTTTATTTAACTGGGACTACATGCGCCGCTTCTTTACTACTTCTATCTTTATCCTACTTGTTTCCACTTTGTTTGCCTGCTCAACCAGCAAAGAAAAAAGAAAACCTTTTTGGAAAGTCGCTTTTCCCATGATTGAGACACCTGTCACCTTCACCGGTTCCATCGACGACAAGGATTATCTTTTTTTCATCGAGCACAGCGACAGCCTGTACGTCACAGGTCATTATATGGCATTGGGGGAAACCATGACGGACACGCTTCCGTTTCAGCTGGAAGCCCGTGGCCGCAATGCCAGGCTTTATTACAACGGCAAGAAAGAAACTTTCCGTCCGCGTGTCAAATCGATGGATGAACGACATGCTGAGGGATACGCCCGCTTGAGCGTGCTTGGGACAGCCTTTTTCCATATTCAAATCCACGAGACGCCTGTTTTCCGGGATGTAGAGAACAAACGCTACCAGGACACCTTATTCGCTGTAGAGGAAACCAGCGACATCTGTTATGCAAACGTTCCAGGATTTTGGTCAGCATTGGGCGATGAGACCGATGTCACCGACAAGATTTTCCGGATGACCGAAGCCATCAGCGAGACCCCCTTGGATCTCCATTTCGACATTTTCCGACCACAAAACGACACCTTGGAAAAGCATCCGTTGGTCATGCTGGTTCATGGTGGAGCGTTCTATTTCGGTTCAAAAGACGACAAGTCGATAACCCGTTGGTGCCAGCACCTTGCCTCGTTGGGCTATGTGACGGCTTCCATCGACTATCGGATAGGCTTTTTGCCCTCCATGGGCAGTATTGGCCGTGCAGGCTACCGCGCCGTGCAGGATGCCCATGCCGCCATGAGGTTTTTAGTTTCACATCAGGAGGAATATGGCATCGACACCTCGATGATTTTCGTGGGCGGTGCCAGTGCTGGTGCGATTACCGTTCTCAACCTCGCCTTCATGACCAATGAGACTCGTCCCGAATACACCCATAGCGGCTTACTTCGCCCTGATCTCGGTGACATCGACACCTATGGCAACGCCATCAAAGCCGATTTCCGCATCAAGGGCATCATTGACATGTGGGGAGCCATGCCCGACACCACCCTGCTCCATGGGCACAACATCCCGATTCTCGCCTTCCATGGCGATGCCGACAACATCGTTCCCTACAGCCACGACTATCCTTTCAGCATCGCTGGTCCGTTGAAAACACTGTTGGTCGAACCGATGTTCGGTTCATCTTGTATCGTGGATCGTGCGACCAAATTAGGATACGACGCGCAGCTAGTCACCTTTGTGGGATACAAGCACTCACCTCATGTGAATCCCGAAACCCTATCGGCAAGTTGGAAAGTCAAAGGGGGTGTAATCCTCTCTTCCGACAACAACTCCGTGAATGTGGCTTGGATTCGAAACGCACCCCAACACAGTATCACGGTATCAGCAGCGATGCCTTACGGCGTTGGTCTTACCGAAACGAAAAACTATCAATGAATTATCAAACACCTATCAATATGAAAAAAACCTGTTTGTTGATTCTAATCATGATTGCTTTTGTGTCTTTGCCGGCACAAACCACAACAAATCAGCAGCGCCCCAAAGTCGGCGTTGTACTTGGTGGCGGCGGTGCCAAAGGCGCATCACACATTGGAGCGTTAAAATATTTGGAAGAGATTGGAATTCCGATAGATTATGTGGCGGGCACCAGCATGGGTTCCATCATCGGTGGACTATATGCCATGGGCTATTCGCCTGATGAGCTCACCCGGCTTATCGCGAGCATGAATTGGTCGGAATACATCGGCAACAAGATCAACCGACCTGTAATGTCGGAAGAGACAAGATGGCGCAACAGCAATCTCCAACTCGAGATTCCTTTCAGCCTTGAAAGTTTATTTGACAAAGACCCCAACGCTACTTTTATCAGCCAGTTACCAAGCGCCTACGTCAACAACAGCTCGCTGATCAATTTATTCAACGACCTATGCGTTGGCTATCAAGAGGAGATGGATTTCAACAACTTACCCATCCCGTTTGCTTGCGTGGCGACTAATATTGCCACTGGTGAGGAGGTTGTGCTCCGAAGCGGCAGCGTACCCACTGCAATGCGAGCCAGCATGGCGATTCCTGGGGTGTTTTCACCAGTCTCCATCGGCGATATGGTGCTCGTTGACGGAGGCCTGGCGAACAATTTCCCCGCAGATGTACTTCGTGATATGGGTGCCGACATCATCATCGGTGTAGAAGTCACCTCGGAAAAAAAGATCACCAAGAAGGACATCCAGTCGTTGCCACAACTGCTAGGACGCCTGGTCGTCAATGGTACCAGCGCCAAGCGTAAGGAGAATCGGGAATTGTGCGACGTTCGAATCGTCCCTGACATCTCTGGTTTCGGAATGCTCAGCTTCACACCAGCTGCTATCGACACACTCGTCGGCAGAGGCTACAAAAAGGCCGCTGAATACCACGAACAACTGTTAGCCATTAAACAACTCATTGACAAAACAGCAGGCGCCCCCATCAAAAAGGAACTGCATGCCCCGAAGTCAGTAAACATATTGGAGCATCCCGTTCTAATAAGCAACATCAGCATTGACGGGGTAACCGACAAACAAAGCCGATGGCTAATGCGAAAGAGTGGGCTGAAAACCGGAGAAACCTATACAAAAGACGGCCTCGAACGTGCCATAAACATCTATCGCGGCACAGGTTGTTTCGATGAAGTCACTTATAATGTTAAAGAGCATGATTCCATTCACGGTAAAGACCTGCTATCGGAATCCTACAACTTGAACATTCACATGAAGCCAGCCCAGCCCCATGTCTTCGGCGTAGGACTTCACTATGACACCGAAGAAGGAGCAGGGATCCTGATCCATCTTGGATTGAACGAAAAACAATTTGGAGGGTCGAAGTTCAACCTAAACGCCAAACTCAGCTACAACCCCCGTATCAACCTTACCTACACCTACTCAAGACCCTCATTGGCCAACTTCAACCTTGCGTACCACTATAAGAACGACCATTTTAACATGTTGTTTGAAGGAAGAAGGTCGCTCAACCTACGGTATCAGCAACAAAGAGTGAGTGGATCCATCTCTCAATTTCACCTGACCAATTTCAGCACCAGTGTCGGTTTGGCCTTTACCAGCACGACCTTCGACAGGTTCACCATGGATGAAGGGATTGACACGACCACGTTTGCATCCTCCCAGATCATCGAACCTTTTGTCAATGTGAAATACGACTGTCTCGATGACGCCTATTTCGCCAAACACGGATTCAACGTCCGTCTGAACGCCATGTATCATTTTGACACGAAGAAGCATTATTACGGCGATTTTGAAGAAGACGACCCGTACCTTCCTTCTGGCAAAAACTTGGATCTCTACTATGCCTTCCAGTCCTATCTCACCCCGAACGACGGGAAGTTCACCATCATCCCCCAACTGTACGGACGCTACTTATCCGGCAATACCGAGTATTACCACCTGTGGAACAAATTCGGCGGAGAGGTGGAAGGAAGGCATTTTGACCATCAGCTGCCCTTCATCGGATATGCCTCCGTGGAAGGAACGGACCACCATGCTGCGGTGCTGCGATGCGACCTCCGTTACAACCTCTTCGGAAATCATTATCTGACTGCCATGTACAACTACCTCGTCAACATCACCTGCACGGAATCGTTCGACACGCTGAAATACTACGGCATTCATGGAGCTGGAGTGAAGTATTCCTACAACAGTCTCTTAGGTCCGATCTCCTTGACCGTCCATTGGGCAAGGAGGTACCAGGAGAACCACTTCGGCGCCTATTTCTCATTCGGATACACTTTTTAATAAAAAAAACCTGTAGAAGAAAAAAATTTGTATATTTGCATTCCGATGAGGTACGAAAAAGTATCACCGGTAATCTTAATAAAAGGAATCGAGACGGTTGCTATGAAGCAGCCGTCTTTTTTTTGCAATCAACAAACTAAACTATAGATTATGTCCATCTCACTGAAAAACCGCAGCTTGATCTCCATCAGCGACTACTCGCCAGAGGAGATCTGCCATGTCCTTGACATCGCCGAGGATTTCGAAAAGAATCCACATCAGAACTTGCTCAACGGTCGTATCATCGCCTCGTTGTTCTTCGAGCCTTCTACCCGCACCCGTCTGAGCTTCGAGACGGCCATCCAACTTTTGGGCGGTAACGTCATCGGATTCAGCAGCACCTCAGGTACCAGCGTGCAGAAAGGCGAATCATTAGCCGACACCATCACCATGGTAGCAAGCTATGCCGACCTCATCGTCATGCGCAACCCTATCGACGGCTCCGCCCGTCTCGCCTCCGAGGTCTCCAAAGTACCGATCATCAATGCCGGTGACGGTTCCAACCAGCACCCGACCCAGTGCATGCTCGACCTCTATTCCATCCGCAAGACCCAAGGCACCCTCGAAAACCTTGAGATTACCTTGGTCGGTGACTTGAAATACGGACGCACCGTACACAGCTTGGTGGAGGCCATGAGCCACTTCAACGCCAAGTTCAACTTGGTATCCCCTGTCGAGCTCAAGCTCCCCAGAACCGTGAAGCAGCACATCAAGGACGCCCATCTGGAATACGAGCAGTTCACCGAGCTGGAGGAAGTCATCCCCCACTCCGACATCATCTACATGACCCGAGTGCAGCGCGAGCGCTTCCCCGATCCACTGGAATATGAGAAAGTGAAGAACTCCTACGTGCTGCGTAATGCCATGCTGGCCAACGCCAAGCCCAACTGCCGCATCCTGCACCCGCTGCCGCGTGTCAACGAGATCCATGTGGATGTTGACGCCAACCCGAAGGCTTACTACTTCCAACAGGCTCAGAATGGCGTATATGCACGACAGGCGCTGATTGCGGCTATTCTTGGGTTAAAATAAAGATAAAAGATAAGAGATAAAAGATAATAGTTATGGAAAAAAGAAAAGAACTGATCGTTTCAGCCATTGAGAATGGCACGGTCATCGACCATATTCCCGCCGACAAAGTGTATCAAGTCGTCAAGATCTTGGGTTTGGACAAGGCAACCCATCCAGTATATCTCGGCATCAACGTAGAGAGCAAGAAGTTCGGCACCAAAGGCTTCATCAAGGCCGCTGACAAATACTTCGCCCCGGAAGACGTGAACAAGATCGCGCTGGTAGCCCCCACTGCCTCCATCATCGAAATCAAGGGGTACGAGGTAGTCAACAAGATGACAGTACAGATCCCCGAACGGATTGAGAAGATCGTCAAGTGCTTCAACCCGAACTGTGTCACCAACAAGGAACACGACATCGCTACGAAGTTCCGCGTGAAATATGTGGATGGCAAGCTCCGTCTGGTATGCCACTACTGCGAGAAATACACCTCGGAAGAGAACATCGAATTCATCTAAGCATCGGCTGCCATGAAAAAAACACTCTGGCTGTTATTGTGCATCGTGGCCATCATTGTATTATGGGGTGTTTCCAAATACAACGGCTTCGTTAAGACAGAGGAAAAGATGACCCAGGCTTGGTCGCAGGTAGAGAACGTCTATCAGCGAAGGATGGACTTGATTCCCAACCTCGTTGCGGTTGTAAGGTCCTACACCGATTATGAGAATAAGACGCTGGTTGATATCGTGGAAGCCAGAGCCCAGCAAGCGACTGCCACAAAGATCGACCCCGAGTCCGTGACACAAGAACAGCTGTCGGGCTTTGAAAACGCCCAACAGCTGCTCGGTGATGCTGTCAACGATGTCATCGTTTCGATAGAGAACTATCCCGACTTGAAGGCTGTTGAATCCTACCAGACCTTCTTGGCCCAATATGAAGGGTCGGAGAACCGTATCCTCATAGAACGCAAGCGTTACAACGAGATGGTTCAGGACTACAACAAGTCCGTCCGCAGTTTCCCTGGCAACCTCATAGCCGGATGGTTCGGCTTTGAGCCGAAACCCTATTTTAAAGGTTAGAGGTCCTCATCAAGCCTGTGCCTTCGGTCCCATCGTGAAAGGAGGCAACATCTCGTTGTTCACCTCTTTAATGGTGCCGAAATTGGATTCGTATTTGCTCAGGTTGTCGGCCAAGGCTTTATAAAGGCGTTTGGCATGCTGGGGAGTCATCACGATTCTTGACTTGACTTTGGCTTTCGGAGCACCTGGCATCAGACTCACAAAGTCGAGCACGAACTCCGTCGGAGAATGGGTAATGATGGCCAAGTTGGAATAGATACCGCCCGCCACTTCTTCAGTCAATTCGATATTGATCTGGTTTTTCTGTTTTTCGTCCATGATATTGTTTTTATTTGGTTAAAAAAAGTAGAGACGGTGCACACACCGTCTCTACATTGTTGAATGATAGGATCAATCAGCAAGCGTTGCTCCTTGAGCCTTCAGTGCCTCGTATTCTTCGCGTGAGGCAACGATCAAGTCGTCATACTCACGGAGACCGGTTCCAGCAGGAATCTTATGGCCTACGATGACATTCTCCTTCATGCCAAGCAGATAGTCCGTCTTAGCGCTGATGGCGGCATTCGTAAGGACCTTGGTGGTTTCCTGGAAGGATGCGGCCGACATGAAGCTGTCGGTTTGCAGAGCGGCACGCGTGATACCTTGAAGTATCTGGCTTGCGGTAGCAGGCTCGGCGGGACGGGTCTCGACGAGCTTGAGATCCTTACGTTTCAGCAGGGAGTTCTCATCACGCAGCTTCATGGCTGAGATGATCTGACCAGCGGAAAGCGTCTCGGAATCACCTGGATCGGTGACCACCATCTTGCCATAGATCTCATCGTTTTCCTCTTGGAAAGCCAGTTTGCTGACCAGCTCGCCTTCAAGGAAGCGGGTATCACCAGGTTCAATAATCTCGACCTTACGCATCATCTGACGTACGATGACCTCGAAGTGCTTGTCGTTGATCGTCACACCTTGTGAACGATACACGCTTTGGACTTCATTGACGATGTACTCCTGTACCTTCATCGGTCCCATGATGGCGAGGATGCTGGCAGGTGTGATGGCACCGTCAGACAACGGCTGACCAGCCTTCACATAGTCGTTCTCCTGAGCCAGGATCTGCTTGGAGGTAGGCACGAGGTAACGTTTTTGGTCACCCGTCTTGGAGGTAATCACAATCTCACGGTTGCCACGCTTGAGCTTCTTCTCCAGATGCACAGTGCCGTCGATTTCGGACACTACAGCCGGATCGGAAGGATTACGAGCCTCAAAGAGCTCGGTCACACGCGGCAGACCGCCAGTGATATCACCACCACCGGACACGTTACGTGGGATACGGACCAGTTGGTCACCAGCCTTGATGGCGTCGTTCTCTTCAACGACCACGTGAGCGTCAACAGGAAGGTCATAGACAGCCAGCACCTCGTCGTTATCGTCAACGATCTCGATCTGAGGATTCTTGGTGCCTCTCTTACCTTCGATGATCACGCGCTCGCTAAATCCGGTCTCAGCGATGGTCTCGCTGTGATAGGTAACACCTTCGACCACATTGACGAAACGCACCTTACCGGTGAATTCTGAAACGATTGTAGCGTTGTAGGGGTCCCATTCAAAGATCTTGTCACCTTTGCTGACCTCAGCGCCATTATCGAAATACAGTTTGGCACCATAAGGGATATTGACTGTCATCAACACGACACCGGTATTCTTGTCGTGAAGCTTCATTTCAGCGGAACGACCGATGACGATCTGGCATTTCACGCCTTCGCGTTCTGCATCGACGGAACGGAGTTCATCGATTTCGAGGACACCGTCGTACTTCGCTTCAGTGCTGTTGACCACAACACCCTTCGAAGCCTTACCACCTTGGTGGAAGGTACGCAGGGTCAGCTGGGTACCAGGCTCACCGATGGACTGAGCGGCGATGACACCCACAGCCTCACCTTTCTGAACCAGTTTACCTGAAGCCAGGTTACGACCGTAGCAGTTGGCGCACACACCGTGTTTGGCTTCGCAAGTCAACACGGAACGGATCTCAACGCTATCCAGCGGCGATTCGTCGATGGCTTCTGCCAACTCTTCATTGATTTCTTCGCCACCGGCAACGATCAGTTCGCCTGTGAGAGGACTGAAGATGTCATGCAAAGCCACACGACCGAGGATGCGGTCATACAGCAATGAGTGCTTGCCTTTTTCCTTGATTTCTTCACCGCGCGAGACTGTCAAGCCACGGAGGGTACCGCAGTCCTTGCTGGTGATGATGACATCGTGAGCGACGTCCACCAGACGACGGGTGAGGTAACCAGCGTCAGCGGTCTTCAGAGCGGTATCGGCCAAACCCTTACGGGCACCGTGGGTGGAGATGAAGTACTCCAACACGGAAAGGCCTTCCTGGAAGTTCGAAAGAATCGGGTTCTCGATGATTTCAGCACCACCAGAACCAGCTTTCATAGGCTTGGCCATCAGACCTCTCATACCGCAGAGCTGTGAGACCTGAGCCTCAGAACCACGAGCGCCAGAGTGCAGCATCATATAGACAGGGTTGAAGCCCTGGTCGTCGGATGACAGCAGATCCATCACTTCCTTGGTCAGCTTGGTATTGACATCGGTCCAAAGGTCAACGATCTGGTTGTAACGCTCGTTGGGGCCCATGAAACCCATCTTTTCGTATTCACGGATCTCAGCAGCCTTGGCATTGGCCTCGCTGATGAGTGTTTCCTTTGCGGCAGGAACAAGGACGTTGCCGAGGTTGAACGACAAGCCGCCTTTGTAAGCCATGTAATAACCCATGTTCTTGATGTCATCAAGGAACTTGGTTGTAACGGCTGTTCCAAGCAGACGCACCATCTCACCAACGATGCTACGGAACGACTTCTTGGTCAACAGTTGGTTGATGTAGCCATAACCTTCAGGAACCACTTGGTTGAAGATGACACGGCCAACGGTAGTCTCGATCTTCTTGGTGACGATCTCGCCGTTTTCGCGCACCTTGACACGGCAGTAGATGATGGCATGCATGTCAACGCGTTTCTCGTTGTGAGCAATGATGACCTCTTCGGGAGAGTAGAAGGACATGCCTTCACCCTTCACGATATGATCGGGAGTGCTTTTACGAGGCTTGGTGATGTAGTACAGACCAAGAACCATGTCCTGTGAAGGCAGGGTGATAGGCGCACCGTTGGAAGGATTCAGGATGTTGTGCGATGCCAGCATCAGGATTTGAGCCTCCAATACGGCGGCGTTGCCCAGTGGTACGTGGACAGCCATCTGGTCACCGTCGAAGTCGGCGTTGAATGCCGTACATACCAACGGGTGCAGACGGATTGCCTTACCTTCGACCAACTTGGGTTGGAAGGCCTGGATACCCAGACGGTGCAGTGTAGGAGCACGGTTCAGAAGGATCGGGTGACCCTTCAGGATGTTCTCCAGGATATCCCACACGACGGGCTCCTTACGATCCACAATCTTCTTGGCGGACTTGACGGTCTTCACGATGCCGCGTTCAATCATCTTACGGATGACAAACGGCTTGAAGAGCTCGGCAGCCATATCCTTGGGAAGACCGCATTCGTTCATGTTCAGATCCGGACCGACAACAATGACGGAACGGCCTGAATAGTCAACACGCTTACCCAAGAGGTTCTGACGGAAACGACCTTGCTTACCTTTCAAACTATCGCTCAAAGATTTCAGCGGACGGTTCGAATCGGTCTTGACAGCGCTCGACTTACGTGAGTTGTCAAACAGGGAATCCACGGCTTCCTGCAACATACGCTTTTCGTTACGCATGATGACATCAGGAGCGTTGATTTCAATGAGTCGTTTCAGACGGTTGTTACGGATGATGACACGACGATAGAGGTCGTTGAGGTCGGAAGTGGCGAAACGTCCGCCATCCAACGGGACGAGAGGTCTCAGCTCCGGAGGAATGACGGGGACGATCTTCACGATCATCCACTCGGGACGGTTCTCCATGTGTTTGTTGGCCTCACGGAAAGCCTCGAAAACCTGCAGACGCTTCAAGGCCTCCTGCTTACGCTGCTGGGCAGTCTCGGAGTTGGCCTTGTCGCGAAGCATGTACGACTCCTTGTCCAGATCCAGTCTGGAGAGCAGGTCGTAGATAGCTTCGGCACCCATCTTGGCGATGAACTTGTTGGGATCGTCGTCAGGGAGATATTGGTTTTCGATCGGCAGCGATTCCAGCAAATCGAGGTATTCCTCTTCGGTGAGGAACTCCATCTTCTGGACCTTGCGGCCTTCGGTATCGTTCGGGATGTCTTTTCCTTCAAGAGCACCGGCTTGGATCACCACATAACGTTCGTAGTAGATGATCGAATCCAGTTTCTTGGAGGGGATGCCCAACAGGGCACCGATCTTGTTCGGAAGGGAACGGAAGTACCAGATGTGAGCTACCGGGACGACCAATTGGATGTGGCCCATGCGTTCACGACGGACTTTCTTCTCAGTCACCTCGACACCGCAGTGGTCGCAGATCGTTCCTCTGTAACGGATACGTTTATATTTGCCGCAGTGGCATTCCCAGTCCTTCACGGGACCGAAGATACGCTCGCAGAACAAACCGTCGCGTTCCGGCTTATAGGTACGGTAGTTGATGGTTTCCGGTTTCAAGACCTCGCCGTGCGAACGGGCAAGGATAGATTCCGGAGAGGCAAGACTTACCGTAATACTGGCAAAGTTGCTATTGATTGTGTTATTGACCATATTCTTTCCTATAATTATTTACAAAACCTAGTTCACATCAATTCAAGACGTTTCCGTCCTTGTCCTTGAAAGTCACCTCAAGACCCAGACCACGCAATTCGTGGATCAAGACGTTGAAGGATTCGGGAGTACCCGGAGTCGGCATGTTGTCGCCCTTGACGATGGCTTCGTAAGCCTTTGCACGACCGACAACATCATCGGACTTGACGGTAAGGATTTCTTGCAGCACGTTGCTGGCGCCGAAGGCTTCGAGAGCCCAGACCTCCATTTCACCGAAACGCTGACCGCCGAACTGGGCTTTACCGCCGAGAGGCTGCTGCGTGATCAGTGAGTATGGTCCAATGGAACGTGCATGCATCTTGTCGTCCACCATGTGGTGCAGCTTCAGCATGTAGATGTAACCCACGGTAGCTGGCTGGTCGAATGGCTCGCCAGTCTCGCCGTCGTAGAGTTGGACACGGCCGTTCTTCGGGAGACCTGCCTTCTCCATCAGATCGTTAATCTGCTCGAGGGAGGCACCGTCGAAGATCGGGGTGGCGAACTTCAAACCAAGTTCGTGACCAGCCCAACCGAGAACGGTTTCGTAGATCTGACCCAAGTTCATACGTGAAGGCACGCCCAAGGGGTTCAACACGATATCGACCGGGGTACCATCGGCGAGGAACGGCATGTCCTCAGCGCGGACGATACGGGAGACGATACCCTTGTTACCGTGACGACCTGCCATCTTATCACCAATCATCAGCTTGCGCTTCTTGGCGACATAGACCTTGGCCATCTGGATGATACCGTTCGGAAGCTCGTCACCAACGCTAGCAACGTACTTCTCACGGTTGTACTTACCTTGTACCTCCTTGAACTTCACGGAATAATTGTCAATCAAAGTGGCAATCATTTCGTTCTTCTTCTCATCGTTGGTCCACTTGTGCGGGTTGACCGCTGAATAGTCAAGCTCCATCAAGGTCTTCTGGGCAAACTTGACGCGCTTTGGAATGAGCTGCTCCTTGAAGTTGTTGTAGACGCCGGCAGATGTAGTTCCGTTCAGGATCACCATCATCTTCTCGACGAGTTTCTTCTTCAGTTCATCGAGCTCCACCTTTGCAGAGGCATCGATCTTTGCCATGTCTTCCTTATCCTTGGCTCTCGACTTGCGGTCTTTCTGCAGTCTGGAGAACAGACGTTTGCCAATGACCACACCCTTCATGGAAGGACCTGCCTTCAGTGAAGCGTTCTTGACATCGCCGGCCTTGTCGCCGAAGATGGCGCGGAGCAGCTTCTCTTCCGGAGTAGGATCGCTCTCACCCTTAGGTGTGATCTTACCAATCAGGATGTCACCTTCGTTGACCTCGGCACCCACGCGGATCAAGCCGTGCTCGTCCAAGTCCTTGGTGGCGTCGGCGCTGACGTTCGGGATGTCGTTGGTCAATTCCTCAAGACCACGTTTGGTGTCACGCACCTCAAGGGTGAATTCTTCCACGTGGATGGAGGTGAAGAGGTCTTCCTTGACGATACGCTCAGAGATCACGATGGCATCCTCATAGTTGTAACCCTTCCAAGGCATGAAAGCGACCTTGAGGTTACGGCCGAGGGCGAGATCTCCGTTCTGGGTACCATAGCCCTGGGTGATGACGTCACCTTTGTGAACACGTTGGCCACGGCAGACCGTAGGCTTGATGTTGATGCTCGTGTTCTGGTTGGTTCTGGCGTACTTGGTAAGATGATAGGTCTTGTAGTCATCGTCCATGCTGACCAGGCGTTCCTCATCGGTACGGTCGTACTTGATCGTGATCTTGGTGGAGTCAACGAAAACGACTTCGCCCTCGCCCTCAGCGGTGATAAGAACGCGTGAATCCTTGGCAACATAGCGTTCAATACCGGTTCCGACAATCGGGGCTTCGGGGTTCATCAAAGGAACAGCCTGACGCATCATGTTCGATCCCATCAAGGCACGGTTGGCATCGTCATGCTCCAAGAACGGGATCAAGGAAGCAGCGATGGAGGCAATTTGGTTGGGGCCGACATCGATCAGTTGGATCTCATCAGGAGTAACAATAGGATAGTCAGCCACGTAACGGGCTTTGATGTTCTCCTCGATGAAATGTCCATTCTCGTCCATGGGCGTGATAGCCTGGGCGATGATCTTGTTCTCTTCCTCTTCAGCGGTAAGATAAACCGGAGGCTCGTTGAAATCGACAGTGCCGTTCTTCACCTCGCGGTAAGGCGTTTCGATGAAGCCGAGGCTGTTGATCTTAGCGAAGACGCAGAGTGAGGAGATCAGACCGATGTTGGGGCCTTCAGGGGTCTCGATGGTACACAGACGGCCGTAGTGGGTGTAGTGTACGTCACGGACCTCGAATCCAGCACGTTCACGCGACAGACCGCCAGGACCCAGAGCAGAGATACGGCGCTTGTGCGTCACTTCCGACAGCGGGTTGGTCTGGTCCATGAACTGCGACAGCTGGTTGGTACCGAAGAAGGAGTTGATCACGGAAGACAAGGTCTTGGCGTTGATCAGGTCCATCGGGGTGAACACCTCGTTGTCGCGCACGTTCATACGTTCGCGGATGGTGCGAGCCATACGGTTGAGGCCGACGCCGAACTGGGCATAAAGCTGTTCGCCGACGGTACGGATACGACGGTTGCTCAAGTGGTCGATATCGTCCACCTCTGCTTTGCCGCTGAGCATCTCAACCAAGTACTTGATGATGGCGATGATGTCATCCTTGGTAAGCACTCTGGTCTCAGGATCGATGTCAAGGTTCAGCTTGCGGTTGATACGATAACGGCCAACAAGACCGAGGTCATATCTCTTATCTGAGAAGAACAGTTTCTCGATGATGCCGCGAGCGGTCTCTTCATCGGGCGGGTCTGCGCTGCGGAGCAATCGGTAGATGTACTCCACGGCTTCCTTCTCGGAGTTACAGGTATCTTTATTGATGGTGTTGAAGATCACGGAGAAGTCGGAAGCTCTTCCTTCTTCGTCCACGTCTTCTTCACGGTGCAAGAAAATGGTTTTGGCACCTGAGTCAATGATTTTCTGGATATGTTCCTCTTCAAGAACGGTCTCACGCTCAATAATGACGTCGTTACGCTCGATGGAGACGCATTCACCAGTATCTTCATTGACGAAATCTTCGAAATAGGAATGAAGCACACGAGCGGCCAGCTTACGTCCGAGGACTCTCTTGAGGCTGGCTTTGTTAACCTTCACTTCCTCGGTAAGGTTGAAGATCTCAAGGATGGCCTTGTCGGTTTCGTAGCCGATGGCGCGTAGGAGCGTGGTGATCGGCAATTTCTTCTTACGGTCGATGTAGGCATACATCACGTCATTGATATCGGTGGAGAACTCCATCCAAGAGCCCTTGAACGGAATAATACGGGCCGAATACAATGTCTTACCGTTGGCGTGCTGACTTTGGCCAAAGAACACGCCTGGTGAACGGTGCAGTTGGGAAACCACGACACGTTCAGCGCCGTTGATCACAAAAGTGCCACGGGGCGTCATATAAGGGATCATACCCAGATAGACGTCCTGATCAACGGTCTTAAAGTCTTCATTATCCTCGTCCGTGCAAGAAAGTCTCAGTTTGGCCTTGAGCGGCACGCTGAAGGTCAAGCCACGTTCGATGCACTCCTCGATGCTGTAGCGAGGGGCGTCGATGTAATAGTCGAGAAATTCAAGGACGAAATTGTTTCTCGCGTCGGTGATGGGGAAGTTTTCCGAGAAAACCTTGTACAAGCCTTCATTCTTCCTATTGTCAGGATTGGTCTCCAGTTGGAAGAAGTCTTTAAAAGACTGAAGCTGAATATCCAGAAAATCAGGATATTCGAAAGGTTTTTTGATAGACGCGAAGTTGATTCTTTCGGTAGTTGTTGCCAAGGTATTTAGATTTTAGGTGTGTGAAAGAAATAAAAGAACGAACGAAAAAAAATGGAACGAATTCCTTAGAGCGAAAAAACGGCACAAACCTCAGTCCCTAAAATCTGCTTGGGACTGAGGTTGAATGCCACAATTTTTGCAGGAAATAAATCCTTCTTATTTAATTTCGACCTCTGCACCTGCTTCTTCGAGTTGGGCTTTAAGTGCATTGGCTTCGTCTTTGCTCACACCTTCCTTGATGGCTTTAGGAGCTGCGTCAACGAGTTCCTTAGCTTCCTTCAGACCGAGGCTGGTGAGTTCCTTCACCAGTTTCACAACGCCCAACTTAGCGGCGCCGGCTGATTTCAGGATAACATCGAAAGAAGTCTTCTCTTCAGCAGCGGCGGCGGCACCACCAGCAGCAGGAGCGGCGACTGCAACAGCAGCAGCAGCGGGTTCAATACCGTATTCTTCTTTCAAAATGGTAGCGAGTTCATTTACTTCCTTAACAGTAAGATTCACTAATTGTTCAGCAAAAGCTTTAAGATCTGCCATTTTTAATTTATTTTTTAAAGTTATACAATTAAATACTTTGTTATTACGAATGTTTACATTCAATGATTTTTTTATTCTGCCTTTTCTGACAACGTCTCAAGAATACCGGAGAGCTTGTGACCACCGGATTGGAGACCGCTGATGATGTTCTTCATCGGTGATTGCAGCAGAGCGATGATGTCGGCGATGAGGTCGTTCTTCGACTTGATGTTGCAGAGGGTGTCAAGCATGTTGTCACCGATATAGCAGCATTCTTCGATATAGGCGCCCTTCAGGATAGGACGATCGTTCTTCTGGCGGAAATTCTTGATCAGTTTGGCGGGGGCATTACCCGTCTCGCACAGCATCACAGCCGTTGAGCCCTTCATGACTTCGTAAAGATCATTGTAATCCTTACCTTCCATCTGCACCATAGCTTTGTGCAGCAGGGCGTTTTTGACAACGAGCATCTTGATGCCACTATTGAAGCACTGTCTTCTAAGCTGGCTGGTCTTCTCGGCGTTGAGGTCGGAGACGTCGGTCAGATAGAAATTAGGACAAGCCTGCAGTTCAGCGAGTATGGAGTCGATAATGACTTGTTTGTCTTCTTTTCTCATTTCAATAGTTCCTTTCCAATTTAGATTGCTACTGATTTAATATCGATCTGCACACCCGGGCTCATGGTACTGGAAATGTAAACACTCTTCATGTAAGTACCCTTAGCAGCTGCTGGTTTCAGTTTGATAACGGTGGTGATAAGTTCCTTGGCGTTATCAAAGATCTTCTCTGGAGTGAAACTGACTTTTGCGACTGCAGCATTGATGATGCCGTACTTATCGACTTTGAAGTCGATCTTACCGGCCTTTACTTCTTGAACAGCCTTTCCCACTTCCATGGTCACCGTACCAGTCTTCGGGTTCGGCATCAATCCACGGGGACCGAGGATACGACCCAAAGCACCGACTTTAGGCATGATGTTGGGAGTGGTGATGATCACGTCAATATCAGTCCAACCATCCTTAATCTTCTGGATGTATTCATCCAGTCCGACATAGTCGGCACCAGCATCCAAAGCTTCTTGTGCCTTGTCAGGGTTGCAGAGAACCAAGACGCGGACAACCTTACCTGTTCCGTGAGGGAGGGTGACGGAACCGCGGACCATTTGATTGGCCTTACGGGGGTCAACGCCCAGACGGATGTTAAGATCCACTGAAGCATCAAACTTGGTGTAAGTGATCTGTTTAACGATATTAACCGCTTCAATCAAGGAGTAACTCTTGCTTTTGTCGAACTTAGCCAAAGCTTCTTTCCGTTGTTTAGTAACTTTTGACATTTAACTTAAGTTTTTTTTGTTCTACAAATGCATTAAAGACTTAGTCTTTCTTTAAAGGTGATTCGCCTGTAACCTTCACTCCCATACTACGGGCCGTACCAGCCACCATTGACATGGCTGATTCGATGGTGAAGCAATTCATATCCTTCATCTTGTTGGTTGCTATTTCACGCACTTGGTCCCAAGTCAGAGAACCGACTTTCGTACGGTTAGGTTCCTTGGATCCGCCTTTGATCTTAGCTGTTTCGATGATGGAGACTGCCACTGGGGAAGCCTTCACGATGAAATCGAAAGACTTGTCCTTGTACACAGTAATGATGACGGGCAAAACCTTGCCGGCCTGATCCTGTGTACGGGCATTGAACTGCTTGCAGAACTCCATAATGTTCACACCCTTGGAACCCAAGGCGGGACCAACGGGCGGAGCGGGGTTCGCGGCTCCTCCTTTAATTTGCAGTTTAATCAATCCGCTTACTTCTTTTGCCATTTTCTTAATCCTTCATTAAAATGATGAGGAAACTGTCAATTCACATATAGGTTATCATTCCAACTTCACTTGGAAGTAGCTCAGCTCCAGAGGAGTCTTGCGGCCGAAAATCTTGACGCTGACTTTGAGCTTTTTCTTCTCATCGTTAACTTCTTCGATAATGCCGCTGAAACTCTTGAACGGTCCTTCGTTGACAATGACGGACTGTCCGACCATGAACGAGATGTCGCTGCCTTCACCCATCTCCTGAAGCTCATCGATCTTACCTAAGATACGGTTCACTTCGGCGGGACGCAGCGGATCAGGCTCACCTTTGGTTCCCAGGAAACCGAGCACATTCGGGACGTTCCGAATGACATGAACGACTTCACCTTCCAAAATAGCCTCAACGAGGACATAGCCCGGAAGATAGTTTCTCTCTTTGGAGACTTTCTTGCCGTTTCTGACCTCGAAGTACTTTTCGGTAGGTATCAAAACCTGAAAAATACGGTCCTGATAATTAAGGCGCTTGATTTCGGATTCAAGGTATTCCTTAACCTTTTTCTCCTTACCACTGATCGCCTTGATCACATACCATCTCTTTTCGTTTGTAGCGTTCATCTTCCCTGTGAGATTGATCTGTTAACCCAAAAATGCTAATTAGATTCAATAAACACAATTAGAAATGTACGTGTTGATAGAACAATTCCAAGAGGTTTTTAAAAGAGATATCCATCAAGAATACCGCCAGGGCGATAATTAGGGAAGCAATGGATACAACAATAACGCTAGAACGTAACTCTTTCCAAGTTGGCCAAGAAACTTTCTCTCTCAACTCGGTATAGCTTTCCTTAACGTAGTCAACTATTTTCATCTTACTTGAATCTTTTATACAAAGCACGGGCGGAAAGGCTCGAACTCTCGACACTCGGTTTTGGAGACCGATGCTCTACCAACTGAGCTACGCCCGTAGATAAGGGAGGCCCTTTCAGACCTCCCTTGTAATTTGATCAACGTTTTTGATTAATCGTCGATGATTTCGATCACCTGACCGGAGCCAACGGTACGGCCACCTTCACGGATAGCGAAACGGAGACCCTTGTCCATAGCGATGTCAGCGATCAACTTAACGTCGATGGTGACGTGGTCACCAGGCATGACCATTTCCATTCCTTCAGGAAGAGTGATCTCACCGGTAACGTCAGTGGTTCTGAAGTAGAACTGAGGACGATACTTGTTACGGAACGGGGTGTGACGGCCGCCTTCTTCTTTTGAAAGGACGTAAACCTGACCCTTGAAGTGGTGATAAGGCTTCACAGAACCTGGTTTGGCAATAACCATACCACGGCGGATCTCATCCTTATCGATACCACGGAGCAGCAGACCAGCGTTATCACCAGCTTCACCTTCATCCAAGATCTTACGGAACATCTCGACGCCGGTAACGACTGACTTCAGCTTTTCAGCACCCATACCGAGGATATCGACGGGGTCACCAACGTGGATGACACCAGTTTCGATACGACCGGTAGCAACGGTACCACGGCCAGTGATTGAGAACACGTCTTCGATAGGCATCAGGAACGGTTTGTCAACGGCACGCTGAGGTTCAGGAATCCAGGTGTCGCAAGCTTCCATCAGTTGGTCGATGGCGGGAGTCCATTTCGGGTCGTCGTTCAAAGCGCCCAGAGCGGAGCCACGGATGATAGGAGTGTTGTCACCGTCGAATTCATACTTGCTCAGGAGGTCGCGGACTTCCATCTCGACGAGCTCGAGGAGCTCTTCGTCGTCAACGAGGTCGCACTTGTTCAGGAACACAACCAGGCGGGGCACACCAACCTGACGGGCGAGCAGGATGTGCTCACGAGTCTGAGGCATGGGACCGTCGGTAGCGGCGACAACGATGATAGCACCGTCCATCTGGGCAGCACCAGTAACCATGTTCTTAACATAGTCGGCGTGGCCAGGGCAGTCAACGTGAGCATAGTGACGATTTTCAGTCTGATACTCAACGTGAGCGGTGTTGATGGTGATACCTCTTTCCTTCTCTTCAGGAGCGGAGTCGATAGCATCGAAGGACTTGATCTCTGACAGACCTTTCTTAGCCAGGTGCAAAGTGATAGCAGCGGTCAAAGTGGTCTTGCCGTGGTCAACGTGGCCAATAGTACCAATGTTGACGTGCGGTTTAGTTCTTTCGAATTTTTCTTTTGCCATTTTATTTCAAATTTATTTAAGGTTACTGATTCCTATAAACACTAAAGTGAGCCGATGGGGAGAATTGAACTCCCGACCCCTTCCTTACCAAGGAAGTGCTCTACCGCTGAGCTACATCGGCTTTTGTCTTTTTCAGAGCGGAAGACGGGGCTCGAACCCGCCACCTAAAGCTTGGAAGGCTTTCGCTCTGCCAAATGAGCTACTTCCGCGTGACTGTGGGGGAGGGTGGACTCGAACCACCGAACTCATCCGAGGACAGATTTACAGTCTGTTGCAATTGCCACTATGCGACTCCCCCGTGTTTGGTCAACTCTGAGCCGGTAGACGGACTCGAACCGCCGACAGGCTGATTACAAATCAGCTACTCTACCAACTGAGTTATACCGGCACTCTTTCTAAGAACACTTGGCTCCCTTTCAGAAGCACACCCTCTCTTTCGAAAGGGTGTGCAAAAGTACATGTTTTTTTGATACCGACAATATTTTTCATCCTTTTTTTTCAAAAAAAATTCTAGAAAAAATACATGTCATTGTGTATCAGATGTTTATCTATTTAACAAATTTGCCCTTATATTTCTCCAACTGCTTCTTCAAGGCATCCACAGCCAAATCCGTGGCCTCCTCGAAGCTCTTGCATTGTTTACTGGCATACAAATCATCGCCTTTCAGCATCAGCCGGATATCGGCAATCTTGTTCTCCGGGGTATCCGTGTTTTCCAACTTCAGATTCACCTCGGCACCGATGACTTCGCTGTACTTGCTGCAGACCTTCTCCACCTTTTGGGTGATGAATCCTTCAAGGTCACTGCTGGCCTTGAAATGCACTGAATTGATCATTACTTTCATAATTTCTCCTTTCTTTTGTTCCCTTTCGGGAGTGTGTTTCTTAATATCCCCTTTTCGGGTTTACCCACCCTTGGGATGGGCTTGTTGATGTATCTTCTTCAATTGTTCGATCGTGTTGTGCGCATAGACCTGGGTCGTCGCCAGATCGGTATGGCCCAACAGTTTTTGTATGGCAACCAGACTCGCTCCCTCGTCCAACAGATGCGTGGCAAACGTGTGCCGTAGCACGTGCGGGCTTTTCTGCCTGAGGCTCGTCACCCCTTCCAGCATGCGATGCACCTTATTATATACAAAGTATGGCGTCATCTCCTCCCCTTTGTCGTTCAACAGCAGTCTGTCTGCGTGCACCTCGAAACGCCCATCACGTAAGGTTTGGTAATGGCCGATCATCGCAAGCAGGTCGCGGCCAACCGGAATATAGCGCTCCTTGTCACGCTTCCCCAGCACCTTTATCCTCATCTCCAGCTGGTCAACGTCCCGATCCTTCAAGCCGATCAGCTCCGCTTTTCGGATGCCCGTCTGGTACAATATCTCAAACAACAATTCGTCCCTTTTTATTGTATATTCATCCAAATTTTCGAACGACACCTTATTAATATCGTTTTCCGGGACGAACTTCACCAAATTTTTGGGCTGTTTGAGGTTTTTTATCCCAACCATCGGCGACGTCTCCGTCAGACCTTCCCGCATGCAATACTTATAAAAGGTCTTCAAAGTGGAGATCATGCGGTTGATGCTGCGGTTCGACAGGCCTTCTTCCTTCAGTGACACCAAAAAGGACTTGATCATCGGGGTGGACACTTTACAGAGATTCTCCACGCCGTAAGCAGCCGCCATATAGTCACCATAACGCTCCAAATCACGCAGATACGATTTTACCGTCAAAGGTGAGTAGCGACGTTCCGCCTGGATATACGATGTAAACTGCTTGATGATCTTCATCGCAAAAGGACAATAAAAAAACTTCGTTGTAAAAATAAGCAAAAAAGCTTATACAACGAAGTTTTTGTTCAAAAAAATTATTTTCCCTACGGGCAGAGATTACATATTCTCTTCAGCTTGACGGAGTTGCTGCACATAGATAGCCTTCAGACGCTGAGCGCGCTTGATGACGGAGGGCTTGGTGAACTTTTGGCGTTCACGGAGTTCCTTCACGACGCCGGTCTTCTCATACTTTCTCTTGTAGCGCTTCAAAGCTCTGTCGATGCTTTCGCCTTCTTTAACAGGAATAATAATCATTTTAAAACACTTCCTTCTTTTAAATGGTTAATAATAAAAAACGTTTTTTGAGGGCGCAAAGATACAACTTTTTTGATTCCCAGGAACATTTTTGATAAAAAAACCTTAAGAACCAGGGCTTAATGAAGTACGCCAAACAAGGTTAATCCCGAGATGGGATGCATACAGCCCGCACAGAAGCACCGGATTGGCGACTCTGGTGACCAGTGACAACTCCACTCTGGAAGCCAAAGGCGAATGCACAAGACGGGAGCTCGGGGTCAATTGAATTCGACCAGAATAAGCTAAGCCGGCCAACGCTATGGTTTCCATCATTATTGTAAAAGCCAGCGTTTGGCAGGAACAGGCTGTTGCCATTACTTGCAGTAAACAGGAAGCCTTTCACACCATTTTGCGTTATCGTGTCATGGGTTGTGTAATCAATCAACTCCTGCCATTGTTCCACAGAAGGAAGATACCAGCCTCCGCTCCAATTGACACTGACAGCATCGTCTTCTGGCAGCAACGCGTTCAATTCATCGATAAAACCATTGTAGCCGAAAGCAGGGTTGTTGCAATACTTGGTGAGACTATTGGCATCGCCGTTGCAGTACTTGTAGGTGCTCCAGTCGTAGGTGGCTTTGGGGAAGATCTCTCCCCAAGCAAAGTAAGAGCCATAATCCTCAGGAGCATTGGCGCCCATGTTGCAGGCGGCCCAATAGGTGCCGCTCGGCAGGCCGAGGTCAACGTAAGCATGGCCATTATAGGTGCCACCACCGCCACCGCCGTTGCCTTCCTCTGTGGTGAAGCTCTTGTCATCGCCGTAATAATACTCCAAGCCGCACAATGCGTAGGCTCGCACATGATACTCAGTGCTGGGCTCAAGATCCGTGATAGTAAAAATGAACGGCTCACTCCAATTCGTAGTGGAACGGTGTGCGTCTTCAACCGTTGGATTGCTCTCCGTGCTCCAGCACACGCCAAGTTCGCTCAGCGACATTCCTTGGGGGACAATGGCATCTCCTCCGCAAACGGCAGAGGTTGAGGTGATGTCCTGTGGCATGTAAGTGGTCACTTTCACCTCTGAATCATCTGTATCATTGTTCTCAGAGTGGCATCCAAAGGTGAACGCTACCACTGTCATTAGCATAATGGCTGCTAAAGCCTTGAAATATCTACTCATAATCTCTTATTTAATTGGTTGATTACCCTTTTATTTGAAGATTGAATCCTTCCTCGATCAATGGTTTCAGAAACGTCCTCATCTCCTCCACCGTGAACTTCTGCAAACCTTCTTCGGGCGTGGGTCGGTCAATGGTGTAGGCCATCACCTCGCGTGGCTTCAGCAGCCTGACGATATCCATCCAGCCATCCAAGACCTCGGGCGAGGACGAATCAAAGTCCTTGCTCTTCAAAAACATGGTCTGAAGAATGAAATCGCCGTGGAACTGCTTCAAAGCCTCCACTACCCTATTGACGTCATAACCCGGCGCCGGATGGTTGATCTTCTCCACCAGTTCGTTGGTCGGGGCGTCGATCTTCATGATGGGATTGTCAACCTTTTTCAAAGCCTTGAAAATCTCAGGACGATGCACCTGGGTGGCGTTGGAAAGCACCGAGACCTTAGCCGATGGATAATATTTGTCCCTCAACGCCAATGTATCGTCGATAATCTGTGGAAAATCGGGATTGATGGTCGATTCGCCGTCACCCGAGAAGGTGATGGAATCTACCGGAACACCATCGGCCACCAGCTGCTGCAGCTTTGCTTCAAGGGCCTCTCGAACCTCGGCAGCCTTGGGCAGACGGGAGTCACCACGACCATCTCTATTCCAACCGCATTCGCAATAGATGCAATCGAAGGTGCATATCTTGCCGTTTACAGGCAGCAGGTTGATACCCAAGGAGCTACCCAACCGCCGACTGAAGATCGGCCCGAAAACAGTTTCTTCCCTGATCATGATGCTTACTCTCCCAGCAGATGCTTGAATAGGAAGTTGTCGATCTTGGTAAAGAGATGCATGCGGCATTCGCCGTCGCCGTACTCATAACCACCATAGATACCGTGGTTCTTGTTGGGATAGATCATCAGGTCGAACTGCTTGCCATTGCTGATCATGGCCTTGATGAGCTCCATGGCGTTCTGGTAGTGAACGTTGTCATCGCCGCTACCGTGGCAAAGCAGGTAGTTGCCCTTGATCAACTCAGTGTTATGCACCGGCGAGTTCTTGTCATAACCATCGGGATTCTCCTGTGGGGTACGCATGAAGCGCTCGGTATAAACATTGTCGTAATAGCGCCAGTTGGTCACAGGGGCCACCGAAACGGCAGTGCTGATAACGTCAGCGCCCTTGGTGATGCCGTTGGCCGCCATGAAGCCGCCGTAGCTCCAGCCATAGATGCCGATACGATCAGCATCCACGTATGGCTGCTTGGCCATGTACTTGGCCAGGGTGATCATATCCTCGGTCTCGTATTTGCCAAGCTGCAGGTATGTCATCTTCTTGAACACCTCTCCCTGAGCACCGCTACCTCTGTTGTTGATGGACACGCTGATGATGCCATGCTGCGCCAGAAGTTGCATCCAGAAATAGTCGCTGTCCGCCCATGAGTTGTTCACCGTCTGATGGCCAGGGCCGCCATACACATAGATCAACACAGGGTATTTCTTGTTGGGATCGAAGTCGGGAGGCAGGATCTGCCAAGCGTCCACATCCACCTGGGTGCCGTCGGGCAAAGTGAAAGCGGGGTCGCTGATCTTCAGAAGTTTCTTCTCACCGAGGTTGAAGGTCTTGAGTTTCTCGGCAAACTCGTGATTGTCCTCGAGTACACGCACCAGCTTGCCCTTATTGGTGTAAAGCTCATACTGACGAGGCTGGCTGATGGAGCTGTTAATATTTATA
>JAFXMK010000001.1 GCA_017530365.1 Bacteroidales bacterium
AAATCTTCCCGTCCACAGGGCAAAGCACGGGGGTTCCCAAGGGCGCCCCGATGATCAAATCTCCGAAATTCAGTTCGGCTTGTGTCTGCGCGTCCGCCACGCCGATATAGTCCTGCGGGCGGTAAAGGATGCCTTCGCCAGCCTGTTTACCTGAGATGGGCCAAAGGAAAGTTTCCTGTCCGACGGCAAAGTTGCTGGCAAGAAGCAGCAAGATGAAAAATTGGAAGTTCTTACGCATAGTGACTTATTTTTGAAATGACGAGTCAAAACTACCATCTTTGTCAAGTAATTGAAAGGGCAGTCCAAACTATTTCAGAGTTGGAAAGTTGTAATGTTTTGGTAATGAACGGGTTGAAGTTGGGCTTGGTCCAAACTTTTTCTGGAGGAAGTCCAAGGGATTAATGGTCTTTATCCATCTTTTTTCGCACTCGTCCGCGCAGTTTATCCACCATATTCACAGTAGTTCCAAGATAATCCGCTTCCTCCTGCCGAGAGACCTTGAAATGAGACAGGATGAAGGACTTCTTCTCGTCCTCATCCAAGTCGGGGTACTTTTGCCCAAGGGTTTCCCAAAGGCCGGGGTATTTCTCCTCTACCACGGCAAGCATGGCCTTCCAATGGTCCTTTTCTCCGAAAACGGAACGTTCCAAATCGTTGAGCAAATTGACTTTCTTGCTGTTGTTCAAGTAAATGTCCAACAACATCATTGTTTGTTGCTCCTTGTCCAAAACCTCCGAGAGACGGTCGGAATAGTCCTGTTGGATTCGCTCATGTTCGGCATCCTTTTGCACCAAGGCTTTGTTCTGCTGCTTGAAGTGGAACAACTCTGCGTTGATTTCCGCCTCTTGTTTCCGTTTCCGTGCCAATCGAACTTGCGAGACCAAGAAAGCCGCCAAAACCAAAGCTGCTAATCCACTGATGAAAATAATAATACGCTGTTTGTGAATGATTTTCTGGTTCAACTCGTTCCGCAAGACTTCGTAATCGTATTTTTTCTGGATACTATAAAGACTCTCCTTCTCTTTTTTGTATTCTGCCCTTCCGTTCTCTATGATGTAATGCTCAAAATACCACAAAGCCTTTGCAGAATCGCCACGCAATTCAGCATATTTTTCCAATGTCAGATAATCCCAATAGGGTTCATAACCTTTCATTGTATTGGTGTCCTGTAAAATAGCTTCATATTCTCTAAAGTAGTAGGCTGCGGAATCTATGTTGTCGGCGGCATCATAAACTGTTCCCAAACTTTGGCAATAATATAATTTTTGCTCTGCTGTTTTCAACCCTGTTGTTGACTTGAATTTCCATAGTTGTTCGGCGGCTTTGTCATAGTTGTCCTGATCCACATTTAGGACAAAGTAGTTTGTCATCACGGTCAAATAAACTTCTTGGTTTTGGCTTTTCTCGGCAAATGAAAGTGCTTGATTTATATACATCTCGGCACTATCGAATTCCCTAAAAGCGATATAAGCAGAGCCCATCAAGTTGAGCAACAACGCCCGCTCGTCATCATGGGTTCCAAAACAAGGTTCTGCGGCTTTCAAACGCCACATGTATTCTTCTTTCGTCTCACCTTTCCGATATAGCATGCAACCAATTTGATAACGTGCGCGAGCCACCGTCAGCGTGTCGTCAGCCAACAAGCCATATTGTTCCGCATCCTTGAACAATTGTAAAGCCTCCGCCTTATTGCCCGAGTCCAGTTGGATGCGTGCGTTTTCCAAGGCATCGCGGGCGGCTTGCTTCACATTACGAGGAATAGGGTGACAAGCAGCCAACATGAACAACAACACAGCAATGAATAGGTTTTTCATAGGACTTCAAAACAAATGGATTGTAAAATTAAAACTAATTTGAAAATCCATCCAACACTTTTTAATAATTTTGCCTTTTCAACTCACCTAACTATGACTCGCTATATCTTCGTGACGGGAGGCGTGGTTTCCTCCCTCGGTAAAGGCATTATTTCCGCCAGCATCGGAAAACTACTACAAGCCAGAGGCTACACCATCACCATCCAGAAGTTCGACCCCTATATCAATATCGACCCGGGAACGCTCAACCCATACGAGCATGGCGAGTGCTATGTCACCGTCGATGGCATGGAGACCGACCTCGACCTGGGCCATTACGAGCGCTTCACGGGCATCCGTGCCACCCAAGCCAACTCCGTCACCACTGGCAAGATCTACAAGGCGGTAATCGACAAGGAACGTCATGGCGACTACCTCGGCAAAACCATTTAAGTAGTGCCTCATATCACCGATGAGATCAAAACAAAGCCCACGCAGCACTCCGTAAAGGAGCTGCAAGGCGCAGGCATCCAACCCGACGTGCTCGTACTGCGCACTGAGAAACACCTCTCCGACAACATCCGCCAGAAGGTGGCCTCGTTCTGTAACGTCGATCTTGAATGCGTGGTGCAGAGCGAAGACCTCCCCAGCATCTATGAGGTGCCCGTCAACATGCAGAACCAAGGACTCGACGCAGCGTTACTAAGAAAGTTCGGCGTGCCTGTGGGCGAGACACCCAAGATGGAAGGCTGGCATCATTTCCTCGAACTACAGCGCTCCGCCACTAAGGAAGTTCACGTGGGCTTGGTGGGCAAATATGACCTTCAAGACGCCTATAAGAGCATCCGCGAAAGCTTGATTTGGCAGGTATCTACAATCATGTGAAAGTGAAAATCGACTTCATCAACAGCGAGAACATCACCCCCATCCATTGTTTATGAGTTTCATTAAAGAAATCGCCTCAACGCCTCTTCATCCAAACGTTGCACCGTCCACTCATCCATAGGAATGGCACCGATGGAACCATATACTTTCAGCGCAGGCTTGTTCCAATCCAAACAGATCCACTCCATACGGCCACAGTGACGCGCTACGGCAAGCTTGGCAAGATACCTCAACAAGGCCTTTCCATAGCCCAAACCGCGCTTCTCGGGGAGAATGAACAGATCCTCCAGATACAGGCCTTTGCGACCAACGAAAGTGGAAAAATTATGGAAAAATAAGGCAAAGCCGACCACCGATCCCTGTTCTTCGACAAACACCACCTCGGCGGATTTCTCCACAAAAATGGATTGATGGATGGTATCCTCGTCGGCAACCACCTCATCCAAACACTTCTCGTATGCAGCCAGCTTCGTGATGAATTCGAGAATTAAGCCGGCTTCGTTTTCCTTAGCGGGGCGTATATCAACCTTGTTTGGCGTAAAATTAACAATTTTTGCCATCTCCATCAATAGAAAAAGCGGTATCTTTGCGGTCCCATTTACTTAGAACCCTTTTGCCATGAAAAAAATCATTCTGTTTTTCTCATTGATTTGTTGCATTGCCTTGACTTCCTGCCATAAAAGCGGAGTCAATCTCTTTGTGGGAGATTATTCCTTCAAGACCTCGGGCGAGATTTCCATCAAAGCAGAAGCCGTCATCGACAGCAGCAATGTCAATATCCCAGCATCTCTAAACGTCAATCTGTCATCCGATATCGGGCAGCTGAACATCTGTTCCTCTGACGAGAAAAACGACCAAGTCGTAGCAGTGTTCAACTATTTGAACGGCGATGTGGTGGTTACCAATGGAACCTGTGACGGTAAGACTATCGAAATCGAAGAGTTCCGTCACGACTTCCTTCCCGTGTCCGTTACCGCCCTGTTTTCGAACAACTTCTACATCAATGTCAGTGGTACAGGTCAGATGTACGACGACAACATGATCATCTTCGAGATGAAATACAACGGCAAAGCCAAAATAGGCTCGGTAACGTACAAAATAAAGGACAAAGACGTTAAGATTGTCGCATATCGGAATTGAAGCCATGAAAAAGACCCTATTCCTGATCCTCATTCCATTGCTTCTCGGCAGTTGCTCCGACACGCATCCGAGCCAGCTCAAGGAGAGACTGATTGGAGGCAACAAGCAAGAGCGGATCATCCCAGTCGGTATCCTGAACATTGATTCCACGAGCGGCATCATCAGCAACACCTATCCTGGCACGCTTGAGGAGGGACAGTCTGTTGACTTGGCCTTCAAATACGGGGGCATCATAGATAGAATCAACGTCAAGGAAGGATCACAAGTAAGGAAGGGACAGGTACTGGCACATGTCTCCTCTCCCTCAATGGAGAGCACCGTGCGCTCCGCACAAGCCACCCTGACGCAAGCAGAAGACGCTTACGATAGATTGAAAAAAGTACATGACAAAGGCAGCCTTCCTGAAATCAAATGGAAGGAGATGGAAGCCAACCTCGAGAAAGCCCAGGCAGCCTACGACCTCGCCAACGCCATGATGATCGAGAACACCATTACCGCACCTTTTAGCGGCACTATCGCCTCCGTCAACGCCGAAACCGGAGAGAACCTGCCCCCGATGAAACCCGTCATGAGTCTCATCAACACGGAAAAGCTATCGGTGAAAATCTCCGTCCCCGAAGACGAGATCTCCAAAATACATATCGGCGACCAAGCTGAAATCGTCATCCCCGCCTTAGACAACAAGACTTACAACGGACAGGTGACCGAAAAAAGCATGACATCTTCCCTGCTGACCCACAGTTACCCCGTCAAGGTGCTCATCGAGACGCCCGACAAAGAGCTCGCACCTGGAATGATCGGCAAGGTGATGCTGAAAGCTGACGTCAGCAGCGGCATCATCGTTCCCGCCAACGCCATCCTGATCGACCGGGAAGGTAAATTCGTCTGGGTGGAAGAAGACGGCAAGGCCACACGCCGGTTCATCCAAATCTCTGGCTACTCTGGCCCGGGCGTCATCGTCAGCGAAGGCCTGAAAAGCGGCGACCACGTCATCGTGGAAGGATATCAGAAGATCAGTGAAGGGATGAAAGTGAGGGGGAAGTGAGTGAGGAGTGAGGAGTGAGGAGTAAAAGAGAGGAAAGACAATGAAGATCAAGGGAAATAGAGGCATCATCGCTGGAAGCATCAACCACCGGAAGATCGTTTGGATCATCGTGGCGGTAGTGGTAGCTTTCGGTATCTATGCCCTCGTCGATATGAAGAAAGACGAGTTCCCTGCCTTCGCCAACCCTCAAGGTATTGTCGCAGGAGTTTATCCCGGTGCCACCCCCGAAGAAGTGGAGGCGCAGCTTACCAAGCCATTGGAAGAGATACTGTTTGCCTTGCCTGAAGTGGACCGGCAGAAGACCTATTCCGTCACCAAAGAAGGCATCTGCTACATCTATGTGATGCTTGACATGTCTTTGCAGGACAACGCCAAGGCATGGACCAAAATACGGCAAAAAATCAACGATGCCAAAGTGTTGAGCTTCCCTGCGGGCGTGCTCGCCATCGCTGTCATCGACGACTTCGGCGACACCTCTTCCCTGCTCATCGCCATGGAGTCGCCCGACAAGACCTACCGCGAGATGCGCGAATACACCGACGACCTCACCCATCGCCTGCGTAAGATCAAAGAGACCGGCAACGTCCGCGTATTGGGCGAGCAGACTGAGGAAATCGCCGTCACCGTTGACAAAGAGAAGCTTTCGTTTTACGGCATTAGCCCCAACACCTTGATGTTGCAATATGCCTCACAAGGGCTGCTGACCACCGCCGGCTCCATGGAGACCGAGACCTTCGACATTCCGCTGCACATTCAAAATCCCATCGTCTCGGAACAGGAACTCGAAGACCAGATCATCTATTCCGATGCCTTGGGCAACACCGTCAAGCTACGTGATATAGCCACCGTGGAACGCCGTCTTGCTCCCACTTCGAAGGTGGTGAACTTCAACGGCCACAACGCCTTGATCATCTCCGTGGAGATGCGTAAAGGCTTTAACATCGTGGCATACGGCAGAGCCGTCGAAAAGGTGCTGGGCGAGTTTAAGACCCAACTGCCCGACAGCGTCAAGCTATACCGAATCACTGACCAGCCCAAGGTGGTACAGCGCTCCGTCAGCTCTTTCCTTCGCGACCTGCTCATCTCCATGATCGTGGTCATCGCCGTCATGTTGCTGCTCTTCCCCTTCCGCACAGCACTCATCGCCAGCTCGGGACTGCCAGTCTGCACCGCCATCAGCATCGGGCTGATGTACCTCTTCGGCATCGAGCTGAACACCGTCACCCTGGCCGCCCTCATCGTCGTCCTCGGCATGATCGTCGATGACTCCATCATCAACATCGACGGTTATATCGACAAGCTGAGCCAAGGCATGGAGCCCTTCAAGGCCGCCACCACAAGCGCCAAGGAGCTGTTTATGCCCATGTTCATCGCCACGACCGCCATCGCTACCATGTTCTTCCCGATGACCCGCATCATCACTGGTCCCCTGGGTGATTTCGTGCAGCTGTTCCCCTGGACAGTGGCTTTCTCGCTGATGGCTTCCCTGGCCTACGCCATGCTCGTCATCCCCTCCTTGGAGATCCTGTTCATCAAGCCTGAGACCGACAAGCCGCGCCGTAACGCCTTCATGCGGGCACAAATGCGTTTCTTTAACTTCCTGCAGTCGCTTTACGACAAGATGCAGAGCCATTGCTTCAGGCATCCCCACTTCACCATCGGCATGGGACTGGGTTCCATCGCATTGGGTGTGCTGATGTTCCTCGCCCTCAACGTGCAGATGATGCCCAATGCCGAACGCGACTGCTTCGCCGTGGAGATCCGGCTGCCCGAAGGTAGCAGCCTCGAAGCCACCAGCCGCATCAGCGACTCACTACAACATCTTATACTTCAAGACAAACGCGTCACCTCCGTCACTGCCTTCATCGGCGAGACCGCCCCACGTTTCCATGTGACATACGCCCCTAGCATCCCGGCAAAGAACCTCTCACAGCTCATCGTCAACACCACCTCGAAACAGGCCACCGAAGACCTGCTGAAGGAGATGGACGACAAGTATTCCTACTACTTCGCCGAAGCCCATGTGCGTTTCCGGCAGCTGGACTATCAGGCGGTCACAACACCCGTGGAGATCTTCGTCTATGGCGACGACTACACAAAGACCGCCCCTATTGCGGAACAGATCAAAGACTATATGCTTACCTTGGACAGGGAGTTGCGCTGGGTGCACTCCGACAACGACGAGCAGCTGTCATCGGTGAAAGTCACCATGAAGCCTGAGGAATGCGCCAGGCTGGGCATCACCAAAGGCATCCTCTCGCTCGACATGGCCACTACCCTCAACGGGCAGCCTCTCACAACCGTATGGGAAGGCTCCCGAAGCATCCCCGTCAAGCTCTACTCCAAGCAAAACTACGATCCCAACGACTATGAATCCGTGCAAAACCAGCTGATACCCACCATGGTCCCTGGCACCAACGTGCCGCTCAGGCAAGTGGCCGACATCAGCCCCGACTGGCATCCTGCACAGATCTCCCATCGTAACGGCAAAAACGCCATCACCCTGGCCGCCGACATGAAGTTCTGGAAGTCACAGACCGCCAGCATGAAGAAGATCCAGCGTTATATCGACACGGAGATACGCCCCAACATGCCCGATGGGGTCAGCATCGAGTACGGCGGGCTGTCATCCTTGAACACCATGGTCATCCCACAGATTCTCAAGAGTCTGATTGCAGCCATTTTGGTGTTGTTGGCCTTTTTAGTAGCCTATTTCAAGAAAATGAATCTCGCCGTGTTGACCTTATGTTCCAGCGCCTTGTGCATGTTTGGCGCCTTCTTCGGCGAATGGCTCTTCGGGCTTGATTTCGGCATGACGTCCGTGCTGGGCGTGGTCAGCCTCATTGGCATCATCGTCCGCAACGGCATCGTGATGTATGAATATGCCGAGACCCTTCGCACCGAGGAAGGTCTCGATGCCAAGGAGGCCGCCATGAAAGCCGGCAGCCGACGCATGAGGCCCATCTTCCTCACCTCGGCCACCACCGCACTCGGCGTCCTGCCCATGATCATCACCCGCAACCCGCTCTGGATGCCTATGGGCGTCGTCATCTGCTTCGGCGTGGTGCTCTCCATGGTCATCATCCTCGCCGTCATGCCTGTGATGTACTGGCAGATCTTCAGAACCTCCAAGAAAACCTCTCAACCACAAACCGAATGAAAAGAACCGTCCCCGTCATAGCATTCCTCTTGTTCAGTTTCAGAGCCATCGCCCAAACGCCCGACTCCTGCGTGAGGCTCACCGTTGCCGACTGCATCGACTTGGCCATTCAGAACAATTTCGAGTTGAAGAACAGCCAAATTGAAATCGAGAAAGCCAAGGCGACCAAAAACGAGGCAAGGGCGGAATATTTCCCTACAATCTCGGCACAAGCCTTAGCTTTCGATGCCGTGAACCCCATGATCAGCTTCGGCATCGACGATATCGGCAACGCCTTGGTACGACAAACGCTCTACAACCTTTACTCCCAATATGGCCCTCTGCTGGGGTTGAAAAAGGAGTATTCTTTCATCCAGAACGGCGTGATGCTCAACGCCATGGCAACGGAACCGGTATTTGCCGGAGGGCGCATCTACAATGGCAACAAACTGGCCAAGCTGGGCATCGAAGCTGCCGAATACCAAGCCAAGATCAAGGAAGACGAAGTCAGCCTGCAAACGGAAAGCCTCTATTGGCAAATCGTTTCATTACAAGAGAAAATCGCCACTTTGGACCAGCTCGACCAACTGCTTGACACTCTCGACAAGGACCTGCAGGGTGCCATTGAGGCCGGTTTGGCCATGCCTACCGATCAATTCAAAGTGACTGTCAAAAAGAACGAAAGCCAGCTGAACCGGAAAAAAGTGGAAGATGGCATCACCCTGCTGAAGATGGCTTTGGCACAATACATCGGAGTGAATTGGCAGACCATGGTCCTCACGGACACCTTGAGGTTGGAAGCCACGCCCGAGACCTATTACTATGCCGCTCCCGAGGCCGTAGCACAGCGCAACGAGTCGCATCTGCTCGACCTCTCTCTGCAAGCTGAAAAGCTGAAAAAGAAAATGACACTAGGAGAAGCACTGCCTTCCTTACTCGTGGGAGGCAGCGTGAACCGTCATACCATCCTCGACAACGCCAAATCCAACGCCATGGTCTTCGCCGTCTTGCAGGTACCCATCACCGACTGGCACAAGACCGCCTTCAAACTGAGAAAACATAACCTTGACGCGGAAATCGCCGAGAATAACCGTCGTGATTTGACAGAAAAGATGGAGATGCAGACCAACCAAGCCTGGTTCAACCTCGAGCAGAGCTGGCTGCGTATCAGCATGGCACAAACCGCCTTGAACGATGCCCAAGCCAACCTGAAGATCACACAGGATTATTACGAAGCCGGACTGGTGGCCCTCTCTGACTTGTTAGAGGCTCAAACCATGCTCAAAAACAGCCGTGACGAGCTCAGCGACAGCCGCATGGAATATCGCCTCAACCTAGTAAGATACAAGCAATTAACCAATATGTGATTGGATATACTCCAATCCAGTCTGCAGTCGTTTCAAAGTCTCTTCCTTGCCAATCAGATACATGATGTCGGTAGAGCCTCCCGGGGTGGCCAGCAGACCTGACATGGCGATGCGGGAAGGCCACATCAGCGGACCGTATTTGATGTTGTTGTCAGCGGCTACCTTGCCGAATGCCTCGCTCAACGTCTCTTCATCCCATTTGTCGATTTGGTTCACCGCATCGATGGTCTTTTGAAGGATGTCAACAGAGGTCTCCAGCGTGGATTTGTTCTTCTTGTTGACATAGAGTTCCACATCGTAAGGAGCAACCTCAAACAAGAATTTGAGCTTCTCCGGGATCTCCGAGAACTTGTTGATACGCGGCTGCATCAGCGTGGCAATCTTGTTCCATTTTTCCTCAAGGAAGGTGCCCTTCACGCCTGAATATTCAAAAGCCATCTTCGAGAACTGCTCAAACGGCATGGCTTGGATATGCTGGGCGTTGACCCAGTCAAGTTTCTGGTAGTCGAACACGGCCGGACTCTTGTGCAGTCCTGCCACCGAGAACACTTCGCAGAGCTCATCCATCGTAAAGATCTCGCGCTCGTTCTTAGGCGACCAACCCAACAAGGCGATGTAGTTGATGATGGCTTCTGGAAGATAGCCTTCCTCCACCAACGCTTGGAAACTCACTGCACCATGGCGTTTCGAGAGCTTGCTCACCGTACCGTCGGGGTTCTTGCCGTTGATTAAAGGGAGGTGGATATAGCACGGCACTTCCCAGCCAAAAGCCTGATACAGCAGGATGTATTTGGGATTGGACGAAAGGTATTCGCTACCGCGGATGATGTGCGTGATGCCCATCAGGTAGTCGTCCACCACATTGGCAAAGTTATACGTTGGCATGCCGTCACTCTTCAGCAGGATTTGGTCGTCGAGGGTCTCGTTCTCAACGGTGATTTCGCCATAGACCAAGTCGTTGAAGGTGGTGGTGCCTTCATGCGGCACCTTCTGACGGATCACATACGGCTTGCCTTCAGCCAGGTTTCTCTGCACTTCTTCGGCGCTCAAGTTACGGCAATGGCAGTCGCTCTCGAAGGGATTCTCCTTGGCTTCCTCGCCTTCTGCGGGTTCCTCTTCCGTCTTGGAGCAGAAGCAGTAGTAAGCCGCACCTTTCTCGATGAGCTTCATGGCATATTCCTTATAGATGGCCTTGCGTTCGCTCTGGACGTACGGGCCGTAGTCGCCGCCCACATCCGGACCTTCATCGTGATGGATATTGGCTGTTTCGAGGGTCTCGTAAATCACGCGAGTGGCATCTTCCACATAGCGTTTCTGGTCGGTGTCCTCGATACGGAGCACAAACTTACCGTTCTGTGATCTTGCGAAAAGGTAGGCATACAAGGCGGTTCTGAGGTTGCCGATATGCATGTAGCCCGTTGGGCTTGGGGCGAAGCGTGTTCTGACTGTCATGGAAGTTATCAGTTGTTCAGTTAATCAGTTATCAGTTAATTGGGTTGCAAAATTACAAATTATTTCTTCCAGAAATCTGCATTTTTGATTTTCAATTCTTCGGGATTGAATTCCGGCTCTTTTCCTGCCTTCTTCTGTTTCTCGTACGACTTGAGGGATCTGAAGGCGAGACGCGACAGCAGCAGGATGGCGATGATGTTGATCCACGCCATGGTGCCGACACCGATATCACCCAACGACCACATCAAGCTGGCTTTGTTGAGAGAGCCATAGAACACGGCAGCTATCAAGCAGATACGCAAGATCCAGATGCAAAGCCGTTCCTTGCGGCCTTTGCCGAAGAGATACACCAAGTTGGTCTCGGCGTAGTAATAATATGCCATGATGGTGGTGAAGGCGAAGAAAAACAAGGCAAACGACACGACCAGTCCGCCGATGCCTGGTCCCAGCAAGGTGCTGATGGCGGCCGTGGTATAGGACACGTCAGGTTCGCCCAGTTGGGCTACTTGAGAGGCATAAAGCATGCTTCCGTCGGCGGCGTAGATGTTGTAAGTCTTGCAGGCGAGGATCATCACGGCGGTGGCGGTGCAGACCAGAAGCGTATCGACATAAACCGAGAAGGCTTGTACCATGCCTTGCTTCACCGGATGCGACACCTTGGCGGCGGCAGCCACGATGGGCGCCGTGCCTTGTCCCGCCTCATTGGAATAGATGCCACGCTTGACACCCCAAGCGATGGTGCTGCCCAAGATGCCACCCAAGGCTTCGTTCAGGCCGAAGGCACTTCGAACCATGTCGCCAAAGACGGCGGGGACCTCGGAGACATGGATGACGAGGATCACGATGGAGAGCAGGATGTAGATGATGGCCATGAAGGGCGCCACGATCTGCGCCACGTTGGCGATGCGTTTCACGCCGCCGATGATGACGATGCCGATCAACAGCGCCACGCCCAAGCCAATCCAGGCCGGGTTCACGTTGAAGGTGTTGGCAAACGACATGGCGATGCCGTTCGACTGCACGGGAGGCAGAAACAGACCACAGGCCACCACGGCGCATACGGCAAAGATTACGGCAAGCCATTTGGCGCGAAGACCTTTCTCGATATAATAGGCTGGACCGCCACGGTATTCTCCATTGTGGTTTTCCTTGAAGATCTGCGCCAAGGTGGCTTCGGCGAATGCCGATCCGGCGCCGAGAAAGGCGATGATCCACATCCAGACGATGGCGCCAGGACCGCCATAGCCGATGGCAGTGGCCACACCCACGATGTTGCCGGTACCCACGCGTCCCGACAAAGCCATGGCAAAGGCTTGGAACGAGGTGATGCCCGTCTTCTGTGTCTTGTCCGTAGAAAACAGCAAACGCGCCATCTCACCGAAACGGCGCACCTGCACAAAACGGGTCCCAAAGGAGAAATACAATCCTGCCAAGAGGCATAAAAATACCAAGGCTGGGCTCCACACCCAGCCATTTACGGTATTGATGATATTCTCAATCATAAGCTCTTATCTTCTTCCACCTGTTGTGCCTGAGCGTCCGCTGCCGGAGTTTCCTCTTGAAGAGCTACTTGAAGAGCTGCTTGAAGATCCTCTTGAGCTGCTGCTTGAGGAGCTGGAAGTACCCGAGCGGTTGCTGTCCGATGAGCTGGAGCGGCTGGTGCTACTGGAGGTTCCAGAGCGTCCGCTGCTGCTGGTGCCTGAGCTGCTTGAGCTACTGCCGGAGGTGCTGCCAGAGCGGCTTACGCTGCTAGAGGAGCCACGAGTGGAGGAGCTGGAACTGCTACTGGAGGAGCTGGAACTGCTACTGGAGGTACCTTCTGAGCGGCTTACGCTGCTGGAAGTTCCAGAGCGTCCGCTATCGTTACCAGCGTTGTTCGTGCTGCTGGAGCCGGGGGTAGTGCTGCCAGTGCCCGTTCTCGGACGGATCGTGGCACCGCCATTGTTGCTGCTGGAAGATCCAGGAGTGTTGCTACTGTTGTTCACAGCACCGTTGGAGCTCATACTGCCAGGAGTGTTATTGCCAGGGCGAACCACTGTTGCTTCAGAGTAGGAGTTGTATCCAGGAGGAACGTTGTTCGTTGGATGATAGTTGGCAGGGTAACCGCCGTAGGTGTGGTGGTGATGATAGGTGTGGTGGTGAGGATCCAGCGGATGCATGTGGTCGAAGTATCCTGGAGGATAGCCACCTGGAGGCGGAGGAGCAATCGGATAATAGCCGTCGTAGTAGAAGCGGTACGGGTACGGGCGGTGGTAGTAGCGCGGACGAGGTCCGACACGGAAGACCACCCAAGGCTCGTTGCGATAACCGTTCCAGCAGAAGCTCACCGGCTCGAAGTATTCGAAGGTGGTGAAGCTGTAGAGCTCGCCTCCCAGTTCATAGTACGGCATCACCGTATAGACCCAGGAAGGATTCGGACGGTAGGCAGGGATCGTCACTGCGACTCTCTTGATTCTACCGGGGCAGATTCTCATGTACTCTCTGCTGTAGTAGCGTCCATCGTCAGGATCGAGGTAGATGAAGAGGTCTCCCCGATAAGTATAGTCTCCAATGTTTTGGATATCATAATAGACAGTGACCGAATTGGCGTTGTAGGTCAACACGGGCTGTGAGACCAAGACCAATTCTGGCGGAAAGCCGTTCGCTGCTTTGGCGATGATCATCCCCATCACTAACAGGGAAGTCATAAAGAATTTCTTGGTTTTCATGATGCTGTTGTTTTAAGGGTTAAACAATCTACTTCCACAATTGCAAATACCATTCCAAAAGTGGTTGACAAAGACTTTCTCATAGTTTGAAATAGATTTTGGAGTTGGAACGTATGGACCCGTCCATGTCGATGAGGTTGCCGTAGGCATCCCTGACCTCTTTCACAGAAGTCTTCACAGGGATGTCATGGTCCCTAAAATAGGCCCAAACGGCTGATTTTACCTTGGCTCCATAATAGGTTTTGACTGGAGTGTCGTTTACAAAGACGTACATATAGTTGGCAGTTGGCAGTTATCAGTTTTCTGTTTCGACCTTTTGTTTTTTGCTGCGCATGACCAGCCAGACTATCAAGGCGATGGCCACGACAAGCAAGGAGATACCCAGTACAGGTCGTACGGCGACCCATGCAATGGCGATGAATACGAGCGACCAGACAAATCCCAGCACTACACAAACGAGGCCCAGGATGGCACCGACACCTTTGCCAAGGAAAGGAAGTACTTTGAGCAATGTGGGAACCAAGGCAAAGATCTTTCTGAAACCCAGGATAATCAACAGCATCAAAGCAATACGGATAATCCATGTGAGCATTTTGTTGCCTTGCTTCATCGATTCAAACATCTCATCGGCGGTCTTCTCTCCCATAGCGACAAAGGAAACGGTCTTGCCGTTCTTGGGATCCACATATTTCTCAAAAGTGTCGCCCTTCACGTTGGCGACAAGAGAAATCTGCTGGTCAATGGGCACATACGTGAAAGTGACGCGGACGTCGCCGATTTCAGGTTTAGCGGAAGAAGCTCCAAAATACACCTGGTTGCCGTTTACCGTGACGTAGTTGGCGTTGATGCTGTCATTGAGACCCAACTGTCTTTTGATGACCTTGTTCCATTCATTGACGGTGGCGCTGTCCATCTTCACCTGAGGTTCTTCGTTACCACGGATGGAGCTGACAATGAACGAAGGCAAGGTGAAAGCGCCAAAGCTGACCTTCTCAGCCACTTGTTCCTTGTCTTCAATGGTCTGGTAAACAAAGTTAAGACCTTGGTAGTCGGGATCCTTGAAATCCTCACTGTCTTGAGGCGAAGAGACCCATTTCTTTTCGTAGGTGTAGGTGGTGATTTCCTCTGTGGCGCCGCCGATTTTCTCCTTGGTTTCCTTCTTGGCGTGCTCTACCCATTGGTAATATTCCACTTCACGGGAGAGTGAGATGGCGTTGACGCTGACGCCGAAGTTCGGATCGGAAAGTGTCTCAGAGGTTGTGGCGATACCAGTGCAATGCACCGTTTTCCCGTCAAACTCGGGAGAGACGGTGTTGATGTCAGGCATCTCGACACATGCGTCTTGAGCACGCCCCAGCGCCTTGTACGTCTTGATGGCGCGGTTTTCATTCCAGAAAATCAAAATAGTGCCGACAATCACCAGAATGAGTCCGATGAAAATTCCCTTAAAGGAGTTGCCGACATTGCGACCGTAAGAGGTCCTGTTAACTTCTTGATAAGCCATAAAACACAAATATTATTGACAAACAAAAATACGTTAATTTTTAAAACCATGGCGTGACAGGATCATTTTTTTTATATTTGCACATTGTTTTAAATCAAAAAGCTATGAGATTAGACGGACGTAGAGAAAGTACCAACGTGGAAGATCGCCGTGGCAAAGGCGGCGCCATGAAAGCCGGTGGTATCGGCTTAGGCGGTATCATTATTGTTGCCCTCATTTATTTCCTGACTGGCAAAGCTCCTGATCCGGGCATGCTGCAGCAGATGTCGCCTGGCAGTACCACCACGCAATATTCCGACGGCAAGGACTACAGCGAGGTGGACAAAGAGTTGATGCAGTTCTGTAAGCAGATCCTGGCTGGCACCGAAGACGTGTGGACGCAAGAGTTCAGAAAGCTGGGCAGGACCTATCAGCCGCCCAAGATGGTCATCTTTGCGGGCGCGGTCAGCTCAGGCTGCGGCAGTGCGACTTCCGACAGCGGACCGTTCTACTGCTCTGCCGACCAGACCGTTTATCTCGACCTCGAATTCTTCAAGAGCATGAGGAAGCAGATCGGCGCTGACGGCGACTTCGCCTACGCATACGTCATCGCCCACGAGGTGGGACACCATGTGCAAAACCAGCTAGGCATCCTCGACGAGGCACACAACAAGATGGCACAATACGGCAAAAACACCCAAGGTTACAACCAGACCAGCGTGCGGTTGGAACTGCAAGCCGACTTCTTCGCCGGAGTATGGGCCCATCACGACAACAAGATGTTCGGCTCGTTGGAAGACGGCGACATCGAGGAGGCCTTGAACGCCGCCGCCAAGATCGGCGACGACTACCTGCAGAAGCAAGCCTACGGACGCACCATGCCTGAGACCTTCAACCACGGCACCTCGGCACAACGCTCCAAATGGTTGAAGAAAGGCATCGCCACCGGCGACATCCGTCAAGGCGACACCTTCTCCCCTGCCTATAGCGCCCTTTAATCGCAGGTTGCCATGAAGATGGATGGAAGACGCGAGAGCGTCAACGTGGAAGACCGCCGCACCAAGAAGAATGTCGGCAAAGCCGCCGGCATCGGTATTGGAGGCGTTGTGATTGCCATCTTGGCTTGGATCTTCGGTGGCCAGGCCCCGGACATCAGCTCGGTGGTGGAGACGGTGCAAAGCACCGCTTCATCCTATATCGACAGCAAGACCGAAGAGCAGATGGTCAAGTTCAGCAAGCAGGTGCTGGCCAGCACCGAAGACTTCTGGACCGAGGAGTTCCGAAAGATGGGACGAGGCTACACCCCACCCAAGATGGTGCTCTACAGCTCCGACGTCAACACCGCCTGCGGCGACTTTACCGCCAAGACCGGACCTTTCTATTGCTCGGGCGATGCCACCGTCTATCTCGACCTTGCCTTCTTCATGGACCTCAACAAGAAACTGGGACGTAAGTCCGACTTCGCCCACGCTATGGTCATCGGCCATGAGGTGGGGCACCACGTCCAATATCTTTTGGGACAGATGGAGCCGCGACAAAAGATCAGGAACAGGTATGGCTCAGGATCTCTTCAAGACAACCACGCCACCGTTCGGGTAGAGCTTCAAGCCGATTTCTATGCGGGCTTGTGGGCACATCACGAGAACGAGCGTTTCAAGTCACTCGAACCAGGCGATGTAGAAGAGGCAATGGATGCCATCCTTACCTTTGGCGACGACTATATCCAAAAGAGCAGCAAAGGCTATGCTTCACCGGAGAGTTTCCGCCATGGCACCTCCGAACAGCGCAGCCGCTGGTTCAAGAAAGGATTGGAGACAGGGGATTTCCGACAGGGTGACACCCAGTCGGTAGCTTACGAAGCTTTGTAAAAAAACCTTACTCGTTGAACAACTCCTTTACATTCGGAGCGTTCTCAGCGCCTTCTGAAGCCTCGAAATAAGGCATCTTCTCGAAGCTACCGAACTTGGCAATGATGTTGTTCGGGAAGCGACGGAGGTATTGGTTGAAGTCCCTCGCTTTCTCGTTGAAAACACGACGTGCATTGGAAATCTGGTTCTCGCAGCTCTCAATGCTCTCCTGAAGGTTCAGGTACAAGGTATTCGCCTTGAGATCGGGATACTGCTCCACGATGACATTGAGGTTGGCACGCATGGTATTCATGAGTTCATCCTGCACCTTCTGGTAGTTGGCCAGTTGCTGCTCATCGAGGTTCGACATGTCGATGGTTGTGGCTGTAGCCTTGGCGCGGGCTTCGACGATGTTCTTGAAAGCCTCACTCTCGTAATCGGAGTACTGCTTGGCAGTGGCGGCCACATTCGGGATCTGGTCCGCACGCTTCTGGTAAGCGGCTTGGATGTCGCCCACCGACTGTTCCACCGTCTCCTGCTTGGCAATGAGATTATTGTAAACACCAACGCCCCACCAGGCCAAGAGGCCGAGGAGCACTAAGATAAGAAGTAATCCACCTTTTTTCATGATTTCAAGATTTAAGATTTAAAGATTTAAAGGCAAAGTTACGAGATTTTTTACTATCTTTGCAAGTTTATTAAAAACTTTAATTTGAATTCCATGTCAGAAGAACAACAATATACGCGCAAAACCACCGAATCGAAGCCCAGCTTGAAGGATCCTGTCTTCAACCGCGGCTGTTGCAAGATGCGCGGTGAATATGTATCAGGGTCGCCCGTCTTGAACCACAGCGGTTGCAAGATGCACGAATTCAACTGGTTGAAAGATTACGAAGGAAGCACTTCCGAAAGCAAGCCCTTGATCGCCGAGGTGCGTTTCAAGAACGACCACAAAGATTTCTTCACCTATCCCGAAGAACTCAACCTTCAAGAGGGCGAGCTCGTGGCTGTCGAAGCCGCCATCGGTCACGACATCGGCATCGTGACACTGGTGGGCGAGCTGGCTGTGCGACAGATGAAACGCAAACGTTTCCGCACGCCACTGGAAGAGATGAAAAAAGTATATCGCAGGGCCAGGGCCAACGATGTGGAGAAATGGCTCTCCGCCATTGCCTTGGAGGACAACACCTTGTACCGCACCCGCACCATCGCCGAGAACCTCGGACTGGAGATGAAGCTAAACGACATCGAGTACCAAGGCGACAAGACCAAGGCCATATTCTATTACACCGCCGACGGCCGTGTGGATTTCCGCGAGCTGATCAAGAAGCTGGCCGAGGAGTTCCACATCAGGGTGGAGATGCGTCAGATCGGTGTGCGTCAAGAGTCGGCTAAACTCGGCGGCATCGGTTCCTGCGGCAGAGAACTGTGCTGCGCCTCTTGGATCTCCGACTTCCAGTCGGTGACCACCAACGTGGCCAGGGTCCAGCAGCTCTCGCCCAACCCCCAAAAGCTGGCTGGACAGTGCGGCAAGCTGAAATGCTGCCTGAATTACGAATACGACGCTTACGTAGAGGCCCTGAAAGCCTTCTCCGATCCTAACATCGTGCTGAAGTTCAAGAACGGCGACGCCATCCATCAGAAGAACGACGTCTTCAAAGGCATCATGTGGTATTCCTACACCACCGACAAGAGCAACATCATGGCCATCCCCGTCGATAAGGTGAAGGAGATCATCGCGAAGAACAAGAAAGGCGAGCTGCCTGAGAAGCTGGAGGACTACGCCGTCACCATGGAGCAGCACACCAACACCAATGAGGGGTACAATGAGGGGGATCTGAAGACGATGAGTGATTGAGATAGAAGACAGAAGAAAGAAAGAAGTAAGAAGATGATTGAAGAGAGAAATAAAAAAAGGGTGGATTGCTTCGGTCGGGCCTCCCTCGCAATGACGATCCCGATGATATTGCTCTTGCTATTGCTTACTGCTTGCGGTGGCAAGGGTTTCGAGCAGCGCGAGGTCATTCCAGAGGCAAAATGGGAAGTGGAGCATCGCATTCCTTTCGACGTGACGGTAAACGACACCTTGGGCATCTATGCCTTCGGGCTAAGCCTGAGGCATCTGGAGAACTACCGTTACAGCAACCTCTATGTGTTTCTGCACACCACCATGCCCAACGGCAACCTCACCCACGACACCATACAATGCCAGCTTGCCCTGCCTGACGGACGATGGATCGGTAAGAGCAGCGGCAGCATGCGCGACTTGCGCGTCACCTTGAACCCCAACCTGCGTTTCCCCTTGGAGGGAACCTATCATTTTGAAATAGAACAAGCCATGCGGGAGCCTGTGCTGAAAGGCATCTCCGACATCGGCCTCTTTGTCGAGAAGCAACCATAATACCCAGTCATGCAAAAGCAAACCAAGAAAAAGAACACCAAAAACGACAGCAACAACGGCTCAAAAGCCGTGAGAGTGCTATGGTCCATCTTCGGAATCGGGCTGTTCCTCATCATATTGTTTTTCTTCTGTGTCGCCAAGGGCTTGTTCGGCACCATGCCGACCTTCGAAGAGCTGGAAAACCCCCAGACCAACCTGGCCACGCAGATCATCTCATGCGACGGCAAGGTGCTGGGCAGCTATTATGTGGAGAACCGCTCCAACGTCCGCTACAGCGACCTGTCGCCCTATCTCCCACAAGCTTTGATCAGCATCGAAGACGAGCGTTTCACACAGCACTCCGGCATCGACAGCAAGTCGTTGTTCCGTGTCGCCTTCGGCGTGCTCACGGGCAACAAGAAAGGCGGCGGCAGCACCATCACCCAGCAGCTGGCCAAGAACCTCTTCCCCCGTGGGGAGAACCTCAGCACGGTGAAACTCGTCATCCGCAAGTTCCAGGAATGGATCACAGCCACCAAGCTGGAATACAACTATTCGAAGGAGGAGATCATCGCCATGTATCTCAACACCGTGGCTTTCGGACATAACGCCTTCGGTATCCGTTCAGCGGCCAAGACCTTCTTCGACAAGGACCCGAAGAACCTGACCATCGAAGAGTCGGCGCTGATGGCCGGTGTGGTGAATGCCCCTACCCGCTTCAGTCCCATCCGTAACCCAGAGCTCTCGATGCAACGCCGCAACTTGGTGTTGAGAAGCATGTGTAAGAACGGCTATATTACTGAGGCGGAGTGCGACTCCATCTCCCAGATCCCGATCGACATGTCGCATTTTGGCGTGATGGACCACACCAGCGGCCAAGCCACCTACTTCAGGGAACAACTGCGCAAGGAACTCACCGAGTGGGCCAACACCCACACTCGCCCCGACGGGAAGCCGTACAACATCTACCGCGACGGTCTGAAGATCTACACCACCATCGACTCACGCATGCAGCGTTATGCCGAGGAGGCAGTGAAAGAATTCGTCGGAGGAAGCCTGCAACCCAGCTTCTTCGAGCATTGGAAAGGCCACAAGAACGCCCCGTTCTCCCTGAAGAGTCCCGACCAGATCGACGAGTTGCTCGAGGCTTCCATGAAACGCAGCGACCGCTACCGCTCACTCAAGAAGCAAGGCTTATGCGAGGACTCAATCAAGGCGGAATTCAACAAGCCTGTGAGGATGGCCATTTTCTCCTGGGACGGCCCTATCGACACCGTCATGACGCCGATGGACTCTATCCGATACTACAAATGGTTCCTTCAAGCCAGCTTGGTCTCCATCGAGTCGCACACCGGCCATGTGAAGGCCTACGTCGGCGGCATCGACTACCGTTTCTTCAAATACGACCATGTGATGCAGGCGCAGCGTCAGGTGGGTTCCACCTTCAAGCCTTTCCTTTATTCATTAGCCATGCAGGAAGGAGAATACACGCCTTGCACCAAGATACCCAACATCCCGTACAACATCCAGCTGGACAACGGCACTTTCTGGTCGCCCCGTAACGGCGGTGGGGGCGGTGGTGAGATCACCTTGAAGACGGCTTTGGCCCAGTCCAACAACTGGATCTCGGCCTACCTGATGAACCGTTTCGGTCCCGAGGCGGTCATCTCCATGGCAAGGAGGATGGGTGTGGAGTCGCACATCGACCCGGTACCCGCCATCTGCCTCGGCGTCTGCGACCTCAAGCTGATGGAGATGGTCGGTGCCATGAGCACCTTTGCCAACCAAGGCGTCTATATCAAGCCCATGTTCATCACCAAGATCGAGGACAAGAACGGCAACGTCATCCAACGCTTCTCGGCCGAAGAGTCGGAAGCCATGAGCGAGGTGACTGCCTACAAGATGATTGAGTTGATGAAGGGCGTGGTGCAGAGCGGTACTGGCGGACGTATCCGTTTGGTGTATAAGCTCACCAACCCCATTGCTGGCAAGACCGGCACCACCCAGAACAACAGCGACGGTTGGTTCATGGGCATCACCCCCGACCTCACCACGGGCGTGTGGGTCGGTGCCGAGGACCGCAGCGTGCACTTCCGCAGCACCGCCTTGGGTCAAGGCTCACGCACCGCGTTGCCCATCTGGGCCATCTATATGCAGAAGGTCTATGCCGACCCGACCCTCAACGTCAGCAAGGGCAATTTCCCGAAGCCTACGGCGCCCGATGTCGATCTCAACTTCGACTGTGGCAAGGCAGAAGTCGATTACGATGCCGTGGAATACATCGACGTGTTTTAAAAACAGATCATTATGGCCAGTTCGAATTTCGTTGACTACGTGAAGATTTACTGCCGTTCCGGCAAAGGCGGTGCAGGTTCGCTGCATTTCCGCCGTGAGAAGTACATCCCAAAAGGCGGTCCTGACGGCGGCGATGGCGGTCGTGGCGGCAACATCATCTTGAGAGGCAATGCCCAGATGTGGACCCTGTTGCACCTTCGCTACACCAAGCACCTGATGGCCGGCGATGGCGTCCCAGGCGGCAGCAACCAGCTCACAGGCGCCTCCGGCAAGGACGTCTTCATCGACGTGCCGCTGGGCACGGTGGCCTACGAAGCCGAGACCCGCAAGCCTCTTGGCGAGATCACAGAGGACGGACAGACCATCGTGTTGCTCAAGGGTGGCCGCGGCGGCAAAGGCAACGCCTTCTTCAAGTCGGCCACCATGCAGGCACCCAAGTTCGCCCAGCCTGGCGAGCCCTCTCAAGAATGCTGGATCATCATGGAGCTGAAGCTGCTGGCCGATGTGGGCCTCGTGGGCTTCCCCAACGCCGGCAAATCAACCCTGCTGTCGGTCGTCTCTGCCGCCAGACCTGAGATCGCCGACTACCCCTTCACCACCTTGGTGCCCAACCTCGGCATCGTCGGCTACCGCGACCACCGCAGCTTCGTCATGGCCGACATCCCAGGCATCATCGAAGGGGCTGCCGAAGGCAAGGGACTGGGGATCAGGTTTTTAAGACATATCGAACGCAACTCCACCCTACTCTTCATGGTGCCTGCCAACACTGAAGACGTGAAGAAAGAGTACGAAATCCTGCTCAACGAGCTGAAGAAATACAACCCAGAGCTCATGGACAAAGACCGCATCTTAGCCATCACCAAATGCGACCTGGTGGATGAGGATGCCATCAGAGACATCAAGAAGCATCTGCCGAAGAAGGTGCCGCATGTGTTCATCAGTTCGGTGGCCGGCAAGGGCATTGACGAGTTGAAGGATCTGATTTGGCTGACGCTGAACAGAGAAGAGGAAGGGTTTTGAGATAAAAGATAAAAGATAAGAGATAAAAGTTGGAAGCCGTTGATTCTAGATTATTCCTTTTTCTCAACGGGCAACATGCCGGGTGGCTCGACACGGTGATGGTGTCCATCACTGAGATGTGGCCATGGATTCCCATTTACATCTTATTGGCATACCTTGTCATCAAGCAGTATGGCAAGCGGAGTGTGTGGATCTTCTTGGCGGTGGGTCTTGTGATCTTGTGTTCCGACCAGCTCTCAGCCCATGTGTGCAAGCCTTTGTTCCATCGTTTGCGGCCTTGTTTCGATCCCGCGTTGGAGGGTATGGTGCATCTTCCCAAGGGCTTACCTGGGGGGCGTTATGGTTTCGTGTCGTCGCATGCTGCCAATACTTTTGCCGTGGCCACTTTTTTGACTGCGGCACTTCGCAAGAGCCATCGCAGCATCGGCTGGTGGCTGTTTGCCTGGGCGTTGATCTCCAGCTATAGCAGGATATATATCGGTGTGCATTATCCTGGCGACGTGCTTGCGGGTGCTGTGCTAGGGATATTGGTGGGGTTGATTATCTGGAAGCTGACAACCCTTTTGTTCAACAAAATGGCGATTTGAACAAAAAGTGCGGAAGAAAATAGGACAAAAAACCATGAATATTTGAATAATAGTTTGGAATTTTCAAAAAAATGAAAAAAAGCGTTTCAATCACCATTCTTTTAACAGTCATTTCGTTATCACAGGCGATTGCACAAAGTGAACTTCCCTCCCCTGGCATCCATGTGTCAAACGGCATTGCGTATGTCTCAAAGGTCTCTTCAAACATTGGATATTTCACCCAAGCAACGGGACTGTACTCATTTGCAGGAGGGAACCAGTCGCAAGCTACCGGAGATTATTCGTTCGCATTCGGCAACAATGCTTATGCGAACGCTGACAACAGTTATTCACTTGGCTCATTTATCCAGACGAGCCAGAGTCCCAGTATCATCATTGGCTCTGGCTATGGTTCGCATTATCCCATGACAGCATCGAAGCAGGGAATTACCATGGGCATGGGGAGTACGCTTCCCACCGTGTTCATCTCCATGGCGTCTGGTGAACGAAATACGGGCAAGGTGGCCATTGGCGACGTGACACCGACGGCCAAGCTACACATCCGCTCTGATGAGGAAGAGGACGCCGGCATCATCGTGGAGCCTGGCGACCCGACTTCCAACGAGACCTTTATACGTTTAAAGGATAACCAGCATTACATTAACGTTGACCCTAACGGCGTGATGAATGTCTCCGCTGGGAACAACAGCGCTCTAGGTATCTCTTCCTCAAACTTCAAGATCGACGGGAATCTTGTGAGGTTGGGCGTGAACGGAGACGAGAAGTTCACTTTATCCACAGACTACACACCCTCCATTGGATTGAACGCCCAGCCATCGAGCAACGGCTATATGCGTGGAGCACATGAGTACCCCTCCTACGTGCTCGAATTCAGTAACAACGCATTAAGGCTAAAAACCGCCTCTTACATGATTCCCAGGTCGGACCTTATCACCAACTGGACCGATGCGCTCACGGTGAAGCCCAACGGCGCCATCACCTTCGACGGCAAGGTGGGCGTCAACATCGAGAACACCTACCCGGGCTATGCCCTGGCGGTGGACGGCGGCATCCTCACCACGAAGGTGCACATCCAGGAGGTGAGCAATTGGCAGGACTGCGTCTTCGGTGACGACTACCGTCTAATGCCCCTAGGCGAGGTGGAGGCCTACGTGGCGGCCAACCGCCACCTGCCCGGCGTCCCTTCGGAGGCCGAGGTGAAGGCCGATGGCTACGACGTGGCGGAGATGCAGGCTGTGCTGCTGGGCAAGATCGAGGAGCTGACGCTGCACGTCATACGGCAGCAGAAGGAGATCGACTCGTTGAGGACGCTGGTGACGGTGCATTTCGGCTACGACGCCTGCGGCAACCGCGTGAGCCGCACCCTGGAGTTCTCGAGGGTAGCACCCGACACCGCTCCGGGCGGCACAAGCCCTGATACTCCCGAGGAGTGGCAGGCCTCGCTGAGCGACCGCTTCGAAGGTGCGGAGACCTCACTCTTCCCCAACCCCACGGAAGGCGGCTTCATCCTGTCGATAGGCGGCGAGCTCCCGAAAGATGCCAAGGCCATCCTGTGCACCCTTGACGGGAAGGTCCTTGAGGAGCGCGGCGTGAACAGCGCCACGGAGGCGTTCGACCTCGGCGGGATGCCGGCGGGCGTCTATCTGCTCCGTCTCGCCTCCGAGCGTGAGACGAAGGTGTGGAAAGTCATCAAGAGAAACTGACAAACACGCCGGTGCCATGAAGAAGACCTTGATCCTCACAGCCGCCCTCATGGCCCTGCTTGCAGCGGCCAGGGCGCAGAACGTCCACTACGGCGAGTACTTCGAGCTGAACTCGACGCTGAATGCCAGCCAGAGCCATGAATACACGGCGAGCGACTACATCGATCTGAATCCAGGGTTTGAGTCGAATCCCAATAGTGGCAACAACACCGTATTGCAGTTGGATTCAGAAGGCTATAACATATTCCCACCCGAAGTGGGTTTGACCAACAACAACGGTTGTGTCGTGGGCTCATTGGGTGGCACTGTGAACGTTGGTGCAATGGGGGGATTGGTTTATACCATCCCTCTTGAACTGCCCTCTGGCATCAACGGGATGCAGCCACAGTTGGCGATTACATACAACAATCAGGCAGGCAACGGACTGTTGGGATGGGGATGGTCTCTTGACGGCCTTTCAAGCATCACAAGGACAGGAAAAACTATTTACCATGACGGTGAAATGACCGCAGCAGACTTGTCTTCGAACGACCGTTTCTTGCTTGATGGCAAGAGGCTGATCGAAGTGGCTGATTACACAGACAGCGCAGAGTACAGGATCGAGCAGGATGAAATGTCGAAGATCATGGCATATTACAGGTATGAGCAGGGAGGATTGTTTGGATATGGCACCATCAAAGTCTTGGACCATTTCACAGTTTGGATATCTGACGGACTTGTCATGGAATTTGGTGCCACTGAAGATTCCTGGATAGAACCTCAAAACGAAGACGATCATGCTTTATGCTGGCTGTTGGACAGGGTGTCGGATCGAAACGGCAATTCTATTGTATATCATTATCATGAGGATCAGACTCATGGAGAGTACTATATCCAGTCCATCGAATACACAGTGAATGAGACACAGGAAACCACAGCGCAATTTGTCGTTTCATTCGTGTATGATTTGAATAGAACGGATTATGAACAGTATTACATCAACGGCAACAAAATACTATTCCGCCATCTCCTGACACATATCAATGTAGCCAGAAAAAGTGACGCCAAGCCGCTGTACAAGTATGATTTCCTTTATAAAACTATTGATTCGTGCCACCATTACAATATGCTTGGTTCAATTGAAACCACGGCATACGACTTCTTTGGGAACACTGAAAAAACCAACATCACTTCCATAGAATGGGACGATTCCTCCCCCTCACAATTAGTACAATACACCATCTCCAACCCTGAAATCTTCGAAGGCTTCCCATTCACCGGTGATTTCAACGGGGATGGATATACCGATGTCGCTTTGGTTCCGAAAAAGGACAGCACGGTCTATCCAAACCCCGTAAACGTCAGTGTTTACCTGAACAACCGAAACTGCGGGTTTGAACACGTCAATTCCATGGACATCACCGGTTTGGCCGTCTCTTTGGACTGGGTTCACGTGCTCGACATCAACGGGGACGGACTGGATGACCTTGTCACGTATTTCTACGACACGGTGCCGTCCACTAACAGTGAAACGACATGTGTCAGAATATATATAAACAACCCTTCAAGCCAATCATTCAATTACTTGGGATACCGCCAAATAGAAAGCAAAGGGGATGTCATCGCCGGTGATTTTGATGGCAATGGCAGCTCGGACGTGATTCTTTTGGAGAAGGAATTTGACGGAATGCCTTTTGTGAAGAACGCTTATTTCTTTGGATTCCAAGGTGCCCAATTTCAAACAAGACAACTCAACACCAGCACACTTGAGAATCTGGGGCCTGTATATAATGCAACAGCAGCTGATTTCAACGGTGACGGCATAAGCGAAGTGTTGTTGCTTGGCATCGACCAAACAGGCTATGAGAATGGTGGGACAAAAATAGGCAGATTTGACCTCAACAACAGCGTCAGTTGTTTCCAGGTTATGCAAGACTTTGCCCAATGCACAGGACACTATCTGTATCCATATTATACAGACCACACGTGGTGCCACGTGTTTCCTGGCGATTTCAATGGTGACGGAAAAACAGACATACTTTTTTACGGGATATATGGATGGCGTGTTTGTTTTTCTGAAGGAGATTCTTTCGGTGATTCACACGCGATTAATACCAACATACTTCCCGCTTTGAATCAATTATACAATATGTACTACCCATCACTTCGAAGTCTTGAACAGACACATCCAAACCAATATATTGCAACAATTGTTGTCTGTGACTTTGACGGTGATGGTTGTTCCGATCTCGGGTTTACAAAAAATGATGAATCCCGGTTATTCATTAAATCAAAAATATCGATGATAAACCAAGGGCCTATAATGTTCCGGGATAGTTATTCTTCTTTTGGTTTATTATTCCAGACCCAGTTCATCCACGTAGGCAATTTCTTCGGAAGGGATAACATTGCGTTTCTTGGTCGTGTTCAGCCTGCCAATGGCGGAGGGAACCCCGTCACCAAGATTTGCTCTCAACGTCCTGTGAGCCAATACAACTCCGTTAAATCCATCACCGACGGTCTTGGCAACAAAACCACATTTACCTATGACTATCTCACCCCTAAGGTGGCAGGGGCGAATGCGCCATTCTATACCCACAACTATGCCGCACCCGATGCCAACGGCGTGCTTCCCGTGCCGCTTCACGTCAGGGCGCTGAAGACCTGCACCGTGGAAGGGGTGAACGGCAGCAGTATGATCACGGCATACCGCTACCGTAACGCCATGTACCACAAATACGGCCATGGGTTCATGGGCTTTGAGTCAACCGTTGCGGAGACTTACCACAACAGCACGGATTCCCTCTGGACGACAAGGAAGGTGAGTTGGAACGAGAAAAGCACCATGGGTGCCTACGCCATGATGCTTCCACAATGCGACACCCTCTATATCAACAACAACGGGGTGAAAAGGATGACCGACAAGACACAGTATCTTTTTACCAATGCCAAATATTCAAGCGGCCTAACGGATCTTGTCGTATGTCCTGCTTTGCTGGAAAAGGCGGAGGATTCCTACAGCAAGGATAGTGACAACGAACTGCTAAAAACCGTCACAACCAGCTACCTGTATAACTACAACAGTAACCACACCTATAACAATGCCTATGGATGCTACTCTTCGACTCAGATTGTCACGGGTTATCTGAACAACAATCCCTTCACCGAGCTGCAGACAACGAAACTCACCGAACTGCAAACCATTGGGTCATCATGGATTGTGAACAGGCCTGTCAGCGAGACCGTCACACAGACACGAAACGCCGAGCCGAGGGCTTCAAAGACCTGTTTCACCTACACATCCAACAACAGCTACCAGCCACAAACAGTCAAAGTTATTCCCAACAACGGGAGCCAGCCCAATGACCCGTTGACGGTTTCCACACTGTATGACTACGACGCTTTCGGCTATGTCACCGGCATCACCACCTCCGCGCCATACGGTACCCACGGCGAACAGACGCGGACGACCAGCTATGAATACGGAAGCGACTATCAGCACCGTTTGATGACCAAGGAAACGAAAGGCTTGACCAGCGACGGCTATGTGACAGAATACGAATATGACTTTCATGACCGTCCAAACATGGTGACCGACTGCAACGGCAAGCAGACGGCATCCTTGTCAAACGTCTTTGGCACCGAACAGCGTGTATTTGCGCCCGATGGCACCGAACAATGCAGCCTGACCCTTTGGGCGGACGATTCCCCATACAAGCCTGAAGGTGCAAGCTATTATTCTTGGAGTAAAACAACAGGTGGTGTCACCGCCATGACCTTCTACCACAAATCGGGCGCTGAGTTGCGGAATGTGACATTCGACTTCCAGGGAAACCCTGTTTTTACAGACAAACACTACAATGCCAAAGGGCTGTTGGACAGCGTGTCGGCACCATACAAGAGAGGCGAGCCGGCAGGGAACATCCAATGGACCGTCTATCATTATGACGCCCATGACAGGATGACAAGGATCGACAACCCCGACGGCTCGAAGAAAACGATTGCATACGACGGGTTGGAAACCACCACGACGGTGACACCCCCGCAAGGCAGTCCTGTGATGACACCGCAAAGCACCGTGAAAAAGACAAACGCTATGGGATGGTTACGTGAAAGCGTCGATGCCAACGGAACGAGCGTCTTTTATGAATACTATGCCGATGGCAACCTGAAATGGACCCGTGTCGGCAACGACGATGCCACCAAGATCCGTTTGGAATATGACCATGCCGGCAATAGGACGCTGCTCCACGACCCTGACTACTGCACCGCCACCAAGGATCTGGTCAGCGTGTATAACGCCTTCGGCGAAGAGGTGGGCCGCACCACCCCGAAAGATGTCGTGTCGAGTTTCACCTACGACAAGTTCGGCAGGATGACGCAACGCACCGAAGACAACAAGACCACAGTGTGGGCTTATGGAAGTGCCAGTCCCAACAGGGGCTTGCTCTTGAGTGTGACTTATCCCGGGCAGACCGTGACTTACATTTATGACACCTGCCAACGTGTAGTACGGGAGACCGTACAGTTTTCAGGAGGGGAAACCCACGTGACGCAGTACAGCTACGACCGAGCCTCCAGGATAGCCTCCATGACCTATCCCTCTGGCTTCACTGTGATCCAGCGGTACAACACTATTGGTTATCCAAGTGTCCAAACCGACGGCCAAAACAACGAACTGTACCGCACCGATGCCACCACCCCGATGGGGCAGATGGAAAGGTTTACTTTGGGTGGCGTGTTGACCAACACATTGGAATATGATTCCGAGCGGCATCTGCTGACCAGAATAAAAACCAAGAAAAACAACTCCACCAAACAGAATTTCTCCTTTACTTACGACGGATTTTGTAATTTAGCCTCGAGAAAAGACCACGTGAAAAACCTAGAAGAGATATTTCAGTACGACAGCCAGAACCGATTGACGGAAGTGTGGCTCGGAGCGACGCAGACCGGAGCGTCAGCCTACGACAGCTATGGCCGCATGACGTCCAAGAGCGCCGGCGGACAGGCGGTGTTCTCCAGTGCCGTGTATAGCACCACCGCCAAACCCCACGCCATGGATGCCGCCACAACCGCCGAGGGGGTGTTCCCGACAACGGCGCAGACCGTCACTTACACCGGCTTCGACAAAGCTGACAAGATCAAGCAGGGCAACGACAGCATCTGCTACACCTATGGCTACGACCGCCAGCGTATCCGTATGGAAGAGCACATTGGCAGCACTGTCCGCACCAAGCGCTATGTCGGCAACTGCGAGTATGTGACGGAAACCACGGGGAACACGACCGCTTCGCGATGGCTGACCTACCTGACAGGATCCACGGGTGTGTATGCCGTCGTTGTTACTGCGAACAACGCAAACACGATCCATTACATCCTCAAGGACAACCTCGGCAGCTGGACGGCTATCACCAGCAGCAGCGGCACCGTGGAGCAGCGGCTGAGTTTCGACGCCTGGGGCAACCTTCGCAACCCCAACACCTGGAGTGGAAGCTTCACCGGCACCCCGATGTTCGACCGTGGCTTCACCGGGCACGAGCACTTGTATGACTTCGGTTTGATCAACATGAACGGGCGCATGTACGACCCTATTGTGTCGTCGTTTCTCTCTGTCGATCAGTACGTGCAGAGTCCAGAAAACGCCCAGGGCTTCAACCGCTTCGCCTATTGTTCGAACAACCCTCTGAGGTACATTGACCCCAGCGGCTGGCTTCAGGTGGGCGGCGGCGCTTCGGGCTACACGCCCAACTCGGCCACCAACGATCCGTATGCTTACGCCGAACACGGCAGTTTACTAGAGCCGAGAGACGTCGGAAAGCGACAATTTGACACATCCGATCCAGTTATCACTTGGATGGAGGGAAATGAGCAGCACGTTGGAGGAAATGGCGGAAATGGTATTACTAATCCAGTTACACAAGGAGATGAAAAAAAATATAGATTTGGATTCGGTGATCCTAATGCTGTGAAAGTTAAAGGAATTGGAGCTTGTTTGTTTGCTTCTTTAGGAATGGTTTGTAAAAGATTAAACCATTGGGATTTAGATCCTGTTTTTTGGAAAGAGCAAGAAGAATTTTATTTTGCTGAAAAGAAGCAACATGGATATGATTCAAATAATATTGAGGATTATATCCAATGGGTTGGAGAAAAGAACAATATAACTTTTATTTTTGAAAAAATTTTGATGATAAACATTCCTGATGCATATAATGAAAACAGCCAGATTCTAATTGTGATGCAATTAGAACCTGAATACATGACCCAGAACGAAGGGAATCGTGGGCACGTTGCGGTGCTTAATACCTTTTCTCAATCATCTGTTATGGGTCAGATAACGTATTCCATGACTTTTGGAGACCCTTCCCCACAAAGATTCTTGTATCCTCATAGTACAAAATATCCAAATGAGCTTCCAACAGGAATAAACAGTTGGCTATTATACAAATTCAACATTAATTTTTTAAATAAACAATGAAAAAAAATAATCTAATCATATTATTTTGTGCACTATTTATATTCTACTCCTGTGCACCTAAACCAATAATGGGTTTGTATTTGGATCCTGCACAAAAAACATTTGTCAATATTCAAAATGATAGCATTTCCGTATATTATCAAAAAAACAGATCAAGCAACTATTCCTATTTTTACGGAACATACCAATATGCCAACGACACCCTGTATCTTTCCGATAATTTGTTGAAATCCACAAACGCCATTATTGACACTGTGTACACAGATTATCCAGGCACAGAGATTCAACTCTATGAATTGTATGTGGTTTTCTGTCTTGGCTGTAAAGAGGCAAAATATCAGGACAGTTTATATTATGAACTGACCACATGCAGTGACCTCTGTTGGGATTACGACAAAAACTTCCCTGGTTTATGGTATGAACCGAATCTCAAAGCCAATGAAGAAGGGCTGATTCAAATCCCGCCAGGAACCCTTAAAAACAATAAAAACGAGGAGGCAGATCTGTTGATAAGAGGATTCTCTTTTTCCACCGAGCAGCGTCTTGCCTTAATCCCTCATGTCCGTTATGTTATTAAACAAAAATCGAAATACCTTTGGCCTCTGGGAAAGAAGGAATTCTATTTTGTTTTTGACAAGGAGCACAAAACTATCTCCATTTCACCACATCCTTATAGGGTCGTTGAAACCAATGGTGTAAAAGGGCCAGAAACCAAAGTATTAGAATGGCGGCATAAAAGTTCTTCGTGTTTCGAAGAATTGAGAAAAATTTGGTAAGCAAAAAAAGAACAAACATGATCCAAAAACTTACTAAAAAACAATACAATAGTTTAGTGACTCTGGAGTTGTTTTCAGAAGAATATAGCCGTAGTTATGGTTGTATTACGATTGATTCCAAAACATATAAGTTCTCTTGGCAAAGCACTCTTATTGACCCACAAATAGAATTCTTTAAACCGAATATTGTTGGAATAGCAATAGACCAACATTTTTGTTTGTTGAATTCCAAAAACGGCGAGTTCAAAACATTCCGTCTTTTTACTCCTTTTTTATTCATGAAAACCTTTGAAAAAGAGCTTTTTATTGTATGTGAAACAGAAATCATGCTTCTAAACCCGTTTTTGCTTGAACAAGACAGAGAATATTCATTTGATGAAATAATAAAAGACATAACTGTTAGAGACCAATTCTTAACGGTTTTTTTCATAGATGACAGCGAGACGAGGATTAACCTAAACGATGAAAATAGTATTTATATAACTCATTGATAGAGACATGAAACGCCTTTACATAGTATTGATTCTCCTTTTGGTGACATGCAAACTGTCGTTCCCGACGCCGCAAGTCAGGGATGTCCTATACTGGAACGGAACGACATATTATGTTTATCCCTTTATCGATGTCGAGAAAAGGTTCAGCGAGGCGCAGAAAACCAAACTAAACGAACGGGTGAAAGACCACATCGCAACCTCCAACTGGAGAGGCTATTACTTCGAGTTCGAAATCTGTCGCGACTCCCTGTTTCTTGTCTCCATCAAAGATGACCACCAAGAAGACCTGATGGCTTTTGTACTTGGCTCAAACGCCAGGATCATGATGGACGACTTTTCCGACACCCTCTATCTGGGGTATGGTAAGTCCTTCTACGACCCATGGTTCCCTACCATGATTTACGAAAGCGAGATGACCGTGGTCTTCAAAAACGGGATAGCATGCTGGCACGAGGATCACAGGAATAAAAGCAAGCACGCGGAACTACCCAATAACACCATGAAGTGGAATGAGTGCATCTACTCATCAATCCGATGGGATGCCTTGGACCAGAACATATTGGCGGAAAAGCCCAAAGCTTATGTCAATTTCTCAACCGACAGCCTCGGAAAGGTGTGTGATGTCACATTGCTAAAGTCGTCAGGCTATTCCGATTTCGACGAGGAGGCGATGCGGGTAGTGGCATCACTGCCTGAATTCTCTGCCCATTTCGTGTGCGGGAAATACCTCAATCACAAATACACGCAACCTGTTGTCTTCGACAGGAGTAAAGCACCGAATAACGAGAGGTGGAATTACACCTTTTCACAACCGCGATCCGTAATAATGACACTGCAACTCAAAACAAGCGAAGAAACTATACCTTCCCTGTTTTACATGCTTCAAGATTCGGTGATTTATGACCTGGGCAAGGGCTCAGAAGGGATTTATGAAGAATGTCTTCCTGCTAAAATGGTGAACAATGACGCCGCCTTCGCAATCCAAGTTGATCACAAATGGGAAAAAATAGCCACGCTCAGGCAACTTGAAGATCAAGGAGTTTGCAGTAACGAAACAACAACTCTTACCTTATTGGAAATAAAGCGCATTCTTCGTGATGACCCAGAAGATCCAAGAGAGTATAAAACCCCACCCAAACCATATCATCGAGCTTTATTAAGCGAAAACGGTCTTCCGTTCACCGGCAGCAACTGTGGCTCCTATTTTTATGGAAATGTATCAGGTCAACCTAGCAACCAGCTTAATCAGTTCATCTTAGAAAGTGTTTGTCACTTTGTAAAAGAGCATAATGCTTTTGCAAAACAAATCAATTCAGACACCATTCGATATATCTGGTCCAAAGGTTTGCCTAATTATTTTCCTTACGACAGTCTTCCATGTGCTATGTTTTCAGCGTCAGAGATGGAAAGTAATCGTTCTCAAAAAAAAGAATTCAAAAATTATGTAAAAGTTGCGGAAATTGCAACAACACTTTATAATAATACGATAGAAGTACTTGTTTCCGTTTCTAATATCAAAAGACTACGAAGAAAACACATTCAAGTAGCACGTACTGAAGACTTTGAGTATTATTATTATGAATACAATTGCGAAACGAACAATTGGGAACGAGTGATTAAGTGTGTCTATTCTGATGTAATAACGCATAGTTTTGTCTGCCTCCAAAACGACAGCATCTCTATTTACTACAAATCACCCAATTTAGATAAATCATCCTGTTTCTATGGAGTGTACCGATGTTCCAACGACACCTTGTGTCTTTCTGATAATCTGTTGAAAGACGGCATGAAACCCAATGAATATCTATTCGTGCTTGACAGCACCCATCGAACGCTCACAGTTACCCCTTACTATTCGACAACAAACGTGGCCATCCCTAAAAATTCCACAAACGAAAAGAAAATGGTATTAGGACGTCGGTTTAAAAACACTTCTTGTATTAAAGAATTGAAAAAAGTATGGTAACTTAGCCAGCTGAAAAGACAACAGGACCAACTTGAAAGAGACCTTCACATACGATGACATGAACCGCTTGACGGGCATCACCTTGAAGCGATCTTCGGGGCAGGACCTCCATTGCGGCGTGAGCTACGACGCACTAGGCCGCATGACCTCGAAGCAGGCCGTGACGGCGGTGAATGGCACGCCGCAGGTTTCCACCGTTTTCTCTCAGCCAGCTTTCGATGCCACCAAGGTTCATGCCCTTGCCTCTGCACAGAGCATGTCGGATTTATTCCCGGCAACAGCACAGACCGTTACTTACACCGGTTTCGACAAAGCCGACAAGATCAAGCAGGACAACGACAGCATCTGTTACACCTACGGCTACGACCACCAGCGCATCCGCATGGAAGAACATGTCGGCAGCACTGTCCGAACAAAAGACTACATCGGCATGTGCGAGTATGTGTCAGAGACAGGAACCAGCGGCACCCGATCGTTCACCTACCTCAACGGCCCTTACGGCGTGTTCGCCGTGATAGAGAAACAAAACGGTGTGCAAACGCCCCATTATGTCCTCAAGGACAACCTTGGCAGCTGGAATACGATCACTGATGGGGACGGCCTCGTGGAACAGCGGCTGAGTTTCGACGCCTGGGGCAACTTGCGCAATCCCGACACCTGGGCGAACTACACGGCTGACGACAGCTTCGACAAACCTATGTTCGACCGTGGTTATACTGGACATGAACACTTGACGTCTTTTGGTTTGATCAACATGAACGGACGAATGTACGATCCCGTGATGTCGTCGTTCCTCTCGGCTGACCGCTATGTGCAGGATCCCACGAGTTCGCAGGGATTCAACCGCTATGCCTACTGCATGTACAACCCGCTGA
>JAFXMK010000043.1 GCA_017530365.1 Bacteroidales bacterium
ATCACCGCCATCTTCACCCACAACCTCACTGGTGTCGACATCGATACCCGTGCCCGTCAGCTGTCCTGTTTCGCCCTCTTGCTCAAAGCCTGTCAGATTGACAACACCTTCGCTAACGCTCAGGTGATGCCCAATGTGCTCGACATGCCTGAACCTTACACCGCCACCGACCTGCAAGCCGTCGTCACCGACTATCTCATCGATGCCGACACCACCACCATCATGCAGGTCATCAATGCCATAGAGCTGATGAAACACGCCTACAACCTCGGCTCCATCATGAAGTTCGAGCTGTCTGCCGAAAGCCGTGCCTTCGTCGCCCGTTGCACCGAAGAATGGCTTCAGCAGCCCCGCATCCCCGCTGAGATTCAAAACATGATGCATTACATGCGCATCCTTCTTGCGCTTACTGATAAGTATGCCGCCGTCGCCATGAATCCGCCTTATATGAGTAATGGGAATATGAATGGAATTCTATCTCAATATGTAAAAGAAAACTACGAAAAAGGTAAGGCAGATTTATGTACGGCATTCATACTAATGCAAAAAGAGCGAACCATGTTGGGTGGGTATTATGCCAATATAATACCTCCTTCATGGATGTTTATAACAACATTCGCAGATTTTAGAAAAGAAATAATAGACAACCAAAGCATCCAATCGATGCTTCATCTTAGCAGAGGTGTCTTTGGTGCTGATTTTGGCAGCGTGTCAACAATCATACAGAACAGAAAGGATGCTAATTCTCGTGGCACATATTTTCGTCTTATTGAAAGAACCTTCCAAGAATTTGATCAACGCCATTTGAAAATACTATTTGAAAAAACCTTAGCTAATCACGATTTCCGATACTTTTTTGCTAACTATTCCAAAGAAGTTACTGACATTGTTTACTCAGATAAAGGTTCAAAAGTATATTACCCTGATGTGCCCCAAACTAACTTTAAGAAAATCCCAGGTTGTACATTATTGTACTTTATTAGTGAAAAATATCTTAGGGCGTTTACTAATTATAAAACATTAGGTAGTTTGTATAAAACAATTACTGGTTCAAGTACTGGCGAAAATGCTACTTTTTTAAGGTATTGGCACGAAGTTGAATTAAATAAGATAGGTTTGAATATAGACAGTGGTTATGATGGATATGGATACAAATGGATACCATGCGTAAAAGGTGGTTCTTTTAGAAGATGGTATGGTAATCTGCACTATTTAATTAATTGGAATAATAACGGAGAAGAACTCAAAGCGTTTGCCACTTTTAAAAATCATGGAAAACACTGGTCAAGGTTTTTGAAAAGTTTAGATTGTTTTTATAAGAGTGGAATTACTTGGGCTAAAGTGCTATCAGGAAAGTTCTCAGCAAGATATATGCCTGATGGTTGTATAATGGAATCGGCAGGTTGTGCAATTATGCCTGGTAAAGACAATGAATTGTACTTGCTTGCCTTAATGAACACCTCATATGTTCAAAAAATACTGGATATGATAAATCCTACAATGGGGATGCAGGCGGGCGATATCATGTCAATACCCTTTAATTATAGAAAAGAAACAAAACAGTTGATAAATGAATTATCAAAAGATTGTTTGACTTTATCAAAGGAAGACTGGGACGCTCACGAAACCTCATGGGATTTCCAAGAAAACGAACTGATACGCTTGTTCAAACAAGGCTTGGGAACTATCAGAGTCGGTTTTGAGAATGCTCCCAAAAACAACTTTGTTGCATTGGATTTGCTGGTGGAGGAGTATAAGGCCTATTGGATGGATAAATTCAATCAGCTCCACCACAACGAAGAAGAACTCAACCGTCAGTTTATCGAAATCTACGGCCTTCAGGATGAGCTTTCACCCAATGTGCCTTATGATGAAGTCACCATCCTCCAGCAAGGCGAAATAATGTTTATTCCCGCCCCTGGCTCCGAAAATTGTAAGACTCCAATTTGGTGCGAAGACAACGTCATCCAGCAGCTCATCAGCTACGCCGTCGGCTGCTATATGGGTCGCTACCGCTTAGACCGTCCCGGTCTCCACATCGCCCATCCCAATCCCACCGCCGAAGAGCTACAGCCTTATGAAGTCTCGTGTCTCGCGTCCCGCAGTCCCGAGTCCTTCATCATCGATGAGGATGCCATCATCCCAATCCTTCCCCGCGATTGCGGCTTCCCCGATAATATGCTCCGCCGCATCACCAACTTCATCGAGCAGGTCTTTGGCTCCAATAACCTTGTGGCCAACCTCAACTACATCGAGTCAGCCCTGGGCAAGTCCCTCGAAGACTACCTCTCCAAGGACTTCTGGAAAGACCATGTAAAGCGGTACCAAAAGCGTCCCATCTACTGGCTCTTCAGCAGCAAGAAAGGCGCATTCAAGGCCATCGCCTACATGCACCGCATGGATGCCTTCACCGTGGCCACCATCCGCAACCATTACTTGCTGCCCTATATCAACACCCTTGAAACCCGCATCGATGCGCTCCGCGTCCGTCAGGCCGAACTCACCACCCCCGAGCGTCGCAACCTCGAACGCCTCACCAAAGACCTCGATGATTGCCGTGAGTATGATCTGCGGCTCCATCAAGTCGCCGACCGCCAAATCACCATCGACCTCGATGATGGCGTAGTCCGTAATTACGCCCTCTTCGGCGATGTCTTATCCAAACTCTAAACGCCATGACCATTCAAAGCAACATATACAACTACTTCACGGCCAACCCCGACCTGCATGTCCTTTTCGTCTTCGACCCGCAAGGCGACATCCGCGCCGAGCTTGATGGCCTCGAATGGAATCCAGGCTTCCGCTATGTCGTTTTCGATGGCACTTGGTTTTCCACCAAGTACGCCATCGCCAACGAGTGGTCAGCCGATAAGGTCATCCTATTGATGCCCTGCCGCCGTCCTGAGACCACCGCCGACATGCTCAACTTCCCGCTGATGAATGTCCTCGCTTCCAATATGGAATACCTCACCGAAAGCGACGAGATTTTCCTTCAGCAGCACGGCCTGTCCAACCAGTTCCGCGCCTTCGTGCAAAGACACATCAGCGAGCTGCAGCTGGAAAAGTTCAACCAAATCCTTGAACCTTACTACGCTTCGCCGCTCTTCAGCACCGACATGGCTTTCCGTGGCCTCCTGTCCGGCTACCTGGCCGAAACGCGCTTGCTTGAATGGAACGAGATAGCCCTTCGCCTGTTAATGCTTCCCTCTGGCGACCAAAAGAAAAGCAAGGCTTTCTACAACGCACTCTATGCCAACGACGATGTGCTTCAAATCCTCAATGCCAAGCTTCAGTCCATGTTCGGCCAAAGTCTCGCTGACGATGACGAACACATGAAGCCTATCGCGCTGAGCATTAAATACAATGCCATCACCCAGCTGCTCACAGCGGTCGAAGCCGACAACTATAAGCGCTTCAAGATTTCGTCGCAAGGTTGCCTCAATCAAATCAACGATTTCATGGCCAAGGCCATCGCCTTGCCCAAAAATCGCCGCGAACAGTTCTTTGAGACCTTCGAACGACTCGCAGCCGAAATCCGCATCCCCGAAATCATCGCCAACTACGGCATCGATGCCAACTACTTCTATATCCCCAAAGACCTTTGTTGGGAAATCCTGAAAGTCATCATCGTTGATCATCTGGCCACCAACCCGAGCCACGCCTTGGAGATGCTCTACAACCTACAGCTGAAGCAGGAAAATCACGACGACATCCAAACCGTCATCCGCTTCTGCATCAACATGGCCAACTACTACGACATCAAGCGCAACCTCTCAACGCTCATCTTCAACTCGCCTGATGATTACATCGACCTCTATGTGAAGACCTTCTATCTCGTCGACCAGTCCTATCGTAAGGCCCTCGAAGAGTGGCAAGCAGCCGACTATGATGCACCAGTCAAGGAAGCCATGGACGAAAGCAAGCGCATCCTCGATGAGGACTACGCCAAGCTCGCCAACCAGCTCAACGCCAACTGGCTCCATTGCCTCACCGAAACCAAATCCGATTTCTACAGCCTCACCGTCAACCGCCAACAGGACTTCTTCAAGAAAGAAGTCGTTGCCCAGACAAAGCAGGTGGTCATCGTCAGCGATGCCCTCCGCTACGAAGTCGCCGTCGACCTCCTCAATGCGCTCATGCGTGGAAAGAAATACGAAGTGTCGCTCAGTCATGCGCTGGCCATGCTGCCCACCGAAACCAAGTTCTGCAAGCCAGCCTTGCTACCTCACGACGAATTGCGCATCTTCAGCGACCCCAACTATGGCATGGTGCTTTCCGTCGATGGCAAAAGCCTCAACGCTATCGAGAAGCGTACCGAACATCTGCAACTCTTCAAGCCCGATGCCGAGTGTGTCGACTTCAAAAAGGTGATGAACGCAACCAAGGCCGAAAACCGTGAGCTGTTCAAGAAATCCTTGGTTTACATCTATCATCAAACTATCGATGAGGCTGGCCACTCCAACGACCCCGTGTCCGTCATCAAGGCCTGCAGCCGCGCCGTCGACGAACTCGCTTTGCTCGTTTCTCGTCTGCAAAACAACCTGGCTGTTGTCAATGTGACCATCACAGCTGACCACGGCTTCCTATACAATGACCGCCACTTTGAGGATAAGGACAAGCAAAACATCGTCGAGGAAACCTTGGAGAAATCCACGCGCTACTACATCACCAAATCCGATACCCAAGTCACCAATGTGGTCAAGTTCCCCATTGATAAGGTGTCGGCCATGAATGGTGATGTCTTCGTCGCAGTGCCTTCCGGCACCAACCGTTTTGCCATCCAAGGCGGCGGCTACAACTTTGTGCACGGTGGTGCCTCATTGCAGGAGCTTATCATCCCCGTTATCTCAAGCCACTTCAACCGCACCAAGGAGAAACAGCCTGTCGGCGTTACCTTGGTTTCGAAGAATCTCAATATGGTGAGCAGTCGCCTCCGTGTGCAGCTCATCCAGTCCGAAGCCGTGTCAGCCGACTACGGCATCCGTGAAATCACCGTCGCGGTCTACGCTGCCGACAAACCCGTCACCAACATTGTCTCGCTCACGCTCGACAATGCCAGCGTCCTCGCCAGCGACCGCATCACCACCATCGACCTCACGCTGTCCGCTCCAGTCTCATCAGGACTCCTGCAGCTCCGTGTCCTCGATGTCAAGCACCCGCTCAACCCCCTCATCACCGAAACAGTAACCAATAACACCCTAATCGAAACCGACTTCTAAGCCCTGCAAGGGCGACCCGACCACAACCGTAGGCGAAACCTACGGTCGTTAGCACGAAAGAACGAATAACGATAGAACGCAAAAAACGAAATATGGATCTACAACATAAAATACTAGACCAATTCATCGGCAAGGTCGTCCGCAAAGACCTGGCCTTCCAAGTCAAGGGCAACCTTCCTGTGCCCACCTATGTCCTCGAATACCTCCTTGGCCAGTATTGCGCCACCGATGACCCTGAGGCCATCGAGGAAGGCTTGGAGAAAACCAAGCATATCATCCGCACCAACTATGTCCACCGTGCCGAGGCCGAAGAGGTGAAAGGCAAAATTCGTGAGGCTGGCCGCTACCGCATCATTGACAAAATCTCCGTTTTGCTCAATGATAAGGCCGACCAATACGAAGCCACCTTTGCCAATCTCACCCTTACCAACATTCCCATCGGCACCGAGTATGTCCGAAAGAACCCAAAGCTTCTTTCGGGCAATGGTGTTTGGTGCATCGTTGATGTCGGCTACATCCCCGGGGAGGATGTCAAAGTTCGCTGGGAGATTCAGAACCTCAAACCTATCCAAATCTCCAACATCGACTTGAACGACTACATCAACAAGCGGCAGGAGTTCACCACTGATGAATGGATCGATTTCCTCATCCACACCGTAGGACTCAATCCCGACAACCTCAACCGCCGTGAAAAGTTCATCGTCCTTTCACGCCTCTTGCCCCATGTCGAAAACAACTACAACTTCATGGAGCTGGGCCCGAAGGGCACAGGCAAGTCCCATGTGTTTCAGGAACTGTCGCCCTATGGTGTCCTCGTCAGTGGTGGTGATGTCACCTCAGCCCGCTTGTTCGTCAAGATGTCGGGCAACAAGGAAATCCTTGGCCTCGTAGGATATTGGGATGTAGTCGCATGGGATGAGTTCGAGCAGCAAAAAGGCAAGCAGATAGATTCCGTCATGATTGACACCATGCAGAACTATCTGGCCAACAAGTCCTTCAATCGTGGCAAAGCCACTCATGAAGCCACCGCATCGATGAGCTTTGTGGGTAACACCAAACACACCGTGCCTTACATGCTCAAAAACTCACACCTCTTCGAGTCCATACCCACGGCATTCCAGAAAGGAGCCTTCTTAGACCGCATCCACCTCTACAACCCAGGCTGGGAAATCAAGATGCTGAAGAAAGACTCCTTCAGCAAGAGTTATGGCCTCATCACCGACTATGTGGCCGCAGTGCTCCACGAGCTTCGCAAGTTCGACTACTCAGCTGACCTGAAGAAATATGTCACCTTCAGCACCACGCTATCCGAGCGCGACCACAACGCCATTCGCAAAACCTTCTCCGGCTTGGTCAAGCTGCTCTATCCCGATGGCAACTACACCCAAGAGGAAGCCCTTGAAATCATCGACTTTGCAGCCGAGAGCCGCAAGCGCGTCAAAGACCAGCTCTATGTCGTCGATGAAACCTTCAAGGCCGAGCCAGCAGTATTTGAATACACCAAAGTTTCCGACGGCACAAAAGTCCAAGTCGAAACCTTAGAGCGCGTCGGCCTCTTCGGAATGCCATCGGCCACTGAAGAAGCCCCCGCAGAGGAGGCCACGTCCCCCTCTGAGAGGGGGTGCCCGTCAGGGCGGGGGAGTCAGCTCGCCGCCAAGTCCATCGAAATCCGCCTCAACCAAACAGGCGTTTCCTACAAGACCCTCTTTGCAGACTATCTGCAAACCGCCCACACCGTCGAAGTCATCGACCCCTTCATCCGCTTGCCATACCAGGTCTACAACCTGATAGACTTCATTCAGATGCTCAAAGAAACCAACGATGCCCCAGAAGAGCTGAAGGTCATCCTTCACACCAACGCCGACAGCGATGAGGCTGTTCCCGAAATGATTGACATCTTCGACAGCCTCCAAGATGATCTGCGTTCCTTCAGCATCGATTTCGAGTACGACTTTACCGCCGACCACGACCGCAAAATCATCGCTGATAACGGCTGGTCAATCTACCTTGGCCGAGGCCTCGACATCTTCGAGCCATATCCCAAGTTCACCATGGGCTGCGCCGCCCAAGAAAACCGCCGCTGCCGCGCCTTCTCCGTCACCTACACCAACCAATAACTACTATGAAGAAATTTATCATCCTGATAGCTGCTGTGTTTGCATTTTCAGTGGCATCCATCGCCCAAACGAAAGTATATGCCGAGATTATCGGGGATTCCGACACTGGCATTTCAATCAAGGTGGATTTTGGAAAGAACAACCAGAAATTCGCCTACATGCTCAAAGGCGAAAATGGCAAGAAAATGTACTTTGGCTCAATGGTGGATGCCATGAACCAGTTGGCAAAATTTGGCTGGAAAATAGAAAACACCTATGTAGTCGTTGATGGCGATTACGACCGCATTTCATCGGAATATCATTGGATAATCTCCAGAGAAGAAGAGCCAGTCGAAAAGCCCGAGGAATCAACCAATCAGCAGTGAATCTATGCCTCAAACAGCCCTCAATACCGTTGCTGAATTGATATACTGGTCATACGCCAATCTTGCGATGGCGCACGATGGCATCAACCGCGGCATCCCGACCTACGACAGGACATCGTTCATGATTCGCAGTCGTCTCTATAATGGTTTGCTAACAGGCAAGTACCAAATAGGCACTTTGTTCGATGATGAGCGTTGGAAGATGGAAAACGGTGCCAGGTGTGTATACTGTGGGGCAAAAGAGCTGCTATCCATTGACCATCTGTTTCCACGCTTCAAAGGAGGGGAGGATGACCCTGAGAATCTAATTTGCTGCTGTAAGTCCTGCAACAGCTCAAAGAGAGAGAAAGACCTGATGCAATGGCATAAGGAACGCGGTCAGTTCCCTTCCGTCATGGTGCTCCGTCGTTTTCTCAAACTGGTGTATAAGTATTGTCAGACACAAGGCATCATGGAGCAACCTTGGAGAGAAGTCGACGATAGTGCGTTCCCCTTCAAACTCTCAGAAATACCAGTTGACTATCCCAAATGCTCCGAAATGAGATTGATGTAAAACACCAAAACCTTAAGAAACATGGAAGATGATTTATTTGTAGAAGACATGGACGATGTGTTTTTGGGCACACCTGAAGAATATGACGACCCTAATACCTGGACACGTCAGGAAGCCTACCTCGCATATCGAGAGGCTTGCGAAGAATACGAAGCCAACTGGATAGGAACCCCATGGTACGAGCGCACCGAAGACCCGCCCCAATGGGAAAACTTCTGGCAAGATTAACAGCAACCACATCGTCGTTAGTACGATAGAACAAAAGTACGTTAGCACTGGCAACTAATAAGTAAAAGAGACAGCCTAAATTGTAACACTAACAACTTGCTTATGAAAGATATAATCTGTTTCGATACCGAATGGCGCTATAATCACCATGAAAAGCCTGACAAGTTCAATCTGAAATGTGAGCACATTTTAGACACTCTAAAAGATTTCTATGGCTTGGATCCAAAATATGAGAAAGTACTCTCACGAGATAATTTGGTTCACTACATGAAACAATTCAATGGCAAGCGTACAATTAGCAAGTATGATATTATATACATGTCGTTTCATGGTGAACCTGGTTGCATTTATTTCGAAGGAGAAACCAAGGATAAGACCAAAAAAGACTCCCAAGAAGAAGTAGGTATAATCACTCTCGAACAATTAGGTGATTTGTGTGAGGGCTTTTTTGAAGGTAAAATCGTACATTTCAGTAGCTGTAGCACCATGTGCGACGAAGATGCTGTTAGGAGGTTTAAACGTCAAACCCACGCCAAGCGTGTCAGTGGTTATAAATCAGATGTTGACCCTATTGATTCCGTTCTGTTGGATATGGCCTATTTCAAATACCTACAGCATTATACAATCGACACCCTCAAAAGGCCGACCAGCATCTTCCAACAGAATTACGCCTCATTGATTGATTACTTGCAGTTTGTGATTGTTTAGTAGATATACTTCATGTATATCACGAATCCTATCACAAACAATACGAAAAACACCAATTGCCACCAATCCAGCAACCAATCTCCGAAGCTTTTATTCTTTATTTCGTAGGGGATGATGTCCTTATTCCCTCTACTGTCTTTGATGTGTAGGTTTTCCACTCCAAGCGTTGCACACAACTCATCGGCTGTGAGTGACGCAAGTTTCTCCGGCATAGGTTGTCCAATTCTTTCATAGAAAGGTGCATACTTCGCCTTTCTCTTCACAAGTATAGTCTCTAATGAATAGTTTCGGTCTGATTGATGCTTGCAATCATCAAAGACCTCGTTCATAAAGCAAGTGTTCAGATACTCTAAGGCTGCTTCCTTGTCGTCTTTCAGTAGGAATTTCGCTACTGCCTCCGATAGAACTTCTTCTTTCATCTGATGTGCTGACCGTCTTAGATAGTCTAATCGGGTCCTACGCATATCAGTAACCACGCTACCCATTACCGCTCTTCCAGCAAGGTATCCTTTCAGTCCGTCATCCATATTCAACTGTTTTGAATTGTTATCAGGCTGCAAAGGTATGTTGTTTCTACATAACGAAAAAAGGTTGTAAGGTTGCAACTCTCATTTTTAATTTGAATTATTATTTGGGCGCATCCCCCGCCGTCCCTATAGCTCCATCATAAGGATAGCTTCAACTGGCCGTCGGGGGTCGGGCTTTCCGGGGGTACGCTATCGCTCCCGTGCTTTGCTCCATTCCGCGATGGAACACTGTTCGTTCCTCACGGTGTTCCCCGCTCCATTACGCAAACCACCAAGCCCCTCCAATCCCTTGCGCATTCCCCGCAGTAAAGCCTCAACGAATAGAAAAGTCCTTACTCCGCTCTAAGGCATTAACCCTGGCTTTTACCGTGGGGAAGCATCTTTTAGCATCACCATCCCATCCCCGTCAAGGTGTTCCGACCACCGTCGAAGCCCTTGTACTGTGTGCGGCAGTGCAACGGTCGCTACCATTCCGCTACAGGCACGGTTCGTACCTCTCTGTGCCTTCC
>JAFXMK010000022.1 GCA_017530365.1 Bacteroidales bacterium
AAGCTTGAAACTGCTGTTTTAGCCGTAGTGGAACCAATAAAGCCAGCTCCAAAAGTTCCTCCACCTATCCAAGAACTAACCCCCATTCCCACACCCGCTGATAATGCTCCTGCCGCAGCACCAATTCCGAAGTAAGCCAAATCTTCACCGAAGGTGTTGATACTACTCCAGTTAGTAGCAAGATTCACAATACCGCCAATGAGCGCCCCAATTAACAGATGTGCCCACTCCCCATCCGGGTCGGTGTACTTGAGTGGGTTGTTCATGCAGTAGGCATACCTGTTGAAGTTCTGGGTGTTGCTCGGGTCCTGCACGTAGTTGTCAACCGACAGGAAAGAGCTCGTCATAGGGTCATATACACGCCCATTCATATTGATGAGTCCGAACGCCATCATATGTTCGTGACCTGTAAAGCCGCGGTCGAAGAGCAGGGAGGAGGCCTGCGTGAGGGTGGTGCTGTCGCTGTAGTAGGGCGTGCCCCAGGGGTCGAAACGCACATCCTGCACCACCAGCCCGTTGCGGTTGGTGACGGTGGTCCAACTGCCGAGATGGTCGGGATGGATATTGTCGTATGTGAATCGCTCCTCCATGTTCCTAAGGTTGTTCTTTCGGGTTATAAATAAAAAAATACCATTTACTATATCTAGGGCTTTATTCCTATATGTGTTTTACTGAAATAATCAAGATTTAATGATGTATCATCTGAAAGGAAAAACAACTTATGAATATCCTTTTGATTCGGATCATCTTCTGCTTCAATTATGTGTTCCAGCGAACCGTCTTCCATCACCCTGATAATATATGTTCCATCTCCCATGAAAACACCATAAGGTAATTCGCTGGGTATTTTTGAGCGCATCACAATGTCATATCCTTTTCTAATTGGCACTTTTGCATTTAGTTCTGCAATCCCGATGCCGGTGAAACACACATCGATGTCCTGGTTCCAATAGTCTTCAAATAAAACCGGATCAATATACCCGTCCTTATTGGTAAGGATATATTCCTTTTGAACTTTTGGAAACCAGTTGAACAAACCACACTTGGAGTCTTTCTTTTCATATGTGTTTTGATGGTTAATCGAAACGAAACCATCGTACAGGGGGTTGTCTTCAAAATCCAATATGCGGAAGGAAAACAAAGAATCCATTCTTTCTTTTATTGAAAGTTCGGTTGTCGCTAGATATATTTTCTCACTCGTTTTCACATGCAATTCCCCGTCCTTGTAATCATATGTCCCCACCCCAATTGTGCTGACAAGAAACCCGGAACTGGTCAAAAACCGGTAGCTAACACTATCATCCGACACAATCAGAAAATCAGTCGTCCCATCACCCACATAAGTTCCTTTCCTCAGGTTTTGTGACTTGACACTGAAAAATGACAGTACCATTATAATTAATATTAGAATCCGATTCATATTATTATGGTCTTAATTGAAAAATAACATATCGAAAACCTTGACCAGATATCCATAAGTGTTCTATGATAATCATTGAGGTCATTCTGATCTAATGCCGATCTTTTTTCTGGTGTTCGATAAATCTGAGATTAATACTATCATTTTCTTTTCTTAAATTATGTTTTCTTTTGTTATTACCAAGGTCATCTATCCACTTCTCGCCGCGTATAACGGGCATGAGGTGTTGTTGGATAAACTCAGAATGGTAGTTAATCACTTGTTGCATTGTTATGTAAATAGCTGGATGCTCATACTCGCTCACATAGTTTTTATTGATCATTCTGAAAGCATTATTTAGACTAAATTCTTTATCCAAAAGCAATCGTTTTTTTCTAATGACGGATTTTAAAGAATTCTCCGGCGCCCATTCGATGTAAACCTGCAAATTAGACCACTTTTTTTGGTAGCTTATAAAAGAATACAAGCCAGACAAACTAAACCCATCAACTTCATATCCCTCATAACGAAGGAAATCAAATGATCGAAGCAACAATATAAGTGTTTGTTCTTTTTCAGTTAATTCAATTTCCATTTTCCACCATTTTATTTTACCATTGCAAGCTAATACCATAATGAGCAATTCCTAAACCAATATGAGAATAACCATTTTCAATTAGAAGATTTAACAAGCTGTTTATATTGGATTGTATTTGCGAAAAAAGGTTTAAGCTTCATTCTATAAAACAAAAGAATTTCATGGAGATTAACCATGCCTTCTTTATGTTGAAACTGATTGTCACTATACAAAGGCTTCCATTGCGAAATCCCTTTTTTAATAAACAGTTGATTTCTCTTAAAACCTTCGTCATCAAACACAAATTTTAATTGTGTATTTTGTTTGAGATGGAAAGTTGCTACATAATACCATACATCTTTATTAAATGATGTGTTAATGATGAAAGGAGTTAAAAAATCAAAAGCATCCATCACTTCAGCACAAAAAATGCTGTATTCAGAATACTTATAAATGAATTGTAAATCCTTTATGCGATTGCAATCCATAGTTGTATGCTCAATTAGTTATTAATGATTCTACTATAATTCTCCTCTCGGGAGGCTAAATTATCAGAAATAACAAAACTCGTAGGAGATATCTTTCATTGTACTGTCAAAAGAATGTTTTAATTCATTGTAAATCTCCTTTTTAAGTTCTTGGGTCTCATGATGGAAATCTTCCCCATACTCGTTGATGACCTTTTCCATTGGCATGATTTTAATGCCATAGTTCGTAAAGAAAATCAAACTCACATTTTTTCTTCTTTTATTTACGCCAAAATATATACGAACATCATCCCAAGGATAGTATTCTGTAGTTGCGAAAATGTAATCAAAAACATGATTGAACAACAAATCAGAAAGAGCGGCATCACAATTGATCATCATCACATCATCGCATTCGCATTTGTAATAGGAGCAAAAGGAATATGTATCAGCATGTCCCATATATTCCCCTTGGGTATCCACTATCAGAATTCGGTCACATTTAGTCAACCAACCTGAACCTGTAATAATACTGTTCGACATACGATGTAAAGGTGTTAATGTGTTCAAGAAACTATGATTGAGATAGTCTTCTTTGGTGTGTGGTTTGGTATCATTAAACTGATAAATAGGATAAATCAAATAGTCTTTTTGCCGACAAAACTGTTCGTTATTAGCAATGCCTTCCCTAACTTTTTGGTAAAGGTAAGAAGTGTCAATCATGTATCGGGTGATCATATCAAAATACATCTGACCAAAAGATTGAGAGACGGCGAACAATAATAAGGTAAATAGTATTAGTTTCTTCATGGGTTGTATTATCGAATAATAAATGCATTTAATATTCTGTTAGTGTTTAATATGGGGATGTTATTAAGATATCCCGTTCTTGGATCTTGAACCCATATTTTATTGATCATTTCCCAATTTGCATTTTTTCCCCAGGTCATATGAAATCTTGTTTCTGTTTTTTGAATAAGCATTGTATGTGTCATGTCAGAACCTTGTTCCGATAGAGACAGGGCCACGTGTGATCCATTATTAAAATCATCAATCAATGATGAAGTAGAAGGTCTTAATAACTCGCTATCCGGAAGCCTTGAAAACTGATTTATTTTATAACCATACCGCTCTCCATACTTGGACCAATAATTTGCATCTTTAACAGGTCCACCTAATCCCTTGTTGCAATCGGTTTTTATTTGTTCGTACGTAATCTCTGATGGATGATCGTAATCATATATGGTTTTACTGGTTGTTATTGTACAATCATCTCCTGATTGACAATAGTTTGGCCCAACAGGATAATCACGTGAAACGGATTCCACATAATCTCCACTCCAGAATTTTCTACCATGTGATAATGCATCAAAACCCGCCATTATTCCTCCGTTGATACCTCCATTAATTAACCCCGAAACCCCAGCATAAACACCTTGTAGTAAACCCTGGCCGAAATTTTTTCCTTGCATCCAGGAATTACCAGAACCAGTAATGAATCCTTGAGTAAAACCAGTAGAACCACCAATAACAGAACCAGAAGCAAAACTTGAAACAGCTGTTTCAGCCGTCCTGGAACCAATAAAACCAGCTCCAAAAGTTCCTCCACCTATCCAGGAACTAACCCCCATTCCAACACCTGCTGATAATGCCCCTGCCGCGGCACCAATTCCGAAGTAAGCCAAACCTTCACCGAAGGTATTGATACTACTCCAGTTAGTGGCGAGATTCACAATGCCTCCGATGAGCGCCCCAATTAACAGATGTGCCCACTCCCCATCCGGGTCGGTGTACTTGAGCGGATTGTTCATGCAGTAGGCATAGCGGTTGAAGTTTTGGGTGCTGCTTGGATCCTGCACATAATTGTCAACCGACAGGAAAGAGCTCGTCATAGGGTCATATACACGCCCATTCATATTGATGAGTCCGAACGCCATCATATGTTCGTGACCTGTAAAGCCGCGGTCGAAAAGCAGGGAAGTGGCCTCTACCAGGCGCGTGCTGTCGCTGTAGTAGGGCGTGCCCCAGGGGTCGAAACGCACATCCTGCACCACCAGCCCGTTGCGGTTGGTGACGGTGGTCCAACTGCCGAGATGGTCGGGATGGACGTAATATATGCCCTTGCCCAAAGGCTGGACATGACTGTCCAATACTGCAAAGACACCGAGCGGACCGCTGAGGAAAGTGCACTCCGAAGTGGTAACCCCGTTTGTTTCAACGAACTCGCAGCTGCCGACATAGACCTTCACGACGGAGTCCTGCGGCGAGGAGAACTCCGTGGTGCGCAGCCGCTGGTGCCCGTAGCCATATTCGAAGCGGAGCAGCCCGTAGTCGGGCAGCATGACTTCATCCTGCTGGATGGAGAGGATCTTGTCGAAAGAGGTGTACCGTATGCTGTGTTCGGGCAGCTCGTCGTACATCCTGGCCCGCTCAAGGGCATGGGGACGTCCGTCGGCGCCGTAGGCGGTGTTGTCAAAGACCATCGCGCCGTGGAGGCGCTTCATGGTCATGCGCCCGTAGCCGTCATAGACGAAGACACCGGTGGTGTCGCCGCCCTCGATGACGCCTGTGAGACGGTCGAGCCTGTCGTATGTGAAACGCTCCTCCATGTTCCTGAGATTGTCCTTTCGGGAGGCTAAGTTAGCATTTTTGTCGTAAACATACGACAAATTCTGAATGGTGTCGTTTCCTTTCCAAGAAACAATATTGGTAAGCCGACCGGTAAGAGGGTCGTAATCCCGTTCTGCGGCCACTCCGTTACCGGTGCGGTAGCGTGTCACCTGGCCGAAAGCGTTTTTGCCATCCGTCGCCCACAGCAATGTGTGGGAGGTGGCGTTATACAAGCATTCCAAATGTCCAGTCTTGGTATAGTATTTTGTCATGACAAACCCCGAAGGATAAATGACTGTGTCCACACGCGAGGCATAATCGTAGGTGTAATGGGTGCTGTAGGTGTTAACTCCACGTTGCTCGGTGACAGTGCTCACACGGTTCAAGTTGTCGTATGTGTAGCTGACGGCTTGCTGGGTGCCGTTGAACCGTATGGACTGCAGCAACCCTTTTGTCCCCTGGGTTTCGGAATAAATCCACAGCGTGCTGTCGTTGAGACCCGTGTTGCGGTTGAACTCGTATCTTTTCACCATCCTTCCCAGCACATCATACCTGTATTCGGTAGTCTCTCCCGAGGGGTTGTCTGTCGAAACAAGCTGTCCGTAGGCATCGTATTGGCTCCTTACGTGGCCATAGTTGGGGTCATGAAGCCTGACACGGTTACCTGCGTCATCGTATTCGATACTTATGGCGGTGCTGGTGTCATTTCCTATCCAAGCCGTTTTCAGCTTGCCATCGGCATAATGGTCATACTGCACCTCGTTTCCGTTCTCGTCCTTGCTTTTCACCGTCCATCCAGCCGCATTGACGGTGGTTGATGTAATCAATGGGTCATAGGGATCGTCCAGATATTTGAGATAAGATGTACAATATCCATCGTACATCGTTACCTCGCCCATTCCGTCGGGGTGTTCCGTAATGACAGGCCTGTTGTGGCTGTCGTATTGATAACTTGTCCAATACACCGTGTCGGCGCCGTAAAAATAGGGAAGGCTTTCGGCGGCAAGCAGACCCTTGTTGTTATAGACGAAGTCCTTTACAACAAGTTCAGTGTACATGCCAGGGGACACTTTCCTCAGCTTTCTTCCAAGAGCGTCAAAGTAGGTTTTTGTGAAAAACCCATCGGCATTGTGATTCCATTGGTAGTAAAATGCTTCGTTTGGTGCAATGGTGTCCCAATCGGCAATCCAGCCTGTTCCAGAGTGTGATGTTGTTCCATCGGGGTGCCGGTTGGTCTGCCATGTCCCGAGGGGTGATGCTTGGTGTATGGTCTGTTGCCCATTGCAGTCGGTTTCCGATACCAGATAGCCATAATTGGGGTCATAGTCATAGGAAGATGTGTAGTCAAGAGTGTTGAACTCAGCGGTCAGGAAACGCCCGTCAGGGCTGTACAGGTACTTATTACGCTTTTTGGAAAGTCTTGATGTGAGATCGCCAAACGTTTTGTCCTTGACCCGGCCGGTTTGTGAATAGGCGGTAGAATCGAAGGTGGCCAGTGGATCGTTTGGATACTCCACACCGCCTGGATAGCTGGTCACGCAGGCTGGAAGGAAGGGCCCTCCATCCAGCTCTTCGGCATAGCTGTAAACAGTAAGTGAGTAGATGTCGTCGTAGTCGCCAAGCCTTCTTGCCGTTGAAAGCACGGAGCGAGGTCTGTTGACGATCCAGGCCTGCAAGTCGGAAGAGGTCTCCGTATAATAGTCGGTGTGCGTCAGTGTCTGAAACTCGCAGCCCGAGGCGGTGGTCACGCTGTTGCTGGAGTCCACGCCTTGCCGTACGTCGGTTTGCTTCAGGAGGTCGTACACATCAACTTGCCATCCACCTGGCAAGTTGACGATACTGTCGTTGTAAACATACTCAGTAATGGTCTTTTTCAAAAGGCTTTCTGGGTGGTCGATGTCATAGTTTCTAGCAGTCTGTTTCCTCACTATGGGTACGAATATCTTTTGTATGGTTCCCGTAACGGGATCACGTCTGAACAAAACGGCATTATTGTTTTGTGTGATGGCAACGATGGAGCCGTTTCCGCTTCTAACGTTCTCTGAAGCCAAAGCCAGAGAGGGGACGATTGTATTTGTCGCAAAGTTTCGTTCCGTGGTTTGTTGTTTTGCCGATGCAAGCCAACTTTCAGCCGTTGTTGCCTTGAAGCCGAGGAAGCCTCTTCCCCGCTTGTGGACAAGTGCATCCCGGTAGCGGTAGGTCTCCTCTGCTACGGGCGATTGGCAGTATATGTTGGATGTGGTCATTTTGCTCATGCCCTTCATGGGCAGGGAAAGGGTGAACATTTCACATTGCTGCTCCACGCTGGTCTGTGGTGTCTTGACATAGAAGTCGGTGGCGGACGCCCCAGATGGTTTGGGCATGAGGTAGTCGTATTCGAACTCGGTGCGGTTGCCCATGCCATCAGTAACGCTGGTCACGCTGTAGCGGTTCGAGAGTGGATTCAAGGCATGCAATGTTGACGAGCTGAAAACGCTCAAATTTTCTTGTCCCAGAAAATTGCCCGTGCAGATGGTTTGGTTGCTGACGTTGGACATTCCCATGGCGCTCAGGTTGATGGTCTGGAAGCTGGCGAACTGGCCCTGTCCGCTCACGTTCCGCACTGGGCCATAGAGGTATTTCATCTGGTCGTTTTCGGTTCTGACAGCCACATCAGCCTTGCCGTCGCCGTTGAAATCGCCCACAGTAATGAACTTGTAATCGGGGTCTGAGAGGTACTTCAGGGAATAACCATGGGTTCCCGGATTGCCAATGCCTACCACTTGCTCGTCCATGTCAAAAGCGGGCCATTTCATCCTCGATTCCTTGAAGTAGTTCAGATGCCAAGAGCCATCGCCGTTGCCGTCTTCCACGTATGTCAACAAATCGGGTTTGCCATCACCGTTGAAGTCGCCCGGAAATATCTGGTGCCATGGCGACAGCATGTTGTTGTTGACGGTTTCATAGTAATAGCCCAATCCGGAATGCCTCATCCTCAGCAATCCAGTGGCGACGTTGTCCTCGTTCATAAAGTATATCTCGGAGAGCCCGTCGCCGTTGAAGTCGCAGGCGAACATTTTGTCGGCATCGAGCACCATGTCCTGTGGTAGTTGTTGGGCTGAAAGGGTGTCGTTGGAACAAGTGATGTAGAAAAGCCTTGGAACAGCTTTGCTGTCTTCACACTCCTGAAGCAGGAAGCTTTGCTTGCCTTCGCCGAGGAAGTCCCCCGTCAACAGACTCTCATGGTATTTTTTCTTAATCCTGAACTCTCCGAAGGTTTGTGAAGCCTGGTAAAAGCTGTAACCTCCGTCATAATCCACGTATGATAGATAAGCGGTTATGTTGAGCCTGTCCTTTCCTATAAAGGTGCGATCACGGCTAGAGAGAACGATGTCGTCAAGCCCGTCGCCGTTAATGTCGGGGGTATAGATCCAGTCAATGTCGTTATCAAGTGTGATGTTGCTTGACAGCTGTGAAAAGGTCAGTGTTCCGTTGTTGTTGACCCCTTTGTTGATGAAAAACACGGCTTTTTTATGGCCGTTGAGGTTGGGATAATACAAGATAAAATCCGTAAATCCGTCACCGTTGAAATCGCCTGTGAACTTGACTTTGCCCGAAAAATCGGACGAATTCCCTCCGGAAACGTCTATGATGTGGTTCTGGCTTGATCCACAGCTGCCATAGTCGTTTTGTCCCCATTGAATGACGGTCGGGTTATAGGCTTCCTCGCCGCAGTCAAAGTGGATCTGGTGCAGGCGTGTGTAATAATAGCCGTTGGAGAAATCTGGACTGTAATATTCGAACCCATAGCTATATAGCTGGTAGTTGCCGTGATATACTAGAATGGCGTCGAGTCTTCTTTTTTGGCTGAATGCATTATCGCCTATGAATGAAACCTCCGAATCATCCTTGAAACTGTAGGAAAAACTAACGGTATAACTGCAGCTTATGCCGGCAGCATTGTTTCCTCCGTATCTGATGTCTTTCAGAGCGTAGTTGTCGCCTCCTCTAACGTAAACATATTCCATGTAGTTGCCATTGCGGTCTTCCATCCGGTTAAGAAGCCAGAGGCACACGTCATTGCGTTGCTGCAATCCCATCCTGGAGTCGGTGGTGTTTCCATAAAAAGCAACATTGCCGTTGGGGAGCCAGACCTTGAAATAGGCGGGCCCCGAGGTGGTGTCGCAGGTATATGATACGATTTTTGCCATGCCGTCTATCTCTGTTCGGTACTCTGCTTCATTTGCGCCGTAGGTGCCTCTAACACAAACCAGGCGCTGTCCATCCAAAGCGAATCGGTCGTCATCGAAGTCAACGCCGCTAGTCTTGCCGTCATGATAATGTGTTGTTCCCACCCTGGTGATGGAGGAGACGCCTTGAAGGTCCCAGCACCAGCCGAGCAGTCCGTTTCCTCCTTGGCTGTTGTATGCTACAGCAACAGAGGGCTGCAGTCCACCTAATCCCTCGGGAACTCGTATCGGGATAGTATAGGTGGCCCCACCCAAACCTCCCACGCCTCCGGATCCACCGATGGCTCCGACCACAGTCTGGAATTGTCTCAGTGTGTCTGGCAGATGAGGGTCGGTCCTGAACTGTGCCTTTAGTGAAAAGGAACAGACTATTACCATAACAAAGCTTAGAGTCAGCTTTTTCGAATAGGCTGTTGTTTGTCGAGTTGTCATTTCTTAATTACTTTCCAAATGTGTTTTTCCTGATCCAAGGTTAATACAAGCAGATAGATTCCTGATGCTTTTCCAGATAGGTCAAAAGATTCTTCCGAGTTCGTCATCATTCTTTCCCCAAGTGTCTTTCCGGACGAATCCATCAGTACAGCCCTCATGGCTTGGCCGTTTTCCATGCCTTTTGTTACGACAATCACTTTGTCGTTGGTAGGGTTGGGATAGATATTTACATCCACAAAGTTGAAAGAATCCAAAACGGAAGAAAAAGTCTCAGGTCCTTTCAAATCTTTGGTAGTGCCCTCTTCGCCCCTGGAAAACTGAATGACTCGTCCGATACGGTTGCCATGCTCGTCATAACTGAAGGTCGTATTGAAATACTGTTGCCCTTTAACAAGTACAACGGACCATAAGCAAAAGCACAATAGGATTGTTTTTTTCATTGGGATTTGTTTTTATGCTGTTAATCCGTTACTTCAAATTCGCCGTAGTACTCATCACCGTTTTCGAGGATGATGGTGACGACATAACTTCCCGTGTTCGGGATGTAGAAATTCACACCATTGGGCGTGTAGATATAAGTAGCGTCCACATCGCCTCCCGTGGCAAGTGACAACTTGACGTGGACCTGGCCGAGGTTCTCCAAAAAGACCACCGAAAGGACATGACCATCGATGGTAGCCTGAATGGAAGAGCCTTTGGGACATCCTTGGACATGTGTTGCTTTAATAGCAATATGACTTAAACCATCATTTAAAGAAGAGCAATAAGCACCGCACCAAGTTGCTGACAGCAAGAAACCGAGCAACAAGACGAATTGTTTGATTTTGGAATGTTTCATTGTAACGTTTTTATAATAACGTCCCAAAAATAAAACAACCGACAATAAAAAACTTGCTTTTTCTAGTGGAAAATAGTTGCCAGTTTTTGATTAATAACCTGTTTTACAATGATTTATAAATAGACTATTACTTCAAGACAAGCTCTCTGAAGTACACCTGCAGCGATTTGTCAGTGCCAAAAGCTTTCTTCAACTTCACAGATCGTTTAAAGATGGTTGAATAATCGCAATGTAGCAATGCCGCAATTTTAACATTCTCGAGATTTAGCAAACTAAGCATACATTGATTAATCTCGTTACCATTGATTCTTGGATACTGCATGCTTAACATTTCACTAAATCCATAAAAATGGTGCTCAACAGCAATTGTTAGTTGTGATAGCTGATTCTCATTTAACCGTAATTGTGAATAGTAGTCGCTTTTAACGTCCCTTTTGATAGTTACATCTTGTAATAATCCAATTATTTCTTGGCAAATGGATTCGTTCATGAAATCATCAAGACTGCCCCATGTTTTTTGACGCTGTTGCATATTCAACTGCAGCAGCAGTTTTTCTTTCTCCTTTTTTTCTGCCCCCAAGGCTTCGTTGCTTTCTCTCAACCTTCCTCCTAAAGCCTTAATCTGTGTTTTATGACGACGCTTCCGTTTTTTATGATAAATGGCAAAACCGACCGCCAACAAAACCGTCAAACCAACCACCGTTCCCACCATCCTTTTTTTATAATACTTCTGCCTCAGCTGACGGGCATTATCCAGCTGTTTTTGTATGTATGCGCTATATAGTTCGGCAAGTTGGGATTTTATTTCACTTTTGTTTTCCTCTTGATTGGCAAAAGGAACTAAATAATTAGCATAAGTCTCAGAATTCTTTCCTTCATACTTGCAGATTTCAGCCAACAATTCCGCAGCTTGTTTTTTGGAATTGATGACCGAGGATTTGTCAAAAACCTTATTTAAATATTTCCAGGCAGAATCATATTGTAGTTCGTAAAAGAAGATTTCGCCGACAACTAAACAACGTGAGTAATACTCTTGTTCACTTTCGGCCATAGCCAACATACAATAAAGTTGTTTTAATGGTTCTTGCGGTTCTTTTTGTTGATTATAGGACAATAAAGACCGAGCTGTTGTAATATCCCTGTAGGTTATATTATTGGTGTCTGGAAGTATTGCCAGGGCTTTGATGTAATAAAAAGCTGCACTGTCCAATTGTTCCATCATATTGTAATTCAGGCCTAATTCATCAAATATCCATGCGATATGCCACGGTTCAGTATCATGCTTATAATAATACGGTAAAGACTGTTTCCCAAAATAAATGGCTTGCGCATGAAGGAACTGGTCGGAAAACAAAACGCAAAGATGTGTTTGTGCCAATGCCATGAACTTCGCCTTGTTGCCAACTAATTCATCTTCATCATAATGCTCCTCCATGATTTCCAAGGCCTTCAGGTATTCCTGGCAGGCAAGGACCACACTGTCCATCTCATAATATCCCACACCTTTAATATAATGTGCACGGGCGGATAAAAACGGACTCCCCACCGAATCGAAATACTTCACCGCAGCCAACAGTTCCAGGCGGTTCAACTGGGCGGAGTCGTTTTTGTAAAGCGCCTCAGACAGGAGCAGCTGATAATAGGGGTTGTCCATCGGCTTTTCCAACAACAGGGACAAGGCACTGTCGGGACGAGTCTGCATCATGGTGTCGATCACAGCTAATTCCTGCTGTAGCGGTACAGACGGTGTGCACACCGTCCCTACAGGATGTTGACAGGCCGCCAACACCAAGAAAACAAATGCCCCTATAAAACACCGCAGCTTCATAGGGGCAAAGATAATAAAAAACAATTATCCAAACAACTCGGTAGCCAGGTCGTAAACCGTGGCTACTGGCACCACCTCCATATGGAAACGTTGGGTATCGAGACCCTTGGCATTGTATTTTGAAATAAAGATCTTCTCGAAGCCGAGTTTGTCGGCCTCGGCGATGCGTGCCTCAATGCGGGTGACGGCGCGGATCTCGCCCGAGAGGCCCACCTCAGCGGCGAAGGCAGTGCGGTTGTCGATGGGGATGTCGGCGTTGGACGAGAGCACGGCGGCGACTACGGAGAGGTCCAAGGCGGGATCTTCGCTGCGGATGCCGCCAGCGATGTTGAGGAACACGTCCTTCATGCTCAGACGGAAGCCGGCGCGTTTCTCCAACACGGCCAGCAACATGTTCATCCTGCGGGTGTCGAAACCGGTGCTGGAACGTTGCGGGGTGCCGTAGGCCGCGGTACTTACCAAGGCCTGGGTCTCGATGAGCATGGGACGCTGTCCCTCCATGGTGGCAGCGATGGCGATGCCGCTCACCTCCTCGTCGCGCTGCGAAAGTAGGAACTCGCTGGGGTTGGTGACTTCGCGCAGGCCGTTGGCGTTCATCTCGAAGATGCCCAGCTCCGAAGCGGAACCGAACCTATTCTTGATGGTGCGAAGAATACGGAAGCCGTAATGACGGTCGCCCTCGAACTGCAAGACAGTATCGACGATATGCTCCAAGATCTTGGGACCGGCGATGCTGCCGTCCTTGGTGATGTGGCCGATGAGGAACACGGGCACCTGATAGGTCTTGGCGATCTTGTTCATCTCGGCAGCAGTCTCGCGTATCTGGCTGATGGTGCCCGCCGTAGCATCGACGTAGGGCGAGCTCAACGTCTGGATGGAGTCGATGATGACGATGTCGGGCTGCACGTCCTTGAAGTGTTTCAGGATCTCCTTGGTGTCGGTCTCGGTGAGGATGAGGCAGTTCTCGTTATGGATGCCTACACGGTCGGCGCGCATCTTGATCTGGTTTTGGCTCTCCTCGCCGGAGATGTAAAGCACCCTCTTGCCACTCAGCTGCAAGGCCGTCTGCAAGAGCAAGGTCGATTTTCCAATACCTGGCTCGCCGCCCACCAGCACCAACGATCCCAGCACCAATCCACCGCCCAACACCCTGTTCAGTTCCTCAAAAGGAAGTGTAATGCGTTGTTCCTCAGCGTTTGTTATTTCTTTAATCGGCATTGGAACGACTTCTGTCTTCTGTCTTCTGTCTTCTTGCTTCTTACTTCTTACTTCTTTCTCTTCCACGCACGTGTTCCACTCGCCGCAGGCAGGGCATTTACCGAACCATTTCGGCGACTCGTTGCCGCACGACTTGCAGAAGAATACGCTTTTTTCCTTGGTTGCCATTTATGAGTGTTGTTTTTTCTTGTTGGTGGAGGAGAAGAGATAGAGGATGGATAGGATCAGGAACAGGGAGACGGGCACGCTGATGAGGATGCGCAGCAGGGCTTGTCCGACGAGATGGAAGCTGAAGCCTTCGAGCATGAAGAGGGTGAAGTTGTGTACAAAGACCATGCACAAGGAGTAACGCAGGAACCATGCGAATCCCAGCTGGTTGACGTTGGGTTCCCTGATGTTCTCGAATTTCTGGCTGCCCGACACGATTCGGATGATGGCGGGTCGGCAGAAGGCCATCAGGGTGGTGGCGCCGGCGTGCATGCCCAGGGTGCCCATGAAGAGGTCGATGACGAGACCGATGCCAAAGCCCGACAGCAGGAGCTGCCAGCCTGGCATGTTGATAGGCAGCAGCATCACGAAGATGAGGTAGATATAGGGATGCACGTAGCCGCCGAGACGGATGTGGTTGACGATCAGCACCTGGGTGATCACCAGCAACACAAAGCGTATGATGTTCATCAAGGTCCTGTTCATTGTTTCAGTTGGTTTTTAGTCAAGGCGTCGAGTTCAGCCTTGTTGGTATGATGGATCACATAGACGTTTTTCAAGGAGGAGAAGTCGGTCGAGAACCTGATCCTGGCCCTGTTCAGGGTGCCGCTAGGCGAGGGATCCAGCTCCATGACTGTGCCGGCCATCAGGTTTTCGGGGAAGATGTAGGAGTAGGAGCTGGTGACGACGGTGTCGCCTTGGTGCAGCTTCAGGTGGGTCGGGATGCCGTCGATGTAGCCGTAGCGATAGTTGGTGTTCTCCCAGCGCAAGGTGGCCAGCTGGTCGTCGTTGTTCTTCAGGCGCACGCTGATGGTGGCGTAGCTGTGCAGCAGACTCATCACGGAGGCATAGTGCAGGCTGACGTCTGACACGATGCCCACGATGCCATCGGAGGAGATGACGCCCATGTCCTTCTCGATGCCGTCGGCGCTGCCTTTGTTGATCATGATGTAGTTGTTGGGCCGGTTGACCGTGTTGTTGACGACACGGGCCGGGATGAACTCATAGATGGTGTCGGCGTTGACCTCTTCGATGAAGCCCGTCAGGGTGTCGGTCACCACCGACAGCTGACGGCGCAGCATGGCATTCTCCTCGGCCAGCTCGGTGTTGATTTTCCCCAGACGGAAATAATCCCCTATGCTGGTTCCCGTCTCATAAATCCTTCCCACGATGTCGTTGGTCGTATTGATCCTCTTTTGTCGGTGGAAGTTCTGGGAGTAGGTCAGCATCAGGATACACAACACTTCGAGCACCAGGAAGAGGAGGACGAAGTGGTGTTTCTGTATGAATCGTATGAGGTTATACATTATTTGATCAAGAAGGTGAAGCGGTCGAAGTTCTTCAGGGCGATGCCGGTACCTCTTGCCACGGCACGGAGCGGATCTTCAGCCACGTGGATCGGCAGCTTGGTCTTGGCGGCCAGACGTTTGTCGAGACCACGGAGCAAGGCGCCGCCGCCGGTGAGGTAGATGCCGGTACGGAAGATATCGGCAGCCAGTTCGGGCGGTGTGAGTTCCAAAGCGTTGAGTACGGCGGTCTCGATCTTCATGATGCTCTTGTCGAGGCAGTGGGCGATCTCGGAGTAGTTTACCTTGATCTCCTTCGGGATACCGCTCAGCATGTCACGGCCCTGCACGGCGAAGTCTTGCGGCGGGTTGTCGAGTTGCGGGATAGCTGCGCCGACTTCGATCTTGATACGTTCGGCGGAGCGTTCACCCACGATGATGTTATGCTGTTTGCGCATGTATTCCTCGATGTCGGCGTTGAAGTCGTCGCCGGCGATACGGATGGACTTGTTGTTGACGATGCCACCCAAGGCGATGACGGCGATCTCAGAGGTACCGCCTCCGATGTCGATGATCATGTTGCCCGTAGGCTCCAGCACGTCGATGCCGATACCGATGGCGGCAGCCATGGGCTCATGAATCAGACGCACTTCCTTGGCGCCAGCCTGTTCAGCGGAGTCCTTCACGGCACGTTCCTCCACCTCGGTGATGCCCGAGGGGATGCAGATCACCATCTTCAGGCTAGGCGGGAACAGCGTGTTCTTGAAGTTGATCATCTTGATCATCTCGCGCATCATGTGCTCTGCAGCCTGGAAGTCGGCGATGACACCGTCGCGCAGCGGACGGATGGTCTTGATATTCTCGTGGGTCTTGCCGTGCATCATCATGGCTTTCTTACCCACGGCGATGATCTTCTTCGTGTCACGCTGGATGGCCACGATGGAAGGTTCATCCACAACGACCTTATCGTTATATATGACAATCGTGTTGGCCGTTCCGAGGTCAATAGCGATTTCTTTGTTCAAAAATGAAAAAGCACCCATTTTGTCAGTTATTAGTTGTTCAGTTGATCAGTTGTTCAGTTTAATGTTTGAAATGGCGGTAGCCGGTGAAGACCATGCTGATGCCAAATTGGTCGCAGCAATTGATGGACTCCTGGTCGCGGACGGAGCCGCCAGGTTGTACGATGGCGGCGATGCCGGCTTCGTGGGCCAGTTTCACGCAATCGTCGAAGGGGAAGAAGGCGTCGGAGGCCAGCACAGCACCGTGAAGGTCGAACCCGAAGGAATGGGCCTTCTCGATGGCCTGGCGCAGGGCATCGACGCGAGAGGTCTGGCCAATGCCTGAGGCGTACAGCTGTCCGTCCTTGGCCAAGGTGATGGCGTTGGAGCGGCTGTGTTTGACTACCTTGTTGGCAAAAACCATATCGTCGGTCTCAGCTTGTGTAGGTGTGGCTTTGGTGACCACCTTGAAGTCGTCGGGCGTTTCCGTGTGGAGGTCACGTTCCTCGATGAGATAGCCGTTCAGCGCGCTCTTCACCATGACAGGGTCATATTGGTCTTCTTTCAACCTTAGGATGATCCTGTTTTTCTTGGAGAAGAGCAGCTCCAACACGCCGGTTTCGTAGCCTGGGGCAACGATGACTTCCACGAAGAGCTTGTTGATCTCCTCGGCGGCAGCCATGTCGATGGGACGGTTGCACACCAGCACGCCTCCGAAGGCCGACACCGGGTCGCCAGCCAAGGCAGCCAGATAGGCTTCCTTCACTGTGGGACGACAGGCGATGCCGCAGGGGTTGTTGTGCTTGAGGATGGCGAAAGCGGTGTCGTCGAACTCACGGATCAAGGAGAGACCCGCTTCGAGGTCTAGAAGGTTGTTGTACGACAGCTCTTTGCCGTGCAGCTTCTCGAACAAGGCATCGAGGTCACCGCGGAAATAACCCTTCTGGTGGGGATTCTCGCCGTAGCGGAGCTCGTTGTCGGGAGCAAACCAACGGTGGATGGCCGTGTCGTAATGCGAGCTCTCTGCAAAGGCGTAACAGGCGAAACGACGACGATCCTCCAACGAGGTCTCGCCATGTTGCGTCTTGAGCAGCTGGATCAGCTCGTCGTAATGCTTTCTGGAAGGCACGATGAGCACGTCGTTGAAATTCTTTGCTCCGGCGCGGATCAACGAGATACCGCCGATGTCGATCTTCTCAATGATGGCGCTCTCGTCGGTAGTGCTGGCCACGGTCTCCTCGAAAGGATAGAGATCGACGATCACGAGGTCGAAAGCGGGGATCTCGTACTGCGCCATCTCACGCTGGTCCGACTCCAGCTGGGTTCTGCCTAAGATGCCTCCGAACACTTTCGGATGCAAGGTCTTCACACGGCCGCCCAAGATGGAAGGGTAACTGGTCAACGACTCCACCGTTTTCACCGTCGGATCCAGATTGCGGATATAATCGTAGGTCCCACCAGTGGAATAAATCTGCACCCCTTGCTCTTTCAGCAACGAGACCACAGTGTCGATTCCAGTTTTATAAAATACTGATATTAAAGCAGTTTTGATTTTTTTCAAGAGACTAAAATTTTGGAGAAATGATAATGCAAGATTATTAAAAAAACAGATAGCATGCAATGATGTTTTCAAAAAAAATCCACTATTTTTTCAACAGCAGGCTTATCTTGAAACTGATTAAAATGTGAAAAAATAATCAATTGATAATCAATTAATTACAAATAAATATCATTCTAAATAAAAAAACTTATAAAAAGTGAAAAAATAATTCTTATTTTTACAAATTCAAAATTAGGCGATGGAAACAAAGTGGATTTTAAATAAATCGGTTGACAACCAACAGGTTGCCGAAATCGTCAAGGCGCTCAACATTGACGAGAACCTTGCCACTTTGCTTGTACAGCGCGGAATCACGAACTATAACGAGGCAAAAGTTTTCTTCCGTCCGGCGCTCAGCCAACTCCACGATCCTTTCCTAATGAAGGATATGGATCGGGCGGTAGATCGCGTGGTGCAAGCCATCGACAACGGGGAGAAAATCCTGATTTACGGCGACTACGACGTGGACGGCACCACTGCCGTTGCTTTGGTCTATACCTACCTCAAGAAGTTCTTCAAGAAGAAGAAGATCGAGTTCTATATCCCCGATCGCTATGACGAGGGTTATGGCATCTCTTTCAAGGGCATTGACTATGCTGCTGAGAACGACTTCAAGCTGGTGATTGCCTTGGACTGCGGCATCAAGGCGGTGGAACGCATCCAATACGCTAACGAGAAAGGCGTGGATTTCATCATCTGCGACCATCACCGTGCCGGTGATGAGTTGCCTGCCGCAGTAGCGGTGCTCGACCCCAAACGTCCCGACTGCACCTATCCTTACAAGGAACTCTCGGGCTGTGGCGTTGGCTTCAAGCTCGTCACGGCGCTCTCCATGCGCAAGAACCTGCCCATCGAGGAGGTCTATGAGCTGCTCGACTTGCTGGCGGTTAGCATTGCGGCCGACATCGTCCCGATCACGGGAGAGAACCGTGTGCTGGCCTATTATGGCTTAAAACAGCTCAACAAGAAACCCCGTCCGGGCATCGAAGCCATCTTGCAGCACGCCAACGTCTATCGCCGCGAGGAAGACCCCGACCGTGTGGACGGCGAGACCACCAACGTGCTGACACGTGAGCTGACCATCAGCGACCTGGTCTTCTTGATTGGTCCTAGGATTAACGCTGCTGGACGTATCGACAAGGCCTCCGACTCGGTGCGTCTGCTGCTGGCAGAGAAGCACGAACATGCCGTCAAGCTTGCCGCCAACATCAACGAGCTGAACGACACGCGTCGTGAGTTGGACAACGGCATTACGGAAGAGGCGCTCAACATGATTGCCGACGACGAAGAGCTCCGTAACGCCCGCAGCACGGTCATCTTCAACGAGAACTGGCACAAGGGCGTTATCGGTATCGTGGCTTCACGTCTTACCGACTACTACTACCGTCCGACCATCGTCTTGACCCGCGCCAACGACCTCATCACTGGTTCGGCACGTTCCATCAAAAACTTCGATATCTACGACGCCATCGACCATTGCTCCGACTTGCTGGAGCACTTCGGTGGCCATAAATATGCCGCTGGCCTCTCGATGAAGCCCGAGAATGTAGAAGAGTTCCGCCGCCGTTTCGAGGCTTATATCCAGGAGCATCTCACCCTTGAGGATCTGGTGCCTGAGCTGGAGGTCGATCTGAAGATCAACTTCCACGACATCACGTCGAAGTTCATGCGTATTCTCAACCAGTTTGCCCCCTTCGGTCCGGGCAACTCGGCACCGGTGTTCTGGTCCGACAACATCGTGGATACAGGCGGCTCGCGTCCCGTGGGTGGCCACAAGCACTTGAAGCTGACTGTCCGTCAGCTGGGTGACGAGGACAACACCGTGTTCTCAGGCATCGCCTTCCAGAAGGGAGACCTCTTCGCACGCGTCCATAGCGGCGAGCCCTTCAGCATCTGCTACCATTTGGAATACAACTACTGGCAAGGCAAGACGACGCTGCAGCTCAATGTCAAGGACATCAAGTTTAAAGACAGCATTTAATCTTTGTCGTCAATCAAATAAATTTGATAATACCGCTGATAATGAAGTAGAGTCCGAACAGGACCAATCCCACGCCAATGATGATGTTCAAGATGCGGATACGTTTCGCATTGAAGAACTTTTTCAGGAAGGAGGCGCCTTTGGCTTTCAGCAGGTCGCAGCCCAGGCAGGTGGCAAGTACGATGGCGAAGAAGAGCAATATCTTGAGTTTGTTGCCTTCCATGGTTCCCGCCGTGATGGCCACGGTGCTGAACCAGAAGATCCAAACAAAGGGATTCAGGATGTTCAGCACGAAGCCTTTGCCGAGGAAAACGAACCATCTCGGGGTGTCGTCGTCCTTCTTGAAGTTCTCCTTGTTTTCGTCGATGATCTCGTCAGTTCGTTCCTTGATGCCTTTGAAGTTGTCCTCCTTGACTTTTCGGGTATAGGTGAAGATGCCGAACAGGATCAGGATGATGCCTGCTCCGAGGCTGAAATAGAACATCTCACGTTCGCCGTTGGCCACCACCTGGATGGAAGTCAGCACGCAGAGCGACACCATCAGGACATCGTTGAGGCACACGCCCAGCGCGAACCATGCCGCCTGACGGAATCCACGGTGGATGCTGGTCTGGATCAAGGTGATGAAGGCCGGACCAAATCCAAACACGATGGACAAGGTAAGTCCCAGGACAATGGCATCAAAGATAAACTTAAACATAGACAGTTGGCAGTTTTCAGTTGGCAGTTTTCAGTTTTCCGCTTTTAATGTATTCTTCCCACATCTCATACCGTTTTCCTTTCAGCACTCTTGGGAACTTGGTAGCACCGCCCCATTTGCCGATCTTCTCTTCCATGAAGTCGTAGAAGACATGGGTGGGCAGCACGTCAACAAACAGCTCCTTGATGGCTTCGGTGCGTTCCACCGCATAGTCGTCGTTGAGCTTGCATAGGTATTCGTCGATCTTCTTGATGGCGACCTGTGGGTCGATCTTGTCGTCGGTGCCGAGGTACCAGTGATGGGCGTACATGGTCTCGTGCTTGATGCCCGCCACGGTGAATTCGGTGATGTTGACGTTGAGGTCATTGGCCATCAGGTCCACGGCTTGGGTCATATTATCTTGGGAGAGGTGCTCGCCTGTGATGCTCAGGAACTGCTTGGTGCGGCCTGTGATGGCGATGTTGACCCCTCTAGGACGTTCTCCAAAGAGCGGTCCTTCGGGAGGAAGGAACTTGATGGTATCGCCGATGAGGTAACGCCAGGTGCCGGCGCAGGTGGAGAGCAGCAAGGCGTAATCGACATTCTCTTCCACCTCCTTCAACGTCAGGGTTTTCGGATGCTCCTTGATGTTGCCATTCTCGTCGAAGTTTTCCTCGTTGAAAGGCACGAACTCGAAGTAGATGCCATTATCGACAAGAAGTTGCATCACGCGTTTCTTCAGATCGACCTGATAGGCGATGTAGCCTTCCGAGGCCAGATAACTCTCGATATAGACCACCTTTTTGCCGAATAGGCGTTCGAAGCTCTTCTCGTAAGGCGCGAAGGCGACGCCGCTGTGGACATAGACCATCAGATTCGGCCAAAGGTCGTGGATGGTCTTCAGCTTGTATTCCTTGATGATGCGTTCCAGCAGGATCTGCACCCATGCAGGTACACCCACAATGACGCCGATATCCCAGGTGGGAGCGGCTTTCACCATCTCGTCGAGTTTCTCCGACCAGTCTTTAATTTTGGAGATACGCTGACCGGGCTTGTAGAAGAACTCGAACCACTTCGGGATGCGACCTGCAGAGATGCCCGAGAGGTCGCCGGCATAATAACCGCCTTCACGGCTGTACGACAGGTCGGTGCTGCCACCGATCATCAGCACGCCGCGGTTATAGAACTCCTTTGGGAAGTCGTAACGCACGGCTGAAGCCAGCTGTCGGATGCTTGCCTTGGTGATCTTGGAGTTCAGCTCACGGGTGATCGGGATATATTTGCTGGAGGCCTCAGAGGTGCCGCTGCTCAAGGCGAAATACTTGATTTTTCCAGGCCAAGTGACGTTGTGCTCACCGTTCAGGGCGCGGTACCACCACTCATCGTGCATCTTGTTGTAATCGAACACGGGTACGTTGTTGCGGAAACTCTCCATGACATTTCTGGAGAGCAGGATTTCCGTAAACTTGTATTTTCTGCCGAAGTCGGTGAACTGTGCCTTGCGGAGTAGTTTCTTCAGCTCTCTTTCTTGGGCTTTTACCGGGCGGATGGTCTTCTGTTTCAGCTCAACGGGGATGTTTTTCAGTTCCGCGGCGGTTTTGACGATAGTTCCAAATAATGGGGATGGCATAAGTATTTGTTTGAAGATGGCTGCAAAAATAGGAAAATTATTACTTTTGCACAAGAATCAATTTCATTGAAGTGAAAAGTCGGTTTTTCATCCTGTTGACGATGGTCGTCCTTGCCTTTCCGGTTTGTGCCCAGCAGCTGGGAGGCGGTCTGATTTTAGGTCCGACTTTCTCAACGATGAACCTCAGCGGTGTTGACAGCACCCGTTTCCGTACCGATTTCTGTTTCGGTGCCCGTGTGGCGTTGATTCCTCAACGTTCCGTGTTCGGCTTGGAGCTGGATGTGATCTATTCCCGTCAGGGTACAGGCATGAAAGTGGTGACCTTGGACAACGGAAATAGGGTGAAATGGCTTGAGAAATCCTCTTATATCAACATTCCTTTGCTGCTTAACGTGTATTTCAGGAAGTGGACGGAAGACGACGAAGACGAGTCACGACTGGTACGGCTTCGCGTGGGCCCGCAGATCGGTTTTTGCCTGAAGGGCGACGAGGTGGAAAACATCAAACAGCCCAAGAAGACCGTCCAACACATCCATCCATGGGAGCTCGGATCCTTCCATAGGATCGATTACGGCATCACGGCGGCGGTCAGCTATTGGTACGTAGAAGTGAGATATACCTACGGTTTGTCGAACGTGTTCAAGACGGGTGAAAAATCAACGAACCACGTGATCAGCGTCACGTGGTCCGACATTTGGTAAAGCCTCCAGTTTATTGTTGGGGCTCTTCTGGTTTTGGTTCTTCTGGCTGGGGTTGCTCGGTATAGGACTGATCATAGCCGATAGGCTGTTGCGGGATCACCAAGGCGCAGATGAGATACGCGATGACGCCGGTGGCGCAACTGACGAAAGCGAAAATGATCCATAACAACCTGATCAAGGTGGGGTCAATTTCGAAGTATTCGGCGATACCTCCGCAAACTCCAGAGATTTTCTTGTCTCTTGTCCGATAAAGTTTCTTGTAATCACTCATTTTTTACTAATTTTGCAGCCCGTATCATAGCAAAAAATATACCATCATCATCCCCATGAGTCAGAATATTTCAAAACTCCGCAACATCGGTATTGCAGCACATATCGATGCTGGAAAGACCACCGTATCAGAACGTATTTTGTTTTTCACTGGCGTGAACCGCAAAGTGGGTGAGACCCATGACGGTCAGGCTACCATGGACTTCATGAAACAGGAGCAGGAGCGTGGCATCACCATCGCCTCTGCAGCCATCACCGCCCATTGGAACGACCATCAGATCAACTTGATCGACACTCCCGGTCACGTGGACTTCACCGTCGAGGTGGAGCGCTCGTTGCGTGTCATCGACGGCATGGTAGCAGTGTTCTGCGCCGTTGGCGGCGTGGAACCGCAGTCAGAGACCGTTTGGAACCAAGCCGATAAATACCGCGTGCCCCGTATCGCCTTTGTCAACAAAATGGACCGTACTGGCGCCGACTTCAACGAGGTCGTTGGCCAGATGCAGAAATATCTCGGTGCCAACGCCGTGCCGCTGCACCTGCCTATCGGCGCTGAAGCCACCTTCGAAGGCATGGTCGATCTGGTACAGATGAACTCGGTTCGGTTTGTCGAAAAAGAACGCATCGTGGGTCCTATCCCGGAAGCCATGATGGAACAGGCACAGGCCGCTCGACGCAACCTCATCGAAAAAGTCGCTGACCTGGATGACGACGTGGCCGAGCTGTATCTCGAGGACAAGGAGATCCCCACCGACCTGCTCATGGCAGCCATCCGCAAGGCCACCATCAAGCTGATGATGGTACCCGTGCTTTGTGGTGCCGCCTATAAGAACAAAGGCATCCAGTTGCTTCTCGATGCCATCGTGGACTATCTGCCTTCGCCCAAGGACCTTGGCGCTGTCATCGCCCATGATCCCTACAACGAAGAGAAGACCTGCCAGCGCAACCCGTCGGAAAATGAGCCTTTTGCCGCCCTGGCTTTCAAGCTCATCAACGACCCATACGTGGGTCAGCAGACCTTTATCCGCATCTTCAGCGGCAAGCTCACCAACGGCATGAGCGTCTATAACACCAACAAGACCAAGAGCGAGCGTGTAGGCCGTATCTTTCGCATCAAGGCCAAGGAACGCGAGGAAATCAACGAAGCCGGTCCTGGCGAGATCGTGGCCCTCGTGGGCATGAAATATACCCGTACGGGCGACACCCTCTGCGACGAGAAAGCCCCGTTGATGCTCGAGAACATCCATATCCCACCGGCGGTCATCGAGATGAAGGTAAACCTCGAGGATAAGAAAAACCGCAGCAAGCTGAGCGAGGCGCTGGCCAAGCTCTGCAACGAAGACCCGTCGTTCCGTGCTCATTTCGACGAAGAGACCGAGGAGACCATCATCGCCGGCATGGGCGAGCTTCATCTGGAGATCCTCGTCGATCGTCTGAATACCGAGTTCAAGGTGCCGGTCACGGTGGGTGCGCCTTCGGTGTCGTTTCGCGAGACCATCACGGCGCCGTTCGAGTGCAACTACAAATTCTCCAAGCAGACCGGCGGCAAGGGCCAATATGCCCATACCGTCATCCGCTTCGAGCCGAATCCAGGCAAGGGTTTCGAGTTTGTCGATGTCACCAAGGGCGGCGTGATCCCGAAGGAATACATCCCGTCGGTGGAGAAAGGTCTGGCTGCCGCCATGAACAAAGGCCCCTTCGCGGGCTATCCTGTGGTGGATGTCAAGTGCGTCCTCGTGGACGGCAGTTCGCACCCGGTAGATTCGAGCGACATGGCCTTCCAGCTCTGCGCCCAGATGTGTTTCAAGCAGGCCTTCATGAAAGCCAGTCCCGTGTTGCTTGAACCTATGATGAAGGTGGAGATCAACACCCCTGACGACTACATCGGCAATGTGACAGGCGACGTCAACAAACGTCGCGGCCGTATCGAGAACATGCGCCGTTTCCGTAAGGGCTCACAGAAACTGGATGCCTTCATTCCGTTGATGGAGCTGTTCGGCTATGCCACCGCCCTTCGCAACCTCACCTCAGGTCGCGCCAACTATTCGATGGAATTCTATCAATATACGCCGACCCCGAAGGACAAGCAAGAGGAGATAGTGAAGGAACGGAATAGCTAATATTAATTTTTTTTGTATATTTGCCTGACCATCCTTGATGATCAGAAAAACCATATACGTTATCGCCTTCTTGTTCGTTCTGCTTGCGGGTGCTGCCAAGGCGCAGGATCGCGCTTCGGAACAAATGGACTCGTTGTCGCAAGTCATAAAAAACCTCCTTGTCCAACGGAAGTTCTCGGAAGCGATCCCCTACGGTAACGAGTTGGAAAAGCTGGCCGCGGAAACGAACGACCTCTATTGGCTGGCGTTGGGCGACTA
>JAFXMK010000002.1 GCA_017530365.1 Bacteroidales bacterium
CCCATCCCTCAGAACGTGCGCATCCCCGGCAGCTGCCCTCCGCCTTATTTGGATCCCGACCAAATGGCCAATCCTGGTGAGTTAAGCAGCGCCATTGTGGTTGGATCAGTTGATGACAACGACCAAGCCTCTTTCTTCACTGCCAACGGTCCATGCACATGGCAGGACACCGAGTTTGGTGACTATGCCTACAACCCAGGCATCGGCCTTATCCGTCCCGACGTGTGCGCTCCAGGTGAAAGCATCAAGTCGTTGAACTACACCTCCAACACGGGCTATAAGTCGATGACCGGCACCTCGCAGGCCACCCCTTGCGTGGCAGGAATCGCCGCCTTGATGCTGAGCAAGAACCCCGAGCTGTCGCCCGCCGATATCTGCCGAATTTTGGAAGAGACCTCCGTGAAACTCACGCCCACAAAGAGTAACCTTACAGGCTGTGGCCGTGTGGATGCCTTGGCTGCTGTCGAAGCCGTGGAGGCCTATGATGGGTTGGATGAAAGCGACGTCAAAGCCAACATTTACCCGAATCCTACAAAGGATGTGGTGAATATCGAATGTGAAGGCATGACGAAGGTCAAGGTCTTTTCGATGAATGGGAAGTTGGTTAAAGCCCTTGGCGTGAATGGGTCGCAATGCCATATTGATGATTTGGAGAGCGGAATCTATCTCATTATGGTTGAAACGGATAGATGCGCTTCGCTGAAGAAGACAGTGAAGTTATAACCCGAAATCCTGTTTTAATATCACGGTGCGTCTTGTTTGAGGTGCACCGTGTTTTTTGCTGCTTCCAAACATTTTCCTACCTTTGCAGCAAATAACAAAAACGATCAACTATGTTTAAAGGTCATCCCAAAGGGCTTTACGCCCTCGCATTGGCCAACACGGGCGAGCGCTTCGGCTACTACACCATGTTGGCGATCTTCGTGCTGTTTCTGCAGGCCAAGTTCGGCTACAACGAAGCACAGGCTGGTAACATCTACGGCATCTTCCTCGGTTGCGTCTATTTCATGCCCCTCATCGGTGGCATGCTGGCCGACCGTTTCGGCTATGGCAAGATGGTGAAGTCGGGTATTGTGGTCATGTTCCTCGGCTACCTGCTATTGGCGGTTCCGATGGCCACCTCAACGGCAAAAATCACCATGTTCTCCGCCTTGGCGCTGATCGCCATCGGCACGGGCCTCTTCAAAGGCAACCTCCAGGTGATGGTGGGCAACCTGTACGACGAGGCCAAGTACAGTGCCTTCCGTGACAATGGCTTCAGCCTGTTCTACATGGCCATCAACATCGGCTCGATGTTCGCCCCCATGGCAGCCACCAAGGTCACAGACCTCTTTCTCGGGAAGGCGGGTTACACCTACGTCCCGCAAATCCCGTCGTTGGCGCACCAGTACCTCGACGGCACCATTTCGGCCGATGCTTTGTCGAGCTTTGAGGCTCTGGCTGTGCAGCAAGGAGGCAATGTGAGTGACCTCGCCGGTTTTGCCAATAGCTATATTGACGCGCTCTCTGGAGCCTATAACTACGGCTTCGGTGTGGCTTGCATCTCTCTGATTCTCTCCATGGCAATTTATTTGAGCTGCCGTAAGTGGTTCAAGCACGCTGATGTCAACACCAAACAGGCCAAGAAGATGGAAAACACTACTGTGAACGTGCAGGAACTCTCCAAGGAGCAGACCCGCGAGCGCATCACCGCTTTGGTGATGGTCTTTGCCGTCGTCATCTTCTTCTGGATGTCGTTCCAGCAGGCGGGTCTCTGCCTAACCTATTTCGCCCGCGATTATACCGCCAGTGAGGCTTCGGGCTTGACCCGTTTCGGGTTCAACATTTGGTCGCTGACATTGATTGCCATCTCGATCTATACCTTGTTCGGAATTTTCCAGTCGGAGACGAAACGCAACAAGCTGATTTGTGGCATTGTCACACTCCTGCTGTGGGCGGGTGCCGTGGTGTTGTACCTGAGAATGCCCGACCCGATCAACATCCTGCCGCAGCAGTTCCAGCAGTTCAACCCCTTCTTTGTGGTTGCCCTGACGCCTGTCTCGATGGCAGTGTTTGGCGCTTTGGCAAGGAAAGGGAAGGAGCCGTCATCGCCGCGTAAGATTGGCATGGGTATGATCGTTGCTGCCCTTGGCTTTCTCATCTTGGTCATCTGTTCCTTCTCACTGGCCAGTCCAGCCGAGCTGAAGGCACAAGGTGGCGTGAGCAGCACGCTGGTCTCGCCCAACTGGCTCATCAGCACCTATCTCGTGCTGACTTTCGCCGAGCTGTTGCTGAGCCCCATCGGCATCTCCTTCGTCACCAAGGTGGCTCCGCCCAAGTACAAGGGCATGATGATGGGTCTCTGGTTCTGCGTGACGGCCATCGGCAACTACCTCACCAGCGTCATCGCCCGCATTTGGGGCACGGGTATGCCGCTCTGGATGGTGTGGGGCGTGCTTGTTGCGCTTTGTCTCCTCTCCGCCATGTTCATCTTCTCGATCATGAAGCGACTGGAGAAGGCGACTTCAGGATGCTAACGGGCATTTATTTGCAAAAAAACAGCCGACAATTAATTGCCGGCTGTTTTTTCGTTTTGATGGTATTTACTTGATATCCTTAATACGGCCTTCGGTGCCTGCATACTCGGTGCCGACATGGTTATTCTTGTAGTTCTCCAGGAAGTTCTGGATAATGTCGGTGTCGAGGACGCCTAAGTCCTGAATGTTGGCGCAGCGGCTCATCATGGCGAAGCCATCGCCGTGGTCGATGGCCACATAGCTGGAAGCAGCAAAGGTATAGGTCTTTTTGGGATCCAAAGGCTCGTATTTTCCGGTCTTCTGGTTCAGGACCTCCACCTTCTTGACACGACGCTCGCCGTTGACACCGTCGAAGTCGTGGTTGGCATTATAAACCACGGGAGAAGGGATGCTGGAGTCGTATTCAAACCTGAGACCTGAGACCTGCTGGAAGCCTCCGAATTCACCAGGGGCGATGGAGACGGAGAACTCGAGGATGTCGAGCAACAACTCGCCGGTGCATTCACCCTTGCAAGTGCCGTTCTCGAACGGGAACATGGTGTAAAGGTCGTTAAAGGTCACGTCGCCCTTGGGAAGGTCGGCCCTGATGCTGCCGCCACCTAGGAAGGCGATGTCGGTGCCGAACACTGTCCGGTAGGCATCGGTGCAGAAGTTTCCGATATTGGTCTCCTGGTTGCGGACGAGGCGATTCTTTTGGTCGTCAAAAGCAGCAAGCTTGACATCGCTGGTGAAGATGACTTGCTCAGCGACTTTTCTGTAACCTTCCTTGATCTCTTCGATGACCTTCAGTACAGACGGGTCTTTCTTGTCGTACGATTCCGTCGGGATGAGTTCGGTCTTAAACTTGCCGTTGGGGCTGATGGTGAGTCTGCCCATGTATTGGAATTTGGTGCCCGTGGAGGTCAAGGTGACATTCTCGCCTCTCTTGTTTTTCACGATGGAGTCAAGAATCACGCTATGGGAGTGGCCGTCGAGGACAATGTCGATGCCGTAGGTGTTCTCGATCATGCTGGGAGAGTTGATTCCGCCTTCACCTTCGTCTTCATCGCCAAGGTGTGAGAGCACCACCACGAAATCAGCACCTTTTGCCCTGGCTGAATTGACTGCATTTTGGACTGTCTCGTAGAAATTGTCGATGCAGAAGCTATACACGTAATTCCCTTGCTCATCTTTAAAATAGGTAGGTGTCGAGGAGTTGATCGTGTAAGGCGTTGACATTCCAACGTAGGCCACATCGAAATTGCCATAGTTGACGATATGATAAGGCTCGTAGATCTGTTTGCCCGTCCTCAGGTCCTTGAAGTTGCAGCAAAGACACTCGGCTTCGAGCGCCTCCATGAGTTCCATTTGACGTGGGATGCCGTAGTCGAACTCGTGGTTGCCGAGGGTGACATAATCGTACCCCACTGCGTTCATGATGTTGATGATGTTACGTCCGTGAGAGGAGGCACCCAAACTTCCGCCTTGGACAAAATCGCCATTGGATACCACGGTGACATACTTGTGGGAAGCCTTCATCTCGTTCTTGAGAGCGGCAAAATTGGCGTATCCGTCAACGCCACAGTGAACATCGTTTTCATAGAGGACGATGATGTCCTGAGGTGCAGTTGGAGCTTGGTGGCTCGATTTGCAGGAAATTGAAAGGCAGCAGCAAAGGATGCTGGAAGCCAAGAATAGTACAAAACTTCTTTTCATGATATTGGATTATTGTTATTAGTCGTCGGTTTTCATTGTTTGGTGTGGCAAATGTAAGTCTTTTTTCCGTGCTGATTGCGAACATTTTCCTAATTTTGCAACCAAATTTCATCCCATGTCTAGAAACGAACAAGAACTGAGAGGCGTCACGCTGCTGGGCAACCAGAACACCCAGTATAGTTACGACTACACTCCAGAGGTGCTGGAGACCTTTGAGAACAAACACCCGGAGAACGAATATCTGGTGACGCTTGATTGTCCCGAATTCACTTCGCTGTGCCCCAAGACGGGTCAACCTGATTTCGGACACATCATCATCAACTATATCCCTCGTACGCTGATGGTGGAGAGCAAGAGCCTGAAGCTCTACCTCTTCAGCTTCCGCAACCACGGCGACTTTCATGAAGACTGCGTGAACATCATCATGAAGGATCTCGTCAAGCTGATGGACCCCAAGTATTTGGAGGTCATCGGCCTATTCAATCCTCGTGGTGGCATCTCCATCAAGCCTTTCGCCAACTATGGCGACGCCGATCATCAAGACATGGTGAAGCAACGTTTAATTTCAGCATTCCACAACTCATGAAAGACGCGGTGATTATCATATCGGGAGGCATGGATTCCACTACGATGTTGTACGAATTCAAGGACGAGATCGCTCTGGCCATCACCTTTGATTACGGTTCCACCCAGAATGGGCGTGAGCGAGTCTGCGCCATAACGCATTGCCAACGCTTGGGCATCAAGCATATCGTGGTGCCGCTTGAGTTCATGCATCGCTACTTCAAGAGCGCCCTGCTGATGACCGCTGCCGACATCCCTGACGGCAACTACGATGACGAAAACATGAAGTCAACGGTAGTGCCTTTCCGCAACGGTATCATGCTGGCCATCGCTGCAGGCATTGCTGAGAGTAATGGGCTGAAACGGGTGATGATTGCCAACCATGCTGGGGATCATTCCATCTATCCCGACTGCCGGCCGACCTTCGTCAATGCGATGTCGGATGCCATGTCGGCAGGAACGTATGATAACATTACGGTATGGGCACCTTACACTTATTTGAGTAAGAAAGAAATTGCCGAACACGGCAAGGCCTTGGGCTTGGATTATAGCGAGACCTATTCCTGCTATAAAGGCGGTGAGAAACACTGTGGCAAATGCGGCACCTGCCGTGAACGTATCCAGGCACTCCGTGATGCCGGCATCGAAGACACTACCGAATATGAAACTCTACCGAGCTATAACTCCTAACGGGGTAACTGACCAACTGATCAACTGATTAACTGACCAACTGAATATGTATTACGTGAGAAAAACCCTTGAAATATCTGCTTGCCACCAGCTCTACCTCGACTATGAGAGCAAGTGCGAGAACCTTCATGGCCACAACTGGAAGATCAACGTGTATTGCCGTGCCGAACAGCTTGACAGCAATGGTATGGTGTGCGACTTCACCTTGATCAAAAAGCTTATCCACGGCAAGATCGACCATACCAACATCAACGAGGTGCTGGACTTCAACCCGACGGCTGAAAACCTGGCCCATTGGATCGTCGATACGGTCCCGAACTGCTATCGCGCCGACGTGTGGGAGTCGAGGGATAATAAGGCGTCGTACATCAAGGACGATGCGCCGCAGAACTTTGATTAAAGGACACGAGACACGAGACTTTGAGCCCCGCATCCCGTAGTCTCGAGCCCCGCGTCCCGTAGTCTCGAGTCCCGAGTCTAGCACCTTGACTATGTATAAGATAAACGAAATATTTCACTCCCTTCAGGGCGAGGGCTTCCATACCGGGACGCCCGCTGTCTTTGTGCGCTTCAGCGGCTGTAACTTGCACTGCGCTTTTTGCGATACGCAGCATCAATCAGGGGAAATGATGACCACCCAAGCAATCATCGATGAGGTCAACAATTATCCAAATGCCCCGCTGATCGTCTTGACGGGAGGCGAACCTTCCTTGTTTATCGACGAGCCCTTTGTCGAAGAACTAAAGCAGAAAACTGGCAAATGTATTGCCATCGAGACCAACGGCACGCGAGCATTGCCAAAAAACCTTGACTGGGTGACCTTTTCGCCTAAAACTGGATTCGTGGGGGGAGACAAAGAGTCCCCAATCCTTAGAGAATGTGATGAGCTGAAGGTGGTTTATCTCGGTCAGGATTTATCACAATACGACAACATCAAAGCCGACCATCGGTTTCTTCAGCCTTGTTTCTCGGAGAATGAAATCCAACGTCAGGCTAACATGAAATCTTGTGTGGATGCGGTACTGAACAACCCCGGCTGGCGACTCTCCCTCCAGACCCATCGTTTCCTCAACATCCGCTAGGCCTTCTTACTTCTTGCTTCTTACTTCTGACTTCTATAAATAAGAAAAACCGCCGGTTTCTTATTCAAATCCCCTTTGAACTTCTTCCACTCGGCGACATCTTGGCTGATGATCAGTTCATCTTCGCAGGTGAGGTTGCAGGCGACGCACACTTGGGTGGAAGGATGGAGGTTCTTGCATAGATCGGCGATCATGGCGTTGTTCCGGAAAGGCGTCTCGATGAAAAGCTCGGTCTCGTTGTTAGTCATAGAGCGCCGTTCCAAGTTCTTAATGGCGTTCTGCCTTTCAGGGCTCTTGATGGGCAGGTAGCCATGGAAGGCGAAGGCCTGTCCGTTGAAACCTGAAGCCATCAGTGCCAGGATCATGGCATTGGGGCCGACCAACGGAACTACCTTGATGCCGGCGGAATGGGCTAAATCCACGACTAAAGCGCCAGGGTCGGCTACACAAGGAGTGCCGGCTTCCGACATCAATCCCATGTCCTCGCCTTGCAGGCAGGCGCCCAGGTGTTCCATCAAGTCGAGGTTGTGGGCGTTATGCTTGTCAAGTTCGATGAACTCGATATCGTCAATGGGATTGTCCATCCCGATGCGGCTCAGCACACGGCGAGAGGTGCGGGTGTTTTCCACCACGAAATGCTTGAGCTTTTTGACTATGTCCAATGTGCCAGCGGGCAGCACCTGTTCGGGTTTTGTCGCCCCTAACAGGTTGGGTACCAGATAAAGATTTCCGAAAACCATGGGAGATCAGATGAGGATTTTCTTTTCGATTTCAGCCATCATCGCCTTGAATTGCTTGTCGGTGTCAATGCGGTCAGAGACGGTTTTACAGGCGTGATGCACGGTAGCGTGGTCCTTGTTGCCGCATTGTTGCCCGATGACCGCGAGGCTGCAGTTGGAGTACTTCTTGGAGAAATACATGACGATCTGGCGGGCTTGCACCACCTCGTGCTTGCGGGTGTTTTGCGACAATGTCTCCATGGGGATGGAGAAGAAGTCGCAGACCACGTTCATGATGTATTCCACGGAGACTTCTTTCACCGAGTTGCGGATGAAACGCTCGATGATCTGTTGGGCGAGCTCGATGGTAATGGCTTTTTTATTCAATGAGGACTGTGCGACCAATGAGATCAGCACGCCTTCGAGTTCACGGATGTTGGTGCGAACGGTGGAAGCGATGTACTCGATGATCTCGTCGGGAAGGACGATGCCGTTGGTGTAAAGCTTGTTCTTCAAGATGGCGGCGCGTGTGGAGGCATCGGGCATCTGAAGGTCGGCCGTCAGACCCCATTTGAAACGGGAAAGCAGGCGAGGCTCCATGTCTTGCAGATCTACAGGGAGCTTGTCGCTGGTCAGCACCAGTTGCTTGCCGTTTTGATGCAAGTAGTTGAAGATATGGAAGAAGGTCTCTTGGGTCCTTGTCTTCTTGGCGAGGAACTGGATGTCGTCGATGAGCAATACGTCGATCATCTGATAGAAATGGACGAAGTCGTTCAGGTTGTTGTTCTTCGAAGCGTTGACAAACTGGTTGATGAATTGCTCGGTTTGGACGTACAAGACGGTCTTGTCGGGAAACTTATGTTTGACATGCAGGCCAATAGCATGGCAAAGATGGGTTTTCCCCAATCCGGTCTGGCTATAGATCAGCAGGGGATTGAACGCTGTCTTTCCGGGATTCTCTGCGATCGCGAGACCTGCGGAACGTGCCAAACGGTTGCAGTCGCCCTCGATGAAGTTGTCAAACGAATAGTTCTCGTTAAGCTGTGAGTCGATCTCCATCTTTTTCAGACCCGGGAAGATGAAGGGATTTACGGGATTTTCCGACAGGTTCTCAGGAGCTGGCCTCCCCAACGTGTTGTTCTTAACATCGTTGCGGTTGGTGCCGGGGACAACAATGCGATAGGTCTGGTCGCTGCTGTCCATGATAATGCTGTATTCCAGTTTGCCTTCCGTGCCAAGAACTTTCTTGATGGTCTTTTTCAACAAGTCGAGATAGTGCTCCTCAAGCCATTCATAGAAGAATTGACTCGGGACTTGGATGGTCAGCACGTTGTTCAAAAAAGCGATAGGGACAATGGGCATGAACCACGTAGCATACACCTGCTCCGAAGTGTTGTCCTTGATGATTTCAAGGCATTTCCTCCATATTTCATTATGGTTCTTGACCATGGAACTTTGAAGTCTATTTTTCGTTTGTTTTGAGATTGCAAAGATCGTATGAAAAAAGTTAATAAAAAATTTTTTTTGCTATTGACTTTATAGTTTTTTATGCATAAAATACGAGAGCAAAGTGTTGTAAAAAATTGTTCAAAATGTAAATAGCTGATTTACATTGTTTTAAGAAAAGTAACCGTAAGACCGAAAATATTTTTAAATTTGGCGACAATTCTGTCGGCTTCGTTCTTTCTTGTTGAAAACTCTAGGTAACAGTCCATTTCGAAGCGAGGGTTCAGCTGCTCCAAATTCTCCTCTTTCATGATGCGCATCACGTCATTCATCAAGGTGTAGGGGAATTCCAGACTGTAAATTTCGTTAACGGTTTTTTCGACAATTTGGGCATTGTCGAGGGCTTCACGGGCTGCTGTCTTGTAGGCGTTGATCAGTCCGCTGACTCCGAGCTTGATACCGCCGAAATATCTGACGACGATGATGCAGACATTGGTGACGTCTTTTGATAGGATTTGGTTCAGGATCGGTTTTCCAGCAGTGCCAGAAGGTTCGCCGTCGTCGGAGGAACGGTAACAGGACTTGTCGGGACCGATCATATAGGCGTAGCAATGGTGCCGTGCATCGAAATATTTCTTTTTCACCTCGGCCAAGGCTTTCTTCACATCGTCTTCACTCATCACCGTGAAGGCAGAAGCGATGAACTTGCTCCCTTTCTCTTTGTACAGCCCTTCTCCAGGGGCATCCAGCATCTTATAGGTGTCGTCGAAAATCATGGATTCATCGTTATTAATAGTACTGCGATGATGGCAATGACCAGACCGAGATAGTTTGTCCACGTGAGCTTTTCCTTGAACAGGAGCCATCCTGCCAGCGCAGTAAGGCAGACGACTCCGATGTTATATACCGGGAACAGCACCACGTTGTCGAACACCCGCATGGCTTGATATACCGAATAAGTGGAGAAGAAGTTAACAGCACCCAGCACGACACCTCCCAGGGCGTTTTTCCATTGCCATTTCGATTTTCCCTTCAGCAGGTCGTATCCCATAAGTAGCAAACTGAACACAAAAGATACGCCGTAGATGAAAGCGACCATAAAGGTGGGATCGTTTTCGTGGCCGTTGGCGGTCTCAGTGATCTTCATCAGGACATCGCCAATGCCAGTGCCGAAGAATATTAAAATAGGTAATAAGACGATGAGGGTGGTTTTTTCGGTCTTGACTTGGTTCTTATTCTTGCCACCTACGATCAAAAACAGGGCTGTTAGAGCCAAGACGATGCCAGTAACTTGTGTCAATCCAAGGGCTTCCTTTAGGAAAAGCACCCCGAACAAGGTGGGGATGACCACTGAGAGCTTGCTCGAAAGTGAGGTGACGGTGACGCCAGAACGTTGGCTGGAGACCACCATCAGCACGTAGGTCAGGATGAACCAGAAACCAGTCAGGATGGAGAGCGGAAACCAAGGCTTCGATACGGGCGAGGTGAGGGCTCCGTTGGCAGCACTCATTGCAAAGCCGATGACCGTAGCCGTGGCGTAATTCCAAGCCAAAGCCTGATGGTTGTCGAGTTCAAAACGCTTGAACAGGCGCATGACCACAAAGATAGCGGTCGAGAAGAGTATAGCAAGAATCAAGTAGATCATAATGGGGCAAAGATAAAAAGAATTTGGAAGTCAGAAGACAGATGTCGGAAGAAAGAAGTATTTTTGCGTTGTGATAGGTTTTAATCTCAATAAAGCGAAACGGCATTTTATCGAAATGCTTGCAGATCAGTTCCCTCAACGTGAAGCGGAGCAGCTGATGCGCATCCTGCTAGAGGATCTTTTCGACATCGACTTGAAGCGCCAGCTGATGGAACCGAAATTGCGTATCGATGAGTTCCAATATGCCCAGTTGAATCATGCCGTGGAAGCGTTACTCGGAGGGAAGCCCGTTCAATACGTCACTGGCAAGGCTTGGTTTGACGGCTTGTTTCTCCATGTGGACGAATCCGTGTTGATTCCACGGCCTGAGACGGAGGAGTTGGTGCAAAAAATGTCGGAGTGCCTCCCGTCGGATCGCCCCATTCGGATATGGGATATCGGCACAGGGTCGGGGTGTATCGCCATTGCCTTGGCGAAACGTTTTCCGAATGCTGAAGTAAAGGCATTCGATGTTTCGGAACTGGCACTCGTGGTTGCCCGTGGAAATGCTGAACGGAATGGCGTGGATATAGATTTCATCTGTGATGATGTGCTGCATCCCCAGTCGGAAAGTTGGAACCAGCCCGTGGATGTGGTAGTGAGCAATCCTCCTTATATCAGAGATTGCGAGCGATCTTCTATGGATCGCAATGTCGTTGATCATGAACCTTCGGCCGCATTGTTCGTTCCTGACGACGATCCTTTGCTTTTCTATCGGCAGATTCTCACTTTGGCCAAGCCTCAATTAAACTCCCATGGCATCGTTTGGTTTGAGATTAACGAGGCCATGGGAGAGGAGATGGTCCGGCTTTCCAGTGAGCTGGACTATAATGTTGAATTATTGGAAGATTATAACGGAAAGCCGCGCTTTGCGTCGTTGCGACTGCCGCTTATCTCTTAATCTTCCTGGTCACTACTCCTTGTTCCGTCAGGAATTTGATTACATAGATTCCCTCAGGGAATCGTTTCAAGACCTGTTCGGAGTTGTCTGTATTGGTGCTGGCGTCATAGATGACCTGTCCCAACGTGTTGACGATGGTAATTCTCTTGATGTAGGTCAGCTCGATGTTCTCTTCAACAGCCATGACGGTTTTGTCAAGGCATTCCGACCAAGCGATGCTTTGCCCGCGATCGTTGCTGATACCGTATTTATATTGTCCAACTGGAAGAGCATCCCAACCATAGTCCATATAATGCGCTTCGGTGACGTTTTCAGCGATCAGCTGTGGGTTGTTGCCAGTGCAGTCGTCACGATACACATTGAACGGATTGCCAACAGTAATGTCATCGATATAGAAGGCGTTGTCATATTCGCCCTCGGCAAGTTGGTTGGCGTATTTCCACTCAAGTTGGTGGTTGCCAGGTGACAGCGGGAACGAGAAGTGGGTCCAAGGCACGGAGTCCTTGATGGCTTCTCCTTGCAGCACATTGTCGATGAGGAATCCGCCGCCGTTGAGTGGGAAACAGCTGATGCGGGCTTCATAGCTGATGACACAGGGGATGGGCACGTTGACTGCCAAACTGAGGCTGCTGGAGGAGAACATCCCCGTGTTGGTTGATTTGGCGCAATAGTTGCCACTGTGCGGATTGTTGGTGGTAATCACCCAAGGGCTGGTGGCGTCGTTGAGCCACAAGTTCTGATAGAAGTCGCCCGACTCGAAGCCGTCATAGATGCTGTTGGGCATATTCCAAGATAGCTCCACGCGCTGGTTATTGATGACTTCGGCATCGATCTCAACCGCTTTTTCAACAAGCACGTAGTTGGAAGGCAGGGTGGTAATGCCGTTGTCGAGAATGGCGTTGACGTAATAGGTATAACGGCCACCGTAATTCAGATGGTCGATGTAATGATCCTCGGTGAGGCCGTTGGCGATGCGCAGCCCGTTGCGATAAACCTCGTATGAGACGGCCATGGCGGGTGCTTCCCAGTTCAGCTCAACCTGTTCGCCATTGAAGTCGGCGGTAAGTTGGGTGGGGCCGTGATAGAATAGGGCGTTGATGGCGGCCAAAGCGTCGATGCGGCCTGAACCTGTGATGTTGTTCTTTTTGTAATTTCCGATTTTCACGGCGGTGAGCTCGATGATGGAGTCGATCTGGGCGGGGCTCAAGTTGGGCTCGGCTTGAAGTAGCAAAGCCATCACACCTGAGGCGCAAGGTGTCGCCATGGAGGTGCCGTCATATTCAATATAACCGTTGCCAGTCTGGTAATTCAACGAAGTGATATTCTTTCCGGGAGCGGAGATGTCGGGACGAATAAGACCGGGCTGGGAAGCGTCTCCGTTCTGATATGGATAATCGTTGTAATCTCCAATGAGATCGCCTGATGTCCATGTCACGGGACCTATTGATGAGAAATTGCAATGTGCGTCGTTGTTGTCGGTTGCCCCGATGCAGATCACAGCGGTTTTGCCACCGGAGATAAGATTGATTTGGTCAGGATGGAGCCAAGGTGGTGGACAGTTGCCGGGTGCGTTGATGTTGTTTGGTATGGGGTTGGCATATTGGGCATCTCCTACATTGCCTGCTGCCACAGCCGTCGCTATGCCGGCTTCGTTGACGGATTCAAACACCTCACGGTAAATGCCCATTCCTCCAACGCCAGGCTCACCTGCAGAGATGTTGATGATGTCGGCACCATGGTTCATGGCAAAATGGATACCTGAAATGACATCGGCATCGGTTCCGTAACCGGTTTCATCCAGTACTTTGATGGCCATGATCTTGGCGCCAGGTGCAATGCCGGTTTGTGTACCACCGTTGCCTTGTCCCGCGATGATGCCAGCAACATGGGTGCCGTGGCAAAAGTCATCCATTGGGTCGTCGTCGTTGTGGACCATGTCGCAGCCGTGATGAGGCCAGCTCTCACCGCCGTCCCACATGCTTCCGGCAATGTCAATGTGGTTGTAGTCAACACCGGAGTCGATGACAGCTACCACAATGCCGCTGCCATTGTAGCCCGTGCCGCCATTATAGTTCCAGACAGCAGGGGCGTTCACCTTGTCAACATGCCATGCGTTGTCCTTGGAATCCATGGGCTCTCCTTTTTCAAAGTCGGGGACCATCTTTCTTGGCTCGTCACGATAGACATAGTCAACGTCGCTGCGGGCTTCTAGCTGCTCGATGGCATCATTGGTAGCCATGCAAGCGATGCCGTTGAAAGCCCAGAAAGGTTCAACGTCCTGAACTTCTTCGTTGAGGCTGCCAAGTAAATGGATCACGCCTTCTTGGGAGGCCTTGCAAAAGGCCTGATGATCGTTAATGACGAATTCGCGGCGCTGTGCCTTGTCCATGAACTGGGTCTTGCGGGCCATGCCGATTTCGTCGTACTGTTCTGTCATAACCACGATAACGTGATGGAGCTCTTTGTTCTGTCCGAACATCATGCCGAAGCAGAAAAAGAGAAGTGCTGAAAGGAGTGCTTTTCTCATTGTGTTTGGATTTGTTGCTGCAAAATTACTTCTTTCTTCTTACTTCTGTCTTCTTGCTTCTAAAAAAATCTTACTTTTGCCGCGGCGATGAGAGGGACTGTCGCGGGCCGGGAAAGCCGGCGCGAGGAAAGTCGGGACAGCACAGAGCACCGTACTTCCCAACAGGAAGGTACCCGAAAGGGTAACAGCAAGTGCCACAGAAAACAACCGCCTCTTTTGAGGTAAGGGTGAAAACGTGAGGTAAGAGCTCACGCATCGGATGGTGACATGCCGATGGGGTAAACCTTACGGGCTGCAAGTCCAAGTATAGAGGCAATGGCCGTTACGGCGGCCGAACGGGCTGCTCGTCCGTCGCCTCAGGGTAGGGCGCTTGAGTCTGTGGGTGACCGCAGACCTAGAGAAATGACAGTCGCTCCGCAAAGGGTACAGAATCCCGCTTATCACTCTCATCGCCTTTTTCTCGTCATTGCAAGCGTAGCAAAGCAATCCAAACAATTTTTTGATTTTCCTACCGTTTTCTAAAAAACTATGCGTATCTTCGTGCCAAATTTTTGTCAAATGAAAATACGGTTTTTACATATCGCCATTGTGCTTTTACTAACATTGTCAGCTAATTCATTACCAGCCCAAAAGCATATTGCCAACTATGATCCGGAAGCGCTTTACGACCAAGGATTGACTTTGTTCAACCATGGTGAATACGGAGCGGCTTTGGAATCGTTTTCGAAGTATCTGGATCTTGTGGAGGATAAAAAGCTCCAAAAGGCGGTGGACGCCCAGTATTATGTCGCCGTCAGCTCCCTTTATGCCGGCCAAAGCGATGCTGAGGCCAAGATCACGGCTTTCGTGAATGACAACCCTGGTAGTACCTGGGCGCGACATGCCAACTTCTTGTATGGTAACGTGCAGTTCGGCAAAAGGAAATACGCCGAAGCTCTTGCGCTCTATGCCAAGACGCCTTCCGAGACGCTGACGAAAACGGAAGCGCAGCAGATGCAGTTTAATATGGCGTACTCCTATTTGCAACTAAATGAAGTTGATAAGGCCTTGCCGCTTTTCCATGCAACAGCGCTCAACGAAGGAAAGTACCAGCAGGATGCCAAATACTATTACGCCCATATCCAATATCTGAAAGGAAATGACTTGGAGGCGCTCCGCTATTTCGAACAGCTTCGCACCCAGTCGGTTTACGCCAAGATTGTACCTGCCTATATCATGCAGATCAATTACCGCAATGGCAATTACCAAGCCGTGCTGGAAGATGGCCCAGATGCGGTGAGGAATGCCGATAACAAGCGTAAAGGTGAGGTGGCATTAATGGTGGCGGATGCTTGCTTCCAGGATAAAAACTACCAGAAGGCATTGGAATACTATGACATCTTTTCGCGCAACAGCACGGGAAAGGCCATGACCCGCGAGATCTTTTATCAGATGGGCGTCAGCAAAATGAGGACGAATAACCTTAAGGGTGCAATTGCTGATTTGCAGAAGGCTGCCAGCGACAAGGATACCATCGGACAATACGCCTCGTATTATCTGGCTTCGTGCTATGCCGATGCCGACCAACCCAAATTCGCCCGTAATGCTTTCTATTCGGCTTATTCCGCTGGATTCGACAAGCAGATCAGTGAAGATGCCTTGTTCAACTATGCTCATCTCAGTATGACGCCAGGTGCCGATCCTTTCAATGAGGCCGTTGCCCATCTGGATGCTTTCATCGCAGAGAATCCTCGTTCGCAACGCCGTGCCGAAGCGGAAGAACTGGCAGTTTACTTGCTGCTCAATACGAAAAACAACGACCAGGCACTGGCACGATTGGAGAAGATGCGCAAGAAGAGCCCGGAACTGAAAGCTGCCTACGATGAGTTGCTGTTCTCCACGGGTATAGATCATTTCCAAAATCAGCGCTACGACAAGGCGCAGTCTTGTTTCTCCAAGATCCTTAAAGGCAACCAACCTGGCAACAGAAAAGCCGAGGCAACATTTTGGTTAGCTGAATCTGCCTACGCAGCTCAGGATTTCTCTACTGCAGAACGCTATTTCAAGCAAGTCAAAAGCAACGCCTCCTCAAGCCGTGAACTGGCAACGATGGCAGATTACGGCTTGGGCTATGTCAACTACCAGAAACCGGATTACGATGAGGCAATTGCAAATTTCAGAAGCTTTGTGCAGCGTTGCGACGAGCGTCAAACCGACCTGAAGAGCGACGCCTATATCCGACTTGGCGACTGCTTCTTTGTGGACCGTAGCTATGACCAAGCCATGAATTATTATGACCTGGCCACCCGTATCAACAAGAGAAATGCGGACTACGCTTTGTTCCAACAAGCCCTTTGTTACGGTGCCAAAGGTAACTCGAATCAGAAAATCAACATGCTGGACGAGATGATGAGGACATATCCTAGCACCAACTATTACGATAGGGCCTTGTTCGAGATCGGCAATACACACCTGGTTTATGGCGACAAACGTTCCGCCATCGCTGCCTTCAACCGACTGATCAGGGAACGTCCGCGCTCGTCCTATACGCGTCAGGCACTGATGAAGGTCGGTATGATCTATTACAACAACAACCAATACGATCAAGCGCTGACCAATCTCAAGACCCTTGTCCAAACCTACCCCAACACCGATGAATCGCGCGAAGCCATGTCGATCATTCGCAATATCTACATGGAGCAGAACAACCTGAATGCCTATTTCGGCTACGTTGAATCGTCGGGATCGGGGCAAGTTCAAGTCACCCAGCAGGATTCCTTGGCCTTTGCCAATGCTGAGAACTTCTATCTCGCCGGCCGTTATCAGGATGCGGAAAAAGCATTGAAATATTACTTCGACCATTTCCCGAGAGGAGCCTATTCCTTGAAGGCCCATTACTATGCTTCGGAATGTGCGGAAAAGGTGGGAACCGAAGCAGATGTAAAGACGCATTTGAACTATATCGTGAACCAATCGCTTAACGACTATACCGATAACGCGTTGCTGAAACTGGCACGTATCGAATACGATCATGCCAACTACAGTAAGGCTGGACAGTATTACGGCCGACTTGCCAACATCACGGAGGAGCCTTTGCGTAAGCTTGAGGCGCTTGAGGGCGGCATGAAGAGCAATTTCTTTATGGAAAACTACGACAGCGCCATCGAGATGGGAGAGAGCCTGAGCCAATCAAGGGATCTGACTCCAGAACAAGTCAACCAGATCAACCATATCGTTGGAAAGTCGTATGTGATGAAAGGCAATTATGCAACGGCTGCGACTTGGCTTGACAAGAGTGCTAATGCCGACAGGACGGTTTATGGAGCGGAAAGCGCCTATTATTCGGCACTGGCCTCATTCAAATTGAATAATCTCGATGACGCCGAAAACAAGGTGTTCAACATCTCGGATAGATTCTCGTCACATGAATATTGGGTGGCCAAGTCCTTCATCTTGCTGTCGGATGTCTATGTCGCCAAAGACAATGCGTTCCAGGCTAAGGAGACGCTACGCAGCATCATCGACAACTGTTCCATCCAAGAGCTGAAAGACGAGGCGCAACATCGTTTGGATCATATCAAAGAATAATTTTTAGATAAAACCAGCATACCATGCATGTTAAACATATTCTTCTGGCTTTAAGCATAACCCTGAGTATGGGCGCTTTTGCCCAACATAACGAGGAAGTTACCATTGAGGGAACCTATCGGCCCAAAGTCAATAAGGTGAATAAAATCCTCATGAGCCCCGAGACTCCAAAACAGAGTATCGAGATGCCTAACGCTGCGGTAAAAGTCTTGGACGTTGATCACCGTTTTCGCCTCCATTTGGATAAGCTTACCCCTTTGAATTACAATAACAGGAAGGGTCAGGGCGATAATGCCGCGAAGAACTTCTTGATGGCTGGCTTGGGTACTCGTGTTTCCCCTGTTTTCTTGTATAAACACAATTCCAACCTGACCAAGGACTTGGGCTTGGGCGTGGGCATCAAACACTTTTCCTCTTGGCTTGGCATCAAGGACTATGCTCCTTCCGGCTTCATGAACAATGCTTTTGACATCGGACTTACCAGCAGTAAGTATAAAAATGTCCAGCTTGAAGGCAATGTGTATTACAGGAACGACATGTACCATTACTATGGCGTTAACCTGACGGAGCATCCTCTGACAGAGCAGGAAATTGAACAATTATGTCCCCGCCAGACTTACAACACCATAGGCGCTCATTTTGGGGTGGTTCCCACTTCAATACGCGTCGGTGAAGTGACCCATAAACTTGATTTGGATTATAGATACACGTTCAACAGTACTAGTAATGGTGAGCATTATGCAGGATTGGGATATGGTTTTGCCTATAACCAAAATTGGTGGGGAAACAAGAGCCATCCCCAAAGAATTGGCATGGATTTGAGTCTCCAGTACGGTGGTTTGGTGTTGCATGAAGGTTTTTCCTTGAATCATCGTATCTTGTTAAAAACCAATCCGTTCTTTGAAATGAAGGATGAGTTCTATCGTTTGCATCTCGGTTTTCGTTTCGATTTCGGGATCATTGGAGAGGACAAGTATTTGTGCTTCCGTCCTGATTTGAGCGGTAGCTTGTTCGTCTTGAACAAGAAACTGGAGTTTTATGCAGGGCTGAATGGTGGACTCAAAATGCTGACGTTCAGTCAAATCATCGAGGAGAATCCCTTTATGGGACATTGGACGCCGCTGCTGTTCCAAAATGTCAAGCTTGGTTTTGACGGAGGTGTGCGTACCAACATCATGGAAGTAGTCGATCTGCATCTGGGTGTTCGCTACCGTCGTGTCGAGAATGATCCTTTGTATATTCCTCATGACTACAACATTGACCATTCTTCGTCAAAGCCACTATTCAATACATTTATGATGGTTTATGACGAAACACAAACTGTTAGTTTGTTGGTTGACACGCGTGTGAAACTGCGCAACAGCCTTACCGCCGATTTGGGATTTGTCTATAACAATTGTTCCCCAACGGTAGCGGAATACGCGTGGTATCGTCCCACAACAGAAGGCAAGTTGAAACTGACCTACGATGCCAATGAAAACTTGGCCTTCAACATGACCTTCCTCTATCAAGGCGGACGCTATGCTATGGTTTGCAATGACGGTCCATTTTGGGTGGCTAAATATCCTCCTCGGTATGATGTAGTGAAACTGAAAGACGTCTTCGATTTAGGTCTTGGTGCCGACTACCACGTCAACGAACAACTATCGGTGTTTGCCCGGCTTGACAACCTGCTCAACCAGAAGTATCAGCTCTTTTATGACTACCCGGTTACGGGTATTGAGTTCTTTGCCGGACTGAAAATGTCATTTTGATTGATTTTGATTTTTGCCCATTTTTCTGCCTTTTAAGGCATTTTCAATTAAAAACAATTTTTTTAACTTTTTTGGCGTACATTCGCCAAAATTGCTTATCTTTGCTCCTTCAAAAAAAGCACAACAATTTTTATTGAGAAAACACAATGACTGAAGAAGAAAAAAGAGAATTAGCAAGCGAAGAATACGGTGCCAATAAGATTCAAGTGTTGGAAGGCCTTGAGGCGGTTCGTAAACGCCCGGCCATGTATATTGGCGACGTTCATTTCCGTGGCTTGCACCATCTGGTCTATGAGGTAGTGGACAACTCCATTGACGAGGCGATGGCCGGATATTGCGATAGAATCACAGTGGATATCCTGGAGGGTAATGCCATCAGCGTCCTTGACAACGGACGTGGTATTCCTACGGGCATGCATGAGAAAGAGAAACGCTCGGCTCTGGAGGTCGTGATGACGGTGCTCCATGCCGGTGGTAAATTCGATAAAGGATCTTATAAGGTGTCAGGTGGTCTGCACGGCGTCGGTGTCAGCTGCGTCAATGCACTGTCAACCCACATGACGGCAGAGGTCTATCGTGAAGGCAAGGTGTTCCGTCAGGAATACGCCTGCGGTAAACCGCTCTATGATGTGAAAGTAGTGGGTGAGTCGAACTTGAACGGCACCCGCATCACTTTCCAGCCCGATAGCAGCATCTTCCTCCATACGGAATATGATTACGCCACGCTGGCCAACCGTATGCGCGAGCTGGCCTACCTCAACCATGGCATCACCATCGTGTTGACCGACAAACGTACCAAGCTTGAGGATGGCACCTATCATTCTGAGACTTTCTACTCGCAAAACGGTCTGACCGATTTCATCGGTTACCTTGACGCAAACCGTGAGAAGCTCCTTCCTGAACCGATCTTCATCTCGGGTGAACGCAATAGTGTCCCCGTTGAGATCGCCCTTGAATACAATGCGGAGTATTCCGAGAACCTGCATTCCTACGTCAACAATATCAATACCATTGAAGGTGGCACCCACCTCCAGGGTTTCCGCTCCGGCTTGACTCGTTCGTTTAACGCTTACGCTGAGAAGTCGGGACTGCTTGAAAAATCCAAGGTGAAGATCTCTCCGGATGACTTCCGCGAAGGTCTCACCGCCGTTATCTCTGTGAAGGTGCCAGAACCGCAGTTCGAAGGACAGACCAAGACCAAACTCGGCAATGACGAAGTCATGGGCATCGTGAGCTCAATTGTGGGTAAACAGTTGACGGATTATCTGGAGGAGCATCCCAAAGAGGCCAAGGCCATCTTCGACAAGGTGGTGCTTGCCGCTCAGGCCCGTCAGGCCGCCCGCAAGGCTCGCGAAGCCGTGCAGCGCAAAGGTGTCCTTTCCAGTTTCAGCATGCCGGGCAAGCTTGCCGACTGCTCTGAGCGCGACCCCGCCAAGACAGAGCTCTATCTCGTGGAGGGCGACTCCGCAGGTGGCTCCGCCAAGCAAGGCCGTGACCGCACCTTCCAAGCCATCCTGCCGCTGCGAGGCAAGATCTTGAATGTGGAGAAAGCCATGCAGCACCGTGCCTTCGAGAGCGAAGAAATCCGTAACATCTATACCGCTCTGGGCGTCTCCATCGGTACAGAAGAGGATTCGATGGCGCTGAACCTCGACAAGCTGCGCTACCACAAGGTCATCATCATGACCGATGCCGATGTCGATGGTAGCCACATCACCACCTTGATCCTGACCTTCTTCTTCCGCTATATGCGTGAACTGATCGAGAAAGGCTATGTGTATTGCGCCACGCCGCCGCTCTACTTGATTAAGAAAGGTGTGAAACCGATATGTTACTGCTGGACCGACGAAGAACGTATCAAAGCATACGCTGAACTTACCAAAAACGGTACAGTGGGTGGCTACGATGTCCAGCGTTACAAAGGTCTTGGTGAGATGAACCCCGAACAGCTTTGGGAAACCACCATGGATCCGGCCAACCGCACCCTCCGTCAGGTGACGATCGAGAACGCCATGGAGGCTGACCATATCTTCTCCATGCTGATGGGCGATGATGTGGCCCCGCGTCGTGAGTTCATCGAGCAGAATGCCACCTACGCCAACATTGACGCGTAATTGTTTTTTTTCATAGTATTTTACGTTAATTCCCGCCTGAATGAAGGCGGGAATTTTTTTTTTCATAAAAACTCAAAAAAAAGTTTCCCCAAACGCATAGTTTTTCATTATTTTTGCAATAATGAGTATTAGGCTTAAAAATTTCCAAAAATAATAACCAAAAAATCTTATTGAAAATGAAAACATTGAAACTGCCCCGCATTTTTGTGCTTTTCATGGGAGTGGTTCTTTTGTGCATGATGGCCTCTTGTACAAAAGGCGGAAAACAAGGCTCCCAAGGACCAGTGCAAAATTTCAGTCTGATTGATGTTGAACCTAATTACACCGCTGATCAGGTTCAATATGATGTTAAAGTCTTCTTTACCCAACCCGTTGAGGAAGAAGAGGCTTTGAAGATCTTCGATCCTGATTTTGTGAAACAATACGAGGTAACGGCCAACTATCTTGGCGATAGAAGGTACAACTTCTCGCTGAACAACATCAAGAGAGGGAACACCACTTCAAAGATAGAGATGGTACTCGACGGCAAGGCGTTGAAATCGAAATCAAAGGTTAGCAAAGAACTGACAGTGTATGCCAAAAACAAATTTGAAGCTGTCGATATCAAGGTTGACAAGGAAAACTGCGTAGCCACCGTCTTCTTTACCCAGCCTATTAAACAAACCAACATTGACGGTTTTGTGGATGTGACACCTCAAATGGGCTTCCGTACTGAAATCGTTGGTAACAAGATTGTGTTTTATCTTGATAAGTCAAACATTTCAAGCGGTGAGCTTGCGAATGTCAAACTCAAAGTTGCTGGCGGTATTAAGGATGTGGAGGGCAATTCACTTAAGGAAGCCAAGACCTTCACTTTCGATCTCACCGATCTGAAACCTAAGGTAAGGTGGACCGAGAAGGGTGTGATTGTCCCTGAAGTCGGCGACGCCACGGTATATTTCGACGCTATCTGCTTGAATTCGGTGGTCCTTCGTGTGGTTCGTGTCTATGACGACAACATCCTGGCCTTCTTCCAAGAGAACGATCTCGACGATGAATATGGCATCAGAAGAGCTGGTCGTTTGGAGAAAAAGGTAACCATTGCTCTCGACAACCCGAATCCACAACAGTGGAAGACTTTCCCCATTGTGCTCTCCGACTATGTCGATGTGAAGGCTGGTGACATGTACCAGCTCATCCTTGACTTTGGCCCGGCAGACTATGCTTTTGCGACCGAAGAATCCAAGAAGCTTTCGCTTGAGGATGAGGCGCTGGAAGCTAGCTATTGGGACGGAGAATCATACGACTTCAAACTTCAGGATTATAACGGTGATTGGAATGACCCCTTAAGCGCCACCTATTATAATTATGTGGAGCAGAAGAAGAATGTCCTGGTTACCGATCTCGCTGTGACCGCCAAGATGGGCGCCGAAGATGCCATCGATGTGTATGTCTTCAGCATCTCAGACGCTAAGCCAGTCTCGGGAACGGAAGTCAGCGCCTATAACTACCAACGACAGCTGATTACTACCGCCCGCACTGACGGTAAAGGTCATGCTCATCTGACCTGCGCCAACCGTCCTGCCTTCGTGGTGGTCAAGGATAAGCAAGGAGGTCAGTCATACATTAAGACAAATAATGGCGAGTCGTTGTCATACAGTAAGTTTGACATCGGTGGTGAAACTATCGAAAAAGGTATCGCAGCATTTGCCTATACCAACCGTGGTGTGTGGCGTCCAGGTGACGAGCTCCAACTCAACCTCATGCTTTCCGATCTGGACTCCAAGCTGCCCGCCGACTATCCGGTGGTCATGGAAGTTTATGATGCCTCCAACCGCCTCTATTCCCGCCTGTCCAACAATAGCCCGGTCGGCGGTATCTACACCTATAATGTCAAGACCAGCCCGAGCGACGAGACTGGCTTGTGGAGAGCTTGTTTCAAAGTCGGTAACACCGTCATCAATAAGTATCTGAGGGTAGAAACCGTGAAACCCAATAGATTGGAAATCAAATTCGAGACGCCAGACGTCATCAGCCTTACCAATCCGCGGAACGCCCAGCTGAATGCAAAATGGCTCAACGGCCTAACCGCTTCAGGCCTCAAGGCAAACATCGATGTCAAGATTCGTCAAGGACAGACCACCTTCAAAGGATTCCCAACCTACACCTTCGGTAACGATTCAGAAAGCTATTATTCCGATGAGTTGACCTTGTTCAACGGACCGCTTGATGGTCAAGGCAATGCCAATATCAGCTTTGATCCTTTAAAGACACTCCGTGCCGACCAGATGATCAATGCCACTTTTGCGATGACTGTCTTTGAAGCTGGCGGCGATTTCAGCCTGGCTTCTTCAACTGCAAAGCTGTCTCCCTACGAAAGGTATGTGGGCGTTGAGATGCCTGAAACTGAATCCAAGTATGGTAGCTATTATTTCACCAACCGGAATTGGACCTTCCCGATCGCAGTGGTCAAAGAGGACGGCGAACTGGCCAGATCGACCATCGCTTTGGAATATCAGCTTTATAAACTCGATGGCTACTGGTGGTGGTCAAGCGAAGATGCATACGCACTCCAAAAATACGTCAGAGGCACCTACAAACATCCTGAGATGAATGGTGTCCTGACTTGCAACAACGGCAAGACCCAACTGCAAATCAACGTCCCGGACGAGAAATGGGGCTTGTATCTGTTGGTCGTGAACGACAAAACCGGCGGCAACACCTTTGCCAAGGTCATGCGGTTCGACTGGAACTATGGTGCCATCCACTCGACAGGCAGTTCCGACGCCCCGATGCAGCTGGCAATGAGCAGCACACAAGAGAGTTATAAGGTGGGTGAGAACATCGTCGTGAACTTCCCGTCCAATGAGAAATCAAGAGCATTGGTCACGGTAGAGTCCAACGACAGAGTGCTTCAAAGCATGGTGCTGGACAACCTTGGCACTGAAGGCAAAGTGGAGATCAAAGCCACTGAGGAGATGATCCCGAATGTCTATGTCTATGTGTCGCTCCTGCAGCCTCGTGACGCTGGCAACGACATGCCGCTCCGCATGTATGGCGTCGTTCCGGTGAAGGTGGAAGACAGCAACTTGCAACTGAAGCCGGTGCTGAATGTTCCTGAGAGCTCCAATACCAAGAAGAAGATCCAAGTGACCGTTCAGGAAGAGAACGCTAAGGCGATGACCTATACCTTGGCCATCGTGGATGAAGGCATTCTCGGCTTGACCAATTACTCCACTCCGAATCCTTACAACTACTTCAACGCAAAACAGTCGTTGAAAGTTCGTACCTGGGATAACTACAAGTACGTTATCGACGCCTTCTCTGGTGAGCTTGGCACGGTTTACGCCATTGGTGGTGACGGCTTCATCAACCAGGAAGTCACCCTTGACAAACGCTTCAAGGCTTACGCAGTGACCTTAGGACCTTTCGAACTGAAAGCTGGTAAGGGATCGGTCAACACGCATGAATTCGAGGTGCCTCAATGCTCTGGCGCTCTCCGCTTCATGGTGGTGGCAAAGGGACAAGGCAAGTCGTTTGGTGCCGCTGAAAAGCAGATGAAGGTGATCGACCCGATTACGCTCTATGCTTCGGCACCACGTGTCACCGCTCCTGGCGATGAAATGAACCTTAAAGTCCAAGTGTTGGCGCCCACCATGAAGGGCAAAGACCTCACCGTTACTGTGAACAACAAGAATCTCGATGCAATCGGCTCGATTCCTTCTACTGTGAAGGTGGACAACAATGGTGAGGCCATGCTGGTCATGAAGGTCAAAGTGCCGAACACCTTGGGCAATGCTACGATGGATGTCAAGGTCTCGGGTGCCGGCTATGATGCCCAGACCACGACCGAGATCCCGATCCGTATGCCGTATGCCGAGAAACGCAAGACCTATACTAAGGAAATCGCTCCCAATGCCACAGAGGCAATCAACTTCGACATCCAAGGTCTGACAGGCACTCAGGAAGGTAATCTCACCGTCGCTTCTCTCGTTCCGGTGGACATCTACAGCCGCCTGAATTACCTCACCACCTATCCATACGGTTGCCTCGAGCAAGTGGTTTCAGCTGCCTTCCCGCAGTTGTACATCAACCACTTCATCCAACAGACTGAGGAAGATGAGAACAAGACCCGTGACGCCATCCAGAACGGCATCTCCAGTCTGAAGTCTTACCAGAAATCCGACTTCTCGCTCACCAACTGGGTGGGTGGCAGTTATGTCGATCCATGGACGGAGATCTATGCTCTGCACTTCATTGTGGAAGCCAAGAACCAAGGTTTCGACGTTCCCGCCTATCTGCTCGATGGCATGATGAAACATCAGGCTGACGTTGCCAAGGCATGGAATATGAATCCCGACTTCAAGCAAGGCGAGACCATCCAGGCTTACCGTCTCTTCGTGCTGGCGTTGGGTGGCGCTCCCGAGATGGGTGCCCTCAACCGCTTCAAGGAGCTGAAGATGAACTACAGCCTGTCATCCATGCTGACCGCCGCCACTTACGCCCAAGTGGGTAAGAAGAACATGGTGGCGCAGTTCTGGCCGGCTATCAACGAAGGAGAGAAGATGTCGGATTACATCTCTTCCTTCGGTTCCGCTACACGCGACTTGGCTTTCATGACTTACTCGGAGATGCTCTGCAGCAAGGACGACAAGTCGATCCAAGGCCATATCAACGACCTCTGCCAGGTCTTGAACAGCGGCCGTTGGCTCGATACCCAGTCCACCGCTTTTGCCTTGTTCGTCTTGGGTAAATACGCGGAAAAGGTTGGCGCTACGAATTCTCCGATCTCTGCTTCCGTCAAGTTCAATGGTGACGCTCGTACGCTGAACACCAATATGGGTTCAACAGGTTATGCCGTCATTCCAAAGATTGGCGACAACAAGGTGGAGATCACCAACAACTCCAACCAGAAGCTGACAGCCATGGTTTATACCAAGACAGCCGTAGCGGAATATGAAACCCAGGAAAGCGGCAACTTTATCAAGATGAAGGTGGATTACTTTGACAAGCGAGGCGCCGCTCTCAATCCTGCTTCATTGCCAATGGGCACTGACTTCACCGTGGAGATCACCGTGGAGAATCCTAGTGATTACCGCGTGACCGAACTGGCGCTGTCATATTATCTGGCCTCCGGCTGGGAAATCATCAATGAACGTCTGATGGACGGTGGCTCTGAATCACAAGCTGCCAAGCATACAGACATCCGTGATGACAGAGCTTACTTCTTCTTCGACCTCTCCGCTAGATCAAAGAAGACCTTCAAGCTCAAGCTGAACGCCACCTACGAAGGCTCGTTCATGTTGCCCGCAGTTCGTTGCGAGGACATGTACAACAACGACATCTACTACCAGGTGCCGGCTCGCCCGGTGGTGGTTCGTTGAAGTTCTGAGAAGTAACTTTTAAACGATCTTTAGATGAGGAACGGGAAGAAGGGCTATCGTGTTCTGAAAATCATAGGCGCGGTGACTCTCGTCCTGTTCCTCCTCTTTTTGTGTATCCCCGTTCCCAAGTTTGAAGATCCTTATTCCACGGTGTTGACTGCCAAGGATGGGGAACTGCTTGGAGCGCGGATTGCCGATGATGGACAATGGCGTTTCCCAGCTACGAACAACTATTCGGAGAAGTACATTGCATGCGTCCTCGAGTATGAAGACCAGCAGTTTTTCCGTCATGGCGGTTTTAACCCCGTCGCTTTCATTCAGGCCTTGATTGAGAATTCCAAGGCGGGGAAGGTGGTCAGGGGAGGAAGCACCATATCCATGCAAGTGGTGCGCTTGGCTAGGAAAAACAAACCTCGTACCTACGGCGAAAAGATTCTCGAGGTCATACTGGCCATGCGACTGGAACTGCACTATTCAAAGAAGAGTATCCTTGACATGTACGCAGCCCATGCTCCTTTCGGTGGCAATGTGGTGGGCATCGATGCGGCAGCGTGGCGTTATTTCCATACCACCCCCGACCGCCTTACCTGGAGCGAGGCGGCTCTTTTGGCAGTGCTCCCCAATTCACCAGCGATGATCCATCCGGGGCGTTCGAGAGAAAGACTGTTGGATAAGCGCGATGCATTGCTGTTGCGGCTGACTGAGTCGAAAGTCTATTGCCCCAAAAGATATAGTGTTCCCAAGTTGAGCAAAGAGGATTGTGAGTTGGCAATGTTAGAAAGACTGCCAGACAAGCCTTTCGACATGCCGATGCTGGCTTATCATTACCTTATGGGCCAAGAAAAGAAACACAAAGGTGAGCAGATCCAATCTGATCTGGATTATCATCTTCAACAGAACATCATGGATGTCATGGACCGGCATCATCAGGCCAATGCCCAGAATCAGATCGAAAATGCCGCCGTGTATGTCATAGATTATCTTAATAATGAAGTGGTGGCATACGTGGGCAACAATGCCAATGCCAAGGATGCATCCATGGTGGATATGGTCAAGGCACAGCGATCCACCGGCAGCATCTTGAAACCGTTTTTGTTTGCCGCCATGTTGGATGAAGGCACGTTGCTACCAACCATGCTGCTTCCCGATGTGCCAATGAGCCTTTCCGGCTTTACTCCAAAGAATTATTCCGGACAGTATTGGGGCGTGGTCCCAGCCAATGAAGCCTTGCAGCACTCTTTGAACGCTCCATTTGTCTATTTGCTCAAGGAATATGGCCATCAGCGTTTCCATTCGCTGCTGAAGCGTCTTGACATCTCTGGGGTGGTGTTCGACAGTGACCATTATGGATTGTCGTTGATCGTCGGTGGCGCGGAGGCCTCGCTTTTCGATTTGGTGAATGCGTACGGCAAGATGGGAAGGAAACTCGCCGCTGCGGTGAATGAGAAGTTCAAGGAGCCAGTCCCTGAAGGAATTTCCCCATTCTCCGCTGATGCCATTGCCATCACTTTCGATGTGATGAAGGGATTGACACGTCCGACCAGTCAGATCGGTTGGAGCGGTTTTTCTTCCTCCAAACAGGTGGCATGGAAGACGGGGACGAGTTTCGGATTTAGGGATGCTTGGGCCATTGGGCTGACAGACCGTTATGTCATCGGTGTGTGGGTTGGCAATGCTGACGGTGAGGGAAGACCAGGTTTGACGGGAGTAGGTGCCGCAGCACCTCTGATGTTTGATGTCGCAGGACTGTTGAAAGACAGCTACACATATCCTGCAGCTACAGCATCCGCGATTGAAGTGGAGGTTTGTGCCGAATCAGGATATCCCAATTTGGAAATCTGTGGCGATGTTCGTAAGGTCATGATGCCAGATGTGGAGATCAAAACGGGTGTATGTCCATACCATCAGAAGGTGTTCCTTGATCCCACCAGGCAGTACCAGGTGTTGCCTGATTGTTATCCAGTGGATCAGCGTTGTTATGAAACATTTTTTGTGCTTCCCCCAGTCCTTGAGTGGTTCTACAAGAAACATTCCGCCAAGTATCGCCCTCTTCCAGCCTTGTATCCGAGTTGTGCTACCGCACATCCCGACGAGATGATGGCCTTCGTCTATCCAAAGTCGGATGCCCGCGTCAGCATTCCCATAGGAATCAAAGGCGACCGGCAGCAGGTGATCTTTGAAATTGCACACCGGAATCCCAAGAAAACCATCTATTGGACCTTGAATGACGTCTTTATCGGAAAGACGCGTCTGAACCACCAGATGCCAATCGATGTGGAGAAGGGCAGCTATGATTTACGCTGTGTCGATGAAGACGGGGTTGAACTCCGCAGGAAGATTGTTGTAAATTGATTTTTTTTCTTATTTTTGCAGATTAATTACAAATATAGCTTATGTCATACGATAACGATAAATTTGTTGGCGAAGGTTTGACCTATGACGATGTGCTCCTGGTCCCTTCCTATAGTAACGTTCTTCCCCGTGAAACCAGCCTGAAGACCAAGTTTACCCGTAACATCCAGTTGAATGTTCCCATTGTCTCGGCAGGCATGGATACCGTGACCGAATCCCGCATGGCCATTGCCATTGCGCAAGAGGGTGGTATCGGTGTGCTTCACAAGAATATGACCATTGGCAAACAAGCTGCCGAGGTGAGAAAGGTAAAACGTGCTGAAAACGGCATGATCACGGATCCCATCACCATCCACGTGGATGCCACGGTGAGAGATGCACTCAACTTGATGAGCGAGTACCATATCGGTGGTATTCCGGTGATCGACAGCCATAACTGCCTCAAAGGTATCGTCACGAACCGTGACCTCCGTTTTGAACGTGGATTGGAACGTCCCATCAGCGAAGTGATGACTAGCGAGAACTTGATCACCACCACGGAAGTGTCGTTTGAGAAAGCCGCTGATATCCTTCAACAATACAAGATTGAGAAGTTGCCTGTCGTTGACAAGGACAACCATCTTCTTGGCCTGATTACCTATAAGGACATCATCAAGGTGAAGGCCCGTCCCAATGCTTGCAAGGACAGTCGTGGACGTCTTCGCGTCGCTGCTGCTGTGGGTATTACCGCCAACACAATGGAGCGCGCCGATGCCCTTGTGGAAGCTGGTGTGGATGCTCTCGTAGTGGATACGGCTCACGGCCATTCACAAGGTGTGATTGACATGGTCAAGGCGTTGCGTGAAAGATATCCTAACATTGACATTGTTGCAGGCAACATTGCTACGGGTGAAGCTGCCTTGGCATTGGTGGAAGCTGGTGCCGACGCAGTTAAGGTTGGCATTGGCCCCGGATCCATCTGCACCACCCGTGTCGTGGCTGGCATCGGAGTTCCCCAGCTGACTGCGGTTCTAAACGTGGCCAAAGCTTTGGAAGGCACCGACGTCCCCATCATTGCTGATGGTGGTATCCGTTATACCGGTGACATTGTGAAGGCATTGGCTGCCGGAGCTTCTTCCATCATGGCAGGTTCCCTCTTCGCCGGTGTCGATGAATCCCCAGGTGACACCATCATTTTCGAAGGCCGTAAGTTCAAGACTTATCGCGGCATGGGCTCGCTTGAAGCGATGCAGGCTGGCTCCAAGGACCGTTACTTCCAGGATATGGAGGATGACATCAAGAAACTGGTGCCGGAAGGTATTGCCGGTCGTGTTCCTTATAAGGGATCGCTTTCGGAAGTGGTCTATCAGATGGTTGGTGGCCTCCGTTCCGGAATGGGCTACACAGGCTCGCATACCATTGATGAGCTCAAAAAAGCAAAGTTCATCAGAATTACCAGCTCGGGTATCCTTGAAAGCCATCCACATGATGTGACCATTACCCAGGAGGCACCTAACTATAGTAAGAGATCCTGATATTTCTAAATTTAATCTCATAATAGCAATGAAAGGAATATTTAATTTCAAATCCGCAATCATAGCCGTTTTTGTATTCTCTGTCCTTGGCGCATCAGCCCAGTCCAAACTCGACAAGAAAGTGCTTATGACCATTGGCGACCAAAAAGTCACAGTGAAAGAATTCACCGATGTGTATGAAAAGAACAACATGAAAGGTGATGTCATCGAGAAAAAAACTGTCGATGAATATCTTGATCTTTTCGTGAATTTCCGTATGAAGGTCATGGAAGCGTATGAGATGAAACTCGATACTAATGCGAAGTTTAAACGCGAACTTGAAGGCTATCGCAAGCAGTTGGCAAAACCCTATTTTACCAATGATGAGATAAGCGAAGAGCTTGTCGAAGAAGCTTATCAGCGTAAGCTGAAAGACATCAGAGCCTCTCATATCCTCATCACTTGCGACAAGCATGCCTTGCCTGCAGATACGTTGAAAGCCTACAACAAAGCCATGGATATCAGGAAGCGCGCTTTAAAAGGTGAGGATTTCGCAGAACTGGCCGATATGTACTCCCAGGATCCTTCTGCTCGGGGACAAAAGGCTACCGACAAGACTCCAGCCCGCCCGGGAAATCATGGCGACCTTGGCTATTTCTCTGTGTTTGATATGGTCTATCCATTTGAAAATGGAGCTTATAATACCAAAGAAGGTGAGATCTCTATGCCAGTTCGTAGTGATTTCGGGTACCATATCATCAAGGTCAAAAGTATTACTGATGCCATGGGTGTCATCAATGCGGCACATATCTTCCTTCAGCTGTCTCCCGATGCTTCTGAAGAAGAAGTGTCAAACATGAAGACAAAAGCCGACAACATTTATAATGAGTTGGTGGCTCAACAAGGTAAAAATTGGAATGCGGAGGTTGGCAGATACTCTGATGACCGGGGTTCAGCTGCTAGGAATGGCGCGTTGAGTCCGTTTACCGTTAGCCGTATTGTCCCAGAGTTTGTGGAAGCATTGAAACAACTTCAGCCAGGCGAATTCTCAAAACCAGTTCGTACGAATTATGGCTATCATATCATCAAGTTTATCGGTTGCTCTAAAGTGGGTAGCTTCGAAAAAGAAAAGCAAGCCATTGCTGAACGGGTGGAAAAGGATATGCGTTCCAAGAAATCGGAACAGGTGGTATTGCAACAGATCAAGAAAGATTATGGTTTTAAAGCCAATGACAAAAACGTTGTTGCCTTCATGGCAACCATCGATAGTACTATTTTAACAGGGTCGTTTGTTCCTTCAGCTGAAGCCGACATGAAAGAGCTGCTTTTCAGTATTGGAAAATCGGATGTAACGGTAGGCGATTTTGTGGAATACATCAAGGCCAAACAGAATCCTCAAAAATACGTTACCGCTCAGACTTATGGCTACCAGCTCTTTGAAGCTTTCCAAAGCCAACGGGTTTTGGATTATGCTGATGAGCATTTGGAAGAGCGCTATCCGGAATTCAAATCTCTAGTTAAAGAATACAATGACGGAATCCTTCTGTTTGATCTGATGAGCAAAGAAGTGTGGAACAAGGCTGTTTCAGACACCTTGGGACTTCAGGACTATTTTGCCAGAAATGCTTCCAAGTATATGTGGAATGATAGGGTAAAGGCCTGTGTTATTACTGTTGACCGCCCAGAATCATTGCCTAAGGTGAAGAAAAAGCTTGCCGATGGGGTTCCTTTTGACAGCTTAAGAAGTGAGCTCGCCCGTGACACTATAAGATATGTCCGTGTTCGCATTGGTTTTTATCAAAAGGGCGATAATCAGTTTGTTGATGAAACCCCTTGGAAGGTTGGTGTGATGAAAGAGATTCCATCTACAGTTGACCACTCAACGGTGATTGTTAACATTATCGAAGTCCGCTCTCCCGAACCGAAGACGCTACGAGAAGCCAAGGGCGTGGTTACCTCTGATTATCAGTTGGAGTTGGAAGAAAAATGGATGGAGGCCCTTCATAAGAAATATCCTGTTGTTATTGACGAAAAAGTCCTTGGAAAAGTCAGAGATCTTTATCAATGAGAATTCTGGGCTTTTTTCTGTCGGTAGTTTTGCTGGTTTCAGTTGCTGGCTGTCGCGATTATTTGATGAAATCCGACCATATTGTCGTGGCTGAATGCTATGGTCATAAGCTGTATGCCGAAGATTTGGACGGTGTAGTTCCAGAAGATGCCGGTAGGATGGATAGTATAGCCCGTGTCAATGCTTTTGTTGATTCTTGGATCCGTACACAACTTCTACTTCATCAAGCTGAAATCAATTTACCTCCAGAGCAGCTTGATTTTTCAAAGCAGATTCAGGATTATCGCAATTCTCTGACAATATATGCTTATGAATCCCAAATAATAGAGCAATATCTGGATACTGTCGTCAGTGAAGAAGAGATAGCTTCATATTATGAAGAACACAAGGAGAACTTCCAATTGAGGGCAACCATGGTGAAAGTGGCCTATGTTGTATTGGATGAAAGTTGCAAGCATTTGAAAGACTTTAAGCAAGTGATGAGTCGGCACGACACATTGATGATGGCTGAATTGGATGAACTGGTCGAGCATTATGCCGTTTCAAGCTTCCTTGATGTTGACACTTGGGTGCGGCTTGATGATCTACTTAAAACGGTGCCCATTGAGATATATAATACGGAGAGCTTCCTGAAAAGGAACCGTTTCGTTTCTTTTGATAAAGATAATCTGCTCTATCTGGTCCGTTTTGAGGATTACCTACTGGAAAAAAGCGTGTCGCCTCTTGAGATAGAAGGCGAGAATATCAAAAGTATCATTTTGCTGAAACGGAAAAAAGAATTGCTTCAGCAGATGAATGCTGAATTGTATGAGAGAGCCGAAAAAGAAAAAGTGTTTGAAATATACTAAAGTTGTTATCATGAAGAATAGAGTCTTGCCGTTTTTTGTCGCGGTCTTTACGACTATCTCCGTTTTTGCACAAGAGCCGAAGATGCAGGTCGTCGATAAAGTGGTCGCTGTGGTTGGAAAAAACATCATTCTACAGTCAGACGTGGAAAACCAATACATGCAATATCGAATGCAGGGTGATATTGAAGGAAGCGGCACAGCGATGCGTTGTGCCATCTTAGAGGAGCTGCTGTTCCAGAAGTTGATGCTGAATCAGGCTGAAATGGATAGTGTGACTATTACTGACAATGAAGTGGAAACAGAGTTGAGCCGAAGGATTAGCGAGCTGATTGGACGAGCTGGATCGCAGGAAAAACTTGAGTCGATCTTCAACAAGACCATGTCGGAGATCAAAGATGAGTTACGCCGTCTTGTCAAAGAGAAAAGTTTGCAAGATAAAGTGAGAGCGGGGATTCTTGAGGGTGTGGTCGTTACACCTGCCGAGGTAAAGGCGTTTTATCGTGGCTTGCCATCGGATAGCTTGCCCATGGTTGGGACCGAATATGAGATCATGCAGATTGTGAAACGCCCCCCAATCAGTATTGATGAGAAGCTGGCAGTGAAAAACCAGTTATACGAAATCAGGAAGCGCATATTGGAAGGGGAAAGCAGTTTTTCTACCATGGCCATTCTTTATTCTGAAGACCCTGGATCAGCAAAAAAAGGTGGTGAGCTGGGCTTTACCGGACGCGGCGAGTTCGCTCCTGAATTTGAGGCTACGGCCTTTAACCTTCGCGATGGTGAAATATCTGAAGTGATTGAAACGCAATTTGGATATCATATCGTTCAATTGATTGAACGTCGTGGCGAATACGTGAATTGCCGTCATATTTTGATGAAAGCCAAGGTTCCGGTGGAGGCGCTTGAAAAAGCCCAGCAGGAGTTGGACTCTGCAGCTAGGCTGATCCGAAATGGAGACCTTACGTTCGAGGAAGCCTGCAAGAAATTCAGCGATGATGAATCCAAGACCAATGGAGGCTATATCGTTAATCCAATGGCTGGCGGATACAGGATAGGACTTCAAGACATTCAAGAACTAGAAAACTATCCTGGATTTGAGGAATTCAAGAACTTGGCTTTTGTGATCAGTAAACTGGACGAGGGCGTGGTTAGTGATCCGGTACCTATGGTGACTAGTGACAACAAAGATGCATTCCGTTTGGTCATGGTGAAAAAGAAATACCCTTCGCATAAGGCAAATCTGGAAGATGACTACTGGCGTATCCAAACATGGGCGCTTAACCAGAAAAATCAGGAAGTGATCCAAGATTGGATCAGGAAAAAAGCGAAAAAGGCCTTTATCCGCGTGGATGAAGAATATGCTGGTTGCGGATTCCAGTTTGAATGGCAAAGCAAGTAAAACGATAAGATTTCAGAAGGCAATGTTCAGTTCAGATGTTGAAGGCGCCAAGGCCTTGGTGGAGAAATATTCGAGGCTGCGCGAGGAAATAGGGAAAGTGATCGTTGGTCAGGACGAGATTATCCATCAAACAGTGCTGTCCATCTTTTGTCAAGGCCATGTGCTTCTTGTGGGGGTGCCAGGCTTAGCCAAGACCTTGTTGGTCAATACCATTGGCCGTGCATTGGGACTGAGTTTTAGTCGTATTCAGTTTACCCCTGACCTAATGCCTTCAGACATTATCGGCACGGAGATCTTGGATGAGTCACGGCAATTCCGGTTTATCAAAGGTCCGGTGTTTGCCAATATTATTCTTGCCGACGAGATCAACCGTACGCCTCCAAAGACCCAGGCGGCTTTGTTAGAAGCTATGCAGGAGAAAAGCGTCACGGTCTCAGGGAAAACCTATAGACTCCAGGAACCTTTCTTTGTGTTGGCAACACAGAACCCGATCGAACAGGAGGGCACCTATCCTTTGCCTGAGGCCCAACTGGATCGTTTCATGTTCAATCTGCTGCTTGATTATCCGTCGTACGATGAAGAAGTGGAAATCGTGAAGAACACCACTGTGGGTAAGGAAGCAGAAGTGAATGCTGTGCTGTCACCCGAGGAGATCGTCTATTTCCAGCAGTTGGTGCGTCGTGTTCCTGTCTCGGATCATGTGTATGAGTATGCAGTGTCATTGGCTGCGAAAACTCGTCCGAATTCAACACAAGCCCATGAATGGGCAAATCGTTTCTTGAGTTGGGGCGCAGGTCCGCGTGCTTCTCAGTATCTGATCATTGGCGCAAAAGCGAATGCCTTGCTGAGTGGAAAATACTCGCCTGACATCGAGGATGTCCAAAAAGTGGCAGTTCCGATATTGCGTCATCGCATCATCAGGAATTATACTGCGGAAGCGGAAGGGGTCAGCATCAAGGATATCATTTGCGAGTTGATGAAATAAAAGCAGCTTGGAGACGAAATCCCCAAGCTGGCTTTATTTGTTCCGTAACAATCTTATTATTAGATGGCTGGATTCGATGAGATTTTTCTCTTGGCTTCCTTTGAGAAAATGGAGAAAAAGTCGCGGTGCAGGATGACTGAAATGCGCATCAACAGCTCCGTGTCAATGTCCTGACGGCGGAAAATGTTGTACACGTTGGTACGGTCGCAATCCAGTTTGCGGGCGAGCCAAGAAACAGTGCGTTCCTGATTCTTCAGCTCTTGTTGGATGAGCGTTCCGATGAAGATGGCGTTTTCATCTCCTTCGGCGGCAGTAGCCCTCTTGGCTCTGGGCTTTCTTGTGCCTCTCTTGGTTTCTTTGATCTCGTTAGTGTTTTCCATGTTAATTTGTTGGTTTTGTTGGCAATTGCCTCAACGTATGAAGCGCCAATGTTAAATCTAATGATTATTTGTATATCCTCTTGTCTCTTTTTCAGTTGTTTATTATTAATAATACTTTATTTATACAATGCAAATATAGTAAATATTATTTCATATTGCCGATGAAAGAATAATTTTATTGAATATATATCATTATCTAATTATAATAGATTGATATTCAATATAATAAATACGTAATTTAGAAAAAGTAAAAACTACTCGTCAATTAGAAAAACGGCAATCTGTCGTGGACCGAATACACTTTGAACTAGTTCTTGTTCAATATCATAAGTCCTGGTTTGCCCTGTAATGATGACGGCTTGGCTGGCTTCTTGAGAACTGAGGCGGTTTTTTAACCTTTGTAAAGCTTCTTTTACACTGCTGACAATCTGATCTGTGCGAGATAGGATCAGAAGGACATCGGAATCAGTGTATGCTTTCCGCGATCCGGTGTTATAGTCGGTAAGAACAATACTTCCTGTCTGTGCTATAAGATACTCACAATCGGTAATGCTTACAAGCTTGTGCTTATCGTCGATCACGGGTTCAGCGCTATAACTCAAGCCGTATTTTTCCAAAAGCGGTTGCATCTTTGGACTGGAACACCAAAGGGGTTCCCATTTGTTTTGGGGTGCCAGCTGTTTCATGCAGTCACCAAATTCAGCTTCGTTTTCCAAATAGATGAAGATGCCTCCCATGTCCTTGAATTTCTGGACAAAAGTGATGGCATTGCCGTCTTCTTCCTTGATGGGTTTCCAAGTGTCGCTTCTAAGATCTATGTCTTGAAATATGGCTTCTGGTTTTTCAATAATGGCATTTCTCACCATGGCGAGAATTTGCTCTTTGTTGGTGGTCCCTTTATCCGATCCCTTCCTGTCCTTCATGGTGCTCCAGATTTTGTTCATTGGTGTTTCCTTCGTTGGTATTGTTGTCCCAAGGACGCTTCCCGAAAATCAATTCGAGATCCTCTCCGAAGATGACTTCTTTTTCAACGAGTTTGTTGGCGAGTTGTGTCAGTCCGTCCTGGTGTTCCCTTAAGATTGTCAGAGCTTCTTGGTAAGCCTGCTCGGCCAACTTGCTGACTTGTTTGTCGATGAGTTCAGCTGTTTTTTCGCTGTAAGGCTTGGTAAGGCTGTATTCCTGTTGTCCCGTGGAGTCGTAATAGCTGAGGTTGCCTATGACATCATCAAGGCCATAATAGGTAACCATGGCAAAGGCTTGTTTGGTCACTTTCTCCAAATCGGACAAAGCTCCGGTGGAAATTTGTCCAAAGATAACTTGCTCTGCGGCACGACCGCCCATGGTGGCTACCATTTCGTGGTATAGTTGCTCTTTGGTTGTGATCTGACGCTCTTCGGGCAGGTACCATGCGGCACCCAACGACTTGCCTCGTGGGACGATGGTTACCTTTACCAAAGGATGGGCGTATCGCAACAGCCAGCTGGTGGTGGCATGGCCAGCTTCGTGGAAAGCAATGACTCTCTTTTCGTCAGCGGTGATGATCTTGTTTTTCTTTTCCAAACCGCCAATAATTCGGTCAATGGCGTCCAAGAAGTCCTGTTTTCCGATCATGTCCTTGTTTTTGCGTGCTGCCATCAGGGCGGCCTCATTACACACATTGGCGATGTCGGCGCCAGAGAATCCTGGGGTTTGCTTGGCCAGAAAATCGCGGTCAACATCCGGGCCAAGTTTGAGGTTGCGCATGTGGACTTCAAAGATCTCCTTCCTGCCAATCAAATCGGGGAGTTCCACGTAGATCTGACGGTCGAAACGTCCTGCACGCATCAAGGCCTTGTCGAGAATATCGGCGCGGTTGGTGGCGGCCAGCACGATGACACCGGAGTTGGTGCCGAAGCCGTCCATCTCGGTGAGCAGCTGGTTCAAGGTGCTTTCGCGTTCGTCGTTGCCGCCGTTGATCGGGTTCTTTCCACGGGCACGGCCAATGGCATCAATTTCATCGATAAATATGATGCAAGGCGCTTTCTGTTTCGCGTTGTTGAACAAATCGCGGACGCGAGAGGCACCCACGCCCACAAACATCTCCACAAAGTCTGAACCGGAGATGCTGAAGAATGGCACATTGGCTTCGCCTGCCACGGATTTGGCCAATAGGGTCTTTCCCGTTCCGGGAGGGCCTACCAATAGTACACCCTTGGGAATCTTGCCGCCCAATTTGGTGTATTTGTCTGGCTTCTTCAGGAAGTCCACGATCTCCATGATTTCTACCTTGGCTTCTTCAAGACCTGCTACGTCTTTGAAGGTAACGTTAACGGGCACATTGTCCTTGTCGAACAATTGTGCCTTGGACTTACCAATGTTGAAGATTTGACCTCCTCCGCCCATGCCGCTACGTCCTAATCCACGCATGAAGATAAACCACATGGCGATCACGAGCAGCAAAGGCAAGATCCAAGTGAACAACAGATCCAAGCCCCAACTCTTGTGTTGTACATTTTTGATATAGACTGGATCGGTGATGCCGTTTTCTTCCTGAACCTTTTCAACGGTCTCTTCAAACCGTTCGAGCGACCCGATTTGATAGGTGTATTTGACCGCTTTCGGGTCCGCCGCCAAATAGATCTCGGCATTTTCCTTGTTGACTAACTCTATTTTGGAGACCTCACCGTTTTTCAGCAATTCGATGAGCTGCCCCATGTCAATCTCCTCTGGTTGGGTTTCGTTCTTGCCAGAAAAATACAGTCCGAGAAGAATCACAACCAAGATGATGTAGATCCAATAGAAACCGACTCTTCTCTTTCCGCCTGGCTTTTGAGGCATATTAGAATTCTTGTTTTCTTCCATAAAAATTACTAAAATCAGTTGTTTTCTCCGTTCACAATCTTCTCTGCGTCAGCCCAAAGTTCCTCAAGCTGATAATAGCTGCGCATGGATTGCAAAAACACATGAACTACGACATCCACGAAGTCGATCAAAATCCACTCGGTGTTGTCCCTGCCTTCGATATGATATGGTTTGATTCCGACCTTGTCCCTTACCTCGTCGATGATTTTATCAGCGATGGCGTCCACTTGGGTCTTGGAGTTGGCATGGCAAATCACAAAATAATCAGTAACGTTGGTACCTGTCTCCCTTAGATCCAAGGTGACAATCTCTTTTCCCTTCAAAGCATCCATAGCCTCTACAACAGTGGCTACAAGTTGTTCAGTGTTTTCAGACTGATGTCTAATTCTCATTTCGTTTCGATGTTGTTTTTATAATAAAATACAAAAGTACGCAAAATAGTTTGATTGTTGCCATTTTTTTAGTCAGATATGGCAAAAAATGCCTAATTTCGTGCATTCAAACAGAAGTACGAATGAACGAACTGAATAAAATGCTTTCGGAAGTCAACACTTTCATCTTCGACTATGATGGGGTGATGACCGATGGCACGGTATATATGGACAGCAACGGCGATCCGCTCAGAACTTCCAATGTGAAAGATGGATACGCACTGCAATTGGCAAGTAAGCTGGGCTTCCACCTCGCTGTTATTTCCGGTGCAGTCGTTACAAACATTACAAAAAGGCTGAACATGTTGGGCGTCAAGGATGTGTTCACCGGAGTTCCCGATAAAGTGTTGAAACTTGAAGAATACATGGAGCAGTATTACTTGACCCCTAATCAGATCATCTACATGGGGGATGACATTCCCGATCTCAAGGTGATGCAAAGGGTGGGCGTTCCAGTATGTCCTGCCGATGCCGCCGAGGAGGTAAAACAAATCAGTGCCTATATAAGCCACTGCCCAGGAGGAAACGGTTGTGTTCGTGATGTGATTGAGCGGACACTCAAGATACAAGGGAAATGGCTGACGGCCGAAGCTTATTCATGGTAAAAACAAGTAATGATGCTGGAACATCTTGAAAAATATACGGTAGTCCTTGCTTCGAAATCTCCCCGTCGTCAGGAGTTGCTGAAAGGAATGGGGGTGCATTTTGTTTGCCTGACTAAAGAGACGCCTGAGGATTATCCGGAAATGCCTTTCAAAAAGGTACCGGAATACCTGAGCCGACAGAAGTCCCTCGCTTTTACCGATGAAGAGCTGCCTTTGAACTATCTGCTGATCACTGCTGATACGGTGGTGATCGCTGAGAACGAAATTCTGGGGAAACCTGCTCACCGTGAGGATGCCATGAGGATGCTGCACGTGCTCTCTGGAAAGTCGCATCATGTTGTGACAGGAGTCACGGTGAGGACAAAAGATAAAACCAAAACGTTCTCGACCATATCCAAAGTCACCTTCGCTCCATTGGATCTTGAAGAGATGGCATATTATGTGGATCGTTACAAGCCTTACGACAAAGCCGGAGCCTATGGCATCCAGGAGTGGATTGGCTATGTGGGCATTTCAGGACTTCAAGGCTCTTTTTATAATGTCATGGGTCTGCCCACCCGAAAGCTGTATCAAACCTTGAAAAGTTTTAAGTAATATCCATGGAACACAACAAACCCCTCATATTGATTACCAACGATGATGGATACCAGGCCAAAGGGCTGCGGAAGCTGATCTCCCTGATGAGGCCTTTGGGAGAGCTTTTGGTCATATCTACCGATAGGGTGATGTCGGCCAAAGGCCATTCCATCACGACGACGCCTACGTTGACCGCGACATTGATCGACCATGCTCCCGACTATAAAGAATACGTCTGCAATGGAACACCTGTCGATTGTGTGAAAGTGGCCTATCAATGGATTTCGGATCGCATGCCCGACCTTGTGGTTTCAGGCATTAACCATGGATCCAATGCCTCTACCAACGTGATCTATTCTGGCACAATGGCTGCTGCCATCGAGGCCTGCATGGATGGCATTAATGCGATTGGATTCAGCCTTGACTGCTATGACCTTGATGCCGATTTCGATCATCTTGACCCTTATATCACTGTCATCACCAAAGACGTGTTGGAACATGGCCTACCCGACGGTGTGTGCCTGAACGTCAATTTTCCAAAGCGTAGCGAGGAGCCGTTTAGAGGACTGAAGGTGTGTCGTCAGGCTAAAGCCAAGTGGATTGAGGTTTATAGCGAATGCCTGAATGAAAAGGGAGGCACCTGTCTGAAGCTTGGTGGGAAGTTCGTGTATGAAGATCATGGCGACGATACCGATTATTACGCATTGCAAAACAATTACATTTCACTGGTTCCGACGCATTTCGACCTGACAGCCACACAATATCTTCCAGAAATGCGTCGTTTTGAACATATTATCGAAGAAAAATGAGAATAAAAGATACTTTTTGGATTGGATTATTGATAGGTGCGGCAGTGTTCGCACTATGTTTCCTGCTTCTTTCGCTGATTTCTTGGGGCGATGCATACGCCAGGGCTCCTTATCTATTGGCCTTTGTGCCTGGCATCATTCTTTTCAGGATGGCCATGGTAAAGTGGAACATGGAGAGATGCGGCAAGGGTATTCTGATGATTACCTTTGTCGGTATGCTCCTTGTGTTTTTCCTCGTATGAACGAAAGGATGAAGAAATGAAGTACTATATCATCGCAGGAGAGGCGTCGGGGGATCTGCATGCAGCCAACCTGATCGCTGAAATCAAGGCAAAGGATAAAAGTGCGGAATTCAGGGCTTGGGGTGGCGACTTGATGCGTAAACAAGGCGTCACCATGGTCAAGCACTATCGCCACATGGCCTTCATGGGTTTCGTGGAAGTGGCCGCTAACCTTGGCAAAGTATTGAACAATATCAAGGAATGCAAGGCCGATTTGCTTGCTTATAAGCCAGATGTCGTGATCTTGGTGGATTATCCGGGATTCAACCTGCGTATTGCCAAATTTGCCCACAAGAATGGATTGAAGGTTTGCTACTATATCTCGCCACAGGTGTGGGCTTGGAAACGGCATCGGGTTTATGAAATCAAGAAAAATGTTGACAAGATGCTGGTGATCCTTCCTTTTGAAGAGCCGTTTTATAAGGAATACGGGGTAAACGTCACTTTTGTTGGGCATCCTCTTTTGGATGAGATGTCGGGACTGAATGCCACATCGCGTTTGAGTTTTATTCATCGCAACAATCTTTCTGAAAAGAGGGAGATCATTGCGTTATTGCCTGGCAGCAGGAAACAGGAAGTGGAACGCATGTTAGGCACCATGTTGAAAGTGATTCCGTATTTCCCGCAATATCAATTTGTTATCGCTGGAGTTTCTTCCCTAGATAAAAACCTGTATCAGCGCATGATTGGCGACAAAGACGTCCGTCTGGTTGAAAACCAGACCTACGAGCTGCTTCAGAATTCCAGCGCAGCACTTGTGACTTCGGGTACCGCCACCTTGGAGACGGCGTTGCTTGCTGTTCCCGAAGTGGTGTGTTATAAGGCCAACGGGTTATCGTATCAAATCGCCAAAAACCTTATTAAAGTTAAATACATAAGCCTCGTCAATCTCATCATGGAGCGCGAGGTGGTGAAGGAGTTGATCCAGAAAGACTATACAGAAGACAATCTGACAAAGGAGCTGGATCATCTGCTCAAAGATGGCAAGAAGCAACGACGGCTGCTTGAGGATCTTGACACACTTAAGGAGCGGCTTGGCAATTCAGGAGCTTCTAAGAAAGCGGCTGACATAATTGTTGATTTGATAAAATAAAAATGTATTAATATTATATATTAATATTTAATTAATAATTCGTAACTTGCGCCAAAATTATGGCAATGGTTATGAATTGGAACAAATACCCTTTTTTGAGACTCCTTATTCCATTGACTGTCGGCGTACTATTGTGTGAAGCCGTTGGGCCGGTGGAGTGCGAAAAGACATTGTTATGGGTTGTCCTGATTGCATTGATGTGCACCGAAATAACTCTTTCCCGTCTGTTGAAGACATATCATTATCGATGGCTTTTCGGTGTACAAACCATGCTTGTCTTTGCTTTTCTGGGTTATTTCAGAAGTTGCTTGCAGGATGTCACGTTGGAAAAGGATCACTATTGGAAGTTGGCTGGCACATCAGGCTATTATTTGGCCCGCGTTTATGACCCGCCAACTGAAAAGGAAAAAACGGTGAAAGTATTGCTGGATTTGGAGGGCTTTAGAACTGAAACGAAAGATGCCAAGGTGTCTGGTAAGGTGATGGCTTATTTTCAAAAGTCTGAGGAGGCTTTAAACCTGAAATATGGCGACCTGTTATTCTTTTTCGCTTTTATAGAGGACATTCCACCACCCCTTAATCCTGATGAGTTTGATTATCGCAAGTACCTGGAAAGAAGAGGGGTGACGGGAAGGGTGTACTTGAAAGAAGGGAACTGGTGGCCGACTGGCGATTGTGAGAGCAATGCTGTTTATGACTTTGCCTATCGTTATCGTGCACGTTTGCTGGAGATATTGAAAAGGAATGGTATTTCGGAGGATGAATTCGGAATTGGAGCGGCCATATTATTGGGTTATGACGAAAGCCTTCCGGCTCAAGTGCGGCAAAACTTTGTGGCAGCAGGCGCCATGCATATTTTGTGCGTTTCTGGAATGCATGTGGGTATTGTTTATCTCTTGGCGTCTTTCTTTCTAAGCTTTTTGGGGAGACGGAAGAAAGCGATAGCCGTCAAAAAGGCGTTGTTGTTGCTGCTGATATGGTTTTATGCTTTGTTAACAGGCCTCTCGCCTTCAGTGATGCGGTCCGCACTGATGATCTCCTTCTTGATCATTGGCGAATTGATTCATCGGAAGGGTTTTGCATTGAATTCTATTGCGGCATCTGCATTTGTGTTGCTGCTTATTGATCCAAATAACCTTTTTGCCATCGGATTTCAGTTGTCATACGCGGCTGTGGTTGGGATCGTGCTGTTGCAGCGACCTATTTATAATATAATCTATGTCAAAAACAAATTGTTGGACAAGTTGTGGGAGATCACAGCCGTTTCGCTGGCGGCTCAGATTGCCACGATGCCTTTCACTATTTATTATTTCAATCAATTCACCCCTTACTTTTGGCTGAGCAATATCTTTATGACACCAATGTCTTTTTTGGTGATTCTTGCTGGCATGTTGTTGCTATTGTTTTCTTGGCTCCCGATGTTGGGCGTTGTTTTGGGCAAAGTGGTTTGGTGGATGCTTCATCTGATGAATGGCGTCGTTTCGGGTGTCAGAATGCTGCCTTTTTCTTTGGTGAAAGGTCTGTATATAAGTGATTTCCAGTTCGGCATAAGCTTGTTGCTCTTGCTATTATTGTGGCTGTTTGTGACGCTAAAGAAGAAGCGAATGATGATGGAAATGCTGGTGCTGGCGGCTGTGTTCTCAGTTTCATTGGCCTATAGTAGCCTGCAATCACTTGGCAGGAACCGGTTGATTGTTTATTCTCTGAGAAACAATACTGCTATCGATTTCGTTTCAGGTGGATCCCATGTTTTGCTTTGTGATGCATCTTTGTTAGGCGATCCATCTTCAATCGATTATAGCTTGAAAGGCTCATGGGCGCGGCAAAGACTTGACAAGAACCCTCCGTGTTTTACGTTAGATGAGGATTTTACAGAGAGGGCTGTGCATAAAAAGGCTTGGTTGTGCTCATTTAAGGGTGCAGTGTTTGCTTTTTGGGAACCCTCTATGGCGGCTGACAATTGCGCTCGAAGGCTTGAAGTGGATTATTTGATGGTTCGAGAAAAGCAAGTGCCGGACCTTCATCGAGTCATTAATTCTTATGAAGTTGGGATGCTTTTGATAGATGGTTCTGTGCCAGATTACATGGCTGATGAATGGTTTTTTCAGGCTAAAGAGCTGGGCGTGCCTTGCCATAGCTTGAAGGATGGTGCTTTTATCGCAGAATTACATAGCTGATAATCAATAAGATGTAAAAATATTTTAAAAAAATAGAAAAAAAAGCTTGTGCATTTCAAAAATGGTAGTACCTTTGCATCCGCAAAGCAAAGAAATAAGGTTCTTTTTCAAGGTTGGTCCGGTAGTTCAGTTTGGTTAGAATGCCTGCCTGTCACGCAGGAGGTCGCGAGTTCGAGCCTCGTCCGGACCGCTGAAGCGCAAGTCTCGAAGACCTGCGCTTTTTTTGTATATGAACACAAAAGCAATGAGTCGGCAGCTGTTGCTGTGCCTTTCGTTTGTTGTCTTGGTTTGGGTGGTGCTCTTTACCTGTCTTACCCATGAAGAGATGGCTTTGCGTAATTGCGAGTACAAGGATAGAGAGGCGTATCTTGCCGACAGTGTGGTCACGCTGGTTTTTGCCGGTGATGTCATGGGTCATTCTCCCATGAGGACCGCGGCTTTCAATCCTGTTACGGGTATCTTTGAATTCCGTGAGTGCTTCCAGTTTGTGGAGCCATACATTCAGGATGCCGATTTGGCTTTAGCCAATTTGGAATTTACTTTGGCAGGGAAGCCTTACACATCCTTTCCTTGTTTCTCTTTTCCTGACGAACTGCTTTTTGACTTGCAGAAAGTTGGATTTGATGTGATCTTCACTGCCAATAATCACGTGGTGGACCATGGCAAAAAAGGTGTGGATCGAACGATACGGAAACTGGATAGCATCGGCATGTTGCATGCCGGCAGTTATGTGGATGCCGCGAGCCGTGATACCACTTATCCTTTGGTGGTAGAAGTAAAAGGGATGAGGATAGGCTTCCTCAATATGACTTATGGTACGAATGGTATTAGTGTTAGGCCGCCTACGGTGATCAACATGATGGACACCTTGGAAGTGGCACGTGATTTCAAAAGACTAGAGGAACTCGGTGTGGACCTTAAGGTGGTTTATATCCATTGGGGTAATGAATACCAATTAAAGGCGGATCGCTATCAGCGGGCGTATGCTCGTTTTTTGGCCCGTCAGGGGGCTGATCTCATTATCGGTGGCCATCCTCATGTCGTTCAGGATGCGGATACAGTGTTCTCTCCTGATGGGAAGCCTGTGGTCACCTATTATTCCATGGGCAATTTTATCTCGAACCAAAAAGATGCGGATGCCAAAGGCGGAATCATGATCAGAGCCAAGATAAATCGCTTTACGAATAAGGTCATCGCCACGGAGTATATGCCCTATTATGTCCATAAAGGGAAGATTCACGGGAAATATCATTACTATGTCATCCCTACGGTACCTTATATTAATAATAGGTATGATTTCAGTCTTTCGAAGAGCGACAGTCTGTTCGTGCTCAAGCTTCATGGAGATATGACGAAACGTCTATCGAATTTCAACAAGTGGGCGGATTGAATTTGCCTTGCGTCTCTTTTATTGCTATTTTTGCAAACTTTTTTGAAGGAATAACATAATGTCGTTTATTGATGAAATCAACAGGCGCAGGACCTTTGCCATCGTGAGTCACCCTGACGCCGGTAAGACTACCTTAACCGAGAAACTCTTGCTGTATGGCGGTGCCATTCAGGTGGCTGGTGCTGTGAAGTCTAACAAGATACGAAAGACTGCCACTTCTGACTGGATGGAGATCGAGAGACAGCGTGGTATCTCTGTAGCAACTTCAGTGATGGGCTTTGATTATCAGGGAATCAAGATTAACATCTTGGATACTCCTGGCCATAAGGACTTTGCGGAAGACACCTTCAGAACGCTGACTGCAGTTGATAGTGTCATTGTGGTGATTGATGCTGCCAAAGGCGTGGAGTCGCAGACCGAAAAGTTAGTGGAGGTGTGCCGCATGCGCAATACTCCTATCATTGTTTTTATCAACAAAATGGACCGACCTGGCAAAGATGCTTTTGAATTGTTGGACGAGATCGAGCAAAAGCTCAACCTTTGCCTGACACCTCTGAGCTGGCCGATCAACATGGGGCCGAAGTTCAAGGGCGTTTATAGCATTTACGACAAAAGCCTTTATCTTTTCAATTCCGACAAACAGCATATCACACAGGGTATTGCATTTGACGACCTGAACAACCCGGAGCTGGACAAGATGATCGGAGAAGATGCTGAAACCTTGAGAAATGAGACGGATCTTGTTCAAGGAGTGTATGATCAGTTTTCTCGTGAGGCTTATCTGAATGGTGACATCTGTCCGGTTTTCTTTGGCTCGGCGTTAAATAACTTCGGTGTCAAGGAGTTGCTGGATTGTTTTATTCAAATTGCGCCCACACCGATAGGTAGAGATACGGAAGAACGACATATTGAGCCGACAGAGGAGAAGTTTACGGGTTTTGTCTTTAAGATCCATGCCAACATGGACCCCAACCATCGCGATCGTATTGCTTTTGTGAGAGTGGTTTCGGGTCGCTTTGAGCGTAATAAGAACTATTTCCATGTACGTCAGCGCCGTGAGTTGAAGTTTGCCAACCCTACAGCTTTCATGGCTCAGAAGAAATCGGTGCTTGACGAGGCTTACCCTGGCGACATTGTGGGTTTGTATGACGCAGGGAACTTTAAGATCGGGGATACTTTGACAGAAGGTGAAATCTTGAATTATAAAGGAATTCCAAGTTTTTCGCCAGAGCAGTTCCGTTATGTGGAGAATGCCGACCCGATGAAAGCAAAACAGCTCGCCAAGGGATTGGAGCAACTGACGGACGAGGGCGTGGCGCAGCTTTTCACTGGCAAAATGACGGGAAGAAAGATTATTGGGACGGTTGGTGAATTGCAGTTTGAGGTGATACAATACCGTTTGCTGCATGAGTACAACGCTTCATGTCGTTACGAACCCATTTCACTTTATAAAACTGCCTGGATTACCAGTGAGAATGAGGAACAGCTAAAAGACTTTAAGACTCGCAAGGCTTTGAATCTGGCTGAAGATAAAGAAGGCCGGGATGTTTTTTTGGCTGAATCGCCGTATGCCTTGCAGATTGCCATGGAAAAATATCCTGATATCGAATTTCATTTTACTTCGGAGTTTTGATTTTTGCATTATTTTCCTATTTTTGCAAGGACGTATTAAAACAAGGTGTAAAACTAATTATTTTTGAACCATGGGACTTTTAAAAGAATTCAAGGAATTTGCCGTTAAAGGCAATGTCATGGACATGGCTATCGGTGTTGTCATCGGTGGTGCATTTGGCAAAATTGTCACTTCATTGGTTTCTGACATCATCATGCCACTCATCAGTGCAGCTACAGGAGGTCTTACTTTTACCGATTGGAAGTGGGTGATCCGTCAAGCTGTGATGAACGGGGAGGAAGTCGTCAAACCTGAGTTGGCACTTACTTGGGGCAATTTCATCCAGGTGATTTTTGACTTCCTCATCATCGCTTTCTGCATCTTCTTGGTGGTTAAAGGCATGAATAAGATGAAGAAGAAAGAAGAGCCTGCTCCAGAACCTGCTCCTGCTGAACCTTCAGAAGATGTCAAGTTATTAACTGAAATTCGTGATTTACTCAAGAAAGATTGAGAAAAACCCATTTGATTTAAAAGCCGATCAGTTTCGATCGGCTTTTTTTGTGTTTATATTTACCTGATAATCAGCCTTGAATAAAAAATGTATTATTTTTTTGAAAAAAAGTTGCGAAAGCGCTTGCTTGTAAGGGAAAAAGCTGTAATTTTGCAGCCGTTTTCGCCCCCGCGGAAGAGGGACAGTGGGGTTGGAGGGGCGGAGAGTTCTTTGAAAGTCTGAGGCCAGCATAAGAAGCAATAACTCCGGCCGCCGCGAGGCGGTCCGGGGGTAAGGAACAGAAGAATCATAGCGGAGCCCTAAAACAGGAAAAAAGAAAAGTACAACAATACTACAATGAAGAGTTTGATCCTGGCTCAGGATGGACGCTAGCGGCAGGCCTAATACATGCAAGTCGGACGGGATCTCCCCTTCGGGGGAGTGAGAGTGGCGCACGGGTGCGTAACGCGTATGCAACCAACCCCGCACTGGGGGACAGCCGGTGGAAACGCCGGGTAATATCCCATGCCGACTCCGAGGGGCATCCCTTGGGGTCGAAAGCAGCGATGCGGTGCGGGACGGGCATGCGTCCCATTAGCTTGTTGGCGGGGCGACGGCCCACCAAGGCTACGATGGGTAGGGGATCTGAGAGGACGGTCCCCCACACTGGTACTGAGACACGGACCAGACTCCTGCGGGAGGCAGCAGTAAGGAATA
>JAFXMK010000023.1 GCA_017530365.1 Bacteroidales bacterium
CCCGACAAGATTAGCATTCCGAGGTTGGAGGAAAAAGCAGTAAAAGTGATAGCTCACCACAAACAATGGGACGCAAAGTTTGTAGGGTTGTCGCTTAATGACATGTAACTAACAGTGATTAATTATGTCAACAGCAATAGAGTTTAACAATATCAGTAAGCAGTACCGCTTGGGTTTGGTTTCGACCAAGACCTTGAGCCACGACTTGAACCGTTGGTGGCAGACGGCGGTGTTGCACAAGGAAGACCCTTATTTGAAGATCGGCTCGGTGAACGACCGTTCCGCTGCCGCCGACAGCGAATATGTCTGGGCCTTGAAGGACATCAACTTCAAGGTGGAGCAGGGAGATGTAGTCGGCATCATTGGCAAGAACGGCGCTGGAAAGAGTACTTTGCTGAAACTGCTTTCGAGGGTTACCGGACCTACTACGGGAACTATTAAAGCTCGTGGTAGGATTGGGTCATTGTTGGAGGTGGGGACGGGATTTCATGGAGAGATGACGGGTCGCGAGAATATTTTTATGAATGGAGCCATCCTTGGCATGACAAAACAGGAAATCGAAAAGAAAATAGATGAGATAGTAGCTTTTTCTGGATGTGAGCGTTATATTGACACTCCGGTAAAGCGTTACAGTTCTGGTATGACGGTGCGCTTGGGATTTGCTGTGGCGGCACATCTAGATCCTGAGATTTTGGTGGTAGATGAGGTGCTTGCTGTGGGTGATGCTGATTTTCAAAAGAAGGCCATTGGAAAGATGCAGGATGTGAGTAAAACCGAAGGAAGAACAGTGCTATTTGTAAGTCACAATATGACCAGTATCAAGGCTCTTTGTAAGCGAGGAATTATTTTGAAAAACGGCATGCTGGTGGATGATGGTGACGTTGACTCGGTAGTAACCCATTATCTTCGAGGAGATAGCAGTATGGAAAACTACAAATGTTGGGAATATCCCGAGATTAAAAACAACGATTTTGAGTTGTTTGAGATTGGCATTCGTAGGAAAGGCAGTGGGTTTGGTGATGTCATGCGAATGGATCAAGAGTTGGAATTGGTTATTCGTTATAGATTGACTCGTGCTATAGATAAGTTTTGGATTACTATGCACATGAAAAACGAGCAAGGCAATAAACTTTTTTCGTTTAGTGGTGGAGGGCGTTGTTACGACAAGCATCATGAAGCAGGCGAGTATTTACAAACTTGTGTTATTCCAGCTAATTTTTTTAATTGGGGAAATTTTGCCATTGATTTCATGGCCTTCGAGCAAACTAATACGATCAATTGTCTGGCCGATGAATCAGACATCATCTCGTTTGTCATAAGTAATCGTCAAGTAGCACTTGGTGGCTATATGGGTAAAGAACCTGGTGATGTTACGCCAAGGTTTGACTTTGTTGAGGAAAAATTGAAATGAGTAAAACAGAGGCCATTACTGTCACTTCTCCCTTGCTTCCTGATCTTGACGAATTCAATGATTTGTTGAAAAAGATCTGGGATAGCAAATGGGTTACAAATAATGGTAGTTTTCATAAGCAACTGGAACAGAAACTATGTGAGTATTTGAAAGTGCCTTTCATTAGCCTTTTCACTAATGGAACATTACCGTTGCTTACAGCGTTGCAAGCATTACGTATTACCGGTGAAGTCATTACTACCCCGTATAGTTTTGTTGCAACTACCCATAGTATTTGGTGGAACGGTTGCAAGCCCGTATTTGTGGACATTGAGGAATCCACCTGTGGCATTAATCCAGATAAAATTGAAGCTGCGATCACTCCGCATACTACGGCTATCATGCCAGTTCATTGCTATGGTAAGCCTTGTGATATGGAACGCATACAGGCTATCGCTGACAAGTATAATTTGAAAGTTATTTATGATGCAGCTCATGCTTTTGGTGTTGAGGTGGATGGTAAATCGGTGCTGAATCATGGTGATATGGCCACGCTGAGTTTCCATGCTACTAAAGTGTATAACACGCTTGAGGGTGGTGCTTTGGTGGTGCATGATGCCGAGACCAAGAAACGGATTGATTACTTGAAGAATTTTGGCTTTGCTGGGGAGACAGAAGTGGTTGGTCCAGGCATCAACAGCAAGATGGATGAGGTTCGTGCCGCATACGGGCTATTGAATCTTAAACATGTAGATGAGGCCATAAAGAAACGCCATCAGGTTGCTATACGTTATCGTGAAGCTTTACGAGATGTAAAGGGTGTTCGTTTCTTTGACGATATGCCTGGAGTTAAACACAACTACAGCTATTTTCCCATTTTTGTCAATGCTGATGAATATGGTTTGTCGCGTGACGATTTGTATTTCAAGCTGAAGGAACAAGATATTTTGGGCAGGAGATACTTCTATCCGCTTATTAGTACTTTCAGCCCGTACAAAGGTTTTCCCTCTTCAGCTGCTGAAAACTTGCCAGTGGCAACACGTATTGCCAATGAGGTGATATGTTTGCCGATGCATCATGGATTGAGTGAGGAAGATCTGTCTAGAATACTTGATTTAATTGTGAGATGATGCAAAAGAGGCTCATGTTGTTGGGTGGTATTCGTTACCTATTGCCAGTCATCAAGGCGGCGCATGAGCAGGGGTATTATGTAATAACTGCGGATTATCTGCCTGATAACATTGCTCATAAATATAGTGATGAATATGTCAATGTGAGCATTATCGACAAGGAAGCCGTGCTAAAAGTGGCACAGAAGAAGCAAATTGACGGCATCATGTCTTTTGGCGTGGACCCTGGGGTGGTAAGTGCTTCTTATGTTCAAGAAAAGTTGGGATTACCGTCATTTGGGCCTTACGAATCGGTTTGCATTCTTCAAAATAAGGATCTTTTTCGAGCGTTTCTGAAAGAGCATGGTTTCAATGTTCCAAAGGCAAAAGATTATGCAAGTCTTAAGGAAACCATGGCGGATAGGGATTCGTTTGATTATCCAGTAATAGTGAAGCCTACAGATTCTGCCGGGTCTAAAGGTGTTTCTCGTGTGGATAAGCCTGAACAACTGGAAGCCGCAGTGTCGTGTGCTTTTAACAAATCACTTTCTGGTCATATCATCATTGAGGATTTCATCGAGAAACAGGGTTGTTCGTCTGATACTGACAGTTTCTCTGTGGATGGAAAGCTGAAATTTGTGAGTTTCAATGCGCAATATTTTGATGTAAATGCGGCTAATCCCTACGCGCCTGCGGCCTATGCATGGCCTTCGACATTCACAATGGAGCAAGAGGAGTATTTGACTTCGGAAATACAACGTCTCATCACTTTGCTTGGGATGAAAACGAGTATCTATAATATAGAGACGCGAATTGGAGTCAATGGTAAGCCGTACATTATGGAGTTTACACCTCGTGGAGGAGGTAACCGGCTTTGCGAAATGTTGCACTATGCCACCGGTGTTGATCTGATAACGGCCATGACCCGGTATATCGTTGGTGATTCTGTGCCTGAAGTTGAGCAAAAATATTATGATGGTCATTGGGCTGAGGTAATCCTCCATGCTGATAGGGAAGGTGCTTTTGATCATCTCGAAATATCTAAGGATTTGCTTGCAACAGTGGTCGAAGAGGATCTTTGGATTAAAAAAGGAGATTGTGTGAATTGTTTCGAAGGAGCCAATGACGCCATTGGTACATTAGTGCTTCGGTTTGTAACGGCGAAGGAAATGATCAAAGCCATAGAAGGCGTTTCTTCTTGGTTACATGTGGTTGTGAAATAGGATGAAGCGGTTTGAAGGCAAAAAACTATTAATACTTGGAACCAATGTGGGGACATTGGACATAATACGTTACGCAAGAGCAAACGGGGCATTCACGATAGTTGCTGATAATTTGCCAGTTGAAAGATCTTTTGGCAAGCAGTGTTCAGATAATCATGTATTGATCAGTACTGCTGAAGTTGAAAGCTTGAAGAACTATATACGTGATAATAAGATTGATGGAGTGTTTGCTGGTATTAGTGAGTTTAATCTGTTAAAAGCAATGGAATTGTGCCATTATTTTGGCTTCCCTTTCTATTGTACTCGCGAACAATGGGATTTGATAGAGAACAAAGATAGTTTTAGGAATTTATGTTTAAGATTTGATGTCCCTTGCCCTAGAACGTATTTCACGGGGGGGACAGTTCCGAAAGAAATCTTAAACTCAATCCAGTATCCAGTAATTGTTAAACCTGTCGATTCAAGTGCATCTGTAGGTGTTTCGATTTGTAGGGATTATCAGAGTTTGTGTGAGGCTGTTCCTGAAGCGATTAAGAATTCGGAAAAAGGAAGAATTATTATTGAGGAGTTCTTTGAAGGTGAGGAATTTACAGCTCATTATACTATCATAAACGGCAAAATTTTGTTGTCAAGTGTAGACAATCGTATCCCCGTTGCAGTGCATTCGGGAGATGTAACCACTGTTCCTATAGCTCGTGTTTATCCCTCAACGTTTATCGGAGAATATATGAATCAGGTTAATGATAAAATGATAGAATTGTGTAAATCATTGTCATTGAGTGCGGGAGTGTTATTTTTTCAGGGTTTATATGATCGGCAAAGAAACGAGTTCGCAATTTTTGAGGCTGGTATGCGTTGCGCAGGTGAGGCTCCGTATCGCATCATCGAAAAAGTTAATGGGGTTAGCTTTATGAATCTTTTTGTTGACTACGCTTTACTCGGTAAAGTTGAAAACTACGACTTTGCGAAGGAGGATCCTTTCATGAAAGGAAAATCGTGTTGTGTGACCTCGTTTGTCTCAAAAGGAGGAACCATTGGGCGGATTTGCGGCTATGAGGATGTTGAAAAATTAGTTCCTTCTATTGTAGATAAAGAATGCAGGTATCACGAAGGAGATGTCACTCCAGATGGAGATACTTTGCGGCAGATTGTGTTGAGATTCGTGCTGGTATGTGATTCGGATGAGCAGTTGATCCAGGATATAGAAACAATCAATAATTGTATTCAAGTGTTGGATAAAAAGGGAGAGGATATGTGTTATCGATTTGATGCCCGAGAGTATTTCAAAAATTAATAATCAATCATGAGAACTGTATTGGTTACAGGAGCTACTGGTTTTTTAGGACAGTCTGTGGTTTGCGAATTGCTCAAAAATGAAGGGTTTAATGTCATAGCCATCGGTGGCCGTCCGGAAGACAAAGTGAATCCATTACCTGAGCATTCTAGATTGAAGTTTTTTCATCTTGATAAATTATTCACAGAGCCTTTTGATGATGTTGAAACTGTTATTAATTGTGCTTTTGCTCGCAGTAATGATGCGGCTTTGTTAGCGCAGGCGTTTGATTTTACCGAAAAACTGATTAAAAGATTAGAGGCGTTAAAGGTGAAATCGTTAATAAACATGTCTACACAGGGTGTTTATAAACGGTTGCCTGTTGGAGAATTGTCAGCCGAGGATTCACCCATTGAACCTGTGGATTTGTATAGCATGGCAAAGTATGCGTCAGAGAAGTTGTTTGCCGTATCAGCCATACCACATGTTACCAATGTTCGTCTGGCTAGTTTGATGATGCCACAGCGTTTTTTATATTTCTTTGTCCAAAAGGCTTTGAAAAAAGAGCCGTTAATAGTCACAGCTCCTAATCAATATGCAGCCTTGTTGGACGTGACCGATGCCGCATCGGGCTTGGCCGCACTTGCATTGATGAATTCCGAAGAGCGAGCTGACATATACAATCTAGGAATAGGAACTCAATACTCACTTTTGGAATATGCGGAAAGTGTCCAGAGAATAGGTCATAAGCTTGGGTACAAGGTGACTATTGATGTTGCCGACAATGGCTTTATGGTTTGTGCTGGAATGGATTGCTCTTGTATTATGAAAGATACTGGCTGGAAGCCCCTCATTTTGAAAGATGAAATGGTAACCAAGTCATTCAAAGAAATACAAATATGACAGAAATTGAAAGAATCATAAAAAAAGGAATTATTACAGAAGACTTCCTTAGAGAGGAAGTGAGAAATGGTTTTCTGGTTACTGTGGATAGAAAAAAAGTGTGGGCTGTTGTGTTGGATTTATTAATAGAATTTGATGCAGTTTGCAAGAAACACAACATTAAATATTTCCTTGACGGAGGGTCTTTGCTTGGCGCGATAAGGCATAATGGTTTTATTCCTTGGGATGATGATATTGATGTAACGATGCCTCGTGAAGATTATGATAGGTTTTTACAATTAGGCAATGAGTTCAAGTATCCATATTTTTTCCAAACTCCTTACACGGATTCCGGTTGCTTCTATACTTATGCAAAGATTAGAAATAGTAATACAACTGCTTTGAATCAGTTGTTTAAATATCAGGGATTTAATCAAGGTATTTGGATCACTGTTTTTCCTTTGGATAAGTTTTTTCTTGATAAAACGTGTGAAGACATTTATTCAAGAATCTGCCAACTAACATATGATATTTCAACTTATATGAGAATGAAAAATCCATATCTGAATGAAAAAGATGTGGCTCGGGTAAGCAATTATTCCGGTAGTGATCCTTTTAAAACTTATGAAGAGATACAAAAACTGGCATCACAGTTTAATAAGTCAGAGTCGGATTATTGGGGAACACTAGTTCTTACTATAAGAGAATTCAAAAGAAAAGCTCTTCCAATTAAGTCCTATGCAAAAGAATGTTATCACAAATTCGAATGCCTGGAATTGCCAATACCCAATGACCATCATAGTGTTCTTACCTTAGAGTACGGAGATTATATGACCCTACCTCCAATGGAAGAAAGAGGCGGGCATGATTCGACTTTGTTTGATCCCGACAAACCATATAAGGAGTATTTAGAAGGTATTCTTTGATCAAAATGAAGCGCGCTTTTTTGATACAACTTTCGCCTGTTGATGGCGAGCCTTTTTATGCTATGTTGCAACATATCGGAATCGAAGAGAATGCTTTTACTAATCCGGTGTACGGGATGTCGTATGAAGAGTATCAAGAATGGTTAAAGCAGCAGGATGATTGGTCAAAGGGAGAGAATCTTCCTTTAGGATATGTGGGACAGACGGTTTTTTGGTTGATGGAAGAGGGGATGCCTATAGGTATTGGTAAAATTCGCCATTCACTAACGGAAAGTTCGAGAGCGTTTGGAGGAAATATTGGCTATGCAATATCATCCGAATATAGAGGTCGCGGATATGGTAGTTTACTATTGAAAGAATTGTTGAAGAAAGCCGATGAAATGGGTCTTGATGAAAAGATTTTGACGGTAGAAAAATACAATTATGCCTCAAAAAAGGTAATTGAACACAATGGAGGCAGCTTGTTTGATGAGAATGAATTAAGATGGTATTTTAAGTTCTGACAATGACCTATTACGTTAACAATAGTATTCAAAATACGCCTAGAATATTTCCTAAGCAAGGGAGGGGAAGTTTTCATCGTTATGATGCCAATGAGAATCCCGAGGGATTGCCAAAGGAGTTTGTTGATTCCGTTTTGGAGGAATTGACACCTGAGTATCTGGCCATGTATCCGGAGCCAGAGCGGTTTATAGGAAAGTATGCCGATTATCTTGGTGTTGGGAAAGAAAATGTGTATTGTACCAATGGTTCTGACCATGGTATTCGTGTGCTTTTAGAGATTTTCGGAGAACCATGCAAAGAAGTTGTCACCGTGTCCCCGACTTTCGAAATCTATTGGGTTTGCTGTAGCCTTCTTGGGTTAAAGCATAAACCTGTTCCATACAAAGCAGACTTTACTATTGATGTTAGTAGTATTCTTCATGCTATTACGACTGACACTCGTGTGGTGGTATTGCTTAATCCTAATAGCCCTATTGGGAATTTGTATACAGATGAAGAAGTGCAAATGATTGTTGACAAAGCTAAACAATTAGGTGCGATTGTTATTTTGGATGAAGCATATCATTATTTCTATGACAAGACCTTCCTGCATTTTGCGATGGAGAATGATAACGTTGTACTATTAAGGACGTTTAGCAAATTAATGTCGATAGCTGGACTGCGTGTGGGAATGGTTGTTGGTCATAAGGATTTAATTCGCTGGATACGGAATTCTCGATTGGCATACGAAATGAATAGTGTGGGCCTGTTGTTTGCAGAAAGGATACTTGAACACCCTGACATGATAGAGAGCCTTATAGTACAAGAAAAAGAGGGGAAAGCCTATTTCGTTGGGGAATTGAGAAAAAACGACTACTGGTTCATGGATTGTCATGGAAATTATGTACTTGTTAAACCAAAGCATGATGCTCATGAGGTGGCTAGACGACTCGAAGCGGAGAAAAAAACATTGGTGCATCCTTATGGGAATGTGTTGATGAAAGATATGCTGAGGGTGACTGTTGGCTCTCGTCGTGCGATGGAATACTTTGTTAAGGTCTTTTTTGAGATAGATAACTAATGATCAAAGTCATTACATATGGTACTTTTGACCTATTCCATTTTGGTCATCAGCGGCTGTTGGAAAGGGCTAAGGCATTAGGTGACTACTTGATTGTTGGGGTCACCGCCGATGGTTTTGACCGCGCTAGAGGTAAAATCAATGTGCAACAATCGCTGATGGAGCGTATGGAGGCTGTAAAGGCAACGGGGATTGCCGATGAAGTGATCGTAGAAGAATACGAAGGTCAGAAGATAGATGACATTATGCGCTATGGTGTGGACATCTTTGCCATTGGTAGTGATTGGAAATGTTATTTCGACTATTTGGATGAATATTGTCAGGTGGTTTATTTGGAGCGTACGGCGGGCGTGTCAAGCTCTGAATTAAGGGCAGAGAAAAGAGAGGTGCATCTTGGTTTGGTTGGTGATTCCCTGTTTCTAAATAAGTTCGAAAAAGAAAGCCATTTTGTTAATGGAGTGAAAATCGTTGGATTGTGCGTCTCGCCGAGTGTGGCTGTTGGACTTTCTGATGAGTTGAGGTGTTTACCTTGTGTTACCGAAGACTATGATGCGTTGCTTCGAGAAGTTGATGCTGTATATATTCTATCCAAGCCCGCTGACCACTATGAGCAGATTAAAGCAGCTATTTTGTGTGGAAAACATGTGTTGTGCGAACCGCCTATCGCCTTATCTGTCAAAGAATGGGCGGAGTTGAATGAACTGGCGAAAACTAAAGGATGTATTCTTATGGATGCCATACGTACTGCTTATTCCACTGCATATTATAGATTGCTATTGCTTGTGAAGAGTGGTTGCATTGGCAAAGTGGTTTCAGTGGATGCCTCATGTACAAGTTTGCGTGACAATGATATCACGCCAAACGAACGCCGAGAGAAATGGAATAGTATATGCTCATGGGGTCCCAATGCATTGTTGCCCGTTTTCCAAATATTGGGAGTTGATTATAAGCAAAAGACCATTACCTCGCATATAGAAGATGAAAGTGTGATGTATGACTCTTTTACAAAGATTACGTTTATTTATCCGCAAGCTGTGGCGTCAATCAAGGTTGGTAAAGGCGTGAAAACGGAAGGTGAGTTAGTGGTTTCGGGTACGACAGGATATGTTTATGTGCCTGCCCCATGGTGGAAAATGGATTACTTTGAGATTCGTCGCGAAGATCCAACAGAGAATAAGCGATATTTTTATCAATTAGATGGTGAGGGAATCCGTTATGAATTAGTGTCTTTTCTGAAGGCAATTCAATCAGGTAAAAACTTTTCTTACATTAACGATAAAGTGTCGGAAGCTTTTGTTCAGGTGATGGAGGATTTTTATAAAGGTTGTAATCTGATAAGGATTTAAAGAATGATGGTTGAAAACTATTCCTATATTGTCCGTGCTCATTGTGCAACATACAATCATTCCGCATACATCACCGATGCGATGAATGGGTTTGTGATGCAACAGACAGATTTCCCGTTTGTTTGCACGATAATGGATGATGCTAGCACAGATGGAGAGCAAGATGTGATTAGAAGGTTTGTTGAAGATAATTTTGACCTGAAAGATGCTTCTGTTGCATACGAGAGGGACACCGACTATGGTCATGTTACATTTGCACAGCATAAAACAAATAAGAATTGCTTTTTTGCTCTAATTCTATTAAAGGAGAACCATTATAGCCAAAGGAAGAGTAAGGCTCCATATCTTACGGAGTGGATGGATACGAAATATATTGCCCTCTGTGAAGGCGACGACTATTGGACGGATCCATTGAAGTTGCAGAAGCAGGTGGATTTTCTAGAAACCCATAAGGACTATGCCATTTGTTTTCACGAGGCAAAAATCTTTAATCAATCCACTGGAGGGTTTGTTAAGGATGATATAAGGACGGTTCCTTCTGAGACCAATATTATGGAACTGGCAAAAGGTAATTATATTCATACTCAAACAGTAGTTTATCGTAACGATCCTTTAGTGGAAAGAGAAAGGGCGGAAATTGGTAGAGTGGCAGCGGGAGACTATGTTCTTCACATGTTGAATGCTAAACATGGGAAAATTAAAAAACTACCAGATTGCATGGCGGTGTATCGATTAAATAACGAAAGTGTTTGGGGAACAAAAGATGCAACGTATCGGATTCCACTATGGAATGAAATGCTAATCCGACTCCTTCCTTTTTTTGACAATGATGTTCAAGAAGTGCTTCGGGAACAATATAAACAAAATTGTAATTGTTTAGTTCGAATAGGTGCTGACCAAGTCCGACAAAGCAAAGCATACCGTCTTGGTAAGATGTTTTTGAAGCCATTCTCATGGATACAGAAACGTAAGATTGATTCTTAATAGTGTTACCATGAAAGTTTCTGTCATCGTTCCTAATTATAACCATGCTGCTTTCCTTCGGCAGCGCATTGAGAGCATCCTGAACCAAACGTTTCAGGATTTCGAATTGATATTGCTTGATGATTGCTCAACCGACAACAGCCGAGAGGTTATGGAAAGCTATCGCGACAATCCCCGTGTAAGCCTTGAGGTGTTTAACGAGGTGAACGGAGGTTCTCCATTTAAACAATGGGACAAAGGCATAGCTTTGGCGAATGGGGAGTGGATTTGGATTGCAGAAAGCGACGATTGGGCAGAGCCAACCTTCTTGGAACGAATGATGGGTGAGGTAAAGCGTGTCTCTGATTGTAGTTTGGCCTACGCAGCTACTTGGTGGGTGGATGAAAAAGGAAATAAGTTGTGGGAAACACAAAATAGCGATAAAGTGACTGTGTATCCTGGTATAGACTTCGTTAAGCAAAAACTGGCTTTCTGCAACTCCATCGCCAATGTGAGCGAGTGTGTGTTTCGCCGTGATAGATATCGTCCTTCCGAAGGATATCGCTATGAATGGATGCGACTTTGTGGGGATTGGTTTTTCTATGTTCTATTAGCTGAGCAAGGCAGTGTAGTTGAAGTAGAACAACCATTGAGCTATTACCGGCAACATGGAAGCAATGTTTCGGAAGCATCAGAACACAAAGGCTTGACATTTTTGGAGGGTGTAAAGGTCTTGGAATATATGATAGACCAAAATGGGTTAAAGGCTACTGATTATGCTAAAAGTTGGGGTAGGATGTGGGCCAAGTACGAGCGGCAATATGAATTCACTCCAGAAGTGAGTGCCAAGGTTCATCAACGAATGTCATGCCATCCTGAGATCGTTCGGTGGTATCACCTTTATAAAATAAAGTCATGGCTAAAGTAACTGTCCTCATGCCGACCTATAACGTGGCTCCCTTCGTGAAGGAAGCCATCGAAAGTGTATTGCGGCAGACCTATACCGATTTCGAGCTGTTGGTCATCGACGATTGCTCAAAGGATAATACCGTGGAGGTGGTGCGCTCTATCACTGATCCCCGTATTCGTGTCGAACAAAATGAGCGCAATTTGGGCCTTGCTGACAATCTTAATCGGGGGTTGAGCCTGATCGACACGGAATATGTGGCGCGAATGGACGGTGATGACATTGCCGAGCCGTTTTGGTTAGAGAAGGAAATTGCGGTGCTTGATTCCAATCCGGATATTGGCATCTGTAGCGGTGGTTTCGAACGTTTTGGTTCGGTAAAATCATTGGTTCGTTTTCCCGAGCAAAACGATGACTGTATGGCCAATATGTTGTTTGAGTGCAGTGTTATTGTGCCTACTTATCGGATGAATCTATACAGGGATCATGGTTTGCGATATCGTGTGGATGCTTTCCCCGCGGAGGATTACCGTTTTTGGGCGGAATGTCTTCGTGTGACGAAGATGTATAACGTGCAAGAAACGCTTTTCCATTACCGCATGCACCCCTCACAAATATGTTCCGCACGCCGTCCCGAGCAGGAAGTTAAAGTGGCTGAAGTGCGCCGTTATATGTTGGAGTGGTTGAATCCCAGTTTTAGAGAAGAGGAGGTTGGCTATTTTACCGGGCAATTCATGTCCTCGCATATTATTTCCAAAATAGACTATGATGAGCGCAGGGCTTTTTGCTTCTTGATGGTTTTGAAGAATCGAGAGGTGGGGCATTTCGAAGAATCGGCTCTAAAAAAAAGGTTTGAGAAGCATATTAAGCAGTGTTTGTATAGTACGATTGTTGGTCGCTTTTTCAAAGATGGTTACTCCATCTCGAACTATTGTCGTTACCTCAAGAGTGGTATCGCTCTAAAGTCCGGTCGCCGTTATGAAACCAAGTTCTTCCTTAAAAGCTTGTTGCATAAGAAATCATGATTCTTCATAAGATTGATCGGAAGCTTTATAAACTGTTCCATCCCGTGGTTGGCGAGATTTGGATGTTGCATCGAGTAGTGGAACAGCGGAGTGAGAAACCTGAACAGCGGGAATTGGAAGTGACCCCAACATGGCTGGAAAACAAAATACGTGAATACCAGAATAAAGGCTATTCTTTTGTGCCTATTGAACAGCTTCCTAACAAAGGTCGTTGGGTTTGTTTGACCTTTGATGATGGCTATCGTGATAATTACGCCATTGCCTATCCTCTGTTGAAGAAGATGGGGATTCCTTTCGCGATCTATGTAACAACGGGTATCATAAATAACCAACAGGAAATGTGGTGGTATCCTAAGGAAAAGCTGGGCATTGGTGCTGAAGAGTTGAAACAGTTGGATAAAGACCCGCTTTGCACCATAGGAGCTCATACAGTGAGCCATCCTAAGTTGGACTCCCTCATATACGATCAGCAATATCAAGAAATAGCAGCATCCAAACGAACTCTTGAAGCCCTTCTAGGGCATGAAGTGAGGCATTTTTCTTTTCCCCATGGTGCTCATAATGATGATACGCTAAAGATATGCAGGGAATTGGGATTCCAGACCATTGTCCAATCGTGGGGTGGACCTATTCGACGTGGAGAGAATCCCTGTCCCTTGCCGAGAATAAACCAAACGGAATCCAGATGAAACAGGCAATTCTTATTACGGCTTATAAGGACATCCGACATCTTGAGCGGTTGGTTGATTATTTTGATGAAGATTTTGAGATCTTTATTCATATTGATAAAAAATGTCATGAAGATTACCATGTTTTGGAGAAAAGGTGTGGTGTTCGAATCTACGACCAATATAAGATTGCTTGGGGGGATCTCAATCATCTCAAAGCCATTCTGCTGTTGATGCAGGAAGCATATAAGCAAAAAGATCTGGAGTACTTTCATCTTATCACGGGAAGTGATTATCCGGTGAAGCCGCTTTCTGAGTTTAAAGATTTTTGTGAGAATCATCGCCATGACAATTATGTGGAGCACTTCCCGCTTCCCCACCCCGATTGGGGCGTGGAAGGAGGAATGGACCGTATAAAATATTATTGGATTCGTCCCAGTTATCGGGTTAAATATGGCTGGTTTATCTACAAGACCATCAAGTTGCAAAGAAAACTTGGTATTAACCGAGGCTTCGGCTTTTTCGATGGGAAGCTTTATGGAGGTGGTACCTATTGGAGCGTTTCACGAAAAGCTGTTGGCTGTGCGTTGGATTATTTGGAGAATAATCCTGCTTACCTCCATCGTTTCAGGATGACAAGTATTGCAGAAGAGATTTGTCTTCCAACTATTTGGGCTAATTTGGGTATATCGATGCATAATGATTACAAGCGCTTTATTGATTGGGGAACGGATGGTGGCAATCCTGTTGTACTTACAGAGAAGGATTACGAAAGGATAAAGAATTCGGAGGCGCTTTTTGCTCGGAAAATGCAAAGTGGGACTTCTGATCGACTCATTGAAATGCTTAACAATCAATGAAATTCTCTGTTGTCATACCGGTTTATAATGTAGAGCAATATCTTGACCAGTGCCTGGAAAGTTTAATAGAGCAGGATTTCATGGATTATGAGGTTATCTGCGTTAATGACGGCTCTACTGACCATAGTCGCGGGATATTGGAGGATTGGTGCGCAAAGTTTCCTCCGATGAAGGTGATTGACCGTGAAAATGGCGGCCTCAGTGCGGCTCGCAATACTGGACTAGAAGTTGCTCAAGGCGAATACGTGGTTTTTGTGGATAGTGACGACTGGGTGGAACCGACCATGTTAAGTCGTTTGGCAGATGAGACCCAAGGAGAGGATATGATTTGTTTTGCTTGCCGTCGAACAGATAACGGGAAGGCAGATTTGCTGGAAGTTGAGCAGGGGAATGGATGGGACTATTACAACCATCATGCTCTTGAAGCACGTATTGTTCCTTTTGTGTGTGTTTGGCAGAGATGTTATCGTAGAGCGTTCCTTTTGGAGAATGAGTTGTCATTTAGAGAGGGCATCCTTCATGAGGACAATGAATTCACACCTCGGGTTTGCCTCAAAGCCAAGACGATTAAAGTGATTCCTGACGTGCTTTATAACTACCGTGTGCGACCAGGTAGTATCATGACTACGCGGGGACTTCGGAGCAAAGAGAGTCTGGTGATTATTGGTAACGAACTGTCAGATTTCTTTGCTAACAAAATGGGCATTTACAAAACCACTGTGTATCGTGCATTGACGCAATGTTACCAGATGGCTTTTCTTAATAACAACAAAGAGGAGAACTGTCATTTGCGACAAGTTGTGGATTGGAAAGCCTATCGAAGGGTAAGTCGGACAAAGTTGCGGCATCGGTGGAATTTTTATAGAAATAGATTGGGTTTGTGAATTAATGACCATATTACTTGTTTAACTAAAACACTTAGCATAATGAAAAACTTATTAGGGAAATGGGTTGTTGCAGAGACTATGCAATTCAACGAAGAAAAATGTGCATTGGAATGGGCAAAAGTAGAAGATATCCTTTCGAAGGGTGATTTGGACAGGGAAACAGCTATGCTTTTGAATACAGTGGTGATTTTCCAAGAGGGCGGGACAATCGACTTTTTATGTCCGCTCCCAGATGGTGTGAGCCAGGATGAAATCGATGCTGCATTGGCTGCTGGCCAGTTAAAGCTTAAGGACGGCATGATGATGATGGATGCAAAACACTGGAAAGAGGAGAATGGAAAGATCCTGACCGATACAGGAGCCAGAGGCGAGGTGTTGGGTGAGCAAGTCGGTCCTTGGGTTGAACTCAAGGAAGTGGATGACGATATGGTTGAGATGATGATGTATCGGCTGAAAAAAGCAGAATAGTTTTTTTCATGCAGGATGTCTTTTAATTACCATTGCTTTGAGTAAATCTATCCATCTTCCCGGCCTTAACGGTTTGCGAGCCATTGCGGCACTTTCCGTTATGTGGGGGCATACGTTTCAATCCGATTTTGGGAATTGGGGGGTGGAAGGATTCACGCTTCCAGTAGTGGCGGACGGAGTAACTCTGTTCTTTGTAATAAGTGGTTTCCTCATTACTTTTCTTTTGTTGAACGAACAGGAACAAAGCCATTCCATAAGTATCCCGAAGTTTTATATGCGGAGGGTGCTGAGAATATGGCCAATCTACTATCTCTATATGATTTTGGCTGTTCTGGTTACTTCTACTTGGAGCGATCCAAATATTTGGTACTATTGTTTCTTTGCCGCCAATATTCCTTTCATTTTGACCATGGGTATTTGGCCAATTGTTCACTATTGGAGCATTGGCGTTGAAGAGCAGTTCTATCTGTTGTGGCCATGGCTGGTGAAGTTCACTCGAGGTGATAACAAACGGTTATTGGTTGCGGCGATTGTGGTATGTCTGATCTGGCTAGCTTGCAAGTGGGGATTGTATTTGACGTGTGGAACTACCTCGTTTTATCGTTTTTTTGCTGTCACGAGGTTCGATTGTATGATGTTAGGTGCAATTGGTGCTATTCTATACTTTAAGGGAAACAAGACGTTTTCTTGCGTTTTTCAAAACCGAATTCTTGGATTGGTATGCTTCATTCTATTATTGTGTTCTCAGCTTTGGGCTGGTTATATGCCTGCGCCTATTAGACCACAAGTGATTGCAGTTCTTTCTCTTGTCTGTATTTTGAGCCAGTTGAAAAGTCCAATCATTAATCTGGAAAACAGGGTTTGCGACTTTGTCGGCAAAATATCATACGGCATTTATGTCATACATCCATTGTTGGTTTTTTCGTTGTCCAGTTTATATCGAAATGCTAGTATTAATCTGCCTAGAGGTATAAGCATAGCCCTGATATATAGTATTGTCACAGCGGTCACTATCATTGTAGCATGGATTTCGTATAGGTTTTATGAGACTCCATTCCTTAAACTGAAGAGTAGATTTGCTATTATTCATAGCAGGAATTCAATGGAAAAATGAAGTTATTATCATCTCTCTCGTTATACTGTTCTATATGAGTTGAAGCATCATCATTATAGTGTTTCGTTTATTATTTGATTTATGACTAAAGATTCTGTAAAAGAACATAAATTTATCATATTTTGTGGTCATTCAATAAATGCTTTGGGCATTATTCGTAGTCTTCATCAAGTTCAAATAGATCCTATTGCTATTTTTATCAGGAATGCTGAGGTTAACTATGTTGAATGTAGCCGATTCATCGGAAAGAAGCATTATGTTGATGACAGTATGCAAGGATTGGAACTTCTGTTGCTGGAATATGGCAGCGAAGAATACCCTCCATTTGTTTTTACCGCTGATGATTATCATACCATGTTGTTGGATCAGAACTATGAGAAGTTGGCAGGTCGGTTCTATTTTTTCAACTGTGGCGAATCAATGCGGCTTACTTCTTTTCAATATAAAGATGAACAATGCCGTGCTGCTAAGGAGGCTGGATTTGTAGTGCCAGCATGGGAAGTAGTTGAAAAAGGCGCTTTTCCCAAAACGTTGTGCTATCCTGTTATTACAAAGTCAATTTCCTCTAATGAAGGGGGGTGGAAAAAGGATGTTTTTGTTTGTAACAATGAAGAGGAATTGGACAATGCTTATAAGAAAATTACCGCTAGCAGGTTATTACTGGAGGAGTATGTCCAAAAAAAATGTGAAATTACGTTGCATGGCTTTTCTGTTAATGCCGGTCAGCAAGTGTTTATCCCCTTCTATTCGGAAGACTATGTTTTTTCAAGAACGGGATTTGGAAATTTTCTTACTTTTCAACCCGTTGAGAATCCTTCCTTACTCGATCGTACAATTAAACTAATACAAACTCTTAAGTATTCAGGACTATTTGGGATTGATATGACAATGGACAAAACGGGTGAGCTTTTGTTTTTTGAGATTAATTTGCGTTCAGATGCAAGAAACTATGGGGTAACCGCAGGTGGGGCTAACTTGCCTTTATTATGGGCACAAACTACAATTGGAGAAGCGTTGCCTACTGATTTGTCTTTGAGGAAAAAGTTCTATGTGGTGGACGAAATACCGGATATTATGCGGTATAAGAAGAACCCATGGAAATGGATGTCGGACTTGAGTCGTGCTGATGTTTATCTTTGGTATTACAAACATGATAATGCACCTATCTGGCGATATTTTAAATCAAAAATGATAAAAGGTGCAAAGAAGTTCTTTAGTCGTTGGCACTAGTATTTATGAGAGGACTTGTTGATGATAAAGAGGTTGTTCAATTATTTAACTAGAAGGTATTGGACCATTGGCTTTGTGATCAATGGATTGGATGGTGTAATGAATGACGATCCCATTCGTGTTGAGTGGTTGAAGACATCAAAGAAGTTTTGGTTCGCGGACCCCTTCATTCTAGATGTACTTGATAATGAAATAAAGGTTCTTGTCGAGGAAATGCCAGTAGGGAAACCTCACAAAGGGGTTATTACTTTATTGAAAGTGAATAGGCATAGTTTTGAAGTTATAGAAAAGAAAATACTGCTTGAGTTGCCGACGCATTTGAGTTTCCCTTGTGTTTTACGTGAAAAAGGGAAGATTTACATATATCCCGAAAGTGCATTAAGTGGAAGGTTGGATGTATATGAATACAATCCAACAAAAGAAACTGTTTCATATTATAAAACGATTTGTGATGATGAGGTGTGGGATTCATGTATGACAGATATGTTCGGTGAGAAACTACTTTTTACTGCAGCACACAACGATTACCTTCTTGACATATATAAATGGGATGAGTACGTAAATCGTTTTAAACCATGGAAACAGTTTGTTTCAGACAGCAAAAACTCTAGATTGGGTGGTCAATTGTTTGAGTATCATGGAGATGTGTATTATCCAGCACAAGATTGTAATAACGGATATGGCTCGGCGCTTCAAATCAAGAAGATTAGTTATAAGGATAATGATTTCTCATTTGAGACTGTAAAAAAGATTATGTCACCACATCCTAAAATGAAACTAGGCTTGCATACTATGAATGAATATAAAGGTGTTTGTGTAGTTGATGTCCTTGGGTATAGAAACCCACTGATAGGCAAAACGCTCTCTTATATAGTAGGTGTGATTAAGAAAATAAAATTAAAGTAATCTTTTGATAATCAGGTTCTGTTCTGTTACCGATTGGTTTGATTTGTAATAATACTTTTGACAAATACATCTTGCTATTGAATTAAAGAAGGGTAATGTTTTTTTCTGTTATTATACCACTTTATAACAAAGCGCCCTACGTCGCAAAAGCCATCCAAAGTGTGCTATCTCAAACCTATGAGGATTATGAGTTGATCGTTATGGATGACGGTAGTAAGGATGATTCGTTCTCAATAGCCTTGAAAACAATCGAGGGATGCGGACACTGTCATTTATACCGCCAGAAAAACTCGGGGGTAAGTGAGGCTCGAAACAATGGCGTGGCGCTTTCTCAAGGTGATTATCTTTGTTTTCTTGATGCCGATGATTGGTGGGAACCAACTTTTTTAGAGGAGATGTCTAAATTGATTGAGGATTTTCCTGATGCTGGTATCTATGGCACAAACTACACTATTGTAAATGAAACCAAGCATAAGACGAGGGTGGCACCGATTGGTGTGGAAGCAGGCTTTGAGAAAGGCTATATCAATTATTGCCAGGTGTATGCTAAAACCTTAGCCATGCCATTAACTAGTATTTCAGTTAGTGTACCTCGTTCTGTGTTCAATGAGTTGGGTGGATTTAGTACTAATCTTGATCTTGGTGAGGATTTTGACCTTTGGATTCGCATTGCATTGAAAAATAGAGTCGTATTGTTGAATAAACCATTGTCAAATTACAATCAAGATGTGGATCCAACGTATCGAGGGACCCATCGCGGCAAACACCACCCCCGAAATCCAGATAAACATTATTTGTGGAATATCGACTATCTAGAGGTAGAGGAAAAGCGAAACCCTGATCTTAAGCTTTTGATCGACAAGCTTCGTGCATATACTCTAATGCATTATTATTTAGATCCAAAATTTAGGTCTCGAGCTAAAACTGAACTTGCGAAAATAGACTGGGATTCACTTCCTTCCAAAGTAAAGAGACAGTATTCTATGCCTATACCACTACTAAGGATTAATCATTCTATTATGAAATTGTTAGCGGTTATTAAGAATAAGATCTAATATGGGAAAAGCGTTTGATTATATTGAAAGTGACTACTATCGATACACGGGGGAAAGAGCTTCACGTGCAAAATTGATAAAGGATGCGGTCTTAGGGAGAAAAAAAGCATATAAATATTGTTTTTGGTTCCGCTTGGCTCACTTTAAGAATCCAATGCAACTATTGGCCAAGTTGATGCATCGTATTTTGAGTAATCGTTATAAAGTTTTTATTCCGAGGGATACAGAGATTGGTTATGGTTTTTATATTGGAGGGCCTTGCTTTGCAGTAATTATCAATGGTACCACAAAAATAGGCAATAATGTCAATGTTTCTCAATACTTGAATATAGGTACAAACAATAAGACGCCTGCGATCATTGGGAATTGTGTATATATTGGTCCTCATGTTTCTATTGTGGATGACGTAATCATAGAGGATTTCGCGACGATAGGTGCTGGTGCTGTTTTAACTAAACGGATTCCGAAAAACAGTACAGCTGTTGGGGTTCCAGCTAAGGTTATTTCCTATGACAATCCCGGGAGATTTATTAATAATCCTGTTGATTGGATTGGTTGAGGTTATGAGTTTTGTTTTTTCATGGTATGATTCCTAGAAAGATACACTACTGTTGGTTTGGTGGAGGAGAGATGCCTCAATTGGCTAAAGATTGTATAGCCTCATGGCATAAATATATGCCAGATTGGGAATACAAGCTTTGGAATGAGGAGAATTTCGATGTCAATATTATTCCATACTCAAGTGAAGCCTACAAAGCAGGGAAATATGCTTTTGTAAGTGATATTGCCAGATTATGGGCGGTTGAAAAAGAAGGAGGCGTCTATTTTGATGTTGACTTTGAGGTTTATAAATCCTTTGAACCTTTGTTGAATTATAAAGCTTTTGCTGGCTTTGAAGGTTGCAAACGTAAGCTGTTGATGATGGGTGTGTTTGGTAGTGAAGCGCATGGGGAGTGGGTCAAAGAAATATGGCACATGTATGATGATCGTCATTTTCTGATGCCTGATGGCAGTTGTGACTTGACAACCAATGTGTTGGCTGCTACTCAATGCATGGCGAGATCTGGCTTCCAGCAAAATTGGCAAGAGCAGGATTATAAAGATCTTCATGTTTTTCCCACAGACTATTTTTCTCCAAAACATACCACGGGGGAATACTTTCGTACTGAAAACACTTATTGTGAACACAAAGGAGTGAGTTCTTGGGCGAATCAACAAGGAGGGAAAAAAAGACTAGCTAGAATAATCGGTAGTAAGAACATGACCCGTCTAATTAAATTAAAAAGGAAGTTGTTTGGATGAGTGCCTTCGTGTATAAAGCATTGCGTTACAGTGGTGTAGCGTGGATTTGGCGAGAAACCGTGCAGCGTGGTAGAGTAACGTTTTTATTGTTTCATGATATGGAACTCTGTGATGCCGAAAGGAATTTCAGCTATTTGAAAAAGCATTATCATATCATCAGCCTTAAGCAGTATGTTGATGCCGTTCGTAACCAATCGGTACTTCCAAAGAAGGCTGTTGTAGTTACCTTTGATGACGGTCATGTGAGTAATTACAAACTTCTTCCTATCATAAAGAAACTCAATGTTCCAGTGACTGTGTTCTTGTGTTCCTCTATTGTGGGAACCCGAAGGCATTTCTGGTTTAGACATTCGGAAGTGGTAAAGCATAAAGTAGAATCTCTCAAACAATTAAGTACTGAGGAACGGTTGCGGGTGCTTCAGACCATGGGATTCATCCAGGCTAAGGAGTATGATGATAGACAAGCATTAAGTTCAAAGGAGATAGAAGAAATGAAGACTGTTGTTGATTTTCAATCGCATACTTGTTTTCACCCTATTCTTCCGCAATGTGATGACACTACCGCAAGAGAAGAGATTGTTTCTTCTAAACTTCAACTGGAGTCTTTGTTTGGGTTGGATATCTATGCTTTATCATATCCTAATGGTGATTATTCTGATCGGGATATTAAATTGGCTAAGGAAGCGGGGTATCAATGTGGTATCACGGTTGATTCGGGATACAACAACCGCAGCTCAGATTTGTTCCGATTAAAAAGGTTTTCGGTGAACGATGCCAAATCTATTACTGAGTTAATGGTTAAGGCCAGTGGAATTTATGCTTTGATAAAACATAAACTGCACAAACCGTCCTACGGTTACAAACCCTCCAGAGCATGAGAATCGTTGTCCTTTGCGGTCCAGGATTAAATTTGTTCCAACAAAAAGTAGTGGAACCTATTATTGGTGACCATTCGTTTGATATAGTTGGAGCCTTAATAGATAACCGCCCAAAACCTTCGTTTAAGAAACGTTTCATCAAGAATCTCAAGCGTGGGCGTGGGGGGTATATGTTAGTGATGTTTTTCAAGAGCCGACGTCACAAAAACGATCCTTCTGTGTCGGCGAGGCTTTTCTTTGAGAGGTTAGGAGTACCTTGTATAGAAACTCGTGAACCTTATCATGAAACGACCGTCATGAAACTGAAGGCATGGCAACCTGAGGTAATGGTGATGTTGGGCGGCTTTGGCATAGTTAAAGAGCCTTTGCTGTCATTAGCTCCGCAAGGAATATTGTCCTATCATCATGGCAATATGCGTAAATATCGCGGCCAACCGGTTGGTTTTTGGGAACTGTATAACGGCGAAACAGAAATGGGAGTTACCGTCCAGAGGCTTGCCGCTGGTATTGACAAAGGGACTCCCATAGTTGAGAAGGTCATCCCTATTGAAAAAAACGATGACGTGAATAGTCTAAGTAATAGAGCTTTGATGTCTAGCACATCAATGATGCATGAAGCGGTTCAATTGTTGGCTGCCCCATCGTTTAGTCCGAATGTGATTCGTGAATTTGGACCAATTTATACGCTCCCAAACTTAAGGCAATACTTGAGGTTAAAGTTTAAATTGCTTTTTAGGAAATGATTCCGTTTTTCCCAAAACAAATAGCAAGTAAGGCCATCTATCTATATTTGGCAGCATTAGGGCTTGTCAGTATAGTTTTCTTCCAATATGCAATGTCGTTGACGTTCGTTGCGATTGGTGTGATGTGGGTGGTGGGTTTTTTCTTGTTGAGCCATTATTGTAGTAAGGAATGGCAGAGTATTCCTGAAAAGTTGTTTATTAGACGTTTGTTTTGGACAGCATTGTTGCTTCGATGGGCTTGGGTGGTTTTCAGCTACTATTTTTACATAGCAAAAACAGGCCAGCCGTTCGAATTTGCAGCTGCTGATGCTCTGTGGTATTATGAGGAATCAACAGGGAATCGAAACACGCCAATAGCTGATGTCATCAGATACTTATTTGTCGATGCTGAATCGGTTTCTGATTCAGGATATGTATTCTACCTCTCATTGGTTAGTAAAATAACAGGGACGAGTGTCCTGTTGCCTCGTTTTATTAATTCCGTTTTTAGTGCTTGGACTTGTGTTTTGCTTTTTCAATTGACGAAACGTATCGTTGGAGAGGAAGCAGGTAGGCTGGCGGCAGTATTCTCATGTTTTATGCCCAATTTGATTTATTATTGCGGGCTCCACATGAAAGAAGCCATGATGCTTTTTGTATTAGTCGCTTTTTTGGAGCGTGCCGATTATTTGTTGCGTAGTCGGAAATATACTATATGGACCATTCTCGTGCCTGTTCTGTTGTTACTGATCCTTTTTACATTCCGAACGGTGTTAGGGGCCGCTGCAGCTTTTGCCTTCGTTACTGGTTTGGTGTTCACTAGGGCATCTGTGGTCGGTCGTAAAAAAAAGGTAATGATCATCGCTTGGGGAGCATTAGCAGTCTTGACACTTGCGGGAGGTGTCATCGTGAATGAAATCCAAGGAGTTTGGGAGGATCGTAATACGAATCAGGAAACCAAACGCTTGTCACAGACTCAAAGAGGAAATCAGTGGGCAAAATATGCCACGGGAACAGTGATGGCACCCATGATGTTTGTCCTGCCATTTCCCACGATGGTTGATGTGGATGAGCAATACAATCAGCAGGTTTTGAGTGGAGGTAATTATGTTAGGAATGTTTTTGGCGGTTTTGTCTTGATTGCTTTGTTCAGTGCGATATTTAGAAAAAAGAATTGGAGAGATTTGTCGTTAATAGGATCATACGTGATTGCTTATTTAGGCATTGTTTCTGCTAGTGGATTTGCCAATTCTGAGCGCTTCCTATTGCCCGGCTTGCCAGTGCTGTTGATCCTTGCTGCATACGGTGTTACCTTGCTGAATGTAAAATATTATCGTTTTTTTAAGATTTGGTTGATAATTGTTCCCATGATGATTGTTGGTTGGGCAGTGTTTAAACTAGGGTCAAGAGGGTTGCTATGAGAATTTTGTTGATATGTAATTACAAGCCTGGTGTGGGGGGCATCTCTGGACAAGTGGAAATCCTTCAAAAGAAGCTTCATGGGGAAGGACATGTTGTTGAGATATTCAGCGCCAAAGCTTCGATGTGGAAACGTTTGTGGCTTTTACCTCAACTGTACCAAAGAGCAAAAGACTATGAATTATTGCATATTCATTGCTGTTCGGGCTGGGGATTTCTTCCTGCGGTGTTAGGCGTGAGTGTCGGTAAACGGTTGGGGAAGAAGGTGGTCCTTACCTATCATGGGGGAGGAGGAGAACGTTTTTTTGACAAACATCCTCGTTTGGTGCGTCGTTATTTGAAACGTACTGATACCAATATTGTTCTTTCTGGTTTTTTGGCTGACGTTTTTGAAAAACATCAATTGCCATATAAAATTATCCCAAACATTATAGAACTTGATGATGCTCGGTTTAGAGTTCGATTGCCTATCCGGCCTCGCTTTGTCTGTATTCGTGCACATGAAGAACTATATAATATCCCGTGTATCCTGCGTGCCTTCCAGCAAGTTCAACGGCAAATGCCAGAAGCAACTTTGATGCTTGTTGGTGGAGGGTCTTTACATGAGGAGTTGAAACGGCAGGTGGAACGAATGGGCATTCTTAACGTGTTGTTCACAGGTTGTGTTGATAATAGCATAATTATGCGGTATTTGGATCAATCAGATATCATGCTTTCTTCGCCCAAAGTGGATAATATGCCCGTCTCGTTAATAGAAGCTATGAACGCTGGATTATTAGTGATTTCCTCACGTGTTGGTGGCGTGCCCTACATGATTGAAGATGGCAAGAATGGTTTGTTGTTTGAAAGCGACAATGATAGCGAACTGGCTGAAAAAATGCTTTGGGCGATTCGGCATCAAGACGATGCGAGGTCAATGATTGCAAGTGCTAGGGAATCAGTGAAGCAGTATCAGTGGGATAACGTGAAAGATCCATTGTATTCAGTTTATGGGATTTATTCATGAACATATCATTTTGCCATTCGGTGATTCTGTAAAAGGGGAGAAGGTGCATTATTATCTTCGCCAATTGCATGAAGCAGAGCAATGGGATGAGGCCAAGATGCGTGCTTTTCAGGAGGATCGTTTGCGAATAGTCGTGCTACATGCCGCCAAAACGGTTCCGTTCTACAGAAAATGGTTTGCTGAAAACGCCGTTGATCCTGACGGAATACGCTCACTTGATGATTTAAAACAACTGCCTGTTTTAAGCAAAGCCATCATGCGAAAACAAGGGATTGAGGCATTCACCGCGGAAGGCTATCCTGAGAGAAAACGAATGTATTCAAAGTCAAGCGGCTCAACGGGTGAACCTTTTGCTTTTTATGAGTCCAAATTGTCCTACTCGGTGAATATGGCGTCAAAACTGCGTACCTGGTATCAAGCTGGATATCGTCTTGGTGATTCATACATGAAAATTGCCAATGGTGTCCGTTCCAGTAAAATCAAGGTGCTTCAAGACCGTTTTAATCGCTGTTCTTATTTGCCTTTCTATTCAATTAATGATGACACGTTGCGATCTATCTTAGACAGAATAGAAATTGAAAAACCTCGTTTTATTCGATCTTATCCGGCTCCTCTTTTTTTGTTGGCTCAATATCGTAATAGTCATCAAGGTTATAAGTATTGTCCAGTACATGTTTTTACAACTGGCTCTACGCTGTCGTTAGATTATCGTGATGAAATAGAACGTGCTTTCGGTTGTGATGTGATCGATTCCTATAGTTGTGAAGGAACCCCAAACACATACGAAACTCCTCAACATGATGGGTATCGAGTGTGCAACTATTATGGAATAATCGAAGTGCTTGATAAACGAGACATGCCTGTTGCAAATGGTATTGGAAGAGTGGTGAGTACAGATTTATGGAATTGCGCTCATCCATTTTTGCGCTATGATACCCAAGACTTGGTAGAGGTGAAGGATGGGAGAATTATGAGAATTATGGGCCGGGAATGCGAATCTTTTATTAGAACAAACGGTGAGGTATATACAGTTCATAATTTTTCACGCTATTTTTTGCATGATCTGGATTCAATTGATGCATATCAGATTGTTCGTCATGCGGATAATAGCATTGCGATAAAAATAGTTGTAAATAAGAATTATACGGAATCTGTTGAGATGATGATTGCTGATTATTGGCGCCAAAAACTAGATGTGCCTGTAGCAGTTGTTTGTGTGGAAGAGATCCCGTTGATGCAAAACAATAAAAGGTTAACCATTGTAGAGGAACAATAAACTATGAGTAAACGTCTTCCAATTGTTAAGATGCTTACATTTGGCATATTGCCAAGCTGTATAAAAAAGTTGGTTTATCGGTTGCAGGGAAATCATATCGGGCGACATGTAAAGCTTCATTTAGGATCGGTTGTGTCGTGTAAAACGAAATTCAGTGTTGGCGATGAAACGGAAATAGGTTATTTTACCTCATTGTCGGGTGATGAGATAAGTATCGGAAAACGATGTAACTTACGTTCGGCGGTGATGATTAGTGCACACAGAATCACTATTAGGGACGAAGTGACAATTTCCGAGACGGCTATCATTCGAGCTGGCCATGTTTCTGAGAGATCTGAAATCATCATAGACGATCTAGTACATGTTTTCCCGCATACTACAATCGATCCCTCGTGTCGTATTCATCTTCATGAGGAATGTGCCGTAGGGCCTGGATGTGGCATTTTTACACATGGTTCATATAAAAACATTCTGGAAGGCTATCCTGTTTCTTATGGCGATGTCAGTATTGGATGTCGTGTAGAGTTGACATACAATGTTTTTGTGGCCCCTGGAGTAACTATCGGTGATGATGCAATAGTTGCATACGGATCTTTTGTTAACAAAGACCTTCCTGCAGGTGTGCTTGCAGCCGGATGCCCTGCAGTTGTTAAACGTACTAAAGAACAGTTTGCCCCAACTCCTACCGTAGAACAAAAGCAAGCTCTTATAAAAGGAATACTGGATGAATTCGAGAAGTATATGGCCTTCTCTAATATTCCGATGACTACACAAGATATTAAAGTCATAGATGCGAACGAAGTCGTTGTAAATGGTTTGTATCATTTTGATCTAGTTAATCATAAGTGCAGTCAACCAAGAAATATATTGGCTAAAGAATTACGTCGTTTTTTTAGCCGTTATGGAATTAGGTTTAAAATAGAAGAATGAATATCCTTATTGACATAGGCCATCCTGCTCACGTGCATTTATTACATGGAGTGGCATGTGATTTAAAGAAACTGGGGCATGGCGTTTTTTATTCAGTCCGTGACATCCTAGTAGCTAAACGGCTGATGGAACATTTTGGCATGACCCCTTGGATTGATCTTGGTGGGAAAAAAGACTCCTTAATGGGGAAAGCTCAGACTGTATTGCACCAAGATGTTCAGTTATTGCGTTTTGTCCGTAAAAACCATATTGATGTCGGTCTCAGTAGCGGTGTGGTTCTTGGTCATGTGGCGAGCATGACAAAAATGAGTGCGTTTCTGTTCGATGATGATGATGACACAGCTGAACCGTTGATTGTAAAATACGGTCACCCTATGAGTGATGTGGTTTTTACGCCTGGTTGCATTCATCGCGAAACCAAGCATGCTCTTTACTACGCGGGCACCCATGAATTAGCATACTTGCATCCGAATCGCTTTACTCCAGACCCAACGGTTTTGGAAAAGGCAGGACTCAAAGCAGGGGAGCGGTTTTTCATTATGCGTTTTGTGGCGCTAAAAGGCCACCACGATGTGGGACAGCTGGGTTTGAGTCTCGATCAGAAATGTAGATTACTTGAATTGCTAAAGCCATACGGTCGTGTGATAGTCACTTCTGAACGAGCCTTGGAACCCGAATTTGAACCTTATCGGCTCCCCGTGCCTCCAGAAGAGATCCACTCTCTGATGGCATATTGTTCCCTGTTTCTCGGCGATAGCCAGACCATGACTTCAGAAGCGGCTATTCTTGGGGTGCCTGCCCTAAAGTGCAATACATTTGCAGGTCGTCTTTCCGTTCCAAACGAACTTGAGCAGAAATATGGTCTTTGTTATGCCTATCAACCCGCTGATTTCGATAAGTTATATGCTCATACGGAAAGGTTGCTGGCGAAAGACCCTGAGATGCTCAGACGAGAATGGCAAGAAAAACGGCAACGTTTTCTTGATGATCATATTGATGTCACTGCTTTCTTTACATGGTTTATTGAAAACTATCCTGAAAGTCAAAGGATGATGCGAGAGAATCCAGACTGCCAATACCGATTCAAGTAAATGGATTTTACCTTGTCAAAATATAGAGAACTCCTTGAGGCCTTGAAGGGTTATGGTGACGTGATACTTCGCCATGATGTGGACCTAAAACCGCAGAATAGCTTGAAGACGGCACAAATAGAAAAGGAGTTGGGCTGGAAAGCGACCTATTACTTTCGTGCCGTTCCAGAAAGCTGGGATGATTCCATCATCCTTGAAATCGCCTCTATGGGTCATGAAATCGGCTATCATTATGAGTCACTGACGACATGCGACGGCAATTTAGAAGCCGCCTATCAAGATTTCTGTCAAAATCTTGAAAAACTACGGGTTTTGGCCCCGGTGACAAGTATCTGCATGCACGGCAGCCCGAAATCGAAATGGGATAGCCGCGACCTTTGGAAACACTATGACTATCACGCCCTAGGTATTACCTTTGAACCTTATTTTGATGTGGACTTTTCAAAGCGTTTTTATCTGACTGATACGGGGCGGCGTTGGGATGGTTTTAAGGTAAGTGTCAGAGATAAAATCCCGATTTACCAAGAAGAATGGATAGAGAAAGGATGGGTTTACCATTCGACAGATGACATCATAAAAGCAATTGTTGAAGGTGGTTTGCCTAAGTGCCTGATGATCACAACGCATCCGCAACGATGGAGTGATAATGCCGCGGCTTGGCTCAAAGAAGTAACGTCCCAAACAATAAAAAATGCAGTTAAGAGGGTGATTGTCGCAAAAAAGATTCGTTGAAATTGCTAGAATATTGTAATTTTGCAAATAATTAATACCAAATACCATGAAGTTTAATAGACTATTGATAATTTTGGCTTCTACTGCTTTGATGGCCAGTTCCTGCATCTCATCAAAAGAGGTGAGCTATCTTCAAAACCTTCAACACAACCAAACCATTCCCTTGAACGGGAACTTCGAAGCGGTCATTAGCCCATACGACCAATTGCGCATCACTGTGGTGGGGGTTGGTGATGAAAAAGAGTTGGCAGAGCCATTCAATCCTTTTGGGAATGTCCAAAATGTAGGATCCCAGAACTCGATCGGTTATCTGGTTGATGTTCATGGAGATATCCAATTTCCTACTTTAGGGAAGCTACACGTGCAAGACATGACTCGTATCCAGCTGCAGGAATCCATCAAAAACAAACTCATTGCAGGTGGTTACATGAATAATCCCATGGTGGATGTGAGGTTTATGAATTTTAGGGTCTTTGTGCTGGGTACTGCTGATGGCGGGAAAGTGTTGAACATCAACAATGAAAGATGTACCTTCTTGGAAGCATTAGCCATGGCGGGAGGCTTGAACCAATATACAAAACGCGATAAGATTGCTGTCATGCGTGAGGAGAATGGCAAAATTGTCACCCGTTTTTTAGACCCTCGCTCCACTGACGTGATTTATGACCCTTATTTCTTGCTGCAACAAAACGATATTATCGTGACACAATCGTTCCGTAGAGCCTATACCCAACAAAACTTTGACAGAACCGTTTCTATCGTTTCAGCGGTGGCATCAGTGCTTTCGTCTGCAGCTATGATTTATTTGGTGATAACTGGACAAAAATAACTTTTTGAGATTGTCAACAACCTTAAGATGAATACGAATACCAACAATAACGCGAAAGAAGACCTGTCTTTCCTTGAAGAGGAATCCGCTGGTGGGATGCAGTTCAAGGATATCCTGTTTCTCGTGTTACGCAACATCCACTGGTTTATTCTTTGCGCTTTGATAGGGGGAGGACTGGCTTACTATAAAGTGAAAGGTCAGGAAAAAATCTACTCCAGCAGCACCTCCATCCTGCTAAAATCTGGGAACAGTGGAGGATCCGAGTCGTTCCGTTCTTCTGCGCTCATGTATCAAATGACAGGTGGTGGCGGTGTGGCCATCAGTTCCATCAACAATGAAATCATCATCATCAAGTCACAGACCTTGATGGAGAATGTGGTAAGAAAACTGCATCTCAACACGAAATACTCATATACCACCCGTTTGGCTAAGCGAAACAAGACTTTGTACAAGGACTCTCCCATTGAGGTTGCGTTTCCTGAAGCCAACGAACAGTTGTCGGCTTCGATGTTGGTAACACCGAAGGATGGTAAAACTGCGGTAATCTCCAATTTCAACGGACAAGAGAATGCCCCAGCCATGACCGTGAAAGTGGGAGATACGGTGAATTCTCCTGTGGGAAAGATCGTTGTGAATTATACCTGGTTTTACAATGATTATTTTAATGGCATTCCGATTTTGGTACAACAGCTCCCCGTGACAGTAGTGGCAGCCCAATACCGGCAAGCAGTTAATGTTGTTCGTGATGATGAGCAGAACACTATTCTTCGCTTGACCTTGGCTGATACCTCTCCGACGCGTGCGGCAGATGTGCTGAATACCCTCGTGGAAGTCTATAATGAGGACTCAAAAGAAGACCAAAAAAGGATTTTGGCCTACTCTACACAATACATCGACGAACGTATTGCCTATCTTGATGGTGATATCGACTCTATTTCAAAACAGGTGGTGAGTTTCCAACAAAGGCATAATATCATCGACTTGGGCTCTTACGGTCAGTCGTTCGTAGCTTCCAGCGCTGAGTATTCCCAGGAGTTGAAGGAATTGGAAGTGCAACGTGGCTTGGCCCAGTATTTACTTGACTATGTGAATAGCAACCAAGACCATGATATCATTCCGAGTAATATGGGCTTGAAAGGTAAGACGGCTGCACTTATCGACAAGTATGATGAATTGGCGCTTCAGTTGAACAAATACAAACAGGCGGGTACCATGAACAATCCTCAGGCACAAGCCAAGATGTCGGAGCTCATCACCTTGGAAGTCAGTGTCAAGGAATCACTCATGTCGTACGTCTCAGAACTTGATTCCCGCATTCGTTCTGCTTCGCAAGGCCGTCAATCAGCCAATGCCCAGGTGCAGGCCGTTCCAGTGGAACAACTTCGCGTGAGAGCCATTGAAAGCAAAAAGCAGATCAAAGAAGGCCTACTGTTAACCATGCTTACCAAGCGCGAGGAACTGCTGCTAAATGAGCCTAAGATTGAAGCTTCAAGTAAGGTAATCGACCAAGCGTGGGCTAACTACACCCCCATAGCTCCCAAGCCTCGTAAAGAGGTGATGCGAGGCATCTTGATTGGATTGTTGATTCCTGTTGTGATTATTGTCTTGCGTCGTCTGCTCGATACCAGGGTGCATTTCCGTGCCGATGTTGAGAAACTGACCAAGACACCTTTCTTAGGTGAGATTCCTTTCAAAGAGAAGGCAAAGGACCATGCCATCGTGGTGAGGGAAAATGGTCGAGACTCGGTGTCGGAAGCCTTCCGATTGGTGCGGTCTAACCTGGAGTATATGAAGAATGCCGACCAGAAAGGCGGTCAGGTAGTGATGTTCACCTCGTTCATCGTGGCATCAGGCAAGACTTTCGTCTCCACGAACCTGGCTTCCAGCTTTGCCCATGCCAACAAGAAAGTGGTGCTCGTTGACCTTGACATCCGTAAAGCTACTTTCAACAAAGTGTTCGGCATGCGGCCTAAGCAAGGCGTTTCGAGCTACCTCTCTGGTACTGCTGAAAATGTTGAGGATCTGGTGGTGCCCGATCTGGTCACACAGAACATGGACGTCATCTTCTCGGGACCTGTTCCGCCCAATCCGGCCGAATTGCTGATGAGCGAACGCCTCGACCAGTTGACCGCCTACCTGCGTCAGCATTATGACTATGTTTTCTTGGATAATGTGCCGCTCGGTATCGTGGCCGACCCGGAAATCGTCAAACGTGTGGCTGATGCTACTGTGTTTGTGGTGCGTGCCAATAAGACCGACAAACGTCTTGTTTCTGAGCTTGAGAAGATCTACAAGTCAGACCGATATCCGAATCTGGCGGTAGTGCTCAATTCCGTGAAGTACAAGAAACGCTCAGGTTACGGCTATGGCGGTTATGGTTATGGGTACGGTTATGGCTATGGTTACGGATATGGTTATGGCTATGGCTACGGTGGCTACGGCTATGGCAATGATGAGGAAAGTGGTAAGAAAAAACATCGTCATCATCGTCATCATGATCAAACTACTCAGGAGGACTAAATGGTTTTTGATTTCTTCAGGTCAAGCCTTCCAGATGATTTTCTTGTGGGGGCTTGCGATATACACTCACATTTATTGCCAGGAGTGGACGACGGGTTCAAGTCGTTCGAGGACTCAATGGAAGGGTTGGCAAAGCTGAAAGACAAAGGCTTCGTGAAGGCGAAAATGACACCGCATTTCATGAAGGATTACCCCGAGAACACCCGAGAGACCATAGAGCACAAATACCAAGACTTCCTTCAAAAAGCTGGAAACGATTTGCCGTTGGAGCTTTCCTTAGGCGGCGAATATATGCTGGATTCTCACTTTCTGGACCGTTTTGAGGAGGGTTTCTTGACACTCGACAAGATGCAGTCGCTAGTACTTTGTGAGACTTCTTACATGATGATGGATCCCATGGCGAAGGATATGCTGTATCAGGTGATGTTGAAAGGCTACCAGCCTGTGATTGCCCACCCGGAACGTTACATGTACGCCGCCAAGCCAGTGTATAAGCGGTGGAAAGAGAGGGAATACCTGTTCCAACTGAACTTGTTCTCGCTGTCGGGCACCTATGGCAAACCGGCAGAAGAAAAAGCGAGAATGCTGTTGAAAGAGGGATTTTACGACTTTGTGGGCACCGATCTCCACAGGGTGGCCAACCTCGAATCCAAGATTTCGTCCATTAAGCTTTCGAAAAAAGAACTGGATCGATTGTCGGTTCTGTTGGAAAACAACAAGAAACTATAAAAAAAAAGCAGCGCCTAAGCGCTGCTTTTTTGTTAGAATACATACCCCAAACTGAAATACGATCCCCAGTCTCTTGTGATGTCGGAATAGTGTATGTCGAAAGAGATAGGCCCAATGGGACTGTCATACGAATACTTGAAGGCCGCACCCCAATGCCCAAAACCTTTGTCGTCAAAGGACAGGAGAGCCCCCAGGTTATCGGCACTTTTTATGTAATTGCCAGTCAACGTCAAATAGTGACTTTGGTAAAACCGGTATCGGATGTCGAGACGGGCGATGGCGGCGTAGGGATCCGCATTGGTAGTATTGTTGATCCCAACGAAAGGAAGCTGATAGTCGAAATACCTACCATAGACATCGCCACCGATAATGTTGCGGTACAAATCAGGGAGCTCGTCGCAAATCACGAAACGGGAATAGAATTGTGGGATGAAGGTTAATCTTCCCATGCTGAGGTGTTCGGCGATATTGAAACTGATATCGGTGACAGGAAGGGTGCCTTTTCCCATCCTCTCGTGGAACTCAAGGTTGGCTTTAGCTCCTTCGGTTGCGAAATAGGCGTCGTCCATGTTGTCGAATGAAAGCTTGGCAAAAGGACCGTGTAAGCCTTCAAACTCCCATCCTATGTTAGTTCGGATGTTGCGCAAATAGAACTCGGAGATGTATAACCGTAGCCGATGTTGCTTGAACACCCGTGCCGTGGTCTGCTCCATGAGATAATAGTTGTACTTGGCCCTGCTGAACTCGTATGACAGGTTGAAATTGGCCAAAGCCAGGCCTGACCAAGACAAGGTGGTGTTGATTTTGGTGTTGAAGCCCAACCTGCCGGTTAGGTTGAATTTCAGCCCGGAGAACTTGTTTTGGCCGATACCAAGGTTTACGATCACACTGGCGCTTTCTTCGGAGTTGTAGTTGAGGCCGAGTGAGAGATTGTAAGGCTCTGAAAGGCGAAACCCAAACAACAGATCGAAGTCCTTGCTGGTGGGCGGATCGCTGGGTGTGGCGGTGGGTCTCAGCCGGTATTCGATGCTGCTGAAGTTGCCCGTTCCCTTGAAGGTGTTGACAGCCCGTTGCAGGTCGCTGCTGGGAATGTCAGTGGCGAGTTTCAAGCGGCTTTTGCGAAGCAGCCATTTGAACTCCTTGAAACTGACGTTGTTCATGGTGATGTTCTCCAGCCTTATGGTGTCGTCCATGACAAATTGTGCCTTGGGCGACTGCAGGATCTTGGTCGCTGGCTCAAAGCTGTCGATGTAACGCTTGATCGTCGCCAACTCTTCTTGGAATTGCGACGTGAAGGTATATCCCCGTTGAACGAGCGTGTCAATGGCTTCGGAAGTGAAGCTGAGCATGCCGAAATCGTTCACTTTCGGGTGGATGTACAAGTCGCAGAGCGCTCGGTTTTCCTTATCGTGTCCTTTGGTCACGATACTCATTATCTGGGAAGCCAATTGCGGTAACGACTTGATGCCATTGGCGTTGCGGTTCATCCCCTGCGCGACTTCGATGCCGATGATGATGTCGGCACCCATCTCGCGACAAACGTCAGTGGGGAAGTTGTTGACCAAGCCACCGTCAACGAGTGTCCGCCCGTTGATAGTCATGGGGGAGAAGACACCAGGGATGGCCATGCTGGCCCTGATGGCCTCGGGGAACTTGCCGCTGCGCAAGATGACTGCATCACCGGTGTTGATATCAGTGGCGACACAGGCGAAGGGTATGGGCAATTCGTTGAAGTCGGTAGAATCCTGATATCCGATACAGATGTTGTTGAACAGGTTGAGCAGGTCGGTGCCGCCGATGAAAGCGTCGGGGAGCGATGAGATGAAAGAGGTTGAAGGACTCGATGGATCTTCTTTATCCATCTTGCGGAGTTTTGACAAGAGTTCGCCGTCGTTGAAGGGGATGCTGACGAGATAGGTGCTTCGCCGATGCTTGTCGGCGGAAGAGATGTCGCGCCGTTCGACGCTGTTACTCATGTATTGCGACCAGTCGAGTTGGGAAATCATGTATTTGATCTCGTCGGGAGTATAGCCCAAGGCATAAAGGCCGCCGATGATGGAACCCATGCTGGTGCCCACGACGTAATCGACGGGAATTCCCATCTCTTCGATAAATTTCAGCGCACCGATATGGGCAGCGCCTTTGGCGCCGCCGCCACTCAACACGATGCCCACCTTGGGTCTCGGCGCTTTGATGGTGTCGTTTAAAGCAGGTGCTTCACCGGCTATTAAGCCATGCACGAAAACAATCGCCAAAACCAAACCAGCGATTCTTTTCATCTTAACTATAAACTATGAACTTTAAACTTTAAACTTACTCCAGTCCTCTCGCCCTGAGATACGGCTCCTTCTCCGGATCCTGTCCGCGGAACTTGCGGTACTGTACCATACCCTCGTCGTTGCCGCCGTCTTGCAGGCAGTATTTGCGGAAAGCAGCAGCCAGCTCGGGGTTGAAGAGGTTCCCGGAAGTCTTGAAATAGTTAAAGGCGTCCTTGTCGAGTACCTCGGCCCAAGTGTAACCATAATAGCCGGCGCTGTAACCGCCGTTGAAGATGTGTGAGAAATTGGTGGCACGGTAGCGAGGCAGGATCTCGGGCATCAGGTTGATGGCATCCATCTGCTGCTTCTCAAAGGCATCGACGTCAAGGTTGTCCACCTCGGTAAGTTCGTGGAACTTCATGTCGAGGATGGAAGCAGCGATGAGCTCGGTGGTGTTGAAGCCTTGGTTGAACAAAGCGCTGTTCTCGATCTTCTGGATGAGGCTGTCGGGCATGACTTCGCCTGTTTGGTAATGCTTGGCGTACATGCGAATGACTTCAGGTTCTGCTGCCCAGTTCTCCATGATCTGCGAAGGCAGCTCCACGAAGTCGTGAGGCACGTTGCCGCAGGTACGGCTGTAGAGACCATCAGAGAAGAAGGCGTGCAGCGAGTGGCCGAACTCGTGCCACATAGTCTCGGTCTCGTCCCAGTTGAGCAAGGCGGGAACGCTGTCGGTGGCAGGGGTGAAGTTCATCACCAGGGAGACCAAAGGATATACCTTGTTGCCGTTGATGTCGTGGCCGGCTTCGCGGAAGCTGGTGCACCAGGCACCGCCGCTCTTCGAGGCACGTGGGTAGTAGTCGAGATAGAGGATGCCGAGGAAGTCGCCATTGGCTTCTTTCACTTCGTAGGTCTCCACGCCGGGATAATAGACGGGGATGGTGTTGTTTTGGGTAAAGGTCACGCCGTAGAGCTTGTTAGCTGCGTCGAACATGCCGTTGCGGACGTTATCGACAGCCAGGTAAGGCTTGATCTGGTTCTCGTCGAAGTCGTACTTGGCCTTGCGGAGCTTCTCGGCGTAATACCACCAATCCCATCCTTCGAGTTTGAAATCGGCGCCTTCTGCCTTGGCGATGGCCTGCATCTCGGCGAGCTCTTTCTTGGCGAGCTCTTGGGCGGGGACGAAGATTTCTTCCAAGAACTGGTCAACGGTGGCGGCATCGTGGGCCATGTTGACAGACAGCACAAAGTTGGCGTGGTTGTCGTAACCCAACAGCTGGGCCTTTTGTTGTCTCAGCTTGAGCATCTCCTTGATGAGGTTCTTGTTGTCGTACTCGTTGCCGTTGTCGCCGCGATTGTAGTAGGCTTTGTACATCTTCTCACGCAGGTCGCGGTTGTCGGCATATTGCAGGAAGGGAATCAAGCTGGGCTTGCTGAGGGTGAACACCCATTTGCCTTCCATACCATCGGCTTTGGCTTGTTCGGCGGCGGCGTCAATGCTGCTTTGCGGCAGACCAGCGAGGTCGTCCTTGTTGTCGATGACGAGCTTGAAACCGCTGTTTTCCTTCAACAGATTATTTCCAAACTGTAGGCTCAAAGTCGAGAGTTGTTCGTTGATCTTGCTCAACTCAGCCTTTTTGTCGTCGGGCAACGCAGCACCGCTGCGGACGAAATCCTGATGGTATTTCTCCACCACGCGGATCTGCTGGTCGTCGAGGCCCATCTCATTGCGATGCTGATATACGTAGTCGATCTTCTCGAAGAGTTTCGGGTTCATCGCGATGGCATCGCCGTGCTTCGAGAGCATGGGCATGACTTGTTCGGCCAAGGCCAGTAATTCATCATCAGAGTTGCATTCAAGGATGTTGAAGAACACGTTGCTGACGCGATCCAACGTCTCGCCCGACTTGTCGTAGGGGAGGATGGTGTTCTGGAAAGTGGGCGTCTCGGTGCTGTTGACGATGGCGTCGATTTCCTCGAGCTGTTCTTTCATGCCAGCCTCAAAAGCGGGCATATAATTCTCGGTTTTGATCTTGTCGAAAGGCACCACCTTGAATGGCGTCTGGTATTCGGTCAGGAAAGGGTTCTCGTTGGTTTCTGTCTTCTTCTCGCTGCTGTTGCAGGAAACCAGCACGATGACGCTTAAAGCTATCATAGGAATGAATTTTTTAAACATGTAATTTGTTTTAAGATTTGTTGCCGCAAAGATACGAAATTATTATCTTTGCAAATTGTCAACTGAACAACTGAATAACTGTACAACTTTATTAATTATGCAATTATATCAAATTTGGCTCATTGCCGCCCTCGCGTTGATTATTTTTGAGATCTTCTCGGCCACCTTTGGCGCCATTTGTTTTGCCATTGGTGCTGGATTCTCGGCGCTTGGCGCCGGCTTGGGTCTCAACCTGACCTGGCAAATCGTCATTTTTGCCGTCGTTTCATTGCTCACCTTCATCTTCCTGCGTCCTTTCATGATGAAATTCCTCGACAGGAAGACGAAAGATGTGAAGACCAATGCCGATGCTTTAGTGGGCCGCCGGGCCGTGGTCTCGGAGCGTATCGATGCCTCCCAGCATACGGGTCGTGTGGCCGTTGACGGTGATGACTGGAAAGCGGTTTCCATGGATGGTTCCATTATTGAAAAAGGTACCGAAGTCGAAATCGTCAAACTCGACAGCATCATCCTCACCGTGAAGAAACTGAAAACTGAAAACTGAACAACTGATCAACTAAAAACTATACCATGAGTCCTCTTAACATCGTATTAACTGTCCTAGTAATCCTCGTCGTGATATATATCCTTCGGGGCATCAAGATCGTCTCCCAGTCGGAGACCCTGATTGTTGAACGCCTTGGCAAGTACAACCGTACTTTGAACGCTGGCATTAACGTTATCCTGCCTATCATCGAAAAAGCCAAGGAAACCATTGCACGCCGCCAGGATGGTCGCTTGATCGCCACCTCACGCATCGACATGCGTGAGCAGGTCTATGACTTCGACAAGCAGAGCGTGATCACCAAGGATAACGTCATGACCGAGATCAACGCCTTGCTTTATTTTCAGATCGTCGATCCTATGAAGGCGGTCTATGAGATCCAGAACCTCCCCGTGGCCATTGAGAAGCTGACCCAAACTACGCTCCGTAACGTGGTGGGTGAGATGGAACTCGACGAGACCCTGACCTCGCGTGACACTATCAACTCGAAACTCCGTAACGTGCTTGACGACGCCACCAACAAATGGGGTGTCAAGGTAAACCGCGTGGAGCTGCAGGACATCACGCCGCCCGAAAGCATCCGCCGTACCATGGAGCTCCAGATGCAGGCTGAACGTAACCGTCGTGCCGAGATTTTGAAGGCTGAAGGTGAGAAGCAAGCCCAGATCCTGAACTCCGAAGGTGAGAAACAGGCCGAGATCAACGCCGCCGAAGCTGACAAGCAGGCCAATATCCTGAAGGCTGAGGGTGAAGCCCGCGCCAAGATCCTCCAAGCAGAAGCCGAAGCTACCGCCATCCGCAACATCACTGAAGCGGTTTCCAACGGTGGTGCCGACCCAGTGAACTACCTGCTTGCCGTGAAATACGTCGAAGCCCTGAAGGAGATCGCCTCTGGTCAGCAGAACAAGACCGTTTATCTGCCCTACGAAGCCACCAACATGCTGGGTTCCATCGGCGGAATCAAAGATCTGTTCCAATCAAAATGACAAAATGTCATAAAATCTCTGCTATTATTTCCTAAAATAAGACAAATTGTCATAAAATCATCATAAAAGCGGCCCTAAAAGCCGCTTTTTTGTTTTGGCCCACTATTTGACTTGAGCGGATGTGTCGTTGTTCAACCAACTGAACAACTGACCAACTTCCAACTGAACAACTAAATTAAAAATAGGAGATTAAAACTATGTATCTAACAAGAAGAACTCAGGATTTCATTCCTACCTTATTCAACGAGCTGATGAACATGGACACTGTTTCATATTCAGAACCCAAGATGAACATCATCGAAAACAAAGAGAACTACCTCATCCAGTATTCAGTGCCTGGCCTGAAGAAGGAAGACCTGAAGATTTCCATCGATGCTGAAGGCAACTTGGTGGTGGAGATGAGCAAGGAAAACAACCACAAGGACGACAAGAAGGAGAATGGCGTGCGCTACCTGCGTCGCGAGTTCACTTCCGAACAGTTCCGTAACACATTGGTGCTGCCTGAGGACATCCATCGTGACCAGATCTCGGCCAAGGTCGAGAACGGCATCCTCGAAGTCACCTTGCCAAGGGTGACCGTCGAAGAGAAGAAGACCTTGGTGCAGAATATTGAAGTCCAATAGTTTTTGAAAAGGCATTTCGCGCTTTGCGTCATTGCGAGCGCTAGCAAAGCAATCCAGCCTGACTAGAAATGGTCTGGTTGGATTGTTTTGTTTAAAATTCTTACTATCTTTGCGGCGATTATTGAGCACCCATGAAAAGAACACTGCTAATCGCCGCCTGTCTGATTGTTTTTGTACAGGCTTTTTCCCAGGAAAAGATCATCACGCTTAACACGCTGAATCTCGACACACGTGCCGATTTCACGTACGAGAACTACCTCGGCAGGGACTCCGTTGCCCATGGTTTTGCAGGAAAATACTTGCGTTTCCGCATCGACGGCAACATCACCGACAAGTTCTCCTTTCACCTCCGTCAAAGGATCAACACTCCCAACATCGGCTTTGCCAACACCTTTTTCCAAGGCACCGATTGGGCTTATCTTGATTGGAATGTCACCGACCAGTTCTTCATCTCAGCAGGTAAGCAGGTGGTAGCCATCGGCGGCTGGGAATACGATGCCGACCCCATCGACATCTACTATGGTACTGACTTCTGGAACCACGTGTGCTGCTATGAGATGGGCTTCTCCCTGAATTATCTCGACAAGTCGAAGAAAAACCACTTCCTGGTGCAGATGACCAACTCCCCGTTTATCTCATCCGCCATGGAAGGCATCTATTCCTACAACCTGATGTGGTACGGCAATTTCGACGTGTTCAAAACCGCTTATTCCGTCAACATGATTGAATACAAGCCTGGTTCGTTTATCAATTATATCTCGCTGGGCAATAAGATCCAGTCGGGAATCCTGGAGATGTACATCGATCTTCAGAACCGAGCTTCCTTTGAGCAGGAGCGTTTCTTCGGTCAGGACTTCACTGCCTTGATCGGTGCTGGTGTCGATATCGGTGAGAAGTGGATCGTCTATGCCAAGGCGGGTTATGACTTCAACAATGCCCAAGCCCATACTACACCCGATCCGTTTGACCAGTATGTCATGCCAGGCCGCAAGGTAGATTTCGAGAGCGTTGGTTTTGAATACTATCCCATGGGCAGCCGCAATCTGCGAGTCCATTTCTGCGGTTCCCATACCAATGTTGACGGTGAAAACAACTTCCAGGCCAACCTAGGATTGACTTGGAAGGTTGACCTATTGCATAGTGTATTAAAGAAATAAAACTGATATTATGCGCCACAATCCGTTCAAAACACGTAGGACCAAGACGCTGGCCTACGGCAAAAGGGTGGAAGCACTGTTCCAGAAGCTGGAGCAAAAGTTGAAGAAGCCTCTTCGTTTCACTACGAAGCGTAGTTTCGAGGCTTTCATGTTTCTTATCCTTTTCTTTGGCTTCTTCGGCTTCATGGCTTGGAAGATGACCCTTCCGAAGATGCTCAACACCTTCATGCAGACGTCCTATCATCTGTTGCTGGAGACGGTATTTTACATCATGGCCATCTGTGTATTGATGGGTGCCATCAGCAAGCTGCTCATTGAGTTCGGTGTGGTCCGTCTGCTGGAAAACATCCTGCGGCCGCTGATGAAGCCGTTGTACAACCTTCCGGGTGTGGCAGCCTTGGGCGCCCTCATGACCTTTATGAGCGACAACCCGGCCATCATTACTTTGGCGCATGACCGCAATTTCAACCGTTACTTCAAGAAGTACCAGCTGGTCTCGTTGACCAACTTCGGAACGGCCTTCGGCATGGGCTTGGTGGTCATCGCCTTTATGACGGGTCTTGGCTACGGGAAAGGAGCACTTGTTGGTCTGGCAGGCGCTGTCGTCGGCAGTATTGTATCTACCCGCTTGATGCAACGCATGACGTTGAAGTCTTATCCTGAACTTGATGTCCCTGTTGATGAGGCTGACGGTGGTGACGAGCAGCAGATCTCCTTTAAGAGCGAAGGCGGCGTTTTCCTGCGTTTCTTGAACTCGTTGCTCGATGGTGGCAAGGACGGCGTGGGCATTGGCTTGGCCATCATCCCAGGTGTGCTCTGCATCTCCACCTTGGTCATGATGTTGACATTTGGCCCTTCCGGTGAAAACGGCGAGTATATGGGTGTCGCCTACGAAGGCGTGCCTGTCATCACGTGGCTGGCCAATAAGATCAATGTGGTCTTTGAGTGGCTGTTCGGCTTCAAGAGCGGTGCGTTGATCTCCTTCCCGATGACCGCCTTGGGCGCCGTGGGTGCCGCTATCGGTCTGGTGCCTCGCTTCATTTCTGAAGGCATTATCGACAACAATGCCATTGCCGTGTTTACCGCCATTGGCATGTGCTGGAGCGGATTCCTCTCCACCCATGCCGCCATGCTCGACTCGCTCGGCTACCGCAAGCTCATCGGCAAGGCCATCACGGCACACGCCATCGGAGGCCTGCTGGCTGGTATCGCAGCGCATTGGCTCTACGTCTTGTTGGCTTGGATCTTCTAAAAGAAAAGGCCAGTCTTAGGACTGGCCTCTTCTCTTCTTACTTCTTTATTCTTTAAAAATATTCTTGTACTTGAGCTTGGTTACCTCTCCGTATTTGGCGAGGTCCTTGGCTTTGACGCTCTTCGGACCCGACATCATGATAATGACGGGACGGTCCTTGATCATGCGGTTGTAGAAGCCGACCACATCTTTGAACTCGGCCTTACGGATGATCTCAGTGACTTCCGCTCTCGGGTCATGGTCGTAGCCTTTCCACATCCAATACCTCACCGAGCTGGGCTTGTTGCGGAAGGTGATGTAGTTGCTGGCTCTCGACTTGAGAAGGGCCTCCTTCGAAGCGTTGAACTTCTCGACACGCTCGGGCATATCCTTGATCAGGCTGCTAAAGGCATCGATGCCGTCGAAGGTCTTGTCGCCCTGGGTGCCCAAGAAGCCGTATAGGTAGCCGGGCTTGCGCTCCAGGTCGTCGTAGCTGTAACTGGCGTAGGCGGTGTAGCCCAGCGAACGGAACTCGCGGATCTCCTGAAACACGATGGAGTACATGTCGGTGCCGAAATACTTGCTGAACAGGCCGGCCATGGCTTCGTCTTCAAGGCTCAGCTTCTCGCCGGGTACGTAGAACCAGATGTTGCTCTGGCGGAACTTCTTGTTCGGGGCAAAGAACACTTGGGGCTTGGTGTATTGCTTCTCCACCTGCACTGTTTCCTCGCCCTTGAGGGGCTTCAATGGAAGGATGAAGTGGTTTTTGATCGATTGGGCTAACACATCGGGATATTGGTTGCCGGAATAGGTGACGAATCCGTCGTATTGCAAGGCCTTGGCGATCTTGGCAAGGAACTCGTTGCCGCTGCGTTTCGACCATTCCTTGATGCTGCTATGATCCAGGTAGGTGGACTTGTCGCCGTACAAGGCGTAGGCGCGGACGGCACGGGCCCAGGTGGAGGCGTCTTCTTTCTGGGTCTGGATGCCCATCTTCGCCCCATCGGCCATGGTCTTGATCTGGCTCTCGTCGTTCGAGGGGTTGTAGAGTTTCTCATGGCAGAGGTTCAACAGCTTCTCGAGGTCTGCCTCGAATCCAGTGATCGTCACATGGAAATAGTTTTCGTCAGGGTAGGTGTAGATGCTTGCGCCCATTTTCTGGAGCTCAAGGGCGAACTCCTGGAAAGGCTTGGTCTCGGTGCCTTGCAGGGAGAGATATTCGCTGGCAATCTCCAAGTCGGGGTCGTCGAGGGTGCCGTAGTTGAAGTAGAAATTTAGCACAAATACGTCGTTGGCGGGGTTGATGGCCGAATAGAGCTTGAAGCCGTCGCTGATGTTGGTGATCTTCACGTCTTCGCCGAACTTGATGACTTGTGGGGTGACCTCGGGCACTTCCTCGGCTTCGATCATCTTGGCAAAGTCGGATTTCATGTTGGTGTTTTTGGCCTCAAGAGGCTTCCAGTTAGGCTTCTCCACCTTGTCCTTGTCGGGGAAGCCCATCTTGGAACGGATGTCCAGATAGTCGTTGCCAAAATATTTGTTGGCGATGGCGACCACTTCCTCCTTGGTGATCTTCTTGATGCGCTCGGTTTCGGCGAGGAACTCCTCATAACTCTGTCCGGTTTGCTCCATCTCGAGGAAGAGGTTGGCGAGTTTGTTGAGGTCTTCGGTAGCGCGGAGCCGGCCCATCAGCTGGTCCATACGCACGGCTTCGAACAGGTCGTCGCTGAACTCACCGCGTTTGAGCTGTTCGAGGCATTCAAACACCAAGGCTTCGGCCTCTTCGTGCGACTGTCCCAGCAGCTTGGGGATGATCAGCATCAGGTTGGCGCCTTGGTCCTCAAGCGAGAGGGGCATGAGCATGGCGGCCATCAGCTTGCCGTCGAGGGTCAGCTTGTCAACCAAGCCGGTCTCGCCGTTGAAGAAGATGCTGCAAGCCATCGACAGCGGCACCAGGTCGGGGTCGGAGTTCTTGATGCCGGGGAAGATCAAGGCACCCATCTTGATAGGGGTCATGCGGACCTCTTTGACGGTGGGACCGTTGAACTTGGGCAGCGTATAAGTGGGCTGCTTCGGGAGCTCGCCCTTGCGCCAGGTGCCGAACTTCTCCGCAATCATCGGCTCCGTCTCCTCGATGTTGAAGTCGCCGACCAGGATCAGGGTCATGTTGTTGGCTACATAGTAGGTGTTGTAGAACTCGCGCATCTTGGCGGGTTGCGGGTTCTTCAGGTGCTCGGTGTAGCCGATCACAGGACGGCCGTAGGGATGCTCGCCGAAGGTCTCCTTGAACATGTATTCCTGGAAGGCGTTGATGGGACTGTCGCCGTACATGTTCTTCTCTTCATAGACCGCTTCCAACTCGCTCTGAAACAGGCGGAACACTGGGTTGCGGAAGCGTTCCACATACACGTCCATCCACTTGGAGAGCTGGTTCGAGGGGAAGGTGTTGTAGTACATGGTCTGGTCGTAGCTGGTTCCTGCGTTGAGGCCCTTGCCGCCCATCTGGGTAAGGATGACATCGACTTCATTCGGGATGGCGTAGTCGGTGCTGGCGATGCTCAGCTCGTTGATCTTCATCTGGATGGCCTGGCGGGCTGCGGGGTCGGTGGTCTCATGCAATTTGTCGTACATCATGCTGATGCTGTCGAGATACACCTTCTCTTTCTCCCAGTCGATGGTGCCGATGCGGTCGGTGCCTTTGAACATGATATGCTCGAAGTAGTGGGCCATGCCGGTAGCATCCAAGGGATCGTTCTTGCTGCCAGCATGGACATACACGGCGCCGTATATCTCTGGTTGGTCATGGTTCTCGCACAGCACGACCTTCAGGCCGTTGTCGAGGTGGTAGGTCTTGGTCTTAAGCCCCGTTTGGGCAGAAACGATGCCGCAGAACAGTAGGGCAATGAGGAAGAGAATTTTTTTCATAGTTGTTCAGTTGTTCAGTTTGTGGTTGTTCAGTTAGCGAGTTTAAGAAATTCTTCAGGGGTGATTCCTAACAATTTCATCTTCTTGATCACCTGCGGCAACTCATTGTTGATGAACTCATTCTTCATCTCGTTGAGCACCAGTTCCTTGGCGTTCTCAGCTACGAAATAGCCAATGCCGCGTTTGTTGTAGATGATGCCCGCTGCCGTCATGGTCTCGTAGGAGCGCATGATGGTGTTGGGGTTGACGCCGAGCTCGATGCCGAGGTCACGTACCGAAAGCAACCGGTCGTCGGCCTTGAGATCACCGCTCAGGATCTGCCCATAGAGTTGGTCGCAGATCTGTAGATATATGGGTTTATGTGCGTTAAATTCCATGGTTTAATATTTTTGGGTTTTTAGTTTAAAGAAAATACCGATGTAAAGGCCGATGGTAAGAACGGCGTGGAGGATGTCGCTGAAGATCATTGATCCAGAGACAAAGTTAGTGATGGTGTCGAGGTCAGCCGATATGCCCATGGAGTTTTCGTTCATCCAAGGGAATATGCCTCTTGAAAGAAGGAAGACTTGCGTCAGCATGGAAAGGACGTAAGAGACACCGATTACACAGGCCAATGTCTTGCCTGTCTTGTGGGTTTTGAACAGCAGATTGCCCAACATGAAGAGGCCGACGTTAAAGATCAAGCTGATGATCATTCCGATGCTGTAGGTACGATCAAACATGCTGAAAACTTTTGGAAAATCTTCACCTAATTCGTTAACGACATCGGTATTGGTCATCAAGCTAATCTCAGCGATAAAGTCCTGCATGATGCCGTTCATTCCAAAATGCTTGATGTATTGATTGAAACCACCCAAAGGCAGCAGGGTCAGCAGGAAATCAACTGCCCAGGAACCAAGGACAATAGCCACGGGAGTCAGTAGGCAGAAAAGCACGTAGCTCAAATATTTCTCCAAGTTGGAGACGGGTAACATGGCGTAGCACACACCCTCGCGGGACAGGTTGATGTCACCGAAAACCTTGGCAGGGATCAGGATGATACCCAGAAACATGGCAAGATAGATGCCTCCCCAGCGAGGCAGTGTGGGCATGGTAAAGCCAAAGATCAAGGTGAGGAGCCAGCCTATGATCGGAATGCCGCAGAGGATGGCCAGGGTAATGCCGAAGTTGCGGAAATACTTCCTGCCATCTAAGGCAAGAAGCTTTCCGAACCGATTGATATTGAATGTGTTATTCATATATATTAATATTTTTGGTTTTTGATTCTACGATAGGTAAATATGTAAAACACAATGGCAAGGATGAACAAGACAACATCCCAAAACCAAGCGAGGACGCCGGGTTTGACGGTGACTTCCCAACGGGCGAAGGCTTTCCAGAAATGAACCAGCTGTAACGCCATAGTGATGACAAACACTATGAGCATTCCCCAAGCAATGGTCTTTCCGGCTTTCCGTTTTTTGAAGATCATGTTGCCGAACATGAAGGTGGAGGAGATGAACATGATGATACAGGCAATGGTGATGATGGTCTGTCCCAGTCTGTATCGCGGCAATGCCACAAAATCTTGGAAACCGCCAAATGGTAACAGGGTAAGGAGCGTATCGACGGCCCAGCTTCCCAATCCGACGATGACGGGGGTAAGGATGGAACAATAGATCAGCATGCTGAAGAACTTCTCGGTGTTGGTGGCAGGTAGGGTGGCGAAGCCGATGCCTTCACGGGAGAGGTTGGCCTTGCCATATACCTTGGAGGGGATAAACATCAACACGGAGAACACCAAGGAGCCAATAACGCCTGCTCTTGCACCATTGTTCATGTTGAAGTCGAAGATGAGCGTTGTGATCCAGAATAAGATAGGGATGCAGCTCCACACGATCAGCGAGATGCCGAAGTTTCGGAAATAGTTTTTCCAATCTTTGGCAAGTACTTGAGCGAAGCGTTTCATATCAAATTTGTTATTCATGGCCTGACCCTTTCTTATCCAAAGAGTTGCTTGATGGTTTCCTTATTCTTCATCACGGTGTTGAAGAGAATCTCCACACTGACCTTGCTGTCCACGCCCTCCGGGTTGCGGGTGACGTTGACGTAACCGCCAGGGATCATCTCGCTGTAGAGTGCCGTGTCATCTTTTTCAGTGCCGTAGTCGAAATACAGCTTATCGGTGATGGCGCGGAAGGTGGCCTTGAGCAGCACCTCGTCGTGATCGAGGATGATGATGGGGTCGATGAGGTTTTCCACATCCTTCACTTGGTGGGTAGAGATGATGATGGTGCGGTTCTCGTTGGCATGTTTGGCGATGACCTGACGGAACAGGGTCTTGGAAGGGATGTCCAAGCCATTGGTGGGTTCATCGAGGAGCAGGTAGTCGGTGTTGAGAGCCAGTGCGGTGGCAATCAGGCATTTCTTCTGCTGGCCGAAGGAGAGCTCACTGAACTTATGGGTGGGATCGACCTCCATTTCCTTGCAGAGTTCCATGAACTGGGCCTCGTTGCAGTTAGGGTAGAAGGGGGCAAGTTCTCTTATATTATTAATAGGAGTGCCTTCCGGGATGGCGAAATCTTCCGAGATGAAGAAGTTTTTTTGTAATGTCTCGGGCAGACGCTTGAAGGGGGCAACCTCATCGACGAGGCATTCGCCGGCGGTGGGTTTTTGGAGTCCGCTGATGAGCTTCAACAGGGTGGTCTTGCCCACGCCATTTTCTCCCAACAGACCGTAAATGTTGCCTTTCTCGAAGTTCAGGCTGATGTTCTTGAAGACTGGTTGATACTTGTAACCGAAGTCTAAGTTCTTGATCTCTATCATAACTTGTTGATTTGTTGATTGTTTAATTGTTTAACTGTTTGATTATTTCAGTGTATTAGTGAATTAGTACACTGCAAAAATACAACAAAAAACAATTGTGTCAAGAAAAAAGTGATTTTTTTTGAAAAAAACTTCTTACTTCTTGCTAACGCCTTCTAACTTCTGATAATGACACAAAAGGATCCCTTCTGAATCTTTCCTATGCAGATGCATTGCGCCGCCAAGGCAATTTTTGTAAACCTTACAATCTTTGCAGATGCCTGTCCTCATCCAGTTGCGGTCGCGAAAGAGTTGAAAACGGTTTTCCCATACGTCTAAGAAATCATCTTGATAGATGTTGCCTTGGGCAAAGCGGCGGTCGATGTTGGGGCAGGCGGAGATGGAGCCATCGACGAGGATGGAGCCGATGGTGATGCCGGCACGACAGAAGTAGTACCAGTCGCGGACCTTGCGCTCATAGGGTCCGACGTAGGCTTCGCAGCTGAACTTGGCGTCGATCTTGCCTTCCTTGCGGGTGGCGACGATGAAGTCCATCAGTTGTTTGAACTGCTCGTTGTTGAGTTGCAGATTCGGGTCGTTGGCGGCACGCCCGATGGGCTCGATAGTGAAGAAACGCCAGGCCTTCACATGGTGTTCGACAAGCAACTGTTTTAATTCGTCTAATTCACCGATGTTCATTGGACTGACACAGGTCACGATATCATAGGCAAGAGGCTTCGTTTCATTGGCCACCAGGTCGATCGCCTGAAGGGCGTGGTCGAAGCTGCCTTGGCGCTTGCGAAAGGCGTCGTGTGTCTCTCGTAATCCATCCAAGCTGAAGGTGACACTGCAAAGCCCAGCTGCCATCAGCTCCTTGTGTCTTGCTTCATCGTATGCCCAGCCATTGCTGACAATACCCCAAGGAAAACCATGCCTGCGGAGCTGTCGCCCGCAATCGGCGAGGTCCTTGCGCACCAATGGCTCGCCACCAGTAATGACGACCAATATGGAGTTCCGTTTGAACTTGGTCTCAAGGGGCTCGATGGCTTTGAGAAAGTCTTCAAAAGGCATGTCTTTGAACAAGGAAGATGCCGTGCAATCTGAACCGCAGTGCTGGCAATTCAGGTTGCAGCGCTGGGTGCATTCCCAAAAGAGATAGTTCAACTCATGGAGTTGGGTCTCTTTTTTCCGGAAATAGTTATGGAAGGCCTGAAGCATGGATTATTCAGCCTCGGCCTCCACAGGGAGCTCTTGGTTGACTTGCAAGGTGTCAACCATCTGGGTGGTCTCTTCTTCATCCTCAAAGTAGGGATCCTTGTACTGCTGTGGCGTGCCGTAGCAGGCCTGCATTACGAACATCACCGTGGTGAACGCTGATGCTTTCAGGATGCCTCTGAGCCATTTGTACGTTTTCATAATATGCGTTTTTATAGCGTGTACAAAGATACGCAACTTTTTGGAAAAAGTCAAATTATTTTTTGATGCTCAAAATCACACCCAGTGCCACGCCGAGGAATGCTGCAAACAGCACCTGAAGGGTGGGAGGCAGCAAGAAAGTGATTGTGTGCGCTGGATACCAGAACAACGGGATGGTCTTGGCAAAGACAAAACCGTATTGGATATCCCAATTGATCTTTTTCGACAAGGTCTCGCGGATCTTCAGTGGATGGCTGAAGAAGCCCTTCAATGATCCTCCTGTCTCAGCGATGTGGATGTCAGTGATCTTGTGGAAGGTCATGAATACAGGAGCAAAAAGGGTGTTCATCAAAACACTCACGCAGAGGGCTACGAAGAACTTGCCCCAGCTGAGGCTGCCGGCAAACCATTCAGCGGCTTTGCCGTCCAAATGAAAACCGCCGTCAAGCAGCTTCACTGTGCCGGTCTTGAAGATGGTCATGGCCGAAGCGATGACTACACCTAACACGCCCCAGACAAGCATCTTGGGCAACAGACCAAAGCCTTTCTTGAGATACACACCTTCGCGGATGCGCAATGCAAGCATCTCGCCAAATGTGCCGAGGATGGCGAATTTGAAGAAACTCATCAGCAAACCGTGCTTGGCAGTGGTGTTGTTGAACCATTCCCAAGCCCCAGGGATGAAAGCAAAGCCGCATATTATAGCGGCGACGATGAGGAGCGTGATGAGATCACTTTTTTTCATATTGTTATAAAATTACAATGCGTTTTGTAAGATTGTTAATGCGGATCAAATATAGACCGGACGACAAGTTGGTCTGAAGAGGGATTGAGTTGTTTCCTTCAGTGAAGTAGATGTCTTTCCCTACGACTTTTCGTCCAGTCATATCATAGATCTCAAGAGGCATGATGGAATTGACGTTGGAGTGGAAGTTGATGAAAAACGAACCTGACGATGGGTTGGGCGTACAGCTGAAAGTGCTAATTGCGATTTCTTCTGTAGAAATGTATGTCTGAATCTCATTTTTGAAGTATGTCGGACGGGTAGTGATAAAATCATTCGCCTTCTCCATGTCTTCATACCATCGTTCCAAGCTGACAGGGAAATGGAAACGGTTGGATTGCGCTGGTATTTCGTCTTCAACAAGCTGTTGATAATGGCACATTATAGATCTTAAATGAGAAGCATGGAAATAGGTGCCCAACAGTTGTGTGTACCGTTCAAAGAAAGCCTTTCGAAAATGATGGTTTTCGAGAAAATGTTTGAGTACCACGCTGTTGCCTCCTTGGTTGAGGGCGTTCTCAATGGCATTGAAATGGGGTCTGGTGAAACAACCGTCCCCGTCATAGAATATCCAACGGAAAGGAGTTCCTGTTTCTGGTTGCCATAGTAATACATTGTTTTGTGGCCAGTCAAGGTTTGCCGAAAAGGTCTCCAAAAGGATATAATCAATAAAACTGTTTACATCAATCCGTGTGTAGGCATGGACGGAATCGGCAGGCTGACTGAGATCCGCGGTCTTAAGCCAAGTGTAAAAGCTCCACCAACTGGTGCCGTCACCGTATTGCGTCACACCCCAGTATTTGAGAATGTTGACCTTGTCAAGATCAATGTCGTAATGGTCCTCAAGATAACGTTCGTCGGGCGATTCCTCTAAGGTGTAAATGCCCCAGTATTCTCCGTTGATAAAAACGACGGTTTGCCGTACAGCCAAAGACTCGAAGTCGAGATCGTTGGCGACGGTCTGCGATAGATACTCTTGCCCACCTGTTTGTAGCCAGTTGCTGCAACGGAATGGATGTAGGTTCAAGCGCTTGAAACTAGCTATCGGTGTCGATTCGAAAAACTGATGCTTGAATCGTTTTTTGCCATACTCCTCACGAGCATAAAAACGCAAGCCTTTCTGTTGGAACCATCTCGATGCACCACCATGGGTTCGCAGTCCACATTGCTGGTTGACACCTCGGTTGTCGGGCTCGTAAAACTCCATGTTGATCTGCCGTTCCCATTCGCGTCCTCGCTGACAATAGTTGCCGGTATGGGTGGAGTCGGCAGGGTCATAGTTGATTCCTGGGATAAAGATACCCGTCTCGTAACCGAATAACGACAATGAGTCGGCAGCTATGGAGACTACAGGCAAACCATGAAAGTCGCAACCCAAAGACCGGATGAAATAGCTGTTAGTGGCAACGGGGCTGATACAATCTTCGTTGTCGTTGAATACAGCCGCCCTGATGACGATGGCTCGCTGAATGTCATCGGGTAGATAGAATGTCGAAGGGATGCAATTGACGATCTTGTAAATATCAGACTTGGAAAACAAAGTGGGGCTTAATTCAAGAGAATCACTATATAATGTGGAGTTTGAAGAGGGGACGTCGCCATTGGTGGTATAGCGTATGTGGTTGCCAAGACCGCAATGGAGCGACAGCTTGAATGGCTCATCGTAGAAACCTCCTGGAGTAGAGAAGGTTACGGCATCTTTTTGGGCGTATAGATGGATTGGATATAGGATGCCAAAAACTATTATGAGCAGCAAGCGTCTCATTCTTCTTTCCTTCGTTTGTCCAATTCCTTGTTTTGCCAATACCTGCCCAAGAGACAAAGCACGCAGACGCCAAAGATGATGCCTCCCAGCACGAATCCCGTTTGGGAGGCAATCTCATAGTTGGTTTCCTTGTATTTAAAATAGATCCAAAGACCATATCCCAAGATGCCCAGGTCGCCAATGATGCAGATCAGATAGCCTAATGTTCTCGATCTCTTGTCGGTCTTTTTCAGCAGCTTGTCGCCAAAAAAGGTGAACAGCACCAAGGCGCCGTAAATCAGGTATATGATGGAGCGGCTGGTAAACATGGCTTTTATTTTTCAATTCTGATACGGGCATCGACAGCGGTGACATAGCGAGGATTGCCAAGCAATGGGTTGAGGTCCATCTCGGCGATCTCGGGAGCGGCCTGTACCAGGGCACTCACACGAGCCACCTGGTCGGCATAGAGGTCGAGGTTGACACCTTCTTGACCGCGGACGCCCTGGAGGATCTTGTATCCCTTGAGCTGCTTGAGCATCTCCTTGGCCTCATCGGCAGTGATGGGTGCCAAGGCACTTTGGACGTCTTTCAACACTTCGATGAAGATGCCGCCAAGGCCGAAGAAGACTTGATGTCCGAACTTCGGATCTTTGATGGCGCCGATATAGACGTCGGTGCCGTCGAGCATGGGATACATCTCCACGGCGTACGTGTCCTTGATGGCCATTAGGCGATCGAATTCCTTGCTTACGGTGTCGAGATCTTTCACGCCGAGAGTCACGCCGCCTACGTCGCTCTTGTGTAGCGGGCCGACGACCTTCATCACCAGCGGCACATCCTTTGAGCAACCTACCTCTTTGGCGAAGGCGAGAGCATCTTCTTTCTTGCTCACCTCCACGCTCTTCTTGCGGCTGATGCCGGCGGCGTCGAGCAGCTCGTTGTAGTCGGCGATCTCAAGATAGCCGTCTTTGCAGCGGTCGATGGTCTTGCGGATGCGTGCCACGTCGATCTTGGGCAACTCCACATGTTCGGGCTGAGGCTTCGGGGTGTTATAGACTTTGCAGATGGCGTTGCCTAAGACGCATTCCTCGGGGAAGTTGATGCGTCCCTTGGCGATGAAGTCTTCGATTTCGTCCTTCACGTTGATGATGGAAGGCAGTACTGGGAAAATGGGCTTCTTACAGGTCTTCATCTTCTCGTCGAGCAGGTCGTAAACTTCCTTATTACTGAACAATCCAGGAGAGCCGAAGATGACCACGGAGAAGTCGATCTCGTCATATTCGTTCTCGACGGTGTCGATGATGTAACCAAGCTGTTCGGCGGTGCCGGTGGCGAGGAAGTCGATAGGGTTGCCCACTGAGGAACCTCCGAAGAGCTTCTCAAGCAGGGCGGCGCTGGCCGGATGGTCTTTCAGCGGAGGGACTTCCATGCCGCCGTTGCTGAGCACGTCGGTGAGCATCACGGCGGGACCGCCGGCATGGGTGATGACGGCGCAGCGTTTTCCTTTGATCTCGGGATGCATGAACACACCGCATACGGTGGTCAGCTCCTGACGGTTGTGGCAGCGGACGATGCCGGCTTTGCGAAACAAGGCATCGACGGCGGCATCGTTGGTGGCCAAGGCACCAGTGTGCGATGAGGCGGCGCGTGAGCCTGCAGCAGAACCGCCGCTCTTGATGGCAGCGATATGGCAGCCCTTGTTGATCAGGCTGCGTGAGTGTTTCAGCAGACGCATCGGGTCGCCGATCTTCTCCATGTAAAGCATGATGACACGTGAGGACTTCTCAGGGTCGAAGGTCTCGTCAAGATGTTCGAGGACGTCCTCGATGCCCAGCTGGGCGCTATTGCCCACCGCCCAAACGCTGTTGAACTTCAGGCCATTGCTCATGCCGTACTCCTTGATGAACACAGCGGTGGCACCTGATCCGGTGATGAAGTCCACACCCTTGGGATCCAACTTTGGAATCGGGGTGTCGAAGCATCCAGCGTAGTTCACGTTGAGGAAGCCCGTGCAGTTGGGGCCAATGAGGGAGCCGCCCACACTGTTGATGGTTTCAACGATGTGCTTCTCGATGGCAGCGCCTTCAGCGTTCTCCTCCGAGAAACCGGCACTGATGATGATGAAGCCCTTGCAGCCTTTCTCCTTGGCGAGAACGTCAACGGTCTGGGCGCAGAACTTGGCTGCGATGCAGAGGAGGGCGCAATCCACTTGTGGAAGGTCGTCCACCTTGGCATAGCACTTCACGCCTTGCACTTCGGTCTCTTTGGGATTGACGGCGTAGATCTGGCCTTTGAAGGGACTCTCTAAAAGGTTCTTCAGCGACTTGCCGCCAGGTTTATGAATGTCACTTGATGCACCGCAGATGACGATGCTGCGGGGATTGAGTAATTCTTTTGCGATCATATAATGGGATTTAAAGATTTAATATTCAATAATTTAAAGATTATTATCCGTTTTTCGTTTTAACTTTCAAATGCAGCGAAGTCAGGCGCTCTTCACAATCCAATAACAGTTGGTAATGGACTTTGTTGAAAAGACCTTCGTTGCAAAGCTTTTCGATCTCTTCTCGGCTCATCCATTGCACAGACTCCACTTCTTCAGTCTGAAGTCGCAACATCTCGATGGGAACGTTGCTCTTCAGCATGTACAACAAGGTAAACTTGTATCCGTACCTTCTGATCCTGAGTAACTTGAGCTCGCTCTTTGTGACGGAGAGCCCCAGCTCTTCTTTCAATTCACGCAACATGGAAATGGTGAAGTCCATCTCACCCGATTTCACATGTCCGGCGGTGGTGGCGTAATAGCCTCCTTTATTGGCGGACACCTTCTGTATCAAATATTTGCCTTCGTTGTTGTGGATAAATACGGCTACAATGGGGATCATCAATCCCTGAGGGATCATCTGCCCTCGCTCCACAGTTTGGCCCGTGGGCTTTAGGTCGTTGTCGTATAAATCCAATAGTTCCATGCTTGTATCTCAAAATGGCAAAAATACGAAAAACCTCGTTACCCTAACGACTTCTTTGTTAATTTTGCAGCCCGAAATAGCAATACCCCCATGGAAGAGAAACTGTTCAACAAGAATTACCTGTGTTTGTGCGCGGCTAACTTCTTGTTTTTCTTTTCGTTCTATCTACTCCTGCCCGTGCTTCCCTTTTTTATCATTGAGCAGTTCCAAGGAAGCAATGCCGTGATCGGAACGGTGATCTCATGTTACACCTTGGCTACCTTGGTGGTTCGGCCGTTCTCGGGGTATATGATGGACACCTTCAAGCGCAAACCCCTTTATCTGCTGGCTTTGTCGCTGTTCACCGCTATCTTTTGTGGCTATCCGTTCGCTACGACCATCACCATGCTCATCATCATCCGCGTGGTTCATGGCCTTGCCTTTGGACTGACGTCGGTGGGTGGCAACACCTTGGTGATCGACGTGGTGCCTTCGGAGCATAGGGGAGAGGGCATCGGGTATTATGGTGTGGCCAACAACATCGCCATGGCCGTGGGACCTATGGTGGGTTTGTTCGTGTATGAGCATCTCAGTTTCAATGCGATCTTCATGGGTTGCATGGCTTGCAGCTTTCTGGCCGCATTGTTTGCCTCTCGTATCCAAACCAAGGTGCGCCCTCCGGTAAAGCGTCCTCCGATCTCTTTGGACCGATTCATCCTGACCAAAGGTCTGCTGGCAGGGGTGTCCTTTTTGTTGCTTGCTTTTGCATACGGACAGATATCCAACTATATCGCCCTGTATGCCAAGGAGATGGATTTGATGATCAGCAGCGGTTTGTTCTTTACTGTGTATGCTGTGGGTTTGATCGTCTCCCGCCTTTTTGCCGGTAAGATGGTGGATCGTGGCAAAGTCACCCATACCATTGCCTTGGGTTTGGGAATCACCGTTTTCGCTTTGCTGGGATTGGGCCTCTGCCATTACGTCAACTTATTGGGTCCCAATTACACTGCGGTGGCCTTTTTGCTGATTGCTTTCTGTTGCGGCTTGGGCTTCGGAGCGGCCTTCCCGTCGTTCAACGCCTTGTTCATCAACTTGGGTACCAACGCCCAGCGTGGCACGGCTACCTCCACCTACCTCACCTCTTGGGATCTCGGTTTGGGTATCGGCATCTTTTCGGGCGGCATGTTGGCGGAGCATTTCTCGTTCGCGACATCCTATCTGGTGGCTTCTGGTTCGGTGCTCATTTCCCTCATTTTCTTCATCATCGTGGTGGCGCCGCATTATCAACGGAATAAATTGCGTTGATCTTGGTTTTTGTTTATTTTTGCAAAAACTAATCTCTCTTATGAAAAGACTCGTTCTCGCCCTGCTATTAGTGGCTTCTTTCCAGCTATCTGCCCAAGAGATGCTCGTGGGCTCTTACAATATACGTTACAAGAACTGGAACGACAGTGTCCAAGGTAATGTCTGGGCCAAACGCTGCCAAGTGATTTGCGACCAGGTGAACTTCATGGCCCCCGAGATCTTCGGGACGCAAGAGGTGCTTTATGGGCAGCTTCAAGACATGAAAAAGGCCCTTGATGGCTATGATTACATCGGCATTGGACGTGATGACGGAAAACTAGGCGGCGAACATGAAGCCATCTTTTATAAGAAAGACAAGCTGAGGCTCCTTGACCATGGCGATTTTTGGCTCAGCGAGACGCCCGACAAGCCTAGCTTGGGCTGGGATGCTGCTTGCATCCGCATCTGCACTTGGGGAAAGTTTTGTGTCAAAGGGCAGAAGCAACGACATGGACTGTTTAACCTTCGCAGGAAAGAACCTCAACAGGTGTTCTACTTCTTTAACCTTCACATGGATCACGTGGGCGTGGTGGCACGTCGTGAAGCAGCCAAGCTGGTGGTGGCCAAGGTGCGCGAGATCGCCAAGGACGCTCCCGTGTTCATCACCGGTGACTTTAATGTAGATCAAGATAACGAGATTTATACCATCTTCACGAAGTCTGGGATCTTAAAAGACTCGTATGATGCAGCGCGCATCCGCTTTGCGGAGAACGGCACCTTCAATGCCTTCAAGACGGAGTACTATACGACCAGCCGCATCGACCATGTCTTTGTCTCTCCCGAAATGAAGGTGGAATCCTACGGCGTGCTCACCAATAGCTACTGGACGCCCGACGAAACGGAAGAAACGCTTAAATCTGCCGACGCTCCACAGGAGATCTCGTTCGACAATTATGTCAGGAGAAATCCTTCGGACCATTATCCGGTGTTCGTGAAGGTAAGAGTTGGGAGTGAGGAATGAGGAGTGAGGAATACTACCCCATAGGGGTTAAAGCTCGGTAGAATCGGTAGGGCGTTTTTGTCTGATTGAGAATAACGTTTGAAGAACAACCGACAGGATGATTAGCACAATGCCGATCACAAATGAATAATTCAACTCCTTGTACTCGCTGAAGATAAACATGGAGAGGATGATGCTATACACGGGCTCCAGGTTATAGGTCAAGTTGACGGTGAAGGCGGAGATCTTCTGCAATACAATGATTTGCAACAGGCAAAGGCCGATGGTGCAAACCACCACCATGAAAGCCAAATAGGGGTAGTCCAGACCGACAGGATAGAGCCTGCCGAGGGGGATGAAGGCGTTGTACAAGGGGAGGAGGCATGTGAGTCCGATAAGGCCGCCGATCATCTCCCAAAGCAACATGTTCTTTGGCTCATAATGCTTGCCGACCCGTTGGTTGGCGATGGCGAAGAGCGCATAGATGGCCGAGGAGACAACGCCTAGGATGATGCCCAACCGGTAACGCGAGTCGAACTGGAAAATCAGATAAATGCCGAGAATGGTCAGCAAGCTGAAGAGGAACTCGCGTCCTGAAAACCGATGCTTGTTGATGATTGGCTCGAACAAGGCGGTGAAAAACCCCACTAAGGAGAAACACACCACGCCGATCGACACATTAGAGGCCTTGATGCTGGCGTAGAAGAATACCCAATGCAATGCCAGCAGCAGACCGACACCACCCATGGGTAGCAAGTTGTTCAGTTTGTAGTTGTTCAGTTGTTTAGTTATCACTAGATAAAGCCACATCAACACTGCTGCCGTGGCCATCCGCCACCATACCAAGACGGCGGAATCCAAGGTGATGAGCCGCCCTAGCACGCCAGTGAAGCCGGCGATGAATACGGAAAGATGCAGCAACAGGTAGTCTTTTTTCATGGCTTTCTCCGTTGCCTGACTGCCTCAAAGGTAACAATGGCGGTGGTGACCGACACGTTGAGCGAGTCGGCGATGCCGTTCATAGGAATGATGATGTTCTGGTCGGCAGCATCGACCCAAGCTTGCGAGATGCCAGTAGCCTCGGTGCCCATTACCAAGGCGGAAGCCTTCGTGAAGTCGGCGTCAAGGTAGTCGATGGAGGCTTTCAAATAGGTGCAATAAATGGTGATGCCATTCTTTTTCAGCCAATGGATGCATTCCTCGGTGGAGAAGGCATACACGGGTACGCTGAAGATGCAGCCGATGCTGGCACGTATCGCATTGGGGTTGTAGAGGTCTGTGGCAGGATCAGCCACGATCACGGCATCTACACCGGCAGCGTCGGCAGTGCGCATCACCGCACCGAGGTTGCCGGGCTTTTCCACCGTCTCCAACACGATGATCAAAGTGTCTTTCTTTGGCTTGAACTCGCTGAGGTCCTTGTATTTGGGTATGGCAACGGCAAGCAATCCGTCGCTGCCTTCACGATAGGCAATCTTGTCAAAGACCTCTTCGGTGACGGTCTCCACAAAGTCGGCTTTGATGCTCAATGGCTCGCGCAACAGTGGCTCGCACACATAGAGTTGTTCGATTTCAAAGCCGCATGCCTGTGCTCGCTCAATCTCTCTTTGGCCCTCAATCAAGATGCGGTTCTGTTCACGACGTTCCGAAGCTTTCTGGAGCTTCACGAGGTTCTTTATCTTGGGATTGGTCTTACTAGTGATCATGATAGTTGGAAGTTGTTCAGTTATTCAGTTTTCCGTTTGAGTTGTGACATCACAAGTCCGACGACGACCAAAGCGATGCCGATGATCTTGTTAGCCGTCAGGCTTTCGTGAATGATGAAGAAGCTGAACACGGCTGTGAAGACTGGGATCAGGTTGGAATAGACATTGGCCTTGGAGGCGCCGAGCTTGCTGAAACAAAAAGCCCATAGTGCGTATGCGATGGCGCTGCAGCAAACACCGAGGGAGACTAGGGGAACGATGTAGCCGCCCACATTGGCGAAGTTCGATGGCTCGAAGCGTTCCATGATCAAGACCATGGGGATGAAGTAGATCATTCCGACGATGTTCTGCATCCAGGTGATGGTCAGGGGCTTATAAAACTTGGTGAGCCGAATCAAAGCAATGGAATAGCCGACGGCCACCAGTACTGATCCACAAAGGAAGAGGATGCCGATGGGCTTGGCTGCCAGTTCGAGGTTTCGGGTGACCAGCATGACTACGACGCCGACGAAAGAAACGATGAGTCCGATCACGTTCATCGCGGTTAGCCGTTCTTTGAGAAAGAAACGTGCCGCAATGGGGGTTACCAAGGGAATCATGGCGATGATGCCCGAACCGATGACGGGGGAACTGTTTTTTAATCCATAGCCTTCGAAAATGAAGTATAGGAAGGGCTCAAAAAACGCGGCTATGGCAAATAGCTTCAGGTGTTCGCGTTTCACCTTCTCGTTGAGCTGAAAAACGTACAGAATCAAGGTCAAAAAAACGGTGGCCACTACCAGTCGCAGGAAAATGGTCGTTGTGGGGTTCAGGTTCTGGTAAACTTGCGTTGACCAAACGAACGAGATGCCCCAAAATATCATGGCTACAACACCGGCAATATGAACGATGAAGCTTTTGTTTTTCATTGGAATGGAAAATATTGTCGGCAAAATTACGTTTTTTGGTGTAATTATTGTAAGTTTGCATGACAATTGGAAGTATTTTTAATCATAAAACTATAAGACAATGAGAAAGGTAACATTATTTTGCGTGGCATTTTTAGCAATGTGCTGCCTGGCTTCCTGCCGTGGCCCGAAAACGAATGCCAATGTTTATTCTTCAACCGTAACGGTTTATGAATCGGATTGGCGTTGGGATAATACTTCGTGGCGTGTCGATCTGAGATTTGACGCCATTAATCTCAACGTTCATAATGATGGCGCTGTGCTGGTTTACATGGATAATGAAAACACTTGGCGTCAGCTCCCGATGACATTCTATTATACCGATTATGATAATCAGGGGAACTTGGTTAACTGTTCTTCTTCGCTTGAAGTATCAAGCTACGATGGCGGTGTGAGCATCTTCTGGACGGAGAATGATTTCTATAATGGCAGAAGGATTGGCACCCATCGCTTTAAGATTGTCACTATTTCGAATGCTGATTACAGCGCTCGTCCCGATGTTGACTACAGCAACTATGAAGAAGTGAAGAGAGTGTTCCAAATCAAGGAGGATTAACAATGAAAAGGTTATTCAGCATAGCATGCGCCATCATTGCTGTCGTCTTCATGGCTTCCTGTGCCAAGGAAGGCCCCATGGGTCCCATGGGTCCAATGGGACCCACCGGTCCGCAAGGCCCTGCTGGTAACGATGGCTATGTGAATGTCGCCTCCACAACCATCACGGTTGTTCCTGATGACTGGTACTGGGATGAGACTTCATGGCGCGTTGATTTCAGTTATGACGCTGTCACTTCTGACATCTACAACAGCGGAGTGGTACTGGTATATATGGAAAGCAATGATACGTGGCGCCAGATCCCGATGACCTTCTATTACTCCGATTACGACAATCAAGGCAATTTGATCTACTGCTCCTCTTCATTGGAGACTTCGTTCTACGAAGGCGGCGTGAGTGTCTTCTGGACGGAGAACGATTTCTATGACGGCTATCGGCCCGAAGAGCATCGCTTTCGTTTGGTAGCCATCGCCGCAGGCTATTATGCCGCTCATCCTGAATTGGATCTCAGCAGTTACGAGATGGTCAAAGAGACTTTCAACCTGGCTGATTGATGCCAGGTTATTGCGCCATGATCGTGTAGATCATGAATCCTGAAAAGGCAAGAAGCATCAAAAAACCCTCAAAACGGGAGAGCTTCCTGCCTTTTCCCGTAAATACAAACAGCAACATCAGGGCATTCGCGAAGAACAGAATGCCAAGGGTGATGTTCAACTTGGAGTCGAATTGCAGTGGCGTGATCAGGCTGCTGATGCCTAATACCACAAAGATGTTCAGGATGTTGGAGCCTAAGACGTTGCCGATGGCGATACCGGCGTTTTTCTTGGTGGCTGCCACGATGGAAGTGATCAATTCGGGCAACGAAGTCGCCATGGCAACCACGGTCAAGCCGATCATGGACTCGCTCATGCCCCATGCCTTGGCAATGATTTGAGCATTGTTGGAAACCAATTCTCCTCCAACATACAGCCCGGCGATGCCGATGACCAAAAATAGGATGGTCTTCCACCATGGCATCGGGATCTGAACAGCCTCCACCTCCGTGCTGGGCGACTCGTTTTTCTTCATCGTCAGGAAGAGATATCCTGCTGCGCAAAGCAACAAAACGATGCCTTCAATCCAGCTGACGGTAAGCCCGTTGCCTGTGAAGTTGGCGAACACGAACAGGGCCAGCGTGGCAAGAAAACCTACGGGAATATCACGCCTGATGGAAATCCTGCTAACGTCGATGGGATAGATCAAGGAGGCGACACCGAGGATGAGCAGGATGTTCATGATGTTGCTGCCCACGATGTTGCCGATGGCCAGCCCAGAGCTGCCTTTGGCACAGGAGAAGATGTTGATGATCAACTCGGGTAGGGAAGTGCCGAAGGCCACAATGGTCAAACCGATGATCAAAGGTGACAGCTTCGCCCTGATGCCGACACTTGTGGCGCCATCAACCAGCCAGTCCGCCCCGAGGATTAGCACAACGAATCCGACTATTAATAAAAGGATAGGGATGATCATACGTTGTAATTTCTTGCTCCAAAAATCTTACTTCCCACTCTGATCAAGGTAGCTCCTTCTTCGATGGCAATCGGGTAATCGTCCGACATTCCCATGGAAATCTCCTTAAATTGGGGCTGGCCAGCAAAGTAATCGGTTTTCAGGGTCTCAAAAATCTCCTTCAGGTGTTTGAACTCCTTGCGGATCTCGGCTTCGTCATCGGTGAAGGTGGCCATGCCCATCACACCACAGAGGCGCACGTTCTGCATCTGCCTGAACACCTCTGAGTCCAGCAATTGTCGCGCTTCTTCCATGTCAAGGCCGAACTTGGTCTCCTCTTGGGCAATGTGGAACTGCAACAGGCAATCCACCACACGGTCGTGTTTCTTGGCTTCCTTATTGACGGCTTCGAGCAAGTTAGCGGAATCGATACTGTGGATGAGTGTTACGAAAGGGATGATGTACTTGATCTTGTTGGTCTGAAGATGTCCGATGAAATGCCATTGGATGTCTTTTGGCAAGACTTCGTGCTTGTCGCGCATCTCCAAAGCGTGGTTCTCTCCAAAAATGCGTTGGCCGGCATCGTAGGCCTCTTGCAGGTCGCTAACAGGCTTGGTTTTACTGACGGCCACCAAAGTGACGCTGGAAGGTATGGTAGCCTTGATTCTCTCAAGATTCTCCTTTATCATAATCCTAAAATTAGTTGTGCAAAATTACCAAATATTTCGTATTTTTGCACCCAATTATTTTGAAAGATTATGTTTGAAGGTTTAAGTGAAAAATTAGAACGCTCGTTCAAGGTCCTGAAAGGACAAGGATATATCACTGAAGTCAACGTGGCCGACACCATGAAGGAGATCCGCCGCGCTTTGCTCGATGCTGACGTCAGCTACAAGATCGCCAAGGATGTCACCAATAATATCAAAGAGAAGGCGTTGGGTCAACAGATTCTGACCTCGGTGAAGCCGGGCGACATGATGGTGAAAATTGTCCACGACGAGTTGGCCGAACTGATGGGTGGCGAACATGTCGATATCAACCTGAAAGGCCAGCCGAGCATTATCCTGATCGCCGGTCTGCAAGGTTCTGGTAAGACCACTTTTTCGGCCAAGTTAGCCAACTACCTGAAGCGCAAGAAGAGCAAACAGGTGCTGCTGGTAGCTGGTGACGTGTATCGTCCTGCCGCTATCGACCAATTGAAGGTCTTGGGCCAACAGGTCGAAGTGGAGGTCTATAGCGAAGACGGCAACAAGAATCCCGTGGAGATTGCACAACATGCCATCGAGCATGCCAAGGCACAGAACAAGAGCGTGGTCATCATCGATACCGCTGGCCGTCTGGCTGTTGACGAGGAGATGATGAACGAGATCGCCAAGATTAAGGAAACCGTGCATCCTCATGAGACCTTGTTTGTGGTCGATGCCATGACGGGTCAGGATGCCGTGAATACCGCCAAGGCCTTCAACGATCGCCTCGACTTCGATGGCGTGGTGCTCACCAAGTTGGACGGCGACACCCGCGGTGGTGCTGCCCTGACTATCCGTACTGTGGTGGAGAAGCCGATCAAATTCGTCGGTATCGGTGAGAAGATGGACGCACTCGACGTGTTCTATCCGAAACGTATGGCCGACCGTATCCTCGGCATGGGTGATATCGTCTCCCTTGTGGAACGCGCTCAGGAACAGTTTGACGAGGAGGAGGCACGTAAGCTGCAACGCAAACTTGCCAAGAACGAATTCAACTATAACGACTTCCTGAAGCAGATCCAGCAGATCAAGAAGATGGGTAACATCAAGGATCTGGCTAGCATGATCCCAGGTATGGACAAAGCCATGAAAGGGGAGGAAATTGACGATGATGCCTTCAAGAGTATCGAGGCCATCATCTATTCGATGACGCCGCAGGAACGTGAGAATCCTTCGTTGTTGAACGGTACCCGCCGCAAACGTATCGCCATGGGTAGCGGCACCTCCATCGTCGAGGTTAACCGTCTTGTGAAACAGTTCGAGGAGACCGCCAAAATGATGCGCATGATGACCACAGGCGGTGGCAAGAAGATCATGAGGATGGCGAATGCAATGAGGAGAAGATGATGTAGAGATAAAAGATAAGAGATAAAAAATAAAAGTTATGGATAACAAGATTATAGACGGCAAAGCCATCTCCGACCAAATCAAAAAAGAAATCGCCGCCGAAGTGGCTGACATGATCGATCATGGCAAACCTGCTCCGCATCTGGCAGCAGTCATCGTAGGTGAAGACGGCGCCAGCCAGACGTACGTGGCCTCGAAAGAGAAAGCCTGCCACTCGGTGGGAATGACTTCCTCAGTGTACCGTCTCCCCGCCAAGACCACGGAGCAAGAACTGCTCGATACAGTGAAGTTCCTTAATGAAGATCCTGAGATTGACGGCTATATCATCCAACTTCCCTTGCCCAAACACATTGACGAGGATAAGATCATCAATGCCATCAAGCCCTCGAAGGATGTCGATGGATTCACCAGCATCAATGTTGGACGACTCCAGCTTGGACTGCCTTGCTTTGTGCCCGCTACACCCAATGGTATCATGGAACTTATCAAACGTTCTGGCATCGAGACCGTTGGCAAGGATGTGGTGGTGTTGGGCCGCTCCAACATCGTTGGTACCCCAATGGCCATTCTGATGTCACGTAAAGGCATCGACTCCACCGTGACACTCTGCCATAGCAGAACCCAGAATTTGCCTGAGATCTGCCGTCGTGCCGACATCCTGGTGGCTGCTATCGGCAAGCAGGGCTTCGTGACTGCCGACATGGTGAAACCTGGTGCCGTGGTCATCGACGTGGGTATCCACCGCATCGAAGATCCTAACAGCCCCAAAGGTTACAAGATCATGGGCGATGTGGATTATGACGAGGTCTATAAAGTGGCTTCGAAGATTACGCCTGTCCCTGGTGGCGTTGGCCCGATGACTATCGTTTCTTTGCTGCAGAACACCTTGAAAGCCGCCAAGGGCGAGGTTTATCCTAAGGAATGAAGCGCATTGTCGTAGCCATAGCATTGCTTCTTTTTGCGGCATCATCCCTTTGGTCGCAGCAAGAAGGCTATGCCGGCTATTCCCCCTTGTTTTCTCCAAAGCTTAAATCAGAATTGCCTGATGTTGTGCGTGAGACTTCTGGCCTGTTTTTCCATAATGGCCGTTTGTGGACGCATAACGATAGCGGTGGCAAACCGATTCTCTATGGCCTCGATACCACTACCTTCGAGGTGGTCCAGCAAATCACCCTCGTCAATGCCAAAAATAAAGACTGGGAGGATGTCTGCACGGACGGCGAACGTGTGTATGTAGGAGATTTCGGCAATAATAAAGGGAAGCGCAAGAACTTGAGAATCTATGTGTTTCCGCTATCCGCAATCCCGGATACAGGCAATGTCAGTATTGCGGTCGATTCCATCCGCTTCAGTTTTGCTGACCAGACAGAATTCAAACACGAAAAGCAGAAACACGATTACGACTGCGAGTCGATCTTCGCTACCGACGATTTTCTGTACTTGTTCAGCAAAGGCTGGGCTACAGGAACCACGCGACTATACCGACTCTCAAAGAACCCTGGCACACAGGTGGCCGAGGTGGTGAACGGCTTCGATTCGCAAGGCTTGATTACCGGAGCCGACTTTGATCGTGAGAGCAAAACCCTAGTGCTTGTCGGTTATGTGAAGGATATCTGGCTTCCATTCCTATATTTGATTTATGATTTCGACGACGCTGGCGAGAAACTCTCACACCACCGCTTCGAGTTGCATAACTATCTCGGAGCCCAAACCGAAGGTATTTGCTTTTATGACAAAGGAAAATGTTTCCTTTCCTCTGAGACCTCACCTACAGCGGTTTCGCGCGTATTTACTATTGATTTCCGTAAACGGATCGCCAAAGATTTTGAAAAGGCTAGGTAATGAAACGGACACTGCTGACCATAGTACTGTCGTTCATTGCCTTTCTGGGCTTTTCACAGCATCCTAAGAAGGCTGTGAAGGCTTTTGAAGCAGCTCAAAAGGCTTTCATGGAGCGTGATTACGGGAAGGCACGCCAGCAGGTGCAGAGAGCCACTGCTTTGGATGCCAGCTACGCTGAAGCCTGGCTGCTTCAAGGAGAGATAGGCATGGAAACCCGTGACTATGACATGGCCATGGAAGGCTATGAACGATCTCTTAAATCCGATTCGATGCTGTTTCCGCCAGTAGCTTTGACCTTGGCTGGACTTTATGACAAAAAAATGCGTTATGCCGATGAGATCAAGATGCTGACATGGTTTCAGAAAATTGCACCAGGTAACAAAGCGAATGACGAGAAGGCCGCTAGGATGCTGGAGAATGCCCGCTTCCGTAAAGAGGCTGTTGAGCATCCTGTTGATTTTCAGCCTATCAGTCTAGGAGAGGGAGTCAACACAGTCAATGATGAATATGTCAACGCCTTGGTGCTGACGGGATCGGAGTTGCTGTTTACTCGACGCTATGCCGTTGAGGGTTCCGCTTATCAACAAGAGGGACTGTTCGTTACCCGTGCGGTTGAAGGACAGTGGTATTCCGCTTCAAGACTTCAAGTTCATCCTGAAATGGATGACCACATGGGCGCCGCCTTCCTTTCCTATAAAGGGGATGAGTTGCTGTTTACCGTTTGTGGCTTCGATCGTCATAACGCTAGTTGTGACCTTTTCCGGTGCACTCGTATTGGGCAGGAAGGCTCTTGGAGTATTCCTCAACCTATGGGCGAAGCAGTGAATGATCCTGCTTGGGACTCGCAGCCTTGCCTCAGCCTCGATGGAAACGAACTTTTCTTTGCTTCCAGACGTAATGGCAACGCCGACCTTTACCATTGTTTTCGAGATGAAAACGGCCGCTGGTCGGAGCCCGAGAGCCTTGGGATAGTTATCAACACCAAGGGTATCGAGATGGCGCCTTTCATCCATCCTGATGGGAAGACGCTCTACTTTTCGTCCGATACCCATGCGGGCATGGGCGGCTATGACCTGTTTATGAGTCGCCGTAATGAAAAAGGGGAGTGGTCGGAGCCGCTTAATCTTGGATATCCTATCAACACACCGGGCGATGAGATCAATTTTATCGTGGCCGCCGACGGACATACAGCCTTGATCTCTTCCATTCGTGATGGTGGCTACGGAGGCTATGATATTTATAGTTTCCAACTGAAAGAAGATGACCTGAAGCCTGAGGCTGTCAACGTATATGACTATGTGGTGGAAGAACTGAATCCGGGTACAGTGGTCCAACTGGTGAACATCCAATTTGAATTCAACAGCGCTGCCCTGACGGAAAACTCCGAAGAAGGTATCAAGATGCTTAAGGCTTTCCTGGAAAGTCATCCTGAGATCGCCGTGGAACTTGCTGGACATACTGATGATGTGGGCTCCGATGCTTATAACCTCAAACTTTCGCAAGAACGCGCTGAGGTTGTCCGTCAAGTTTTAATGGATATTGGCGTTGCCTCTGAACGCCTTTCTGCCAAGGGCTATGGCCCCACGAAACCTTTATACCCCAATGATACCGATGAGCATCGTGCGCTCAACCGTCGAACTGAAATGATTGTAAAAGAAGTTAGAATTCAGAAGTAAGAATGAGAAGAAGTGGATTTTTGATGATTACGATGATGGCCCTGTTTTTTGCTTCCTGTGGCAAAGATCCTCTGCTGACCGAAGGAATCAGTTTTTCGGTGTTGGGAGATAGCTTTTCTGCTTTTGAGGGTTATGTGTACCCTGATTCAAACGACGTTTGGTATTGTCCTCCGCCTTATAACAACATCGACGTGACGAGTGTTGAGGATATGTGGTGGCACAAGGTGGCTGAGGAAACGGGCTGGACACTTGACAAAAACAACTCGTTCTCTGGCTCTTTGATTTGCAATTTCTGGGGTTACAATGCGGGGCCTTACTATAGTCCACATTCTTTCATCCGTCGCATGGACAATCTTGGTAACCCAGACGTGATTTTCGTTTTTGGAGGCACAAACGATGTTTGGAATGGTGCTTATTCAGGTGACTATGTCTATTCCGATTGGACAGAAAACCAGCTTGAACAATACAGGCCGGCATTGGCATACTTGTTTGATGGCTTGCAACGGCTCTATCCTCATGCTAAACTTTATTTTGTGCTCGACACGTCTCTTTACGACTATGACTATACCGGCCAGGAATTCGTTGAGTCGGCGCATACCATCGCCCGTCATTATGGAATAAAGTGTATTGATCTGTATGATATTAATAAGGATTGGGCACATCCGAATGCTAAAGGGCAGGATGCAATTGCCCGTCAGGTGATCATGGCGTTAAGGGAGTTTAACGTCTGAACCGGTATTCCACCTTTAAATCTTCGTTGGAAGGAGTAGGTACATCCCAATAAGGTTTTTCCCCATCGTTGTCCAAGTTGTCCTGGTTGTCTTCTTCATCATCATCCCAATGATGCTCTTCTTTTTGTGGGCCTTTTTTACGTAATAGCAGGGCTAGAATCACTCCGACAATGGCGCCGCTGAGATGGCCTTCCCATGAGATGTGCTGTAGCTTGGCAAAGGCTGGGATCATGCCCCAGATGAAGCTTCCGTAGAGGAATACCATGATGAGGGAGATGACGATGAGCTGACGGTTGCGACGGATGAAGCCGCTCACGATGAGGAAAAGGTTGAGACTGTAAATCAGGGCGCTGGCACCCACATGTACTGATCCTGGACTGCCGATGCACCAAGTGAGCAGTCCGCTGGCAAGCCAGCTGACGAGCATGACGGGGTTGGCAAGGGTGGGGTAGCAGTAATACAAGGCGGTGCCGAGTGCCAAAACTGCAGGTGTGTTGGTCAATAGATGCTCCCAACTGCCGTGAAGGAAAGGCATGGTGAGCACGCCAATCAGTCCCTGTGTGTTGAGGGGCTTTAATCCCCAAGGACTTAAATCAATAGAAAAAGCCATCTCGGCCACCTTGACGACCCACATCAGGGTCACCAATAAGGCCGGGATGGCTAGGCTGCCGAAAAACTTTTTTCGGTCTTGATTCATTATGCCAGGAATGGCATTTTCACCACGACAGCCTTGATGAGCTTGTTGCGGATCTTGATGTAGATCTCAGTATCCTTCTTGCTAAAGGCTTTCTGGACCAAGGCGGTGCCGATGTTTTTGCCGGTTGAGGGCGACGGGCTGCCAGAGCGGACCATGCCGATGCAGTTGCCTTCGGCGTCACACACTTCGTAGCCGTTGCGCGGGATGCCGCGGTCGATCATCTCGAAGCCCACAATCTTCTGGCTCACGCCATTTGCTTTCTGGGCGGCGAAGATCTCACGGTTGATGAAGTCGTTGCCATCCACAAACTTGGTGATCCAGCCGAGTCCAGCCTCGATGGGGCTGATGGTGTCGTCGATCTCGTGGCCGTAGAGGCAGAAGCCTTTCTCCAGACGGAGGGTGTCGCGGCAGCCGAGGCCTGCAGGCATGATGCCGAATTCCTTGCCAGCCTCAAACACGGCGTCCCAAACTTCCTTAGCATGGGCGACAGGGATGTAGATCTCGCAGCCGCCGGCACCAGTGTAACCAGTGGTTGAGAAGATGACATTCTCGACACCAGCGAAGGTGATGATCTGGAAGGTGTAGTATTCCATGTCAACGACGTTGGCTTTGGTGAGCTTCTGCATGGCCTTCAGGGCGTTGGGACCCTGGACGGCGAGCTGAGCCCATTGTTCGCTTTCGTTCATGAAGTCTTCACCGAGCTTCATGCCGAACTTTTCGGCGATCTGGCTCATCCAAGCCCAGTCCTTGTCGATGTTGGCGGCGTTAGGCACCATGAAGTAATGGTCGTCGGCAATACGATAGACGAGCATGTCGTCAACGATGCCGCCCTTGCCGTTCGGCAGGCAGGTGTATTGCACCTTACCATCGCTCAATGCAGCGACGTCGTTCACGGTGCAATACTGCATGAACTGCTTGGCCATCGGTCCTTTGGCGCGGAACTCGCCCATGTGGCTCACGTCGAATACGCCGACGTTGTTACGGACGTTGTTGTGCTCCTCGACCAAGCCCGTGTATTGGATGGGCATGTCGTAACCTGCAAATTCAGCCATCTTGGCTCCCAAATCGTGATGGATCTGGTTGTAAGGGGTCTTCTTTAATTCAGTGTTTTCCATGATATGTTTTATGTGATTGTTAATAACTGATCATCTTGTCTTGTCGTGCAAAGATTTTTTGAAGTGTGGACCGAACGACCATTTCTTATAGGCAAGGTCGTAAACGGATACTTCGCAGGGAGGGTTGTTGTTGACTTGTCGGCGCAAGGTGCAGCCGTTGGCGGGATCCACCCAAAAGCGGACCACACCGTCTTCGGGAAATTCAACAAAGAACACCCAACAATCAATGTCCAGCACCTTCTCCATTCCTATATAATAGGAGGATAGATCTTGGTCGGTGTTGATTTCGCGAGCAAAGGCGTTGAGTGGGAAGAAGCCTTCTCCCAAAGGCTCGAATTCCCATTTCACATCGTCCGTCCAGCCTTGGGCACTTGGGACATAGAACCAATTGTCACCTGTCTTGACATTCCAGAAGCGGTCGATTTCATTCCCGTTGCTGTAAGATTCTTCGTCGCCTATCTTTGCGTAGGTCTCCCTGCTCTCATCAGCTTTATTGGCATAGGTGATGTAGAAATGGTCTGTCGGAGGATTGTACTGATAACGAGCATTGAAAGGCAAGGTCTTCGGTTTTTCGATCTTTTCAACAGGCTTGAACTCTGGCTCGACGGATTCGTTGGGGTCGGTAACGTTGATGCGAACCTCTACAGTCTGTTCGTCGCACGAAGCCTTGATAAGGCTGTAGCCTGCCTTTGAGCCGATTACTTGCACCTTCTCACCAAAGTGTAATGGCTTGAAATCAATCACCGACTTGGCCGTAACATTATAGTTTACGCTACGGCATTTGTTGAAAAGGGGCAACACGAGGGTGTCGCCCACTTTAATATTGTATTCTTCTTTCGTTTGAGCAAAGCCTACGGGCAGGAGAAAACTCCAAGCCAGCAATACTAACAGAATTCTTTTCATGATAAAAGTGTACTTGTTTGAATCGCAAAGATACACTTTTTAACTAAACATGGATTGAATTACTGAACGATATTTTTCTTCAACGACTTTTCTCTTGACTTTCAGCGTAGGAGTCAGGATGCGGTTGGCAGTGCTCCATTCATCGGCAATCAGCGTGTAGCGTTTGATTTGCTCAGTCTCGCCGAAGAGTTTGTTGTATTTCTGGACTTCCTGCGCGATGCGATCCTTGACCTCTTTCATGTTGATGACCTCCTCTGGGGTGGTGTAGTTGAGATGTTGGCTTTGGCACCATTCCTTCAGGTAGGCGAAGCTGGGGACGATGATGGCAGCAGCGTATTTCTGGCCCTCACCGAAGACGACCACATTCTCGAAGAAATCGCTCTCGGTGAACTTGTCCTCGATGATCTGCGGGTTGACGTATTTGCCCATGGAAGTCTTGAAGAGGCTCTTCAAGCGACCCGTGATGAACACTTGTCCGTATTCGTTGATATGACCAAGGTCGCCAGTGTGCAGCCAACCTTCGGTGTCGATGATCTCCTTGGTGAGTTCTGGGTTCTTGTAATAACCCATCATCACGTTGTGACCGCGGCAGCACAGTTCACCGTTGGGCGCAATTTTGATTTCCACGCCAGGAAGGGCTTGACCGACACTGCCCACCTCGCGACCGTGAGGGCTGTTGTTGCTCACTGCGATGACGGGCGATGTCTCTGTCATGCCATAGCCTTCGTAAACGGGCATCTTGATGGCGGAGAAGAAGGAGGCAATCTTCTGTGAGATGCTAGCAGCACCGGACACTACGATGTCGAAGTTCTCTGCACCCAGGTTGGCCCTGATGGTGGAATAGACCAGCTTGTCGGCGATTTTCAGCCTGAAGTTGTACCACCAAGAACGTTTGTCGTCCTCGATTCTGTATTGTTCTGCAAGGTGGAGTGCCCACTTGAAGATGCGTTTCTTGATGCCTTTCTGTTTCTCACCGCCTTGGACGATCTTTTCGTACATCTTTTCCAGCAGTCGTGGCACGGCAGTCATCATAGTGGGGTGGACCTCCTTCATGTCGGAGCCGATGGTAGCCAAGCTCTCAGCGTAGTAAACCGACATGCCAAGGTATTGGTACATGTACACCAGCAAACGCTCGTAAGCGTGGCAGATGGGGAGGAAGCTGAAAGCGGTCTTTGACCATGGAGATGGAGTGTGTTGGATGCCATAGATTTGGTGCATGATGTTGCTGTGTGAAAGCATGGCACCTTTGGGTTCGCCGGTTGTGCCGGAGGTGTAAACGATGGTAGCGCAGTGCTCGGGACGGACGGCGTCCATTCGTTGCTTCAGCTCCTCTTCGTGGGGATGTTGCTCGCCAAGTTCCACCAGTTGGGCAAAGTATGGATATTTTTCCCTGTTCTGGAAAGTGTAAAGATATTCTAACTTCGGAATGTCCACCCTGACTTCCTCTACCTTGTTCATTACGGCTACGCCTTCTAAGACAACCATTTTGGCATCGCAGTTGTCAAGAATGTAGCGATAGTCTTCCTTACTGATGGTGGGGTAGATCGGAACGTCAATGGCGCCTATCTGCATGATGGCCATGTCAAGGATGTTCCATTCAGGGCGGTTGCCACTGATGATGGCAACCTTGTCCTTGGGCTGGATGCCAAGCTCGATGAGGGCGTAACTTACCTTGCGTGTTAATTCCTGGTATTCGGCGGGACTATACTTTCTCCATTCGCCGTTTTCTTTTCTGGCCAAGGCGACTTTCTGCTCTGGCCACTTTTCGGTATAAACGTTAAGAATGTCAAAAATGCGTGTTTCTTTGCACATAGCGATTCGGGTTTTAAAAAACGATGCAAATTAACGTAGTTTTTATTTTAAAAATTAAATATAGTTATTTACACCCCTGCTTTGTGACGAAAATCGGACTTTTAGTGACGAAATAGCCTATTTTAGTGACGAAAAACGATCTGATTGGGACGAATTTTGTAAAAACTGGGATAAAACTTCAAAACTGTTAAAGTACGATCAGACGGGTGTTATAAACCTCTTTTTCGCTAACTATTTGAATATCATACAGCCCGTTTTTGATTGAGGCGATGTCTAATTTGGTCTCAAAATGCGAGTCGCTTACACGTTCTTCGGTCGTTAAAACAATCTTTCCATAACAGTCGATAAGTCGGATTTGGATGCGTCCTGGAGCAATGGATTCTGACTTGATGCTGACGGTTTCTTTGGCTGGGTTAGGATACACCATGATGTTGGAGACCGAGGTTTCGCTTGTGCTGGTGGAATTGATGACTTCGATGCTTAAACCTTCCGATGGGTTGCTTTCACCGCATTCGTTTCTCAATTGGACTCTTAAGGTTGCAAAACCTCTGAAATCATTGTTCCATTTAATGGTCGCTAAACCATCTTCAATTTGGATATCTCCAGCGGTTATGGGTTCCAAGATCCAATTGCAAATACCCGTTGCTTTATTACTAATATGGTAGGTGCTTTCCGAGATTAGTCTTAAGTCCACGTGGTTTTCTCCAATTGGAGTCTCAGGAGTATTCCCTTCCAAGTCCTCTAGGATATTCACGGTAAGCTGGCTTTCATATTGTTCATTATTGTGGGCAGTTGCTCTTAGCGTTAAGGTAACATGGCCGCTATCTAAATCACTGTTGCCAAAATGGTACGTCGGTTGTTCCATTGTTGGATCGTCGAAATAGCCGTCGCCATCACTGCTCCAATTGATGTTTTTTTGGTGGTAGGCATAACTATTGGGAATGTATGGTTCGTTAGGACAGCTTTCGGTGTCATCTCCAATAAACATGATGAGATCTCCTAAAGGTGGGAACTTAAAATCATCAAGTAATACACAATCGTCACCAGCGCTTCCCGCTGCATCTTTTTTAAAGGCAAATTCAAGAAGGTTGAAGCCAGCGCTCAGTTCGAACTCTGATTGCTCCCAATCGTTTATCCCGCTCCACTCGCCTAGTTTGCTATTATTAAGATAGAATTGGAGCAAGTCGCCTTCTTCAGTGGAAGTTTTGTGCCGGAATGAGAAGGTTTCTGGACTATAGCAGGTAATGCCAATATACAAATAGGCTTTTTGCTTGTCGTTAATATTGGGGGAATGAAGGTAGTGATTTCCTGATGCTTCAACATCTTCCATCACATACCAGGCCTTGTTTCCACTGCCAAGATCCCAATCTAAAGAGGTATTCAACAAGTTGTTTTCAAAGTTCTCAATGGTGTAACCCAACGGGATCGATCCGTCGTAACTGGCTGTGTGGTAACCGCTTTGTGCATCAATTGTGTACTCAAGGATATTTCCAAAAGGAGCGTCGTCATGAACATCGATTCGGAAGGTCACTTGGGAAGTGCTACCTGGGTCGATAGCAGGTACAACCAGTTGATTCTCTGTAATGTCAAGGAAAGGAGCCTTGATGGATAAAGTGTTGTTTAGTTCCTGAGACCTGCTGTGACCGTTGTTCTGAATGTCGAATGTCATCAATGTTGACTCTCCTTTCATAAAACGGTCAGTGGGTTCTCCGTCGAGAGTGGCAAAGGATACCGAGGAGTATTGAAGAACAGGAGCTTTGACGTAGATTTGGATGCTGTCGTTGAAACTGGCATCGTTGTTATTCATTTGGAGATGGAATTGAATCATTTCCCCGTCTTCAAAGTTGTTGCCAAGTTGAATGGTAAAAGCATCGTTGACGGTTTGGATGCCGTCAGAACTGATGCTAGAGTAAAATGCTTGGTCCTGTAAGACAGTAACTTTAGGATTAGAACAAGTGAGTGTGGCGTTGATATTGTTGATACCATCGGATCCTACATTATGGAGGCTGACATTGAGTTTGATGAGCTCGTTGTAGTCGACAGCTTGGTTTTGGTTGCCATCCTCATCGTTCACTTGTAAGTCGTGGAAAATCAAATAGGGTCCTTCCGCGGGAATCGTGGTTATCTCGTGCTCGTATCTATAGTAGTTCTGTTTTTTGATTGTCAGTTTTACCCTGGTTCCTGGGATTTGCGGTGTCACATTGATGTTTTGCATGTCGCCAGTAGCTTGATCATAACCAATGATCTGGTCGCCAACGGTGAGACAAATGGTGGCGCCTTCCTCTGCCTTGATGGAATAGGTCCCACTGCCAGCAACTAATACAGGGATCATCTCTACGGAGAGATGTTGCGGCATCTCGCTGTATAGGTTCATGTAGGCATCGCCGTGCTGATGGAAGAGATAGTAAGTGATCTCTTTTACACCGTTATCGGTCCAGGAGGATTGTCTTAAAAAATATTTTCCAGCGGCATTGCCAAATGCCGGAAGGATAAAGTTGGATCCGTGTTGGGTGCCGTAGGTCGGCATGAAATCGGGCCACATATTGTCATATACGCCCCATACATACACGTCGTTGACAAAGGAATATGAGACTTGGGTGGCCGCGATGAGTCCTAAGGCTCCGTGTTGATGGCGGTGAAACGCCTCGGCGAAACAACCGTTGTCTCCATTGAAATTGAAACGTCCTGTGAGACAGTTGTTTGACATGACGTAGGTAAGGTCCTCGTTGGTAAGACGTTTGATGTAACTGATAGAATAACCAGGCTCTCCCCAGAGTTCTTCTGCTCCATGGTCGCGGTGCTGGACAAGGAAAGCGCCGTTGTTGATGGCTTCATTGACCATGTTGCCAGTGGCATTCCACTCGGTGAGATGTGACATGGTGCTGGGAATATACCCGCAACCGTTTGGGCCGAAGTAATTCACGACAGTATTGGTATTTTCGTAAGTGGACCATCTGCTGCCAGGAGTTCCTTCGTATATGGCATTGAGCCTGACGGGGTGTTTGCCGAGTTCGTGTTCAAAAAAGCCATACACGACTTCTGAGCATAGTTGGAACCAACGTTCCAGTTGATAACCCATTGCAGTGACGGGCTTGTCATAGAAATTCGGGTTGGTAGGAGGATTGCGTTCAAAATCCAAGTCTTTCTTGATCATGTGGTATAACTCGTCATAGTTACGGCCAGTAATGCGTCCAATGATGATATCGGGCATGTGGTTGTTGCCCATGACGGCATACTTGTGATCTGAAATATAGGGGTTGTATCCGCCGCCTCCTGGATGGTTGGTCATAGTGTATGAAACAACACCTTGGGTGGGATCTGAAAAATGGTCTCCAAGGATCAGCACTGCCGCCGGGGGCATGTCCCAGTTGTTGTATGCATTGCGGATGAAACTTCTTATGGCTTGCTCATTATTGCCACCGCATTGTGACACGGTAAAGACTTGGGTTGGGATGCCTTGCTCTGTCCTGAAGAATCGGATGCTGTCGGCGAGCTGTACGAACTCATCGTTGTCGGGCGTGATGATCATGTATTGACAGCCGGTTTCTTTTTTCTCGTAGTGCTTGCGAAGTCTCTCGCCATAGTCCACCTTGGGCAGTACATCGCCGTTGAGAAGCATGTCGGTCAGGATCTGATCCCATTCGGGGGTGCGGTAACGGATGTCACCGAAAGTACCGTCGCCACCTTCTGTGGTCAACTCCAATTCGATGTCTTCATAAACAACAAGCTCTTTGGTGACGGGGTTGTATTGGAAAGGCATCACACCTACTTCGACCATCTCTACGCCACGTACAGTCATCACTTCTGACAAAATATAGGGTAAGGATGGATAGAAAGCGTTGCGATTGTAAATGCTCATGTCTTTTTGATACACTGCGGGGGAGTTGTCATCGTCCAACTGCGGTTGTGGAGCAGGGATGAGATCTACATCCTTGATGGTTTTGGTCTTTGCACTCACCATTGTTATGGCTGGCTTTGAACCATTGGGGATGGCAACAAAGGTGCTGCCGCTGGGTAAATTAGGCGCACCTGCTTCGTTGGCAATATGGATGCCAGAGATGGTGATAAACTGTCCGTCCAAATCCTTACGGTTAGATTGTTCTATGGTGACAGCACTGACGTTATGGTGGATGGTTGTCGCTGTATTGTTGCGGTTACCTATGCTGAAGCCGTCTTGATAGGTGTTGAAGCGGTATTCTTGTGCTTGTAGCGTTATGCCTGCGATGAGGGCGAAGACGATGAGGAGTGTTTTTTTCATAGTTGGTTCATTAACAAGCGACAAAGATAGGAATATTAATTGAAAAAGGTGGAGTTGCCCCCACCTTTTTCGATTGGAATTGTAATCTTTTAGTCTTTAGCCAGGAACGGATACCCGTAAGCGGCAGAAGGAACGAAGGTGTTGGTTATCTCACTACAATCTTCTGTGTCTTCACGGTGTCGCCGTTGATGAGGCGCAGCACGTAAATGCCAGGGGCAGTTGGGAGTTGGCAGTTGGGAGTTGGCAGTTCCTTGCGGAACAATTCGTGACCGAGGATGTCGAAGATTTGGAGGGTGCCGGTGCCGTTGATGGTGAGTTCGCCATTGCTGATGAAGGCGAAATTTTCATTCTCAATCTTATTATAGTTGCCATCGGCATTGAACACCAGCTTGAAGCGGCTCTCGTAGTCTGTGACCTTGGCCTCGAAGGTGTAGCTCGGGGTGGCGAGGAGATCGGTGTTGGCGCCGGTGAGATTGTCAATTAAGTTGGCAGTTAGCAGTTGGCAGTTGGAAGTTGCTGAGATGGTCAACGTATAGGTGCCGTTCTCTTTGGCTTTGAAGCTGACGGGGATTTCGCCCATTCCGTTGGCATTGACGATGGCGTAGTCTTTGCCGTTCTGAGGGATATAGATTTTGGTGTTGCCCTTGCGGAAACTGAACTTCTCTAACGTCTGGCCGCCGTCGAAGCGGATGATGGCGTTGTCGATGGCCTCGCCTCCGTTACGGGTGAGGCTGAAAGTGAGCATGGGCACAGCGTCATTTTCGCCGCCCTTGCTGTTGTTGACTTGGGTGAAAGAAACCGTTTCGTTGTCGGTGCTGGCCTGTACAAACACGCCTTCCATGGCCGCCACGCTGTTGTTGGCCTCCACTTGCGCCGAGAGTGCCGTGCCGCTTTCGTTCATTCTGTAGAAAGGTTGGTTGATGGTGGCCGAGGTGCCGTATGGGTTGCCGATGAGGTTCCAGCCCTCAAACTGTGCGCCTGTGGTCTTGTGCAGCGTGACCTCGCCGTTGCCGGTGTAAGGCGTTCCGCAGAAGGTGAGTGTGGTGCCTGCTTGGTTGGCGTAGAGGTAGCCCCGACCCGATTCAAGGTTGAAATGGTAGTTGTCGGTTCCTTCGGCTTTCCAATTCTCCCATTCCAGTTCTGCGTTTGGGTTGAAGCGGTAGAGGTCGTATTCGTTGGTGAGGAAGCCGTTTTCTTCGGTAGGCGTGATCGAGTTTCCCATGGGGGAGGCGATGAGATGCCAGCCGCCACTGCCCGTGCCGTAGCCCAGTATGGGTAGGGTGGTGCTAGGCAGGGCTTCCCATTTGGCGTATAGCGTGACGGTGGCGATGGTGTCGGCCAGGTTGCTCACGCTCTCCTCGTTGTCATACACCTTTGGTCCTTCGGCGTTGTTGGCCCATCCTTGGAACGCGTGACCCGAGTAGGTGAAACTGTTGGCGGTGAGGTGTTGCGCCACGTTATACATGAAACTTTGGTCGTCCATCGTGCCTGTGCCG
>JAFXMK010000024.1 GCA_017530365.1 Bacteroidales bacterium
ATCCATCTCTGCGAACGGGACCTTGGCGTGGATGGTCTGGTAGCCGTGATCGCTGTCCATACCCATCACGATGCCGCCGGTGGAGTTCCAGTCCCCGGGGTGCCACAGCTCCACGGCGCAGACGGCGTTCTCGACAGTGGCGCCGTTCTTCAGCTCGAGGTATCCCTGTGAATAACCCCCGTGGTTGAGGTACTGGTCTGCGCTGGCGTTCCCCCAGACCTGAATGCCGGGCCAAACGGTGTCACCGTTGCTTGTCATGCTGCCGCCATCGACGATGAGTTTCGTGCCAGTGGGGACAATGGCCTTGGCTTTTGGGTTCGAACGGATTTCACCGGTCACGGTTACTACGGCGTTGGTGTCGAGGACGAACCCGTCGGAAACGGCGGTTCCCGAAATGGTTGTGGTGGGAATGAGCAGGTCGATTTCCTTCGAGACGGAATAATGGTTGTCGCAGGAATAGGAGAAGGTAAAGGTGATCTTAGCCTTGGGCGCCAGATAGGTGAAAGGTGTCTTGTAAGTGAGGTTGGCGGTGTATCCCGTTCCCGATGCGGTCTGGAACATGTCCGCTGGCTCAACGTTCCAGGTGCAGGAAGCCAAGTTTATATTGGGAGTGGGGGTAAAAATATAGGTTCCCGAACCATCGATAATGTCGGGACCTGTGAGCTGAGTGTTGATGACGCGGCGGTAATAAGTATAATGAGCATTACCCATCTCAAAAGCAGCAATGCCTATAACACTATCTTTATGGTGTTTGGTAAGAGGGAGTTCCCCCCATTTTGATATTAAGGTATCTTGATTGTAAACAATAGCTGAATGAGGCGAATCAACTTGACCATTGTTATATCGCATCACAGCAATATCACCAGTTTGTGGCACCGTAACTATATCGAAAGCATCATTACATAAATCCGCACTCCATGAGATATTATATCTATCTGTACCTTGAACTAAACCAAAGGTATATCCATGACAATTATAGGTGACTGTTGCTTCGTCAAGAATGATATGACCTGGGTGAATATCACCAAAATCTCGATATAAATATGTTTTTTCAGAAAAAGACAATTCCTCATTGGTCCTATCTGTTACCCACATATTACTTGGCAGATCATTATGTACTCCCGGGTTATATACTTCGCTGTTTAAGGAAGAAAAACTCACAGGGATACCAAAAGCCAGTTGTGCTCGTAAATACGAAACACTTAGCAATATCCATGTTAATATTATTATTCTCTTCATAGCAATTAATATTGTTTCAGACAATCTTCATATTCATAATTAATAATGGACGTCCTCCCTCCTTCTTCATCAATATAATATGTGCACGTGACGTAACCATCTTTATCAAATTCATAATTCATAGATTCATAATACATATCTGAAGCATGATTATACCAGTTTTTCCATAGAGGTTTTGTCAAATACCAAAAACCGTAACTATCTGCGTCTGGAAATAAGTATGGCATCATGTAGTCAGGGTGGATATGCTGAGTAAAATCAGCAAAACTGGTTGTTAATTCTCCAGATGAAATACTGTATATTTCATGAACATTGTTTCCTTCCCATACTAAACGAATGCCTGTGTTGTTTTCTTCGTCCACGATGCTCTTTAGCTTTCCTAAAGAATCATAATTGTACTTCTGCGATGATTGATATTCAGAATTGATATAATAATCAATATTAGAAATCCTCATCTGTTTATCCAAACGGCATGTATAATTAGAAAAAAGTGCTATGCCATATGAATAATCTGGTTTTGACAAAACCACCCGTATGCTGTCATCCTCAAAATAATCAAAGCTATAATCAAGCTGATATGGACTGTTTTGATTGGTTGTAATGTGAATTATTTTTGAGTAATCCTCATTCCATTCAATAATTCGTATTGGCTGATCCGGAACATTTGCATAATATTCCTTTACAAGGTATTTCTTCACCACGGTTTCCGTTGTGTCGTTGTTTTGTCCTCCATTGTTCGGTGCGGGTTCGGGTTCAGGTTCAGGATCGGGCTTGCAGGCCGATAAGGCGAAAGCCAGCAGGCAAAGTATTATTGCGGTCTTTTTCATGGTCTTGTGTTTTTATAAGGTTCTTGCTTTGTTAAAGATATAGTCCAAGTCGGCAGGATCGGCGAGTTTCCCGTTTTGCAGGAAGCCCTGAAGTGTCGTCCCCTGATAGTCGGAGAAGGCGTTTGTGCGTTGCAGGCAACGGCCGATGGCAAGGCCCAACGGGATGCGGTTGGAGCTGCCATAAACCCGGTTCTGTGCTTTTTGGTCTGTTTTGTCCAAAAGTAGAGTAGCAATCTGAGCGGATTGGGCGTTGGAAGCCAATGGGACAGCGTCGGTAAAAGTAATGTTTCCAAAACATAAACATATGACAATCAATGAGACAATATTTTTATTCATAAATATGTTTTATTGATTTTGTGTAATATAATAATAATTGTATGAATATGTTTGTGTGGAATCGTAATTATAGAATGTCATTTTTGTTATATAGCCATCTTCATCAGTTTCATATTCTATACAATTTCGCTGAACGGGCTGATGCTTCCATAGAGGTTCAAAAAGCGGCTCTCGTATTTCATAAGCGACTTCATTTGACAAATAAAAAGGCAAGTTACAATACGGATGAATGTAGTTGGTAAATGAATCAATAGTGACAGCGCCGTAGCCCATTATATTATGTTCAATAACATTATCGCCTTCCCAGATAAAACTATCTGTTGTGAAATCTTTAAAATAGGAGCGTTTTATAAGTTTTCCACTGTTGTTGTAGAAATAATGTTCAACATCGTTCAGCTCTCCATTGGCATAACAACAAATGCTATCAATTCTGTTCTCACATAAATGAATCATGATACTATCGTACCAAAAACACCAAACAGGATAACTGAATTGTGGTAACGAGGGAATAACACGAATACTATCGTAACCGTAATATTTAAAATCATAATCCACAATAGAGCCCACAGGACTATATCTCACATGAAAGATTTGTGTACAATCTTCATTCCAGTCGATGGCAAGTCTTATTTGCTCTGGGTCATCATTAAATAGTTTTTTCACAAGATATTTTTTCACCACGGTTTCCGTTGTGTCGTTGTTTTGTCCTCCGTTGCCCGGTGTGGGTTCGGGTTCTGGGTCGGGTTTGCAGGCCGTCAAAGCAAAAGCCAGCAGGCAAAATATTATTGCGGTCTTTTTCATGGTCTTGAGTTTTTAAAAGGTTCTTAAACCGTATTTCATATTATTATTTGTTACTTTTTAGTATTTATTGATTTTCTTTACAAAACATTGTCTTCCGTTACTAATAGTCAGAACGTAAATCCCTTTGGTGAGTCTGTTCGTGTCCAAAATAGTATAATTACTACAACAAGTCTTTTGCGAGACAACAATTCCAGTGATTGTTGATAACGTGAAAGTAAAACACGTTGAGTTTTCGACATCAAAAAATGATGCAATTGATATTAAAATAGTTCCATTTGCCGGATTCATGAGTACTTTTATTGTATTCTCGTTTTCCTCCAAACCATATGGATATACCACATCAGCTACGCCCGTCTTGTAGATATAACCATAATTTGCCGCAATATAAAAAATGGTATCCACTCCATCCACGGCAAATAGCTTGTTTCTCCAATTTATGCCATCCGGAATCTGTTTCCAAGTATTACCGTTGTCTTGCGTGAGTATTGCATAACTGCACAAATCGGTTTGATCTTTTACTGTAACCACATTGTAAACATAACACCCTGTGTTTTCCGAAGAAAAAGCCATGGATTCGCCAATCCAAGGATCTGGGTGGTTTGGCCACAACTCCGTTCCACTCAAGGAATAACTTTCCAATCCGTCTGTTGTCTCCAATATGCCATAATAATCACCAACGCTTGAGGTAAAGGAGCCATAGATCCTGATATGGTCTTTGTCAATGAAATGCACTCCGGACAGAGCGCTTTCAATTTCAGTAAACTCCATGGATTCCCAGGTTTTTCCATAGTCATGGGATTTGAAAGCCCCGAGGCCATAGGGGTAAATAAAATCCCCTGCCCCCTGCCCGATTAAAAATCCGACATTGTCTTCAAAATACATGTCAAACTTGTAGAAGCAATGTACGGTGCTTTGCAGGTCGAGCACCTTTTCGAAAGATTCCCCGCCATCAGTGCTTTTCCATAAGCAGTTTATGCAATCCGCAACATATAGGGTGTCGGCATCAATCAAGCATAGATTTGTCTGAGCACGAAAAACAACATTTTCGTAGTCAAAACACATGGCGGTATCGCCTGACAGCTCAAGCCATGTTTCCCCACCGTCGGTGGTTTTCAGCAAAACATCATTGCCACAAGCATAGCCTATTCTGTCGCTGGCAAATTTTAACAAATAAAGGCTTGACGTTGTGCTGCTGTTTTTCCGGTCCCAAGTCTGTCCTCCGTCTTCAGTTTTGAGTATCAAGCCGTTCCGTCCACATACAAAAACCTTGTTTGTATCAATGCAGCAGACATCGTAAAGGTCCTCTGAAACTCCCGTGTGAAGCTCTTTCCACTGTTGGGCTTTTGCTGCACACCCCATTGTCAGCAGCAGGAAAAGAAGGAATAATTTTGTAACAGTGTGTTTCATGTTGTTCTTGTTTTAATGGTTAATTATCATCAACTTGCTGGAGCTTGTCCTTCCGCTTTGGTCCGTGACAACGAAGAAATAGACGCTGGCAGGCAGTTCGTGCAGGTCAACGACCCTGCTGCCGCGGTTGCCTTCCAGCCCGAGTTCCGTCATCTTCTCGCCGAGGGTGTTGACAACGGAGAGGGTGGCTCGCGTGGATCCCTCCGGCAGGGTGTATTCCACGGTCACCTGCGACGAGGCCGGGTTGGGCATCACCGTCACTTTGAAGTCCCGCGCCTCGCGCTCTTCCGTGTTGGCGGATCCATTGCCCCTTTCGGTTATCTTGGGGAGCATAGTAATCAATCTACTTTTCATTATCTTTACTATCTAAATATTTAAACAAAAACGATTATTTCTTTATTACTTTCTGGCAAGAAACACTGTTCTTATCTTTTATTACGACATTGTATAACCCAGAAGGGAAAACTCCTATGTCAACTATTAGGTTTTTACACTTCATTTTTTGTCGCAACATCTCTCTTCCTGAAGCATCATAGATTATCATGTCGCAATTTTCTTTTCCATAGACAAAAAGCACATCCGAAGCGGGATTGGGAAACACAAAAACATGCTCATTTTCCAAAATGCCACTGTATGTCTTTCCCATTTTATAGACATGCCCATTCCCAAAAGCAAGATAATATACGTCCATACAGCCACTGATGGCGGCAGATCGACTAATAGGACCACTCAATGCTTCTAGTTCATGCCAAGTATTACCACCATCTTCGGTCTGATAAGAAACAACTCCAGTATACGCAAATTCTTTCACATCATACGCGATGACTCCATGCAGTAAGTCAGAGAAACACACACCGGATATTTGAGGTTCCAATCCTATTGGTAGGTTCTCATTTTGAAGCCGCCGATAAGTTGTAAATCCGTCGTCGGTTCTAATTTCATCATATTCATAGTAGAACTCATTTTCATTATAACCAAAAGCTCCGTATATGGAAACATGGTCTTTGTCATGAAAGAGGGCCTTCTTTATTCCTTCCTCATTCAAATTAAATGACAGAATCTCTTCCCAAGAAAAACCATAATTTAAAGTTTTTGCAATATGAGTACCTTGAAAATCGCCAGGCATGCCCCAAACGATGTAACCGACATTCCCCTCAAAATATAAATTGCGAGTAATATGTAACCTGTCAACTTCCAATTGAAAAAAACTATCACCTCCGTCTGTGCTTTTCATCAATTGGTCACAGGCAACATATAAAGTGTCAGCATCAACAATGAACAGGTCGCAAGAATAGGGAAGATTATTGTGGGCGTTGAAAGGACTGCCCAATTCAAACCATGTTTCTCCTCCATTAGTAGTCTTTAATAGCTTGTAGTTGTTGTCATAACTATTGTCATCGTCTCCCAAAACAAATCCAATATCTGAGTCAAGAAACTTTATAGAATACCAGTCACATCCCTCTTGTCTATACTTTTCCTGCCAACTATTACCTCCGTCTTCAGTTTTGAGTATCAAGCCGTTCCGTCCACATACAAAAACCTTGTTTGTATCAATGCAGCAGACATCGTAAAGGTCCTCTGAAACTCCCGTGTAAAGCTCTTTCCACTGTTGGGCTTTTGCTGCACACCCCATTGTCAGCAGCAGGAAAAGAAGTAAAGTGGTAATAGTGTGTTTCATGTCGTTCTTGTTTTAATTGTTAATATTTTGCTTTGCGCAAAGATAAGGATATTCCTTGATTTTTAGAAACAAAAAAAGGAGGGCGACTGAGTCGCCCTCCTTTCAGAGACGTCATATCACATAAGTGATATTATTCAGCTTTAGGTTCATCCTTGGCGGCAGCTTCCTGCTTCTCAAGGTTTTCCTTTAAGCCAGCGAGGACCTCGAGGTCGCCGAGAGTGCTGTGCTCGATCGTTTCGTTGATCTGCTTCACGGCACGCTTAGCCTGCTTGGCAGCCTTGTCGGCGGCTTTGTCGGCAGCGTCCTTCACAGCGGCTTCCTTCTCTTCATAGATCTTGGAGTGGGCAAGGATGATCTTCTTGCTTTCCTTTGAGAACTCGATGACCTTGAAGTCGAGGGTTTCGTCAACCTTGGCGGTGGTGCCGTCTTCCTTCTTCAGGTAACGGTTCGGGCAGAAGCCTTCCACGCCGTAAGGCAGGGAGACGACGACGCCCTTGTCAGCAGCGCTGATGATGGTGCCTTGGTGGACGGAGCCAACGGTGAACACTGTCTCGAACACTTCCCAAGGATTCTCCTCGAGTTGTTTGTGGCCGAGGCTCAAGCGGCGGTTTTCTTCGTCAACGTCGAGAACGACGACGTCGATGCTTTCGCCAACCTTGGTGAATTCAGCCGGATGCTTGATCTTCTTGCTCCAGCTGAGGTCGCTGATGTGGATGAGACCATCGACACCTTCTTCGAGTTCGACGAAGATGCCGAAGTTGGTGAAGTTACGGACAGTGGCAGTGTGCTTGGAGCCAACTGGGTAACGATCTCTGATGTTAGCCCATGGATCCGGGATCAACTGCTTCATGCCCAATGACATCTTGCGCTCTTCACGGTCGAGGGTGAGAACCTTGGCCTCCACTTCGTCACCGACTTTCAGGAAGTCCTGAGCGGTGCGGAGGTGTTGTGACCATGACATTTCGGAGACGTGGATGAGGCCTTCGACGCCAGGAGCGATCTCAACGAACGCACCGTAGTCGGCGATGACAACGACCTTGCCCTTCACGACGTCGCCAACCTTGAGGTTAGGATCGAGAGCATCCCACGGATGAGGAGTGAGCTGCTTCAGGCCGAGAGCAATACGTTTCTTGTTGTCGTCGAAGTCGAGGATAACGACCTTGATCTTTTCATCCAACTTGACGATCTCTTCGGGATGGTTGATACGTCCCCATGAGAGGTCAGTGATGTGGATGAGACCGTCAACGCCGCCGAGGTCGATGAACACACCGTAAGAGGTGATGTTCTTAACGACACCTTCAAGGACTTGACCTTTCTCGAGCTTGCTGATGATCTCAGCTTTCTGAGCTTCGAGTTCGTCTTCGATAAGAGCTTTGTGAGACACAACCACGTTCTTGTATTCTTGGTTGATCTTCACGACTTTGAATTCCATCACGCTGTCAACGAACACGTCGTAGTCACGGATCGGCTTGACGTCGATCTGTGAGCCAGGCAGGAAGGAGTCAATGCCGAACACATCGACGATGAGACCACCCTTGGTGCGGCTCTTGACATAACCGTTGACGATCTCGCCGCTTTCGTAGGCTGCGTTGACGCGATCCCATGACTTGAGGATGCGGGCCTTCTTGTGGGAGAGGACGAGCTGGCCGTTGGAGCCTTCCTGGCTCTCGACATACACTTCGACTTTGTCGCCCACGGCGAGGTTAGGATTGGTGCGGAATTCCGCGATCGGAATAACACCATCAGATTTGAAGCCGATGTTGACAACAACCTCACGGTCGGTCTTGGCAACCACGGTACCTTCGATGACCTCGTGGTCAGCGACTTGGTTCATGGTGGCGACATACTTGTCCTCGAGCTTGGCGCGCTCGTCGGCTGAGTAGTTGTCAAATTTCTTGTGAGAAGTGTTCCAATCGAAGTTTTCATCCGGAACAGGTTTCTGTTTGGGAGCTTCGTTGATGATGTTTTCGTTTTCTGCCATTTGTAATTTTTGTTTTTACTTGTACCCGTCGGGATGCCGGACGATCCTTCCGAGGAGGTTTGACTATTGTTACCAACTTGATCTTCTGACTTTTCAGCCATTCCGACACGGAGATCAAATCGGGCTGCAAAGATACAACTTTATTTCATAAAGAGGAGCTTTTTCTCCTAAAAAAACTGGCCATGCGAAGGAAGACTAGTTTTTCCTTCCTGTCAAGCTCTTTTTTGCTCCTGTCTGGAAGTACACCGTCTTCGTCGCTTGGCTGTTGGAGTAGTACATGAAACCTTCGCCTGGCTCCATCGTCTCCAGCTCGCCATACCACCCAAAGCCTTCGTAATAGTCCGTGGAGGCCCCGCTGCTCTTCAGGATGTCGCCATCTTCGGCTTGGAATCCAGCCAGGGCGTCCGCGACGCTCATCGCTTCAGCACACGGGAATCCGATCCAGTTCCAGCCATGATGGATGGTGATCCCGACTTCGGCGGGATTGGCAGGCACGCCTTCCAGCTCCACCGTGCAGGCGGCGTTGGTTTTGATCATGTACATCTGGCTGCTCTTCAACCCCTGGTCGTCCAGGTCGCCATACCATCCATAGTCTTCGTAATAGTCCGTGGAGACAGCATTGCTCTTGATCACGATGCCGTTACTGCCAAGGCTGTTCTCAAGCATCTGGAGCAACTCCGTGGGCTCGCCGGACAGGTACGTGCTGAACCAGTTCCAGCCAGCCGACAGCTGGACGGTCTGGGTCCGGGTGGCTGCTGCAAAGTTCGCCACCAAAGTCCGGTCACCCGTCACCGTGAAGCTGTAGGTAGTGTCAACGGATACTTCTTCACCGTCCTCCGTCCAATTCACGAAAGCATAACCCTGGTTGGGTACTGCCGTCAACGTGCAAGTACTGCCGGAATTATAACCACCTCCACCACTCACCGTGCCACCCTCGGCGGGATTAGGTGTTACGATAATGGCATGAGCCGAACGAGCCAAACGCACCGATCGGCCGAAGTATCGGCTGATGCTATACGACGGCCCCAGTTCTGAATCGCCGAAGCCCATGTTGTACGCGCCACTACTACTGGAGTACGACGCCGACCAATAGAAGCCGTAAGAACCTACGTAATCGACCGAAGTCCCATACCGGTTGCCAGCGGCAGGAAGGAAGACCGCACCATGCTGTTCCAAGGTGCTCCATTGCGAGACCGAGAGGATGTTGCTGCTGAAGCTGGCTCCAACTGTGTTTGTCCTGTTC
>JAFXMK010000025.1 GCA_017530365.1 Bacteroidales bacterium
GCATGTTGATCGAGATGGATGGCAAGGGCGTGGCCACTCCGATGCAGTTCTACCTTACCGACAGCACCGCCAACTTCATCCGGGGGGCTTTGTATTTCAACTTCGTCCCCAACAACGATTCCATGCAGCCGGTGATTGATTACATCCGGCAGGATATCGATCGGATGATCGAGACGTTTGAGTGGAAATAAAAAAAGGCTGCCAATTGGCAGCCTTTTAAATCATTCAATAATCTAGAATCGATTATTTAGCTTCACCGCAGTGATGCTCTTCGCCTTCGTGGCTGTCACACTTGCCTTGGCCCATACCCATGGCAGAGATACGCTCGAGGACGAGGTCCTTCTGCTCATCGTTGGTCATGCTGGCAATGTTGGCCCACTTTTCCATGACGGCGTCCATCTTGGCTTTCATCTCGGCGCATTTGGCTTCGCATTCAGCCTTGACTTCCTCGGTCACTTCGGCAACCTTCTGTTCGCAAGCTTCTTTCACTTCACCGGCTTTCTCGCAGCATTCCTTACCTTCAGCCTTCATTTCTTCCATCTTGGCGTCCATTTCGGCAAAGAGAGCGATGGCTTTGTTGTTCAGCTCAACTCTAGCGGCTTCTTCCATGGTTTCCCACTTGGCATATTCAGCCTTCAGGCTGCAGAAGGGGCAGTGATGTTCTTCAGCGACAGCAACTTCCTGCTGAGGTTCTTCTTTGGGCTGTTCCTGTTGTTTAGGAGCATTGTTGCAGGCCACCATGAAGAGGCAAGCAAGACCCATCATTAAGAATAATTTCTTCATTTTTAGTAATTTAAATGTTGATTTGTAAGATTATTTGCATTTTTGAGCCGGCAAAAATACAAAATAATTAAATAACGTGACGAAAATAATCACTTTATTTATTTTTCTTGTAATAGTGGTTTTAAATGTGTAATTTTGCACCCACTTTTAGAAAACGAACAAAATCACATAATTCACAATCAAACAAAACACTAAAAAATGGCAGAAAAGAAATTTTTGACATGCGATGGCAACCAGGCAGCTGCCCATGTTGCTTACATGTTCAGTGAAGTGGCCGCCATCTATCCGATCACCCCGTCATCCCCGATGGCTGAGTATATCGATGAATGGGCCGCTAAAGGTCAGAAAAACATCTTTGGCGAGACCGTCAAAGTCGTTGAAATGCAATCCGAAGCTGGCGCCTCTGGTGCCGTGCACGGTTCGTTGCAGGCTGGTGCCTTGACCACCACCTACACCGCATCACAAGGCTTGTTGCTGATGATCCCCAACATGTACAAGATCGCCGGTGAGTTGCTCCCGGGTGTCTTCCATGTCTCCGCCCGTTCCCTGGCTGCCCAGGCCCTGTCCATCTTCGGTGACCATGCCGACGTGATGGCTTGCCGTCAGACCGGCTTCGCCATGCTGGCTACCAGCTCCGTCCAAGAAATCATGGACCTGGCTCCTGTCGCCCACCTCGCCGCCATCGAAGGCCGCGTGCCGTTCGTGCACTTCTTCGACGGCTTCCGCACCTCCCACGAGATCCAAAAGGTCGAGGCTGCCGATATGGAAAAGCTCCGCAAACTCGTCAACTACAAGGCTCTGAAGGAATACCGTGAACGCGCTCTGAATCCTGAGCACCCCGTAACCCGCGGTACCGCCCAGAACCCTGACATCTACTTCCAGACCAGAGAGTTGCAGAACAAATACTATGATGCCCTTCCCGACATCGTGGCCAAGTACATGAAGCAGATGAGCCGCATCACGGGTCGTCAATATGCTCCGTTCGTGTATTACGGTGCTCCTGATGCCACTGACGTCATCATCGCCATGGGCTCCGTCAACGACGTCATCAAGACCGTTATCGACAAGGAGAACAAGGCTGGCAAGAAACTCGGTCTCGTCACCGTGCACCTCTATCGTCCCTTCAGCGTGAAGTACCTCAGGGAAGCCATGCCGGAGAGCCTGATGAAGCACGTGAAGCGCATCTGCGTGCTCGACCGCACCAAGGAGCCCGGCGCCAACGGCGACCCGCTCTACCTCGATGTGGTGGAAGCCTTCAAGAACTGCCCCTACAAGCCTATGATCATCGGCGGCCGCTACGGTCTGTCCTCCAAAGACACCACTCCCGCCCAAATCGTGGCCGTTTACAAGAACCTCGCTTCCGACAAACCGATGAACCAGTTCACCGTGGGTATCAAGGACGACGTCACCCACCGTTCCCTCAAAGTCGGCAAAGAGATCTCCATCCTGCCGAAGGGCACCTTCGAAGCCAAGTTCTACGGCCTCGGTGCTGACGGTACCGTGGGTGCCAACAAGAACTCCATCAAGATCATCGGCGACAACACCAACAAGTATAGCCAAGCCTACTTCGACTACGACTCCAAGAAATCCGGCGGCTACACCTGCTCGCACCTGCGTTTCGGTGACCAGCCCATCCTGGCTCCTTACCTCGTCGGCACGCCCGACTTCGTGGCTGTCCACGTCCCGAGCTACCTGCGCAAGTACGACTGCCTCCGCGGCCTGAAGAAGAACGGCACGTTCCTCTACAACTCACCTTGGAGTGTGGCTGAGACCAAGAAGCATCTTCCCGATTTCGTGAAGAAGTATCTCGCCTTGAACAACATCAACATGTACATCATCGATGCCACCAAGATCGCTGATGAAATCGGTTTGGGCAACCGCACCAACACCATCTTACAGAGCGCCTTCTTTAAGATCTCTGGCGTCATTCCTTACGACCTCGCCGTCGAGCAAATGAAGAAGTTCATCGTGAAGAGTTACGGCAAGAAGGGTGAGGACATCGTCAACATGAACTACGCTGCCGTTGACCGCGGTGGTGAGATCCAAAAAGTTGACATCCCGGCTTCGTGGGCCAAGCTCGAATGCAGCACCGACTTCGTGTTCGAACACAACGACAACGATCCCGAGTTCATCAACAAGGTGATGCGCCCGATGGTCGCCCAGTGCGGTAACGACCTCCCGGTGAGCGCTTTCAAGGACATCGTTGACGGCACCTTCCCGGCTGGCACCACCGCCTATGAGAAGCGTGGTGTCGCCACCCACGTTCCCGAGTGGAACTCCAAGAACTGCATCCAGTGCAACCAATGCTCGCTGGTGTGCCCCCACGCTGCCATTCGTCCTGTCGTCATGACCGACGCCGAGCTAAAGAAGGCCCCGAAGGGCATGGTCGCCATCGACATGAAGATGCCGAAGGAAATGACTGGCATGCATTTCAGAATGCAAGTCTCCGTGTTGGACTGCACCGGTTGCGGCAACTGCGCCGACGTGTGCCCCGCCAAGGAAAAAGCTTTGGTGATGAAACCGTTGGAAACGCAACTCGACGAAGCCAAGAATTGGGAATACGGCCAGAAGAAGGTCACCTACAAGGACGAACTCATCGACAAATACGCCAACGTGAAGAACAGCCAGTTCGCACAACCGCTGTTCGAGTTCTCGGGTGCCTGCGCCGGCTGCGGTGAGACTCCTTACATCAAGACCATCACCCAGCTGTTTGGTCAAAGCATGATGGTGGCTAACGCTACCGGTTGCTCCTCCATCTACGGCGGCTCCGCTCCTGCAACACCTTACTGTAAGAACTATCGCAGCGGTCGTGGTGTGGCATGGGCCAACTCCCTGTTCGAGGACAACGCCGAGTACGGTCTTGGTATGGCCACGGGTGCCCGCAAGATCCGCGAAGGTCTCCGCAAGAAGGCTGAAGAGCTGATCAACACCACCGTGTTCGACTGGATGAAGGAAGCCACCCAGAAATGGTTGGATACCTACAACGACACCGTTGCCAACCGCAAGGCTACCGACGAATTCGTTGCCGCCCTCGAGAAGGCCATCCTTTCCATCGACGGATGCATCGACTTCTTCGGCTCCAAGAAAGCCCAGGAGATCTACGGTAAGGAAGTAGCTGCTCAGAAACTCGAAGAGGCCAAGAAGGCCAAGAAGGCCGGTCGCGAGATCTGCATCTGCCACGGCTGCGAGCTCGAGAAAGAACTGTTGGACAACAAGGACTTCCTCGCCAAGAAGAGCCAGTGGATCTTCGGTGGTGACGGTTGGGCTTACGACATCGGCTTCGGTGGTCTCGACCACGTGCTGGCCAGCGGCGAAGACGTCAACGTCCTCGTCCTCGACACCGAGGTTTACTCCAACACGGGTGGTCAGTCTTCAAAGGCTACCCCGGCTGGTGCTGTCGCCAAGTTCGCTGCCTCTGGTAAGAAGGTCCGCAAGAAAGACCTCGGCATGATCGCCAAGAGCTACGGCTACGTCTATGTGGCTCAGGTTGCCATGGGTGCTTCACAGGCCCAGTACTTCAAGGCCATCAAGGAAGCTGAGGCTTATCCCGGCCCATCACTGGTGATCTGCTACGCTCCTTGCATCAACCACGGCATCAAGATCGGCATGGGTCACTCCCAGATGGAAGAGAAGCTCGCCGTCGATTGCGGTTACTGGCACCTCTGGCGCTTCAACCCCGCCGAGGAAGAGGAAGGCAAGAACGGCTTCCACTTGGATTCCAAGGAACCCAACTGGGCCGACTTCCAGAAGTTCATCATGGGTGAAGTCCGTTACAACTCGCTGCTGAAGACCTTCCCCGAGGAAGCCAAGGAACTGTTCGCCAAGACCGAACAATTCGCAAAGCTCCGCTACGAAGGCTACAAGAAGCTGAGCGAAGGGAAGTAATTCCAAATTCTCTAATTCAATCTGGGCAGTTCGAAAGGACTGCCCAGATTTTAATTCTAACAATCAATATATGTTTTGTAAGTATTGTGGAACTGAAATAGCTGATGACAGCATCTTCTGTACACGATGTGGAAAAAAAGTTTTAGAGAATACCCCCATTGTACACGATGAGAAAGTTGATGATAGCAACTCTATTCGAGTTCAGTTAATAGATGGCGAAAAGGATGCTTGGCAAGCAACTGATAATATGCAATGGGTAAAGCCTATTGGAGCAAGGATAATACAAACTGTTCTTTTAGTTATTGGCTTGTTTTTCTTGTGTTACGGAATTATTTGGAGTTGTATTATTGAAAGAAAAGTTAGTGAATCTGGTCACTCGAGTAGTTATCCTTATTTCAGTGGGTTTGTGGCAAGTGCGGATGAGCCTTTGGGAATTGTTGATGTTTTTGTGGATTTAGAAAGAGATGACCCTAATTTTTCTATGTATAAATCAGAATGGGAGGCGTTATACAATGAGAAATATGGTCTTGTTGACAAAGAAAGAAGAGAAAAAGTAATTAAACGATTATATAAAGAATGGGGCATTGATGATGACAAGCCTTGGTATGAATTGCCTGTTGAGCTCCGCTTACAATATCATCGTGAAATGGAAAGAGAAACACTACCAGTTGTTTCAGTTCCATATGATTATGTCAAATACTACTATAAAGCAGAAGAAATGGCGGTTTCAAAGTTTAGAATGCAGGTTTTATTTGTGTTTATTTTACCTGCATTGATACTTATTGTATTGTCAATAATATGGATTATTAGAATCACACCTAAATCCGACAAAAAAACAATTCTTCCTCGTGATTATGCTGATAAAATAGAAATATACACATGGGGCAGTTTCTCTTTTCATAAATACGTAAGGTTTATTAAGGATGATAAATATGGTATTATTGATGCTGTTGGTCGCATTGTCATAGTACCCGCTACGTTTGAATTGATTGAATGGCGTCAAAATAATAAATCATATGACGGTGTACTTGACGGTGTAAGGAAGACATATTATTTAGACTGAGTGATAGTATTACTTGATGAAAGTGAGTGAATTGCATAGTATAAAAACATATTTATAGATGAATAAAATAGCAGACATAGGTCAACTTTCGTGGCATATTAATATCAATACATATAATTATAGAGGCAAACACATTGTCCTTTATGATGACCATCGTTGGATTTTAAATGTAATCTTCGAGGCCATGAAACTCAATATTTTTAATGGAAAAACCCCAAATATTATCTTTTTTGACCATCACGATGATGCTTGTTACACTGATGTACGATTATCAAAATATGGAATTGATAACATACTTGAAATGAAAAGTCGTGATTTCTGGTCGTTAGTTGAATTTGATTTGAGTGCATTAGATGATGATTGGGTGACAGCTGGAATGGAATTAGGTATTATCAATAATGTTGTGTGCATTGGCAATGTAGAGAATAACAATATTCAAGACTGGGATAATAATTCATATCAAACAGCAACAAATGTAGTACATAAAGGGTTCAGTATAAACCATCTAAAGTGGGAGTTTGGTAGCCGTGGAGTGATTGGAGATTCGATTGTTAAGTATCCATTTTATCAAACAGTTCGTGAGATTTTTGGATTTAGGTATGGACAGAGTTTACTTCGACCACAACATCCATATGTTTTAGATTTTGACTTAGATTGTTTTACAACAGAGTATAAAGATACAACATATGCTTGGCCAGAGTATTTTTTCCGTGAGGAATTCTGGCCAAAGGATGATTTTCAACATAGGCATTATATTCAACAACTAATTGCGAACGCATCAATTATCACTATTTGTAGAGAACCTGAATGTTGTGGTGGACTTGGAGAATCAAATAGAATACTTGGATACCTTGACAGGTATTTGTTTGATGGCGTTCTAGGAACAGAACCCATACAATGAATTTTATGGATAACAAAGACATTTTTTGAATCGTTTCAAAATGTTGTTATTACACTAAACGAAGGGTAAATCCCTATGCTATTTATACATCAGTGTGTTCGAATCTGAATGCGCTATTTTTTCTTCTGCCACAATGTGACAGCCCTACAGCCCAGGGGTGAATTTGTCCCATAGGGCTGTAGGGCTGTCGTACCACGGCAGCCGCAATCATGAAAATTGAATAATTGTTTCCGCAAAATTGTATTTATACCCTTCCCTAAAAAGGGAAGATTACGGAGGCATATTATTAAACGGTGCGCTATTTTTTCATCATTATTATTGCGTATTTAAAAAATATTATGTATTTTTGCTATCATAAACACAACAAATACGTTTTAATTAAAAGCAAAATAGTCGATGACGGCAGAAATACAGCACGTTGAGGAATCCGATTACAATGAAATACTGCGACAGGCTGTCGCAGTTTTTGATAATGCACGAAATGTTATCGCTCGAGGGGTAAATACCACATCTAACATGGCGTATTGGAATATGGGCAAACTGCTTTATGAACGCAAGATAGAAGGTAAACATGGAGATGGAGTAATAGAACGTCTTTCGATTGATTTGAAACAACACTATCCCAAAATAGGATTTTCTCCCCGTAATCTATGGGACATGAAAAAGTTTTACTTGCGTTTTTGTAACAGGGATGAAAAACTGCGACAGGCTGTCGCAGTTTTGCCATGGGGACATATTCTTAGACTTATGAGCAAGTTTGATGAAGACGACAGTGCCATTCTTTATTACGCCACCGAGGCCGTCACCAAAGGTTGGACCCGCGACCTGCTGCTTAACGCTATCAAGATGGAAATGCACCTCACCCATCAACCAAATACTATTGACAACAATTTTGCAGAGGCCTTGTCTGCCCCACAAGCAATGTATGCAAACGAAGTGTTTGGCAGTGGGTTTAACCTTGGTTTTCTCGGTGTGACAGAACCCATCGCAGAGCTGGAGTTGGAACGGCGTCTTGTGGAAAAGATTAAACTATTCCTGCTTGAACTTGGCAATGGGTTTACATTCATTGGAAACCAATATACAATCACATACAAAGGAAGAGAAGGTCGCGTTGATTTGTTATTTTTCCATCGTGTATTAAAGTGTCTTGTGGCTTTTGAGTTGAAAATTGGAAAATTCAAACCGGAATATATCGGGAAAATGAACTACTATCTCTCAATGCTTGATCGATCAGAACGTCGCAAAGATGAGAACCCATCCATCGGCATCATCCTCTGCGCCGAGAAAGACCATGTGGATGTTGAACTTGCTCTTGAAGGCGTGACAAAACCCATAGGCGTAGCCGACTATCAACTATTATTGCCGAAGAAGGAACTTGCCAAGGTTATACAAGACGAGATGAACCTATATATAAAAGACTCACGCACAAAAAAGGATTGAAATATTTTTGCTATCTTTGCGTTTTGTAATAACGAAACAAAACTAACAAACTCATACCATGAAAAGAATTTTGGTTTTAATGACCGCTCTGCTGCTGACCTCCACCTTGCTGACCAGCTGCTTCAAAGACAAACCCGACACTAGCAAGCAAGGCCTTTACATCGGCGTCATCGGCTTCAACGACGACATCCACTCCAAGAAGCTCACCTTGCTCAATAACAACTCCAAACAGGAGATGAAAGACTTTATCAACGGCCTCACCATGGAGAACGGCACCATCCTGTATCATGCGGTCAACACCGCACTCGACAAGATCGAAGCCATCACCCCTCCTGAGGACCTTATCAATGTCTCCATCATCACCTTCACCGATGGCCTCGACCAAGGATCCTACAAGCTGAATCCAAACTACAACTCCGGCGAAGACTACCTGATCGGTGTCAGCAACCGCATCAGAAACGGATTTGTAGGCATCGACAGAGTGCCGATCTCTGCCTATTCCATCGGAGTGAAAGGAGCCGACGTAAGCAATGAGGCACAGTTCAGACAGAATCTTGAGAAACTCTCGAGCGATCCGCGTCACAACGTGTTTTTGGTGGACAACATGGCTCAAGTGAGTCAGATCTTCTCTGACATCGCTCAGGATCTGTACCATCAAAGCGCTACTTGGGATGTCACACTGAAGACCCCGGCTCCTGACCCAGGCACCAAGATTCGCTTCACCTTCGACAACGTCACCAATGCAGAAGACTCACAAAGGTATATCGAAGGTATCTTCGACAATGAAAACGGCAGAGACATCTTCACCGACATCGTCTATGTGGGACTTCGGGACTGCGGCTCTGTGATTTATCCTGCTACCGAAGGCATCTTCTCCGTATTTACCTTCAGTGACTTGCTGACAGAAGACGGCGTTCAGGTCTATACCACCAACACCAAGCAATGGAAGTGGGATGAGGCCATCCACAGCTGGACCAACAACAGCGAGTTCACTCCATCGGGCAATACGGTGGTACAAGAAGAGTTCAAGAGCGCCTTGGTCATGTTGGTCCTCGACTGCTCCAGCTCGCTGGGCAACGACTTCAACAACGTGAAGAGCGCCGCCTGCCAGTTCATCGAGACACTGAATGGGAATACACATCAGTAAGAAGAACATTCCGTCTTCTGACTTCTGTCTTCTATATTCTTAATCACAATTCCTAATCTGAGCACAAAGGCTTCCTCGGTGGCAAAGCCGATGTGAGGCAACATCACAAGATTAGGCGCATCAAACAAGGGGTTGTCCTGCTTCAAAGGCGGCTCGGTGCCATACACATCGGTGGCGGCACCGGCGATCCAACCCGACTTCAACGCATCGGCGAACGCTTGTTCATTGACGATGGGTCCGCGTGCGGTATTAATAAGGATGGCGGAAGGCTTCATCAACTTCAGCTCCGAGGCAGTGATAAAGTCACGGGTCTCGTTGTTTAAGGCGATATGCAGGGTGACGATATCCGATTCCTTCAAAAGGGTTTCCTTATCCACGAACGTTACACCTTCCACGGTCATTGGCGTGCGGTTCCAAGCCAACACCTTGCAGCCGAAGGCATTCAGCAGCTTGGCCACACGTTGACCGATGTTGCCCATGCCAATGATGCCTACGGTCTTTCCACCGATCTCACGGCCTGGCATGATGCCTTTGCGCTGGCATTCACGAGTGATGCGGTCGTTCTCCAGCACCTTACGATACACGTCGATCATCATGGCGATGGCCAGTTCTGCGACGGCCTCCGTGGAATAGCCTGCGGCATTCTTCACGATGATGCCCCGACGTTGGCATTCCTCCATGTCGATATGATCCAATCCCGTGAAAGCAATGGACAGCATCTTCAACTTAGGACAGGCATCGAGGAAGTTCTTCCGCAGCGGGATGTTGCTTTCGATGACGACTTCCGCGTCTTGCGCACGGCGAATCAGCTCGTCGAGATTTTCGTTACGATCGGGGTAGATGACTACTTCATAGCCTTGCTGCTTCAGTCCAGCACAGGCTTCTTCAATAATGCTGGTTTTCAAGCCCAGCGGTTCAAGGAATACGATTTTCATTGTCTAAGAATTTAATTGCAAAAGTAATGCTTTCTTAGTTAAAAACGGTATATTTGCCAAAAACTCGTCAACGACACTTCAAATCAATCATCATGAAAAGACTGTTTATCGCATTGCCATTGTGCTTTATTGCTTTCATGAGCCTCGCACAAACACAGAGAGGTTATGTAAAAACACTAGGAAGGCCTGAAAAGGCCGGACAACCCTTGGAAGGGGTCGTCATCCTCTTTCAAGGTTACCACAATCATGTGATTAGTGACGATAAGGGTGATTTCTCCCTATTGATGAACGATAAAAAAAAACGGTGATGCCTATAGTCTTCAACAAGTTCAAAAGAGCGGTTATGAATTAAACGAATCCGAGAACATTCCGTATTGGCCCATGACACTAAAAGCAAACTACTCTTTAGACAACTGGTCACTCGTGCATCCATGGGATTCCTCAGCCGCCCCAATCGCCTTTGAAGGAGACACCATGATGATCGACTACATTAGGGTATTTCACCTTAACACAGACTGCGGTAAAGATGTGGTTATAACGAACCCTTTGCAACTGGACACAATCCAAACCATGAAGCGCTCCTTGTCCTTTTCTCCACTCAATGGATCTATCATTATGCCAACAACCCTGAACAAGACGCTCCGGGCGGAAACCATCACGATGAATGGTGAGATGGAGATTCCCGCAGGGACACAATAGGCATTAATCGCCCATCCTTGTCCCTGCTGGGAAGAAGAATCGAGGTCCAACACTATAGCAAAAAAGAACCGTCAAACAAAATCACCCAAACCATGAAAACAAGAATACTATTTCTCATTATCGCATTGTTCTATTCTTGCGTAACCCTTGCTCAAGAGAATGCCATCATCCACGTCGATTATCATGGAGAACAAGCAGAAATACGAATGTTTAACTTTGACCTAGACTCCATTGGAGGTGACATATCGTTTCAAACAAGAATCGGCGATCACATGGGATCCCCCGCTTTCGTTGTAACCACTGGAGGCGATCTTAATGATCATGGTTGGAGTTTTAGCCTCAGATCCAATTACGGAGATTTCATTCCTGACTTAACTGATTGGTTAAAGCATCAGTATCATGAATATGAAACACAAGGAGCTATTCACGAAGATTTTCATACGGCACTGAGAAAAGAACTACCTGACGGCAGCTATTGCTATGGGTGGCTTTCATACCGCGTCGATGCAGGCGATTGGGTTCCAGACTTTGGTTATGACATAGGAATCATCACCTTTTACGAATCTTATTTCTGCACAATTCCCAACTACCCCTTCCATGTGGGTCAAACAAGCCTGGATTGGAGCACTTCAGAAGACACGTCTGATCTTTCAAACATTGGCATCTACCCCAATCCCACTACGGGTTCCTGCTCCCTTACCAGCGAAAACATAAGCCATGTTGAAGCATATAACAGTTTGGGGCAATGTATCATTAATCTTGAGGCCAGCAAAGGCAAAACAACCATTGACCTTAGCAGTCAACCCGCTGGGATATACTTCGTCAATGTCACCGACAATAACGGGAAACGCTGCGTGAAAAAGGTGGCGAAACAATAAGAACTATTCCGCAAACCAGGTCTTGAACTCCCCTACCCTTGCCTTGCTAACAATGATCTTCTCAGGAACGGGAACACTAAGGTTGACCGCCAACTTGTTGCCGAACCAAACCGAAAGATCCTTCACGGCCTGACGCGAAATGATGAACTGCCGGTTGGCACGGAAAAAGAACTCCGGATCGAGTTGCGCCATGATGTCATCAAGCGTTTGGTTGAGATAGTAGGTGTGGTTGTCCATTGAAATGGCCTTCACCGTTTTGGTATCGATATAAATGTAGGCGATGCTGCTGGTAGCCAAAGGAATGAGCTTATCCCGTTCTGGAATCAGGAAGCAGGTCTTGTATTTCTTTTTTGCACCACCCATTTGAGCCAGCAAGCTCTCCAATGAAGTCTTTTCCTGCTCTTTGGCCGCAGCGGTTAGATGTTGAAATTTATTCAATGCACGCTCCAAATCCACCTTATTGATGGGTTTCAGCAGGTAGTCGATGCTGTTGACCTCAAAGGCCTTGAGGGCGTACTCGTCGTAAGCGGTGGTGAAGATGATCGGACAGCTAATGCTCACTTTATCGAAGATGGCAAATGAGGAGCCATCGGCAAGATGGATGTCCATGAAAACCAAATCTGGCTGCGGCTGCTCCTCAAACCATTCGACAGTTTCCTCGATGGTTTGAAGAATGGTAACGATCTCAATCTCAGGGTCTATCTCCTGAATCAGCGACTGAAGCGCCTGTGCGGCAACACTTTCGTCTTCAATAATGATAGCTTTCATGGCTTTATGCGTTGGGTTCGATAAGCGGCAGTACCACCTCGAAAGTGGTTCCGTCGTTGACAATTTCCACATTCCTATTCCACTTCAACTGATAGCGTTCCGAGAGGTTGGCCAGCCCGATGCCGTTGCCTGTCTCTTCCATGATCTTAGGCTGGATGGGGTTCGAAACTTTCAAGGAAGGCTCTTCCGTGGTCACGATGCTCACTAACAGCGGTTGTTTCCCGCTGATGACGTTATGTTTGATGGCATTCTCCACCAGACCTTGAAGTGACAATGGGAGAAGCAGGAAAGAGTGGTATTTCGAGTCGATTTGGAAGTCGAAACGCAGGTTGTCGCCATAACGGATCTGCATCAGGTTGCAATAAGCCTGCACGCCCTGCAACTCCTGTTCCAAGGTGACCACTTCTTTGTTCTGCAGTGTTGCCCGAAGCACCTGAGATAATTCCTGCACATAGTGCTGAGCTTTCTCTGCATCGGTACCGATGATTGACTGTAATGTATTCAGCGAGTTGAACATAAAATGAGGATCCATCTGGCTCTTCAAAGCTTCGTAGTGGGTGATGACGTTTTCCGCCCGCAAAGCCTCATTCTCCACTGCGATGTTGTTCCTTTCATACAAGGTATGAAGCAATTTTGTCAACAGCAACACCACTACCATGAAGGAGAAGTCGCGCACCATGCCGTCGCGAATGATGCGGGCCATCATGTCGGGATCGGGTTGGTGGGGCTTTGAAAACAGGACTGCCATGGTGAAACACAAGCTGATGGCTGCGGTGATCAGCATGGAGCCTAAGATTATGAAAAGCACCTTCCTCCAGCGTTTTTTAAAGTCAATCGTAAACATTTTCCTATTATAAAGGAAAAGCACAAACACCAGGATGAAATTCATCGCGGTAAACAACAAGATTCTACCGAAATGAACGTGTCGCTGCATGTTTTGTTTAACTTCCGGGAAAAACAAAGTGTCGCCGAAGAAAGCGGAGATCGTGAAAATGACATGAAAGCCCACGCTGATACCCAGTGAGAGCAACAGAATCGTCCTCAGCGAAAGAAATGTCGGTTTCTTATTGTGTTTGATCATAATGCAAAGATACATCCTTCTTGCTTAATGAGGATGTATCTTTGAAACGAAATGGTGAAAAAAGCCGTTGAAATGCACTTACTCCACCACGACCAAATAATAATTCTTCTTTCCCTTTTGCACAAGAATGTATTTACCGTCGATGAGGTCGTCGGCATTCATCACCTTGTCCAAGGTAACCTTGTCCTTGTTGATGCTCACGCCATTGGCTTGGGTCATCTTGCGAGCTTCGCCCTTGGAGGGGAAGATCTGGGTGTTGACCGCCATGAAATCGACAATCGGGATGCCGGCTTCAAGATCGGCACGGTTGACATGCTCCTGCGGAACGCCTTCGAAAATATCGAGGAAGGTCTGCTCGTCGAGCTTCACCAATGCATCTTTGGTGGCTTTTCCGAAGAGGATGTTGGAGGCTTCGATGGCGGCGTCGAGGGCTTCCTGCGAGTGCACCATCACCGTGACTTCTTCGGCCAGGCGCTTTTGCAACACGCGACGACCAGGATCCTGCTTGTGCTCTTCGATCAGGGCGTCGATAGTCTCTTTCTCCAACGAGGTGAAGATCTTGATGTACTTCTCGGCATCCTCGTCGCTGACGTTGAGCCAGAATTGGTAGAACTTGTAAGGCGTGGTGCGTTTCGGGTCGAGCCAGATGTTGCCGCTCTCGGTCTTGCCGAACTTCTTGCCGTCGGCCTTGGTGATCAAGGGGCAAGTCAAGGCAAAAGCCTCGTTCTCGAAGCCCAACGTACGACGGATCAGCTCGGTACCTGTGGTGATATTGCCCCACTGGTCATTGCCACCCAATTGCAGCTTGCAGTGCTTGTGCTGGTAGAGCCAGAGGAAGTCATAGCCTTGGAGCAGCTGATAGGTGAACTCGGTGAAGCTCAGTCCGTCGCGGGCGGTGCCGTTGAGGCGCTGCTGCACGCTGTCCTTGGCCATCATGTAGTTGACGGTGATATGCTTACCCACTTCACGAGCGAAGTCGAGGAAAGTGAAGTCCTTCATCCAGTCGTAGTTGTTCACCATCTCGGCAGCGTTCGGCTCTTTCGACTCGAAGTCCAAAAACTTGGCCACTTGCTTCTTGATGCATTCCTGGTTGTGACGCAAGGTCTCTTCGTTGAGCAGGTTTCGTTCTTGGCTCTTGCCTGATGGGTCGCCGATCATGCCAGTGGCACCACCCACCAAGATGATGGGCTTGTGGCCACAGCGTTGCAGATGGCGAAGCATCATGATACCACAAAGGTGACCAATATGTAATGAATCGGCAGTTGGGTCGGTGCCGAGGTAAGCCGTTACCATTTCTTTCTGGAGGAGTTCTTCCGTTCCTGGCATCATCTGTGCCAGCATTCCGCGCCAGCGGAGTTCTTCAACAAAATTCTTCATCGAATGCTAGATTAATTTGGGCGCAAAAATAATAAATTCTTTTTTTTCGTTCCAAGTGGCGGAAAAGATATTGGGATTGCCGACCTGAGTACGCGTTATTTATTCCAATATTTTAACCGGATTCGCATGTTTTCCACCACGTTGCCGCCAAAGAGCCAAGAGTCGGCGAAATGGAGGTTGCCTTTTGGGAACATCGCCTCATAGGCAGGGATGAAGACCATCTTGGGATCAAGGTCGGGGCAGACGGTGGTATGCTCATACAGGAAGGTTCTGGTCGGGCAAGGAACGATCAACACGCTGTCGCGGGCATCGTTGTATTTGGCCATGCCTAGATGGTAGTCAGCAGGAACCGTGTCGGTTGCCATCGACCAAGTGGTGGGATTGATGCCGACCACATCGCCTTTCGACACCATGCCGATCGCCGACGTATCCGTCACCGAGTTGAAGATGACCAAGCCCGGCATCAAGCTGTCCGTGGCGGGCTTCAGGGCTTCGGGATAGGCGGCCAATTCCTCCGCTGTGACATGATAGCCGATGCAATAGGCGGCCACCATCTGTTTTCGCTGCGCGTCGGTCATGCCATGCTTCAGCAATTCGATGAGCATCTGCGAGCCTTGGCTGTGGCCCATCAGGAAGAAGGGACGACCCTGGTTGAAATGGGCCATGTAATACTGGAAGGCGTCGTTGACATCGGCAGCGGCAAACTGGGCCAGCTTCGCCAGGGTGTCGGCCGGCTGCTGGTACGCCTCGAAGATCATCTGACGGTAATAGGGCGCATAGAAATTGTACTCGCCATAAAGCATCTTGTTGAACCGCTGGTTGCCGTTGGCTTCCTCCCGCACTTCGGGCAAGGTGATGTCGGCAAACCAAGAGGCGTCGTTGTCGGCAAAAGCGATGGTGCTTACGGTGGGATAGACATAGAAGAGGTCGGCTGGCTTCCCAGGCCGCTCCCCTGGCTCCGCTCCAAAGGGAGCGGAGAAGGGACCACGCGCGTACCAGTAGAGGGTGTCGGAATAATCGATGGCCTCCCGTTTGTTTGTGCTTTTCGGCTGACAAGCGATAAGAGCGAGAAGAAGCAAAACCGAAAGAAGGATGCTCCCTCTTGTATAGGACCTTGGAGTTATCATGGTATTAAATGAGATTGCTGAAGCAAATATACAAAAAAAGCCGGAATCACTTCCAGCCTTTTTGAGGTTCACAAAAAGAATCCGCTATTTCTTGAACTCCTTGTTCAGCAATCGAAGCATGATTCTTTCTTTTTCTGTCAGTGAAACATTGCGTCTTTTTGATTTATTCGTCAACGACCTCCAAAGATTTTGGCGTTCGACCGGGCTCATCTGGGCCAATTGTTGCTCGACTTGTGCTTCCAGCGCATTATCTTGTTTAGCCTTAACTCTGCCATTACCAAGGGCAGGGCGATAAACTCCAAATTCTTCATTCAACAAATCAAGCATACATTGGTCCAATGTTGTGCGCAATTCTGGTGATACTTTACTCAGTTTCTCCCATTTTACCTTGCGTTCTTCTTTGGTCATGGTGGATAGAATCCCCCTGGCCTTTTCAAGGTTTGGATTTGAATGAGAAGATACTGCTTCTCTTGGATGAGATGATACTGTTTTTTTTGGTTTTTCTGCTTGAGCGATAGCCGTTTGAATGGTGATTACATTAATAGCAAAGAAAGCCAAAACACCGAGTAAGATAGCTTTTTTCATCATGCTAAGTTTTTATGGTTAGTATTTGATTGGATTTTACAACAAGGTTCAAAATTACAATAAATATACCAGATATGACGAAATGAAAAGAAAAAAATGAAACAGGGAAGGATAAAAAACGAGAATTGTTTTCGTACCTCGTAAATATTTCGCATCTTTGCACCAATTATGCGCCGATGTATGAAACACCTCTATTTCCTCCTCATCGCTTCCCTGCTTTTGTTGGCTTCCTGCGGAGAAAAACCGACGACAAAGCAAGACAAGACTTCAAAAAACATCCCCCAACGTGAAGGTATCCAATGGGGAGAGATCCACTATGGAACGCTCAATGAATATGGTGAAACCGACGAGGCCACCCTCCTCTATACCACCGCTGACGGGACCGTCGATTCCGTGGCTTTCGTGCTTTCCTATCCCATGGAACCTGACTTTTTCCCAGAGAATGGAGGCGGAAGGATCGAAGAAGAGGACATCAATTTCGACGGGATCCCAGATCTGCAGATCTGCCTAGGTGTGTGGGACGGCTATGGAAACGTCTCCTACGAAGGGTTTGTATGGAACAAGGAACAAGGCGCTTTTGTCAACGTCCCCAACTACAGCAACATCTTCAATCCTTGGATGTCTGACCAAAGCATCACCAGCAACTACCGCGAATGGATGGATGGTGTGCAATACCGAACTTACGAGAAATACGAGTGGGTTGACGGAGAACTGGTGAAGACCGAGGAATGGTCGGACGAATTTGATCCGAATGAGGAGTGAGGAGTTAGGAGTGAGGAGTAATTTTAGAATCTATAAATTTTAAAACTTTAAATATCAAATAATGAAAAGAGACGAGAAAATCTTTGATCTGATACGCCAAGAGAAAGAGCGTCAGATGCACGGAATCGAGCTCATCGCTTCGGAAAACTTTGTCAGCGAACAAGTGTTGGAAGCCATGGGTTCTGTCATGACCAACAAATACGCTGAGGGTTATCCTGGAAAGCGTTATTATGGCGGTTGCCAAATCGTTGACCAAAGCGAGCAGCTGGCCATTGACCGCGCTTGCGAGTTGTTCGATGCCAACTTCGCTAACGTCCAGCCTCACTCAGGCGCCCAAGCCAACATGGCTGTGATGCAGGCCATTCTGCAACCTGGTGACACCTTCATGGGCCTCGACCTGTCACACGGTGGCCACCTCTCACACGGCAGCCCGGTGAACGCCTCCGGTATGCTTTACAAGCCCGTGGCCTACCACGTCAGCAAGGAGACCGGTCGTGTCGATTACGACGAGATGGAGAAGATTGCCCTCGAATGCAAGCCGAAACTCATCGTGGCTGGCGCTTCTGCTTACAGCCGCGACTGGGATTATGCCCGCATGCGTGACATCGCCGACCAAGTCGGTGCCATCCTGATGGCCGACATCAGCCACCCCGCTGGTCTGATTGCCAAAGGCATCCTCAACGATCCTTTGGACTACTGCCACATCGTGACCACCACCACCCACAAGACCCTCCGTGGTCCTCGCGGTGGCATGATCCTCATGGGCGAAGACTTCCCGGATCCTCAAGGTCGTACCACCCCGAAGGGTGAGGTGAAGATGATGAGCGCATTGCTCAACAGCGCCGTGTTCCCAGGCATCCAAGGCGGACCGCTCGAGCACGTCATCGCTGCCAAGGCAGTGGCCTTCGGCGAGGCCCTCTCCGACGAGTACTTCGAGTACATCCTCCAGGTGAAGAAGAACGCCGCCGTCATGGCCCAAGCCTTCATCGACAAGGGCTACCAAGTCATCAGCGGTGGTACCGACAACCACTCCATGCTGATCGACCTCCGCGGCAAGTTCCCGGAGATCACCGGTAAGATGGTGGAGAACACCCTCGTGCTGGCCGACATCACCGTCAACAAGAACATGGTGCCGTTCGACAGCCGTTCACCGTTCCTCACTTCTGGTCTGCGTGTCGGCACTCCCGCCATCACCACCCGCGGTCTGAAGGAAGACAAGATGCCTATCATCGTCGAGATGATCGATGACGTCATCAGCGCCATCGACCCGGTCGCCAAGACCGCTCCCGATGCCAAGATCAACGCCGTCAAGGCTGAGGTCAACAAGATGATGAAGGACTATCCGCTCTTCGCTTGGTAGAAACAAGAACCTCACCCCCAGCCCCTCTCCTCGAGGAGAGGGGAGAAGATTGGACAAAAATCTTTTTGGGATGAGGGAAAAAAACGACCCAAACCCTCCCCTCTCCTTTTGGGAGAGGGGCCGGGGGTGAGGGCTTTAGACTATGAAAATCATCAACTTCGCCGAAAGCAACAGCATCATCAATCAATATGTGGCCGAGCTGAGAGATGTCCGCATCCAAAACGACCGCAACACCTTCCGTCACAACCTTCAACGTATTGGCCAGTTGATGGCCTACGAGGTCAGCAAGACCCTCTCCTATTCTGAGAAGGAGATCCAGACGCCTTTATCCATGGCCAAAGTCAACACCCACGACGATGCGATTGTGCTGGCCACCGTGTTCCGCGCCGGACTACCCTTCCACCAAGGTTTCCTAGATGTTTTCGACCACGCAGGCAACGCCTTTGTCTCGGCCTATCGCTATTACATGGATGAAAAGCATGAGGAGGTGGGCATCAAGGTGGAATACCTCGCTGCACCGGACCTAACTGATAAAACTTTGATCATCGCCGACCCGATGCTGGCTACAGGAGGTAGTCTGCAACTGGCTTACGAGGCACTATGCACCAAAGGCATCCCAAAGCAACTTCACCTCTGCTGCGTGATTGCCGCACAAGCAGGCGTCGATAACATCTTGAAGCTATTCAAGCCCTTGGACAACGTCACCTTATGGTGCGCCGCCATCGACCCGGTGTTGAACGAGCACAAATATATCGTTCCAGGCTTGGGTGACGCCGGAGATCTCGCCTACGGCGATAAAATCTGATTATTTCCCATCAAGGAAATCCACCACCGCATCCACCATGTTGTAAGCGCCATCATAGACGTCTTTCAACGTGGCATCCAGCATGAAGGCTGGCGTGGTGAATACTAGTTCCTCATTATCAGCACACACATCGCCATGCTCGGTCTGCACATGTTCGGCACCCCATGCCCTGACATGATCGGCGACATCCGAACCTTCAGCACCCAACGTGACACACACGCCAGGAATCAGACGAGCCAACATCACGGGAGCGATACACATGGCTCCGATAGGCTTCTTGGCCTCATGCATCTCCAAAATAACTCGGGTAACGTCGGGTTGCACCTCCATGGCGACACCTTTGAAAGCATAGTCACAGAGGTTCTTGGCTGCACCAAAGCCACCAGGGAAGAATAAAGCGTCATAATCCTCCGCTTTGAACTGATCAATAGGCAGGATGTTGCCACGGGCGATACGGGCAGCCTCCGTCATGATGTTACGCTTGGCACTAGCCACCTTGTTGCCAGTGACATGGTCGATCACCTCCGCCTGCGGACGATCGGGGGCAAAACATTGGTATTCACAATGATGTTGAGAGATGGCGAGCAACAAACTGACGGCCTCATTGATCTCGGCACCGTCTTTATGGCCGCAACCGGCCAGAATAACAGCAAATTTCTTCATATTCTTTTAGTTTTATTTCATTTGTTCATAATCACGTGCAAGACCGCCTTGAGAGGTCTCCTTGTATAAGGAAGGAAGATCCTTGCCAGTTTCCTTCATGGTCTCCACCACCTTATCGAACGACACGCGGTGGTGTCCGTCGGTAAAGGTGGAATAGATGTTGGCGTCGAGAGCGCGGGCAGCAGCGTAGGCGTTGCGTTCGATGCAAGGGATCTGAACCAGACCGCAAACTGGGTCGCAGGTCATGCCGAGATGGTGCTCCAGCGCCATCTCAGCGGCATATTCGATCTGTGCGGGACTGCCGCCGAAAAGCTGGTTGGCAGCAGCGGCAGCCATGGCACAAGCCACACCCACCTCGCCTTGACAACCTACCTCGGCGCCCGAGATGCTAGCGTTGGTACGCACGATATCGCCCACCAGTCCCGCAGTGGCCAAAGCCCTGATAATGCGGGTATCGCTGAAGTCATAGCTCTTGGAGAGATGATATAGCACGGCAGGCATCACACCGCAGGAGCCACATGTCGGGGCTGTGACAATCTTGCCGCCAGAGGCGTTTTCTTCCGAGACGGCAAGAGCATACGAATACACCAGCCCTCGGCTTTGCAAGGTATGCGAAAAGCCTTTTGCCTTCACGTGATACATGGCCGCTTTTCGAGCCAGATGAAGCGGCCCAGGCAGCACACCTTCTTGTTGAAGACCACGTTCCACGGCGGTTTTCATCACCTGCCAAACTTCCATCAGGTAGTCCTCCACCTCTTTCTGGGGCTCGTATTCATAGACGTATTCCCAATAGGTCCGGCCATTCCGTTCACACCAGTCAAGTATGTCGGTCATCTTATTCATCGGATAAACGTCAGCAGAGACGTAACGTTTACCCTCTTCGGCCAAGTCACCGCCGCCAATGCTGAACACCGTCCACTCGTCGGTAATTTTTCCATCCTTGTCAATGGACCTGAACAGCATGCCATTGGGATGAAAAGGGAGCGTGATCTCAGGGCACCACAGAATACGCGTAGGACGTTTGAGGGTGTTGAGGATGGCCACATCCGTCATGTGGCCTTTGCCTGTGGCAGCCAGACTCCCGTAGAGGGTCACGTCAAAGGAATTCGCTTCCGGGTGGCGTTCGTTGAATAACTGAGCGGCTTTTTGAGGTCCCATGGTATGGCTACTGGAAGGGCCGATACCAATCTTATAAATATCTTTGATGGTCTTCATAGTGCCTACAAAGATAGGCACAAACCGTCAGTTTTTTATGGGTAAAAGAATTTTTTTTGATTTTTTTATTGTATGTCCGAAAAAAGTTCTATTTTTGCAGCGCAAAACAAGCAAGGGGCATTAGCTCAGTTGGCTAGAGCGCTTGCATGGCATGCAAGAGGTCATCGGTTCGACTCCGTTATGCTCCACAAAATCACCGCTGTAGATTCTCAGCGGTGATTTTTTATTGGTGCCGGCTTCGCACGGCATAGCGTCTCACCTTCCCGTCTTTCCAGTAGCAATCCACCACTTGTCCGCCTCGGGTGCAAAGGCCTTTGAAATAGCCCTCTCTCCAGAAATGAGGCAAGGCGGGTAGCAACACCAGGGTGTCGCCATGACTTTGCAAAAACATTTCGGCGATGCCGGCGGTCCCACCCAAATTTCCATCGATCTGGAAGGGAGGATGGGCGCAAAACAGGTTGGGATAGGTGCCGGCACGATGGGTGCCATCCAATTGAATGGCAGGCTCCAGCAGCTGTCGCAGGAGGTGATACGCATGGTCGCCATCGCCCAAGCGCGCCCAAAAACAGAGTTTCCAAGCCCGAGACCATCCCGTGCCTTCATCACCCCGACGGAGCAAGGTCTGCCGGCAGGCCTCCAGCAACGCAGGATCGTTGGAGCAGGCCAGCGTCGAACCGGGGTAAAGCCCGAACAGGTGCGACACATGACGGTGATGGGGATCCACCTCACGATAGTCTTTCAGCCATTCCATCAAGGTTCCCGATTGGCTGACTTGCATCGGCGGGAACTTCGACTGCGCCCTTCGAAGGCTGTCGCAGAACGCCTCGTCACGACCCAGGATCGTCGCCGACCGACAGACGGCATCGTACAGCTCGCCGACAAGCTGCACATCCATGGTGCTACCCATGCACACGCTGACCGGCGTGCTGTCGTTGAGGTAGAAGGCGTTCTCCGGCGAGGTGGTGGGCGCCGTCACGATCCATCCGTGCTCGGGCTCTTCGATCATCGCATCAAGGAAAAAACGCGCCGCTTCACGCATCAAAGGATAGGCCGCTCTCAAGAAAGCCGTATCTTGGGTATATTCATAATGCCACCAAGCATGCAAGGCCAGCCACGCCCCTCCTGTGTTGGTGGCGCCCCAAGAGGGATGTTCGCCAGGAGCGGTGAAGTGCCATGGGTTGCACACAACATGGGCCACCCATCCCCTGGCACCGTAAAACGACTGGGCGGTCTGCCGTCCTGACGCCATCAAGTCCTCCGCAAAACGAATCAGCGGAAGGTGCAGTTCCGACAGGTTGCAGACCTCGCAGGGCCAGTGGTTCATCTCCACGTTGATGTTCAGATGGTAGTCGCCGTTCCAAGGCGTCTGTATCGTGTTCGCCCACAGTCCCTGTAGGTTGGGGGGCAACAGATCCTCCCGGGTGGAGCTGATCAGCAGGTAACGTCCGAAGTGGAAATAGCAGACGGGTAGCCAGGGATCGTCGTTGACAAGGAAATCCCGCCAGTGTTCCTCCACGGTGAGCGCTTGGTTTGAGGGCGCGCCGACTTGCAGTTCCACCCGGTTGAAGAGCGCTCCGAAAGAGGCCAGATGATCCTCGCGCAGCCGTTCATAGCCCTTCGCCATGGCCGCCTCCAGGTGCTCGTTGACATACCGCTCAGGATCTTCGCAGAAGAAGTCGGTGGCCGCACAGAAATAAACGACCGCTTCCGTATCGCTGACGCTGACGGTCCGGGCCTTGGCATAGTACCGCATCCCTTCCACCCCCTCGACATGACTGTCGAGCTGACCGCACATCACCACCCCGTCATCGTCTTTATAGACCTCGGCCTTCTCTTGCCTGGAAAGCGCCAGCTGGAAGGTTGCAGGACCTGTCAGCCGCATCACCGCCACATCATCGTGACGGGAGAGGAAAGCCTCGCGATGATAATGGGCACCTCCCCTGTCGAAACACACCAAGGCAGTAGCCTGATCGAGGCAAAGTGCCCGTTGGTAGTGGGTGATCGTGTCTTCATCGGGATATTGGAATGACAACGTCATCGTACCCAGGGTCTGGTAACAGCCAAAAGGCACATCAGACCCCTGCCCATGACCAGAGCCTTCGCCACCACAGACGAAGGTCTCGTACATCAGCTGCTGGGCTAAGTCGTTGCTTCCTTCCTTCAGCAGACGTTGGATCTCGGGCAACGACTGCAACGCCTTGGGGTTGCGGTCGTCGGAGGGCGCTCCCGACCACAGCGTGATATCATTCAAAACGATTGTTTCTACATCGACACCCCCATCGGGCATCATACCGAGATGGCCGTTGCCCAGCGGGAGACATTCCTCCCAGATCTCGGCAGGCCGATCATAGCGGAGGACCCAAGGCTCAGGGATGGCCTTGCGACAGGCACTGAGCGACATGGCGATGACGAGGAAGAGCAGCAGCCTTTTCATGCCGTAGTCCCTTGTTCGTTCAACGGTTGTTTCTTTCGTAGCTTCTCCGGAAGGGCTGTCGGATAGCCCAGTTCGCTCCAACGGATGCCATACCGTTTGCCGAAATAGTACTTGGCATGACGGTTCGCACGAAGCTCCGTCCAGTAACTGCTATGGTCGCCTTTTCCCATGGCGCTGATGAGGCTCGACAGACCGATTACTGGGAGATACAGCGGACCGAAGCGCTGGCTGTCGGCGGTATGCCCGAACTCATGCATGCAGAGCTGGTTGCTTAACACCAGTCCCTCTTCGCCGTCACGGAGCCAGTGACCATCCCAGAGATCCACGAAGGAGCCTAGCGATACCCCCATGCAGCCTGTTCCCTTGACCTTCGTCGCAAAGGTGATACCACCAAAAGAATCGACACGGTCCACCTGCCCTACCAATGCCCGTCCCAACGTGAAGAGCCACCCCGTCACGGTCTGCGGCAGCTCCCAAGTAAAACGCGAGACCAGTTGCCACACCCGTCCCCAGAACGACCGTTTGGGATCAGTTCGGAAGAGGCCTAGGCAAATCTTGGCAGCATTGTGGAGATAAAAAATGTATCTTTGCGACATAACCATTACTTAACCGCACGAAAAACTATGACATTCAATTGGATCGACGGCTTCACGATCAACGTAGCCATTGACGGCAACACCGTCGTCATCTCAGCCAACAAGGAGGGACTCCTTTCCTTGGCCAATCACTTGAAGACCCTGGCAGAGGAGCCTGACAAGGGGGCTCATCTTCATCTAGATGAATTCAACTCGCTGGAAGACGGCTCCGCAGAACTCATCGTAGATCGAATCCCTTCTTAAGTGTGTTACACGTACTGATAGATAGAGATCAGGCAGAACCCATTCTCGCACACAGGCTTATTGATCTCAAAGACGAGGTTGTCGTCGTCCACACCCTTTAACAGAAGGTAATCTTCCCCAAGTTGGTTGGTCATTTTTTCGACCGCAAACGGCGTCTCACCTTTGATCACTTCCTGTTGTGACAGTTTCTCAAAGAAAGCTTCAGCATCTGCAGGATCGTCAAAATACAGGTTCTGATTAAAGGAAGTGGCCGACACCAACTCGTAATAATAGGCATGGTCAGAGGTCACCTTCATTTCATAACCTGTTTCAGAAAGTTCTCCTTTCTCTATGCCCTTCCCAAACACCGTCACATAAAAACCGGCATCGCCTTCCGAACCTTCCATGCCTTCCACGTCATCTTCCAACTCACCTTCGTAAAGGAGGGTCATGCCACATTTGGCAGCTGTGGCCTCGTCGTTCTGGTTGATCAAATCCACGAAGGCTTCCATGGTGAACAGATCGAAACCTTGGTCCTTATTGGGCTGATTGCAACCGACGGCAAACAGCAGGCATAATCCGATGAATAATAGATTCTTTTTCATTTTACATTGTAATTTGATTAACTCAACATTTCCTTCACCAATTGCGACACTTTGGCGTTGTCAGCCTTGCCGGCGACTTGTTTGGTGGTCATGCCCATCACCCGACCCATGTCCTTGATGGAGGTAGCACCAACTTGGGCGATGACGTCTTTGATGATGGTACGAAGCTCATCCTCACTCAAAGGTTGAGGCAGATAGGCTTCGATAACGGAGGCTTGGAACTTCTCTTCGTCGGCGAGTTCTTGACGACCGTTTTGCTCATAGATGGCCGCCGACTCCTTGCGCTGCTTCACCAGTTTCTGCAGCAGGCTCAGCTCGGTGGCTTCGGTGAGTTCGGTGTTGCCTCCTTTGGTTTTTTCCAAGAGGATCTGTGCTTTGATCGCCCTGAGGGCTTCGAGTTTCTTTTGGTCGCGGGCCAGCATGGCGGCCTTGATGTCGGCCATAATTGCAGTTTCTAATGACATAGTTGTTCAGTTATTCAGTTGATCAGTTAATCAGTTTATTTGGCAGCCGCATCCCTAGGGATGCTCTATCAGTAGGCAAAGATAATAATTAATTTAGATTGCTTCGGTCGTTCCTTCCTCGCAATGACGTAAAAAAACGTACTTTTGCGCCATGATTAAAACGAGCATCACCAACCGTGAGATCTGGCGCATCGCCACCCCCATCATGCTGGGGAACTTGGCGCAGACCATCATCACCTTTACCGACACAGCCTTCCTCGGGCATCTCGGCACCATCGAGCTGAGCGCCTCCATGATGGCTGGACTCTTCTATTTTGTGTTCACCACGCTGGCCATGGGCTTCGCCGTGGGCATCCAGATCTTCATCGCACGACGTTTCGGCGAAGGCAACATGAAACAGATCGGCGTAATCTTCCAACACGGCGCCCTTTTCGTCCTGCTACTCGGCCTCCTGCTGTTCAGCATCTTGTTTTTCTTCAGCCATGGCCTGATGCGCAACATCATCGAGTCGGACAACATCTACGTTGCCTCCATGGAGTATCTGAGATTCAGAAGGTTTGGCATTGTCTTCGTGGTCTTCAACTTCCTGTTCCGCTCTTTCTATGTGGGCATCAGCAACACCAAGGTCATCACCTACTCCACCCTCCTTATGGCGGTGGTCAACATCTTCTTCGACTGGTGCCTGATCTTCGGCCACTGCGGCCTTCCTGAGATGGGCATCGGAGGTGCAGCCTTGGCCTCCCTTCTCGCTGAAATTGCCGCCTTCTGTTTCTTCTGGATCTATACTTTCATCACCATCCCGCATGAAGAATTCGGCATGTTCCATTGGCACAAGCTCCAGCCGAAGCTGATGGGCAACATCCTGAAAGTGGCCTTCCCTTGCATGATGCAAAAACTCTTCTCCTTTGGCGCTTGGTTCGCCTTCTTCATCCTCATCGAGAAGATGGGCGAGACCGCCATCGGCATCTCCTCCGTGGTAAGAAGCACCTATATGATCCTCATCATCCCGGGCTTCGCCTTTGCGGCTACGGCCAACACCTTGACCAGCCGCATCATCGGCGAAGGCAAAAGCGACGAGGTGATGGCCATGCTATGGAAAGTCGTCAAAAACGGCGCCATCTGCTCCCTCGTATTGGCTGTCATCACCTCTATCATTCCTCAACTCATTTTACAGATCTACACCGACGACCTCAGCCTTGCCGCTGCCGCCGTACCATCAGTCTATGTCATCAGCATCGCCACCATCCTCGGCGCCATCGGCATGGTCTATTTCGAGGCTGTCTCCGGCACAGGCAACACCTCAGCGGCCATGGCTTTGGAATTCGGGGTGCTCATCGCCTACATGTTCTACATCTTCCTGATGACCAAGACCTCTTCTATCGCCGGCGTATGGACGGCGGAATGGTTCTATAACATCGTCATGGGACTCATCGCCTTCTTCTATATCTGGAAGGCCGACTGGCGAAAAAAAGTGATTTGATTCAAGACTTCAACGATGAATCCGAGCAACGACCAACGGAAACTCGATGAGCGTTATCTGATGATGACGCAGGCCCCCGTCAAGAGGCTGATCCTCAAGATGTCGGTGCCCACCATCATCAGCATGCTGGTGACGAGTATCTACAACATGGTGGATTCGTTTTTCGTCGGTCATCTCAGCACCGAGGCGGTAGCTGGCGTGGGCGTCGCCTTCGCTTACATGGCCTTCATCAACGCCTGCGGTTTTTTCTTCGGACACGGTTCGGGCAACTACATCTCCAGGGCGCTGGGCGCCCGCCACAGCGAGAACGCAGGCAAGATGGCTGCCACAGGTTTCGTGAGTCCCTTGATCTTTGGTGCCATTGCGGGCATACTTAGCTTGGTCTTCATCACTCCTCTGTCACGAGCTTTGGGCGCCACAGAGCAAATCCTTCCGTCAGCCAATGCCTACCTGCGTTACATCCTCCTCGCCACGCCATTCATGATGTCGTCGCTGACGTTGAACAATCAGTTAAGGCTTCAAGGCAACGCTCGTTTCGGCATGATCGGCATCGCTTCGGGTGCCATCCTCAACATCGTCCTCGATCCGATTTTCATCTTCGTGCTGGACATGGGTGTCAGCGGTGCTTCCTTGGCCACCGCCGTCAGCCAATGTTTCGGCTGGTGTGTCCTGCTATGGGGCACCTCCCGCGAAGGCAATGTCCACATCCGACTTCGCAACTTCACACCCACAAAGGAATACTACATCCAGATCTTCAGAGGAGGTCTGCCTTCATTAGCCCGCCAGGCCCTCGCCGTGGTAGCCACCATCTGCCTGAACCGCATGGCAGTGCACTATGCCACTCCAGGCAACGAAGCCTCTGTCGTGGCAGCGTTCTCCATCGTAACACGTATCATGATGATGACCTATTCCCTTATCATCGGCTTGGGTCAAGGCTTCCAGCCAGTATGCGGCTACAACTACGGGGCAAAACTCTATGGCAGGGTAAAAGAGAGCTATTTGTTCTGTCTATCCCTGTCCACGGCCGTATTGATCGTCTTGGGCACCATGGGGTATCTCTTTGCTCCCGAGGTCATTGCTCTCTTCCGCAGCGAAGATCCCGAGTTGATCCGCGTGGGAAGCCACGTCATGAGATGGCAATGCATCGCTTTCCCGTTATCGGGACTATGCACCACGACCAACATGCTGCTGCAGAACATCAACTACACTTGGCAAGCCACCTTCCTATCCATGTGCCGCCAAGGCATCTGCTTCCTTCCTGCGGTCTTCATCGCGCCCTGGCTTTGGGGACTCACCGGTCTCGAAGCCGCCCAAGCCATCGCCGACGTGATGACCTTTATCATCGCGCTGCCGTTTGCCATCAAAATTATTAAGGAGCTTTCCTCAAAAGATAAGGATCACCAAAATAATTCCTCTGCGATGCCGTCGGCGAACAGCATCTGATCATCATTGAGATATAGGATTTCTTTGTTTTGCGAGAGCCTTCCCCGGGCAATCAAAGGCTGGGCTTTTTGTTCGCAGTGGGAGGAAAAGCGTTCGCCCATCTCGCATTTGATATAATTTAGATCGACACCCCACATCGTACGGAGTCGGAGCATGACGTATTCGTCATATTGCTGTTCCATCGTAAGAACCTCTCTCTCAAACAATTGTACGTTTTCCGTTCTCCGTTTTCCGTTCTCCACGTATTGCTCCAAAGAGGAAACGTTCCACTGCCTCGACTTGCCATCGTACGAATGTGCCGAAGGCCCAAAACCTGCGTATGGGATGCCAATCCAATAGCTGGTGTTGTGCCGTGAATGCATGCGCGGCTGACTAAAATTGGAGATCTCATAATGCACATAGCCGTGTTCAGCAGCACGACGGCATAAGATCTCATAGTCACGGATCGAATCCTCTTCGCTTATGGGCATAGCCTTCCCCAATTCAATTTGCTTCGTTAAAACAGCATTGGGTTCCAAGGTCAAGGCATAGGCGGAAAGATGCGGAATATCCAATTCAAAAAACAAATCTAGATTTCGGTTCCACTGATCGGCATCAGAGGTGGGCAAGCCGTAGATCAAATCAATGCTGATATTCTCGAAACCCACTTCTTTAGCCAAATCAAGGCTCTGACGAGCATGATTTGAATCGTGTTTGCGGCTCAGATATCGAAGGTCGTTGTCGAAAAAACTCTGGATACCGATGCTGAGACGGTTCACACCCAAAGACCTCAATCCAGAAAGATATTCCAAGGAGAGCGTATCGGGGTTGGCTTCGAACGTGATCTCGGCATCAGGATCAATTTCAAAGCAATCATGAAGTGTCTTGAGGATATTCTCAATTTCTTCTAAATGTAATAAGGAAGGCGTTCCGCCGCCGAAATAAACCGTCTCGACCTTTTCCCCGTGAAGGTAGTCTTTACGAAAGGCAATCTCATGTTTCAAGGCCTCCAGAAAGTCCGCTTTGCGCTTTGTTGAGGGGATGGAATAAAACCCACAATAGGCGCACTTGGAGGCGCAAAAGGGAATATGGATATAGAGACTGGACATAACAAAAAAAGCCCCGCAGTTGCGGGGCTTTTTTTAAAACACATAATTACTTCTCTTCTTTCTTGCAGCAACCGCCGAGGCACTTGTAGCAAAGGCCAGCGATGCAGGCACCTACGAGAGGAGCCACGATGAACAGCCAGAGCTGAGGCATGGCCAGCGGGTTCTCGGAGAAGATGGCAACGCCAAGTGAACGAGCGGGGTTCACAGAGGTATTGGTCAACGGGATGCTGATGAGGTGGATGAGCACCAGGGTGAGACCGATGGCGAGACCACCGAACTTACCGTTGGCGTGACGGCTGTCGGTGACACCGAGGATGACCATCAAGAAGACGAAGGTCAACAGAGCCTCAACGAGGAAAGCGCCCCACATGGAGGTCTGGAGATAACCACCAGCAACGTCAGCAGCGCTGAAGAAGTCGCCATAACCGTTGGCAGCGAAGGTACCGAGTGTCATTCCAGCTGACTTGGCAATCACCATCAGCAAGAGACCTGCGATGATACCACCGATGATCTGAGCGACCCAGTAGCAAAGCATCTCTTTCAAGGTCATACGACCGTTCACCCAAACACCAAAGCTCACGGCAGGATTCAGGTGAGCGCCAGAGATGTGACCGATGCCGTATGCCATGGCAATGACGGTCAAACCGAAGGCGATGGCAACGCCAAGGAATCCGACATGTCCGAAGATTGCAGTACCGCAACCACCGAAAACAAGAACGAAGGTGCCGAACAATTCGGCGAAGAATTTGTTACCAATTTTCATAGCATTAGAAATTTAGTTAGTTGTTAATTGACAAATCAATGTGCAAACGTACAAAATAAAATGAAATTATACTCATTCAAGTTAATTTTTTTCCGTTTCGATTAAAAGAAATAAGGCAGATAAAAGCATTAGTTTTAATTTTGTGGTATGAAAAAAATGTTATTATTCACATTGTCCTTGTTGCTATCCTGTTCCATGATAGCCCAGGAAAGCCACTCTTACCGATTCACTCTCGAGGACTGCATCCGCTATGCATTTGCCAACAGCTACGAACGTAAATCCATGGAGCTTACCGGCAAGTCGCTTGAAGCAACCTACGAACAATCCAAGATGCAACGGCTACCAAACTTGAGCGCCTCGGCAGGACAAAACATCTCTAACAATGCCAACGGATGGTCCACCTCGGGCAATATCGGACTAGGCTCCTCTGTCACCATTTATCAAGGAGGACAACTCAATAACACGATTGAACAAAACCGCCTCAACCTGGAACGGAACACCGTGCAGATGGAGCGTTACGACAACCAAACCACCACGCAGATTCTACAGAGTTTCCTCACTATCCTAGGCAATCAAGAACTTTTGAATTACCAACTCGAAGTGCTGAAGACCAGCAGTGAGCAACTACGTCAGGGGCGCATCAAATACCAGGTTGGAACCATTCTAGAAAGCGATCTTTTGTTGCTCGAGGCGCAGTATTACAGCGATTCGAACAATGTGGTGGATTCTCGCATCAACATCGACAACAACCTGCTTGACCTGAAGGTGCTACTTTCCATGAACCCCACCGACAACCTGGAGATTGTAACCCCCGATACCGAGAACCTTGATGGACTGAGAGATAATCTCCCATCGGAGGAAGAAGCCATCCAGCTGGCCATGGAGACCATGCCCGACCTCAGGATCAGCGACTACAACATCAAAATCGCAGAAAAAAGCGTTGACATGGCCAAAGGCAATTATCTCCCGTCAATTTCCGCCAACGCTAATGTGGGCATGGGTGTCCTTTCGTTTGATGGAAACGGTGTAAAGCAATGGTACAGCACCCCATCGGAATCCGCAGGCATCTCGGTCAACATCCCGATCTTCAGCCGAGGCGCCACCAAAGCCAATGTCAAGAAAAGCCAGATCTCCCTGGAACAGGCCCAACTCGACTACGAGCAGACCCAGCTCAGCGTCCGACAAGCCGTCTCCCAAGCCTATCGCAATGTCATCTCCGCGTACAATGCCTACAAGGTGTCGGAAGTGCGGGAAAACGCCTATAGCAAGAGCTTCGATGCGTACAACATACAATATCAATTTGGCAAGATCACTACGGTTGAGCTTCTGCAGCAACAGAACAACTACCTCAATGTGTTAAACACCTATATTCAGAATAAATACAGCCTTCTCATGAAACGAAAGATCCTAGATGTTTACATGGGGAAGAGGGTGAGTCTTTAGATAAAAGATAAAAGATAAAAGATATAAAAATGGCAAAGAATAAAAAAACCAAATGGCTTATTGCTTTAGGGGTGATTGTCGCCATCATCATTGGTACCATCATTGTGAGATCCACCAAATCCGCCAAGAAAGAGCTGGTGATCCGCACCCATGTCGTTGGTGAATACACGGTGGAGAACACCGTCACGGCAACAGGAACCATAGAGCCAGTAGAGACCGTGGAAGTCGGCACCCAGGTGTCCGGTAAAGTGGAAAAGATATATGTCGATTTCAACGACGTTGTGAAAAAAGGCGAGTTGCTGGCTGAATTGGACAAGCTGACGCTCAACCAGAATGTCAGCAGGGCTAAGGCAAGTCTGACTTCTGCCGAGAGCCAACTTAACTATGCAAAACTTACCTACGACCGCACTAAACAACTCTATGAGTCCAACGCGGCCACACTCGCCTCTTACCAAGAAGCCCAAAACAGCTACACTCAGGCACAGATGAGCAAGAGAAATGCACAGGCTGCCTACGACCAAGCCTTGGTTGATCTGAGTTACGCCGAGATCTACTCGCCCATCGATGGTGTCGTCCTCGACCGCGCCGTAGAGGTGGGACAGACCGTTGCCGCCTCCTTCAGCACACCCACCCTCTTTACCTTAGCCAACGACTTGACCAAGATGCAGGTGGAAGCTGCCGTTGACGAAGCCGACATCGGACAGGTAAAGATCGGGCAAAGGGTGAACTTCACCGTCGATGCATACACCTACGAGACCTTCGAAGGATCGGTAAACCAGATCCGCATGAAATCCACTACCACCAGCAACGTGGTGAAATATACCGTCATCATCAGCGCTCCAAACCCCGACCTGAAGCTTTTCCCAGGCATGACCGCCAACGTGACCATCATCACCCAGGAAGAGACCGGCCTCGCCGTGCCTGCCGAAGCGTTCAACTTCACCCCCGACGAACAGGTGCTGAAAGCCATCCGCAAAGCCGACAAGCCCGAAGGCCAAAAACCACAAGGCGGGCGACCCCAGATAGATGAAAATGGTGAGCGACCCGCTGACATGGAGATGGTGTGGGTCAAAAACGGCAGCGATATCATGCCACGTCCAGTGAAGACCGGAATGAGCGACGTCGCCTACAAGATCGTGGAGCAAGGCCTGCAGGCTGGCGACTCCGTGGTGCTCTCGGCACAGTATGTGGTCAAGGAAAAACAGTCGAAGAAGGGAGAGAACCCCTTCATGCCTGGTCCTCCCGGTAGAAACAGAAACAAGAAATGAGCGAACATCCATCCATCATCAAGGTAGAAGGCCTCAAGCGCACCTTCATCGTCGGCAGTGAGGAAGTGCATGCCCTGAAAGGCGTGTCGTTCGAGATCTGCCAAGGCGAGTTCGTGAGCATCATGGGATCTTCCGGCAGTGGCAAATCCACCCTGCTCAACATCTTGGGGTGCCTCGACCAGCCCACTTCAGGCGAGTACTATATCGATGGCATCTCCGTGAGAGAACGCTCCAAAAACGAGTTGTCAGAGATCCGCAACCGAAAGATCGGTTTCGTGTTCCAGTCGTACAACCTGCTGCCCCGCACCTCCGCCTTGGAGAACGTGGAGCTACCGCTGGTCTATAACCCTGACGTCTCGCATCGTGAGCGTCGTGAGAAGGCGCAACACGCTTTGGAACTGGTGGGACTGAAAGACCGCATGGAGCACATGCCCAACCAGCTCTCTGGCGGACAGCAACAACGCGTTGCCATCGCCCGAGCCTTGGTTAACGACCCCGTCATCGTACTCGCCGACGAAGCCACCGGCAATCTCGACACCCGCACCTCCTACGAGATCATGAGCCTATTCCAGAACCTCCATGAGCAAGGCAAGACCATCGCCTTCGTCACCCACGAATCCGATATCGCCGTGTTCACCAGCCGCACCATCTTCCTCCGCGATGGACACATCCTCCGCGACGAGCCCGTGAACACCAAATCAGCCGCTGAAGCACTTGCCGCCCTCCCCATCGATAACGATTATAAATGATTTTAACTTCTTACTTCTGTCTTCTGACTTCAAAATAAATGGACATCTTAAATCTCATAAGAATATCGGCCAAAGCCCTGTTACGCAACAAGACGCGTACTGCCCTTTCCATGCTGGGCATCGTCATCGGTATCGCTGCTGTGATCGCGGTGGTGAACCTGGGTGAAGGCCTGAAACAGAGCACTGCCAACCAGCTCTCCGATATGGGCACCAACCTCATCATGGTGATGCGTGCCAACCAACGTCGCGGCGGCGTCAGCATGGGCTCCTCCAACGTCCAGTCACTAAAGGTAAGCGATTGTGAACAGATCGCCAAAAACGCCAAAAACATCACCATGGTCAGCCCGGTGGTCAACAGCGCCGGCCAGATCGTCAACGGCTCGAAAAACTGGTCGGGAACGGTGTATGGAGGCTCGCCTGATTATCTTGAAATCAGGAAATACGAGGTCGCCACAGGGGTCAACTTCACCGATGACGATGTCAAGAAATACGCCAAGGTGGGCTTGATTGGCCAAACCATTGTGGAAGAGCTCTTCGAAGATGGCGAAGACCCCATCGGCAAGACCATCCGCATCGGCAGCATGCCTTTCATGGTCATCGGCACCTTAAAGGAAAAAGGTGAAAACGGCATGGGCATGGACCAGGACGACATCGTCATCATGCCCTATTCGACAGTACAAAAACGCATGTTGGGAGCCAACTACATCCAACAGATCGTTTGTTCCGCCGCTTCTGAAGACGTGGCCGAAGCCGCGGTGGAAGAGGTTGAAAACATCCTCCGTGCCGCACATAAGATCCCCGAAGGCGGCAACGACGACTTCGAAGTGCGCACCCAACAAGAAATGCTGGAGATGATGAACTCCATGACAGGCATGATCACTACCGTGCTTATCGCCATCGCCTTGATTTCCCTACTGGTCGGCTGCATCGGCATCATGAACATCATGTACGTCACCGTCACCGAGCGCACCAAAGAAATCGGTCTCCGCATGTCGATCGGCGCCAAAAACGCCGCCATCCTGATGCAGTTCCTCACCGAGAGTATCATCTTGAGCCTCATCGGTGGTGTGTTAGGGTTGTTGTTGGGAATCGGCCTCTCCTACGTGGTGACCATGATCATGAACATCCCATTCGTCATCAACGTGTTGTGGATGTTTATCGCTTTCATCTCCTGCGCCATCTTGGGACTCATCGCAGGATTCTTCCCCGCCTTGAAGGCATCAAGGACCGATCCGATCAACGCGTTGCGTTACGAGTGATCACAATGATCGCCGTGTTCTGAGCACTGCTTTTCGCAGCAGTCGTCACCAGTTTCAATCTCTATCGTGGCATGTGTGATTCCATGTTCATGTAGGGCTTCTTTCAAGGCTTTACGGACATCTGCTGCTTTGTGTTCATCATCGATGACAACATGAGCTGTCAGTGCATTCTCCGTGGTGCTCATCGCCCATATATGCAGATGATGGACGTCGTTGACATGATCCACTCCGCGCATGGTCAGCACCACCTCGCTCACTTCGATCCCTTCCGGAACGCCGTCCAACGCCAGTCGCATGCTGTCGCGCAACAGCTCCCAGGTGCTGATAAGAATCACGATGGCAATTACCAAACTGATGATTGGATCAATGATAAACCAATCCGTGTGCTTGATGATGATACCGCTGATCACCACGCCAATACTGACGAGCGTATCGGCAGCCATGTGCAGGAACGCGCCACGGATATTGATGTCGCCTTTCTGCCCACGCATCAGCAGCAAGGTTGTCAGGCCATTGATGACGATGCCCACACCCGCGGTCCACGAGATGACGGAACCGTCGATCGCGGACGGCTCGCGCAGTTTATGGACGCTTTCCGCTATGATGACTCCAACCGCCACCAGCAGTAAGATCGCATTGGCGAGTGAGATGAGTATCGTGCTTTTCTTGTAACCGTAGGTATAATGCTCATTACTATGCACTTGCACTAAGTGCAAACCGACCACAACCAAAATCAGCGAAAACACATCGCTTAGGTTGTGCCCGGCATCGCTCAACAGCGAAAGGCTGTCTTGCCAAAAACCAACACCGGCTTCTATGCCTACGAAAAGAAGATTAAGCAGGATGGCCGTCCACAAGATGGTTCTCATCTTCTTGTTGTCGGCAGCTATCTCATGATGATGGTGATGATGTTCGTGACTCATGTCGTTTCAGTTTTAATAGGCATGAACGCCACCCAAAAGCAGGTTCACACCGAAATAAGTGATCAATACGCTCAAAAAGGCAAGGATGCCGTAAACGTGGTAAAACACTGGTTTCTGGAAGGATTGCCAAAGCTTTTCGTGTAGTGGTGCGGCATAGATCAACAGCGTTATCAAGGCCCAGACCTCTTTTGGATCCCACGACCAATAGTTGCCCCATGAGACGTTGGCCCACACCGCGCCGATGAAGATGCCTATGGCCAGCAGGGCTACCGCCGGATACAACATCGCCATGCTAAGGGCTTTAAGCCTCTCCAAACGGTCCTTGTCTTTCGGTTTTATGATGGCGATGATGCCGACCACCATGATAGCAAACAGCAGAGCATACGAGGTCACGATGGTGGAGATGTGCAGGCTGAAGAAAGGAGAGCGCAGCACCGGCAACAGCTGATGCGTGAGCATCCTGATGTGAAGCAAGATTGCCAAAACGACAAGCACCGAAAGCCACGACCATGTGACTGCATGTAAGGATTTGCGACTGATGGATTGCTTCGTCGTTCCTCCTCGCAATGACGGAACCGCCAATAACACTACAAGAGACAAGAAGAGAAGAGCGTAGCCCATATAAGTGATGGCGATGCCCCAAGGATCGCGGGCGACATCGAGAATGGAGTTGCCTTTCTCGTCGAAGTCGCTCTGGTAAAATCGATAGTGTTTGTGCCTCAGGATGTGGTTCATGGAGATGACAACATCCTCGTGTTGTTCGCCATCAGTGACTTGAAGATAACTGACAAAATCCTTGGGTTTGTTGGTACCTTCATACATCTCGGTCTCGAAACGGTCCAACGTCAAGGTGAAAGGCAGTTCGACAGGGTGGTTTTCTGTCGCATTGCCCTCATAGAAGGTGTGTGTCGCCTTTCCAGGTTCAAGCAACATCCTGCCATGTTGACCTGTGAGCATGGTAAGCAGTGCACCCAGCAAGATGAGAAGTATGGAGAGATGAAGTGCGCATATCACGGGACGTTTCCATGTTTTCCCTTTGAACAGCATAAACACCATACCCAAAGCGACCAAAGCCCAAAGGGCGACAAACCACCAGGCGCTATAGACATGGCTCAAGGCATATTCCGAACCGCGCAATCTTTCGACGACCGTACCGGTGGCCAAAACGGCCACCAGCACAATCATCAACACTGAAACCATATTACGTATCTTCTTCATCACTGCAAAGTTATACTTTTCTTAAATCGCCTCAATAAATTTCACGACGGCGTCACGGTCTTTCTTAGGTAGCTCGCGGAATTTCTCCACGGTACGGCGGGCATCGCTTTGTGCGTTGCCGTGCCACATGATGGCCTCGATGACGGTACGGGCGCGGCAGTCGTGCAGACGGTCGCTGGCACCAGTGCAAATGGCAGAGAGTCCCCTACCCCACAGCGGTGTAGTACGACACCAACCTGTACGGATGTCATTCTCCATGTGAAGCTTGTGTTGGATATAGTCGCTGTAAGGCCAAATCTTCTGATTGGGATAGCGAGGCAGGCGGGCATCACCATCGCTGAAGAATCCAGCGGGATCGGTGAAATAGTCATCACCAGTCTGCCATGAAGGACGATGGCAATAGGCGCATCCGATCTCACGGAAGAGCGCGCGGCCACGTTGTACGTCTTCGTCGGCGAGGTTACGGGCAGCAGGAACAGCCAGTCCGCGGTGCCAGACCATGAAATCGGAGTATTCCTCAGCGCTCATCTCAGGCGTCTTGAGGCTGTCCGGGATGTTGGCCATCATCAGATAGTTGTAGATGTCGGTCTCCACATCGCCAGTGATGTTGTACTGCGGGAAATAGTTGTAGAATTGTGCCTGGACATCGGGATCTTGCGATGCCTTGGTGGCGTAGGCAGCGGTCATGTAATGACCCATCTTGGTGGGATGCGTCACATTGGTAATGTTCCAGATGGCATTGGCGCCTGGAGCGTCCTGCAAAGGACCACGCGTCAAAGCGTAAGTGAACTTCTTGGGATGGGTGGTGTTGCCATAAAGACCCGTAGGAGCCCAGTCGCTGCCATCCCACATCGCGGGATTCAAGCCATTCGGCATGTAGTTGTCGTCATATTCCTTTTGATACTGTGCCTTTAATGAGTCATCGGGGATGGCATCGATGAGGCCGGTGCCATAGATACCGATGGTGGACTCGAGACGGCACACGAAGTCACCATAGCTAATGGGGTTGCCACCCACTTCAAGCGGCACATAGAAAGCATCCTCGGGGATATAGACTTCGGGGTAGATCAGGCTGTAAGACTCGCCATCGGGGAACTGGTTACCCCATTCGTCCACATAGCTGAGCCAGCTGATCTGGATCTTATCCTCATCGAGAGGAGCCTTGAAAGGCGCGACAGCCTTGGTCTGTGGCATTCCAGTGTAAGAGCTGAGATAGGTGTCGTTGCGATCGGTGAAGACCAGCAGGTAGCCGTTGCCCCATTCATCGGCGCGATAGCGGTTCATGCGTTTGCCGTGGCCGTAGCCGGGATGGCAGGCGATGCAAGAGCTACGGATGTAGAGCGGTCCCAGGCCATCGAAAGGTTCGTTGTTTTGGGTATAGGTGCGTTCAAAGAAATACTCGCCGTATTTAAAACGGTCAGTCAGACCGGCGTTCACAACGGCTGGTGTAGGGTCTTCGTATGCCGACTGTGAACTGTTGAAGGTGGTTCCAAGTTCACCGCCAGCGTATGTCTCTTCCAATACTTGGGGGTCGGTGGGGATGGGCTCCTTGGGGCCGCAAGAAGCCAATAAACCGACAAGGAGTGATGCTGATAAGAATAGGTTAAAGTGTTTCATTTTGAAGTATTTTATCATTTATCCATTTTTGATAATTCCTCTTTCACCTCGGTCATCACGTCTGAAAGATCTTGGCAGGCTTCCATGGCAGCACCAGCAGTGGCGTCTGCATAATACTCCACGAAAGGAGCCTTCATGGCGTTGATCTTCTCCAAGGCGTTGTTGATGGCATTGACCGTCTTGGTATCCAGCTCAGCATTGCCATCGGCAATGTAGGCATGCAACGAACGGTCCTCATCGCGGTTGCTTTCCATGCCGCCCATATAGGCATTCTGCACACTGATAATGTTGTCATAGAAGTCAATGATGGACTTTTGGCTATAAGGTGATTCCACATAATGAGGATCCTCGCCTGTATGCGGCTTGCCAATCTTGGAGGTGCCCACCTCGTCGGCGATGTCGATGCAGCCGTCGGCGATGGCTTGGAGGGCGTTGGTAAAGGTGGCGTAGGTGCTGCCAGCTTGTCCAGCGAGGAGCATGTTGGCACCGTAGGAGTTGTTGCCACCATTGACGGTGGTGTTAAGCTCCAGTTCTTCCATCAGGGCGGCATGTTCGGCCGGAGCGTCTTCGTTCCAGCTCACCTCCAGTTGGAAGCAACGGTTGCGGAGGTCGCGCGACACGGCGACTACGTAGGTCATCATGTCGTCGTTCACCTCATTCACATCACGGGGTTGTCCCTCGCGGAACAGGATGTACTCGATTCCGTGGAAGCCCAGCAGGGCGTTGCCGAGCTGTTCACCGGCCACAGTGCCATCCTCGTCGCCAGCCAGCATCTCGATCATGGGACGACTAGCCATCAGGTTGTTGAAAGCGTCTTCATCCAAAGGCCATGAGTCGATGTGTGGGTCGATGCCGAAGTCGGAGGCGGCGCCGAACAGGAAGGCCTCGCTCATCTCCCACCATTTGCGGGCTTCGAGGAAGCTCGCGGTGGCTTGGTTGAGGTTGGTTTGGGTCTTGTTGGCTTTCAAGGCTTCAAGGTTTTCCACCAATGTTTGTGTCTCCTCAGCAAGTTTGCCGTAGGTAGGATACACCGTCTGGTTGAGGTATTGCTTCACAATCGCCTCTTTGGTTTCTTTGTTCTTTTCTTCTACAATGTCGTCTTTGCCGCAGGAGTTGAAGCTCAGGGCAAACAGGGCTGATACTGCGATCAGTGCCAGGGTTTTCGTTGTTTTGTTCATGGGTTTATCTGTTTAGTCGTTAGAATTTACGTCATCTGAATATTCACGATGCAAAATTCCGATATTATTTCCTTCAAAAAAATCATCAATAATGACGATTCCTGAGGGTGCGACTAACCAATAATGGGGATTGAGATTGGGGGCGCCCAAACTTGCCAAATTGGCACTTCAAACAGATCGGCGAGCCCCTCCAGAAGTGACGTTTGCCGAGGATTGGTTTTAAAGTTCCATGACGCTAACAGTGACCGTCTTTTCACCTTCGCAAATCGTCATAGAATAATCATAGTTGCCTTTTTCTCCTTTGGGAACAGCCTCGTCTTTCACCAGCCCCGAGCCCCAATTCCTCTGGAAATGATAACATCCATCATAATAATCAAAGCCCTTATCCCGCAATGTTTGAAAAAAAGCGCTGTCAGGAGTTCCCTTGAATTCCAAAATGAAAGTGTCATAATGATCGCGCAGCCCTCTCCCAAGGTTCCGCTCAATTACCTTATACTTAGGCATCTTTACTTCCGTTATGTTTTCTATCACTCGGGATCTAACAAAATGATTCTCTCGCCAATAGTCTAGATAATAGGAATAGCTCAGTATTCCAATGGCAAGAAGCATAACTAACACCAACGGTGATAGTACAAACAACACAATGCGCAACCATTTCGGCAAAAGCTTCCAGCGTCCGTCAAGGATGAGTAGCAACGGCGAAATGGTGATCCAGGATAGGAATAGTGCTATGGATTTGAGGAATATGTGTTTTTCCATCTTGTGAATCTGATGGTTATCAATCGTTTTGTCTGAATCCAATGCTTGATTGGTTTTCTGCCGTATTTGGGTAATCGCGCTCCAGATATGGTATTAGTTTGCCATAATCCCCAATAGCCTCACCGATGGCTTGATATGCATGATTAAACTCATTCATGAAATCCTTTGAGTTGCCGATGGACGTCTGGTAGCAACAGCAAAGATGATCTTCCAGAGCAACAAATATAGTGTCCGTATTATTGATGTTGATCGCGTTGGCTGCCTGGCTCCAACCGTCCATGTTAACCTTGCCGAAATCATCGTCCCTGAATTTGTACAAAACACAGAGGTGTTTGATCCTTATGTTATAGCTATCAGCCAATTGAACTTGAAAACGGCTGTCGTTCTTGGTTACATAAAGCGTTCCTTCGTTCTTTTCGTAATGATAACCTTCTTTGCCCAAGCGTTTGCATATATCGGCTTCAATAGCTTGCGTGCTTTTCCAAAGGGTAAGGCTCAAAATGTAAGCTATTATGATTCCGAGAGCAAGACAACCGCAAAGAATAAGCCAAACAAATGAACGGTCTTGCAAAGAGTATAACACGCCCATGATCAAGACACCAATCGCTGCTGAAACCAAATTGCTTCGCGAAAATGTTTTCTTGTCTTCCATATTTCTGTTTTTGCACTGATTAGTTTTCTTCCATTTTGATTTTCCGTGCCCTTAATGCAAACAACTTGAATGTCACGCTGGTCTTGTCAGTTTCGTAGAGCATCTTCTTGAAATCATTGTCAGAAATCACTTTTAAAATGGTTCGAAATAATCCCACTCGTTATCTTCATCATCATCAAGAAACCCCTTGGCTTCCACCTTGATTTCTATTGGGAAAGTTTCTCTGGCAAGATCGATTAAGCGTTCCCAGCTTCGACTTCGGTATTCTCTGAAACGGTAGCCAAGTTGTTGCAAGGCAATCTTTTGGTCGGACTCCTCCGATAAAAATGATGGTATGTTTTGTTGAAGATATTTGTTCCAAGCAATGAATTTTACCACAGTATTTGTGTTTCCTGTTTGTATTAGTAATTGAATACGTCCTTTCAAATCCGACAGGAAATACAATGTCGGTTTGTAGTTGAGCAACAACTTTAAGTATTTATCAGGGTTGTTATAAAAATCAGCACAGTCAAATGCGGTACGACTATAGCGATAATAGTTGTCCACTGCATATATCCATGGTTTATAATTGCGATTCAAAAGGCGTTTGACACGCCCGAACAAGAGGCTTTCAGCTTCGTCGTCATTAAGACGCATGTGTGTGTTTGCCAATACTTGGTAGTACTGTATTTGAGACAATCTGCTTTTGTCGATGTTAAAGCCCTCCTCTTTGGCAAGGCGCATACAAAGAAATTGGTAATCGGCCTTACCCAACTCTTCTTGATGCATCAAAACATAATCCAGAGGAAATCTGTGCATAATGACCCTAGCACATTCAGGTTCACCATAAGACAGCCATGCTTTCTCGACATCGGGCATAATGGCATCATCCCACCAATTATTCAGTAATATGTCTAACCAGTCCCTCTTATGTAATGATTTTGCAGATAAGACAGCCTTTATAATTTGGATTTGACATGGCAGAGATTGCCCCCAGAAACGCATTTCGAGAAAGACAGAAGCATCACTTCTTTCCTGGTTGTTGCTCGACTGAAGTTTGTCCATCAGTTGTTTTATTGGATATTGCTCCTCTTCTGGTGTTACAATGATGGTTTTTTCATCTGGTTTCACTGGAATAATCCTGCCAAATGATATAGTGGTAGTCCTTTCAATGTGGTTTTTTTCAACAAACTCAGGCTCACTTTTTAGCAGCTTGTTCAAAACACTAATGGCACGTGTCGGGTTTTCCTCATACAAGCTATAGAACTGGGCATTCAAACTATCTGTGCCAAATTCTTGATGCACTAATGCATCGGGGAGGTATCTTAGGATGCAGAGTTCATCCATAATGATGAAATCCTGTTCGTTAAGTTCAATCTCATCAAGCCTTTTATTTAGTGCTTTAGCTATTTCCAATTCTTTTATTCTTGGATCATCATCATTTATGAGTGAAAGCTCATCTCTAAGCGTTTTGGCAATGTCATTAAATTGTATAGTGTCGTTTGGCATTTCTTTATTTGTTTTTGAAAGTGTTTTACGTTTGATGGCTAATGCATATCTAATACCCTAAAACTATAATCTCCATCAAATCCATCTGGCATATCACCATACATACCATTGGTCATAGTGACCCTAATAACTTCTTTCCAACCCGATGGTTGCCATTATATGTGTATTACATCACATCGCGCATCTGGCGAGCTCGCAGGAGGGAAATCTGCTCATCGATTATATTTGTATTATAAATTATATTTGTATTATAACACATTGCGCAGGGTTCAAAGCCCAATACATCTAGTAATTTTCTGTCAAACTTCAATTCTGGATTATAAGTCTTTAAATACAAATCTTTCAAATCTTTAATTATATCCATCTTTCTAGGATGAACATATCTCAAAACTTTTTTAATATCCTCTTCAGAGTACTGTGTGGGATTGTACATTATTGGTTTATTTGGGTTATTCCCAATATAAGATAAATAAGCGAAGCGAATAAAAATATCAGTGCGTTTTTTATCTTCCTTTGCCCATGAAAACAAATCATCCAATTGGTGATATATGTTGTCGTTTATTATTTCAACACTAGCATTATCAAACTCTGCAAATCCAGAGTTGCTCTTAGTTTCAACCTCAAAACTATGGATATCCGTTCCAAAAGCTATATTAAGTTTGAAAACAAAAGCATCCGGCTTTGTTAATCTAAGAGACTCATTTTCCTTCCACCATTTACGGAACTCCTTTATTTTTTCTATACCTTGGTCAAAAATCTCATCAGGAATTTTTATTCTTTCAAATTCAGCATGCAACCTTTCACAGTCGCAATTGTTATGATAAGACGGAGACCTCTCTGGTTGTACATATCTATAACTATCATGTGGTTTTTCTATTCTGTGATACTTATAGATTGCTTTTTCAGTGTTTTTACAGAAAGACTTGTAAACAAGTAAATCATTCACTTCCCAACGAGCAAATAACGCTGTCGGATTGCTTTGATCGATGGTTTTTCCGTTAGGTGCAGTCCAAATGATAGGATCATCAAACTTATAATCCTTGTCTTTTGGAACCTCAAATCCTTTTGTTATTCTATGGAAGTTATAATTGGTGATGTATGCCATGTGTTATTTGGTTTTATTATCTGAAAACAGCATTTTTTACTGTGTTCACGAGTGTGTTTAGAACCTTTTCTACTTCTTCATATGGAGTTTTCGACACCCATATTTTCAGTTTTTCGCTTTTATCATCCTTATCACCAGATAGTAAACTTCTATGGCTTTGCACATTTCTTGCTTGATATATTTCCTGAAATAATGAATAGGTTACACCATAAGCCAAATTTGTTTCGACTCTAATAAGGTTTAACTTGTTGCTATAAGTAACAATGTCGCCTTTTACTTTACAATAAAACTTGGGGTCTTTAGCATCAATAGCCATTTCATAATAACCATTGCACTTGTTTCTAAGCTCTTCCTCTGTTAGATACTTGGTATAGCAATAGTAGTTTACAATACCTTCTGCCTGCAGATTTGCATAACGGCAAAATTCAAGAAAATCAGGTTCGTGTTTTCTCACGCCACATCGGTATCGTAACATCTCTCTCCAATCGGCTTCAAGCTTTAAACGAAGCACTTCATCCTTAACAAAAGAATAATCAATTTGTATAGCCATTTCGTCTATGATATAATCTATGGCCAAATATCTTTCAATGTTGGAAATCATATCATTATTGCCACAAATAGGATTTGCACAGCCCCATCTGGTCTGCAACTCTCTATGCAGCCACCCGTTTCCTGGCTGCTTAGAAAGTTGAGCAATTTTATCTATTGTTTTTATTATGGCTTCCCGATTATCCATAGTCATTCTGAAGTATTTGTCTCGATGAGAGCGGCAAGGTCATTCAAAACGGATAGGACATTGCCATCATCCATCGATGGGGTTAATAGCGTTTGGGATTTTTGTGAACCAGCCCCAAACGTGTCAATACAAAGTTTCTCAAATCTATTGGCATAGGACTTATACATAGAGTCGGTTTCACCCTTTACCATTTTGAGATACATGAGTTTTCCTGAGATAATGTTTTCTATATGATGTTCGCCCTTAAATCTAAGGTTGCGAGTATTGGTCTCGGCATAGTGTTTGGCAAAAATGGCTTGCGCTTCGTCATATCCTTTGACCTCCCAATTATGAATCAAGGGGCGCAATTGTTTGATATACTTGCGAGAAACATTTGTTTTGGAGTTTACGCTTATTCCTGTCACCTCTTGCCTCATTCCCCGATGACAGAGTCGCGTCTTATCCTGATTGATTTTGAGACCTTCTTCGTTCTCGATAATGTTGCGCAAAGAAGTGCAAAACTTGCCATCCTCGGCAAAGACATTCTTCATGCCACTGAAAGTAATATCATCAGCATAACGAGTATATTTCAAACCGTATGCTTTAGCAAGACGAGTAAGTTTGAAATCCAACTTCTCACAAATAATATTGGTAATGGTTGGCGAAGTTGGCGCTCCTTGAGGAAGCACCTTATTATCTCCTTTTTGATAGCAGCATAAGTCGCTAATCAAACTCGCCACCTTTTCATCCAGACAGAATGGCTTTACCAACAACCGATTGAATACACGACCTGAAGTAATAGAAGGAAAGAAATCCTTTAGATCAATGTTGTAAACATAGTTTTGGCCAAGATGTACTTGGGCGTTTGTGACAACTGACTTGCCTTTCACGAAGCCCATCGCAGCGGCATTGGGATTATATACCTCTTGCAGAACGAAATTCAACGCTTGCTGGATGTTCTTTAGTTCACTGCAAGGTGCATCAATGGTGCGAAATTCTCCCTTTTTCTTTTTGGGTATTTTAAAGGTAACATAACGGCCTTTGCGAGCCATTAACTTCAAACGACCAATCGTGGTTTTTACAGTTTCCATTCCATGCAATGCCTGCAATGCCATATTCAGGACAACACATAAATCGTCTATTCCATTCATTGAATGCCACCCCTCAACAATCTTTGCCAATTGTTGTTTGAGCTCTTCACCAGTCAGAGGACTACCTCCATATTTTGACAGTTCATCAATTTTGGAAAGGGCATTGGCTTGGGTCGAAATGACTTCCTCATCTGGCACTTTTGCGGATTCAATATTTTCCAATTCCGTAATGGCAGCAGCCACTCTAGCCAAATCATCCTCAATAGGTTCAATGGCAAAGAGAATATCCTCGGCTTTTTCAATTCCAGAAGAAACCTGTTCAGAAACCTCAGTTTTCTTTGAAGCATTGGTTTGTCCAAGCAACTTCTTGAAGTCCTGCTTTGTTGTTATGTTCTTTTTCTTTGCCATACCAATAGTTTCAACTTACTCACTTTTCCACGATTGTCACCACTTGCACCATTCATTACTTCAGAAACAGTAATAATCTCAATAATATACAATATCATAATACATAATATCACGAATCATAATACCATCAAGGACTAACATTGCGAATCATGCGCCTAGCACATGAACCTGCCGATGCAGCAGGCGCTGCTGTATGGCTAACCACACAGCGGGTCTAATTCAGGGTGCTTATGGTGCCAATCGTTTCAAAGAACTTTAGGCGTTAGCATTTATTTTTCGAGAGCGCTTTGCCTGTTCTCTCTCGTTTTCGTTTGCAAAACTACAACCCTGCCGCGCAACCTATTTTCGCGAATTTTCTTTTTTCAGTTCCAGCTCCCTCACCGTGCGCTCCACTACCTGTTCAAGCTGGTAGGTGGACACGCCCAGCGGCTTGTTGATGTCGCGCAACGACCATTCCACAACGGTCTTGTCGGTCGATTTGCAGATGATCAGTCCCACGGTGGGATTGTCGCCCTCGCCACGCAGCAACTCGTCAACGGCGGTAACATAGAAATTCAGCTTGCCGGCAAACTCGGGGATAAACTTTACTACCTTCAATTCGATGACAACATAGCGGTGTTGCGGCACGTGATAAAACAACAAATCGGGGAAAAAGATCTGTCCACCAGGCATCTGCAATTCCATTTGACGACCGACGTACGAAAAGCCTTTACCCAACTCTAATAAAAACTGAGTGACATTGGATACAAGGGCATCTTCCAAATCGTGCTCATCATACCGCTCTTTCATTGAGAGGAATTCGAAATGATAGGGATCCTTCAGCATCTCTTTTGCCAATTGGCTCTGGGGCAATGGTAGTACATGGCTAAAGTTGGTTACGGCCGCACCTTGACTGCCGAAGAGATCGGCGGCTATTTGATTCTCAAGTTGGCTGCGGCTCCAGCCTTCTTCAGTCACCTTGTTGATATAGAAAATGGCCTCGTCGAGGGTTTGGCATTTGGAAATAATGAGGACGTGATGAAACCACGGTATCCTGCCAAAGATTTCTGGCATTTCTAATTGGTCAGCAGCTTGCTGACATTTTTCGCGATCTTCAATTTGACCAACAGTCTGTTGGCTTTTTTCAACTGCCTCTAATTGGTCAGCAACCTGCTGACCTTTTTCGTCACCAGCTTGGTGACCAATTTGGTCAACGGGTCGTTGACCTTTTATAACCCGTTCATAATAAAACAGATACCATCGTTTCATATATTTTACATTGGTATCCGAAAAGCCCGTTTCATCGGGAAACGCTTGGCGCATGTCGAGGGCAAACTGCTTCACCACACCTGCGCCCCAACGTTCTTCTGCACGAAGTGCCACCAAATCGCGCCCCACGCTCCAATAAAACTCAAGCATGGCAGTGTTCACACGAACCGCCGCCTTGACTTGGCTTTGGCGGAATCGTTGCTTGATGTCAGCCATCCATTGCACATAGCCTTCATCGGCAGTCATCATGTCACGGGATACGAATGTCGGTTTGTCGCTCATCTTTCTTTAGAGTTAGTGAAACGCAAAAATACAAATAAATCCATCACAATGCCTCATAAGCGTGAAAATGCGCCACAACGCGGTCGCGTACCTTCTGCTGGATGTCGGCGGGCGAAAGCACCAAGAGGTCTTTGCCAAACGAACATAACTCTCGTATCAATTCGTAATTCTCAATACACTCGATAGAGAAAAAGTAACCGCCATCAAGCATGGGAAATTGTTGGCGCAATGCCATCTCCTTTTCTCCTTTGTAATGCCGCTGTGATTCGTGCAAAGGCTTGGTCGCCACATATTCCTTGGAATAATCGCTAACCCAAAACAAGATGGTCTGTACGGGACGGTCGTCATACAAGGTAACGCCGACGATGTCCTCGAAACGCTCGTTGAGGTCGCCTTCGTAAGGCACAAATCCTTTGGCTGGCAATGGCATCACCTCATCTATACGGTTGAGCGCAAACGACAGGAGTTTTCCATCGTTGTCGGCGGCAACGATAAGATACCATCGGCGATTGTATTCTTTAAGCAGGTAGGGATGAACTATCAAATGACGATCCTCTTCAGGCGTATCAAAGCGATGGTAATGCAATTCCACGACCTGTTTCTGCGCGACACAAGTGAAAAGTTCTCCAAGCAAGTTGGAATTCTCTAATGGATTCTTTGTGAACGACACTATCTGCCGTTCGGTTTTCACTTTGAGACTTTCCCTCAGCCTTTCCAAGCCCTCAAGGTTGGGCAGACCGTCAAATTGCCCGAGAAGCGTGAAAGTCTCTCCAAGTAGATGCTTCTCGTCATCGGTAAGTTTCTGCGTAAATATGGAAAACGACGGGTCAGCATACCGGTGACAGCTTTTCTTGATGGTTTTGAGGGTCCGCTGGCTGACATCATCAACCTGGTAATGCTCTATCTCCGCCAGAAACGGTCCTTCGTTTTCAATATAATTAAGGTCAAGCTCAATGGTTCGACGACTGACAGGCTCTTGGCCCATTTCGACCAGCTCCTCATTGACAAGTCTTACCAAATCCTCAGTGGAATAATGGTGATAGCGGTTGGCTAACAACTTGTCGAGGATGTAATAGCGCGTTACGGCGTTTTTGTTTGCAGGCATAAGAACTGTTTTTATTATGCCGCAAAGATACAAATAATCCGCGAAATCTATTTTCGCTATTTTATCTATTTGTTAAAAAACCCGCTATAAGCCACGCCAATACTGAAACTCGGCTCATCATTATATTGTTCCTTGAGGAAACGTTTGGCGTATTCGGCCTTGACAACGATCTGGTCGGTGGGATAGTAGTTCAGGCCAAAGGTCATCACGTGACGGTCGGTCCACTGGTAATCGGTGAGGGTCAAGGCGGAGGGGATGTAGCTGTCGTAGTAGTCGTAACGGCCAAAGACGTAGAGCTTCTGATCGTTGATGCTTCTCATGGGACGGAAGAGGTCGTAAGCGGCTTCACCGCCGTAGGCGATGGCCTTCTCTCCCACCTGTGAGCGCGGATAAGGCGAGAAGCTCTGGTGGTTCTGGTTCTTGTTCCACGAAGAGATGAGGTTGGCCTCGCTAAGGAAACCATAGTCGAAGTTACCGCGCAACACCAAGCCGTCAGCCTTGTAGTCGAACTCGGCCGTGCCGATGACCACGGTGCCCTTCACGTCTTTATAAGGGCTGGTCTCAGTGAATTCGTTGGTGACGATATCGTTGTTGAAGCAGTTGCCGATGTATCCGCTCACGCCGAGATGCAAGTTCTTGACGGAATAGTTGTCGATGCGCAACACTCCCGCCAAATGGTTGGCCACACGGAACTCGTAGGCGGAAGCAGAGCCGTTCTTCACCCAGTTGGCGTTGTTGAACATGTTGGAGTTCAAGGCAGGAATGACCATGGCCTCGTAACGCCAGCTGCCGAGCTTGCCCCAGAGGCTGATACCTGTCTCATGCCAGGTGCAAGGCAAGATGTTGAACTCGCCTTCGGGACGGTAGCAGGTGAAGAACTCTGTGGGCATGTGGGCTTTGTTGGTCTGTCCGACAGTCACTACGAGGTGTCCCATACGGATGTTGAAGCCTTTGCCAAATGACTTCTGGATCCAGAACTGTTCCAAGGCGACCTCGCCGCCACGCTCGATCTCATGCTCGAACTCGCCAGTCTCTTCGGCCTCGATCTCCACGGCGACTTCGCTGCCGCCATGCTCAAACTCAATCTCGCTACCCATGCTCCAGCCTTTGCCAAAGTCATAACCCAGGTTGATGACCACATGAGGCAAGTCAAGACGGCCATGACTCTTGGCATCCTTGTACGACTCCGCATGGGAGTAACGGTACATGTTGTCGCTATAGAAGTTGCGGGTATAGACCGCTTCGCCATAACCGCCGATGGTCAGGCGATTCTTTTTCGAGATCGTGTCCTGGGCGTGCAAGGGGTTCAGCACCATGACGATGCCAATCAAAAGGGCACTAGCTATCAGTTTCGTTCTCATCATTGCATTTTTAAACCATGCCGCAAAATTCCGTTTTCTTTACTTATAGAATTATCACTATTCATGATGGTTTTTGGCACGACAAATAACTATAAATGATGATAAAAATCAGGTGCTATTCACTGTACCTTTGTGTTCAAAAGGAAAACTATGCGAACAATAAAAACGGGTATTTTATTATCTTTGCCTCATCAAACGACAAAGGGACTTATCATGGCAAAAAAGAAAGATCTTTTGTTTAAAGAGGCAAAACTTGCTGAACTGATAGCGGGCGACAGAAGGCTCTTGCAGTTGCTGCCACGTTTGGGCATTGGACTGGGCTTTGGCGACCGTAGCGTGGAAGAGGTTTGCCGCATGAACAACGTCAGTGCCGATCTCTTTCTCATCCTTTGCGAGATCTACACCAACAATGACTACAAGCCCGATTCCAATGAGTTGAAACGTATCGACATGAGCGGACTGCTGCCTTACCTGAAAGCTTCGCACCAATATTACCTTGAAGAACGCTTCCCCCACCTGGAGGAACATTTGCAACGCATTATCAAGGCATGCGGTCCTAAGTATGGGCCAATGCTCTCCAATTTTTACGATGAATACAAGCGAGAGGTGATGCGGCATATCAAGTATTATGAGGAAGAGGTGGTGTTCCCCTATATTGAAGCCTTACTTAAAGGACAGCGCAACGAATCGTACCGAATTGACGAGTTTGAACACAACCACACCAACATCCAAGACGTGCTCGATGACATGATGAACATCCTGCTGAAATACTTGCCAGGCGACATCCTGCCTAAAGAGCGTGTAGAGATTTCGTTGGACATCATGGAACTTAGCGACGACCTCCATCGTCACTCGGTCATCGAGGACCACCTCCTCATCCCTTACGTTGAATCGCTCGAAAACGCACTGCCATGAGAAACCGCGTCATTATCTGCGAAGCCTCCGAGATCATCACCAATGGGTTGGCCGAAATCATCGACAGCATGGCACAATACGACGTTGTCGCTCGTCTCGACACCCCCGAACACCTCAGCGAGAAAATCACCAGCTCCGATGCCAACCTCGTGATCATCGACCCATTGCTCCTTGGCTTCCACAACAAGGATTTTCTCCTGCAGCTCGGCAAGGAACATCCCAACCTCATTGTAATCGCCTTGGTGACCTCGTGTCTCGATCATGCTATGTTGAATCCCTACAATGGATTCATCGAAATCAACGACACGCGTTCCAGGATTATCAGCAAGATGAATGAGTTCGCTCAATGCGACACCACGAAGAAAGCCGATGACGTGGAGCTCTCAAAGCGTGAGATCGACGTGTTGGTGGCGGTGGCCAAAGGCATGATGAACAAGGAAATTGCCGACATGATGAACATCTCCATCCACACCGTCATCTCACACCGCAAGAACATCACCCGAAAAACCGGCATCAAGTCGGTATCCGGTCTCACCGTTTACGCCTTGCTGAATAACCTGATTGACGAAAAAGAGTTGCTTTAATAAACCAAGATTTTCTTTACCTCATTGCCAGCTTTCACAAAGTAGTCACAATACCTTCGGCTTCGATGACAAGGACCTCAGAAGTGGGATTAGGGTAAACGTTGATAGTGCTGGCTTCGGTTTCTCCGACACCTACATGCCCGCAATCGTCATAGAGTTGGATCCCCTGCCATTCCTCAGCCGCTTCGAAGGCTTCTATGCAATCGCAGGGCACCACGATCTGTACATGGTCATTGATGTCGGCAAAAGCATCATCCCAAAGGAAGAAAGGCTCAGTGTCGTGAATGTAGATATAATCGAGTCTTGGGCAATAACTCCATTGACATAGTAATCATAGGCGAATGCATTTTGGCAAACCATCATGAGTGCCAAAGTCAAAACTGAAAAAATAAAAGTTCGTTTCATTAAAGAAGGCACTTCCACTTGTAAAAATGACCATGACCCCTTCCATCAAGTGCTGAAACATCAGCATTTCAGGAAGCGGTCATGGTCATGGTTTTAATGGCAAAGGGAAAGTCTCTTCAACACTATCCCTGAGCCTGACACTTATTTCACCATCATCTTAGTTGTGATTTCCTCACTCTCGTTTTTGGCATTCAGGAAATACATTCCCTTCGGGCATTGGCCGAGGTCGATGGCAGAATGGCCTTCCTGATGGTTCTCGTAAACCTTGCGGCCCGTGATGTCATAGACCTCCACGTCCCACTGGCCTTCGCCAAGATTGAGGTTGAACTGGCCATTGGAGGGGTTGGGGAAGACTTGAGCATTGGTTATTCCTTGCTCTCCAACAGATTGGGTGAGGTCTATTGCTGTAACCAACGAAACCGTTTCAAGGGTATTCTCAAAATGCAAAACAGGGTATTCATATTCCGTCATTTCCTTGCCGACCGCGTTGTCTATCACCTCAAGTTGGATGCTGCCTCCCATTGGAATGTCGATGTTCACTTCTTCATCAAGATCAAAAAGTTGTCCGTTGTAATCAAAAGAATAGAGACCGCTATATGCTTCGTCGATTCCGATTTTTTTCAACGTGACAACATCGGTTTCCGTGTTGTTGAATACGGTCAGTGATGCTGAATGCGACACATAAAGCGTATCCACGTCGAAAGTGAGGGTCTCGGCATAAACGGGAGTCACATCAACATCCATCATCACGGCTTGATAAACTTCCTTGTTGCCAGTGTAATCCTGCACCCAGGCCACCAGTTGGCAGTCTTCCAAAGGATAGGGAATCTCGAAAGTCTCACTGAAGTCCATGGAGGAACCGACGAAAGGCGTGCCTTGCTCGGTCGGAATCATGTCGCGCACATTCCAGTTCACATATTCACCTCCTCCCCATGAATATGGGATGTGGCTCTGTGTGAGAACGATGAACACACGCACATCGGAGCCGGTGCAGTCGCCCACTTGCTCCACATGACAGTTCACCTTATAAAGAACGCCGCCGACCGACTCCAAGTCCATAGCAATGGTAAACGGACTCGTCTTGGCTATTTCCTGCTCATAGTACGGTTGATAATACATATAATTCATTCCAGGGGAACCGCCAGGAAGGCTAATAGAACCGTCCATGAACAGCGCGGGATAGCCCATGGCATCGTAATAAGCGACACGTGCGGCCACCTCATCATTAGTCAATTCAGGCACGGAATAGGAAGGAGCCTGATAGCATACTGGTGCGATAAGAAGGCCATCGGCCAACATCTCTTCGATGGCTTCGTCGGCGGCTGGGCAGTTGCCACAGTGCACTCCCGTCATCAGTTCGAAAAGTACGCACTCACGCGCCACATTCTTAGATTGAGCGAACATCGCAGGCATGGCAAGCATGGCAGCGATGAGTAAAAACAGTGGTTTCTTCATTTTTGTAAAGTTTTAGTTTTTAGCTATTTATTTATCCGATTGAACATTTTTATCATTGAATTGTCAGCTTGGTTGTAACCTCATGGCCGTCGCTCGCAGCCTTCAGGAAATACAATCCCTTGGGGCATTGGCCGAGATCCAGAACGTTTTGGCCTTCGTGACGGCCTTCATAAACCTTGCGACCCATGAGATCGTAGACTTCCACATTCCACTGGCCCTCGCCAAGGTTAACATTAAACTGCCCGCTGGAAGGATTAGGATACACCTTACACTCTTGATTTTCAGCCTCGTCGACCGATTGCGTCTCTTGGAACGTCACGATTTGTTTCACCGAGGTCTTGTCTTCGCCATAAATCGCTTGAACTTCAATGACATATAGCTTTTCAGGCAAGTATTCATACTCGTATTCGGTTTCATTGACATTCTCAGCAACCAAAACGTTGTTCACATACACATTGTAGCCCGTCGGCGTGCCTTGCGAAGGGGCATCCCACGAAACAAGGAGGCAATGGCAATACACACCTTCCTCCTCTTCGGCCTTCAGATTCTGCACCGAATAAGGATGCTCGTCGGTGTATTCGTATGCGAAACGGCTGTTGTAAATCTCCTTGGTAGAATGGTTCTGAACCCAGACGGCCACTTCCAAATCGTTCATTTCCTCGACATGGGTCGATGCCATATCGTATTCAAACTCAAAGTGTTGTTCCTCGCCCACAGTGAAATTCACTTGTGTACCTTGGGCATCGGGGAGCATCTTCATCATAACGTGGAAGAACTCCGTCTCGCCGTTGCTGCCCGTATTGTTGACCGTCCTTTTTTCGTTCACCGAAACGAAGACACGGGCGTTTTGGTCGACAAAAGGCATGATGTCGGCCACCACCTTGATGATGCTGCCTTGCATCGAGAACGAGCTACGGATATCGAACAACGCCACTTGCTCCAACATAGGTTCGAAATTGGTGGACAGCACTGGATTTGCGCCTTGGTCAACGCCATCGAGGAAGGCTTGTGGAACGCCCACCACATTATAATAATAAAAACGGGTGTCGCTTTCAGCGGTATTGTATCGGTCGCCAAAAGTGGGATATTTCACGAAGGCGAACTGCCCGTCATAGTCCTCGCAAAGCTGGTGCAAAGCCTCGTTGTTTGCCACACACGGGCCGCACGTCGACGACGAGAAACTCTCGATCATTACATTCCTTTCGCCAATGGCGTGAACCACCGTGAGAGTCAATTCGAGCTCATTGTTTTCGTCGTTGTCGTCGCCTTCCGCACCATTGACTTCCAGTATTTTGAAAACGCAGTCATGCTGGCCTAAACCTAGGTCGACGGGGGTGCTGAAAGTCAAAACGTCGGTGGTCATATAGGGAATGTTGACCGAGAAAGTCTCTGCCACAGGCTCCTGACCGTCAACCTGATAGCTCATCTCGACCGAAGTGATGGCATCGGTGCCGTAGTTGAGCACCTTAACGCCAAGATTCGTCTCGCCGTAGGGAAGCGTAGCCGGAAATGCCAACCTTGTGAGGCCCAAATCATTGTTCGTATTGCTGATGATTTCGATGTCGTCGAAAAACCATTGGATGAACTGGTGGCTGTCGGTATCGACGAACACACAGAACTGCACGTTAGGCTGCCCCATGTCGGGCGATTCGATCGACTCAAGCACATGGTAAACCGACGACGAATTGTAGGTGTGGCGCCAGCATTCGTTCCAGGTGACGCCGCCGTCGGACGAAGTGGCGATGCCCATATCGTTGGAACCATAGAAATGCTCGTAGGAGTGGTTGAACGTAAACGTCACGTCGCTCACTCCCGTCAAGTCGAAAGCAGGTGTGATCAAACGCGCCATGCCGGTGAAATAAGGCGAAAACTGCAGTTCCATCTCGTTGGGCGTACCGCCTGCATTGTTTGTTTGGGAAACGACCCAGTTGTTGGCCCCCTCACCCTGAACCGACCAACCATTGGGAAGCGAGTTACCATCGAAAGACTCGTGTAACAGAACAGCGCGATTTTGGGCTAATCCAGTAGTAACAAGCAAGATAGCCATCGCAATAGTCAAAAACGCATTTTTCGTTTTCATAGTTGTTATAATATATTTATTATTAGGTGTATCACATCGACAAAAAATAACATTTTGCAAAAAAAGGGAAAAAATGATGAAAACCGTTATTTTTGTATGAATTTCAGCACCGAAAAATAAAAAGAGATTTATGCCGGAGAAGGGAACATCAATTCCGAAGCCGATTCAGCGAGAAGAAGCCGAAAAGGCCTTTGATGCCTTGTTGCTTCGCAACAAGGCCTTGCTTTGGCATATCTGTTCCGAATTTAACCTTGGAAAAGCATGGAATACAGAGGATTGCATGCAAGAGGTGATTTATGTACTTTGGCGTGACTTTGGCCAATTTGAGGGAAGAAGTTCGGAACGCACTTGGGTGTATAGGGTGGCCACCAATGCCATGCTGATGCTTAAGCGCAAAC
>JAFXMK010000003.1 GCA_017530365.1 Bacteroidales bacterium
CCAAGGAGGACAACGTCAACTGCGCCCGTAACCGTTGGAGCGCTGGCGCCCAGTACAATGACGGCGACCTCGTGGTTCGTGGCGAATACCTCAGCGGCACCACCGGCTATTACAACGATATCGTTGATGACAACGGAGATCCTGTTGAGCAGTACCAACTCAGTAAGGGTTATTATGCCGTAGCCGGCTACAATTTCCGTTTTGGCAAGGACAACAGCCAAAAACTCATGCCTGTGCTCCGTTACGAGCACTTCGAACCCGGTGACAAAAACGCCCAGGTCATGGGAAGCACTGACTACTACACTGTCGGCATCAACTACTGGCCGGTGAAATCACTGAATTTCAAACTCGACTACTCTCTAGTACAGAATGTTATAGAAGAACGCGTTAATTCGCATCGCGTGGTCGGGATCCTCAGCTATAAATTCTAAATTCTAAATTCTAAATTGATATGTCTAACAACAAAATATCCAACCTTTGGAAAAAAGAGGACTGGCTGGCCGTTTGGATCGGCTTCATCGTCATCGCCGTGGCCTGCATCGCCGTCCTGACTGGTTCGTTTGACTTCTCCGCCGCCAAGTTCGGTACCTGGCACTGGTGGGAGAACGTGGAAGAAAAGAAATCCCTGGCCGCCCAGTTCAATGGCGACTTCTGGATCAAGCTGCTCCGCACCTTCTTGGTGACTGGCGTATTGTTCGGCATCGGCATCAAGTTGCAAGGCGAGAAGATCAAGAAATTCATCCCGGCTTACATCGTGCTGTTCATCATCTGTATCCTTGTCAGAATGATCAGCGCCGAATACACTTTGAAAATGTACCTTGAGTGGGCTTTTTGGGCACTGCTCATCGGTTTGCTCATCTCCAATACCGTCGGTACTCCCGAATGGCTGAGACCCGCTATCCGCACTGAGTTCTACATCAAGACCGGTTTGGTCATCATGGGCTTCTCGGTGCTGTTCAGCAACATCGCCAAGTTCGGCCTCTATGGCCTCGGCATCGCGTGGATTGTGACACCTATCGTCATCATTTTCATGTGGTGGCTCGGTACCAAAGTGCTGAAGATCGACAACAAGCCTTTGGTCATCACCTTGGCTTCAGCCACGTCGGTGTGCGGCACCAGCGCGGCCATTGCTACGGGTGCAGCTGCCAAAGCCAAGAAGGAAGACCTTTCTTTGGCCATTTCCATTTCCATCATCTTTACCATTCTGATGATGGTGTTTGAGCCCATGATCATCCGCTGGGCAGGCATGAACCAGATGATGGGCGGTGCCCTTATCGGCGGCACCGTTGACTCCACAGGCGCTGTGGTGTTGGCTGGTGAAGCCCTCGGCGAAGAAGCCGCTCAAGTCGCTTCCATGGTGAAAATGATCCAGAACATCCTCATCGGCTTCATCGCCTTCTTCGTGGCTATCTTCTTCGCCACGAAGGTCGATAAGACAGGTGACGCCAAAGTCGGTGCAAGTGAGATCTGGTACCGTTTCCCGAAATTCATCATCGGTTTCTTCGTGGCCTCGCTCGTGGCCTCCTTCATCGTGAAGCCTCTGGCGGGTGGTGACACTGTCCAAGCCATCAATGGCGTCCTCGACCAATACAAGAACTGGGCCTTCGTGCTGGCCTTCACCAGCATCGGATTGGACACCAACTTCAAGACCCTCTTCAAGCAGATGCAAGGCGGCAAGGTGCTCTGGCTCTACATTATCGGCCAGCTGTTCAACATCGCCCTCACCCTATTTGCTGTGTGGATTCTGCTCTCAGGCGTCCTCTTTGAGATACCGAATCTCGATATGTTCAAATAATGAACAAACAACACATAATATTCAAAGTGATTACCATCATTGTGGTGGTAATCACTTTGTTTTTGGCTGGCTGGATCATGGCCAACCAACTCGGCTTAGTGGAAGGCTACGACTTCGGCGCCGGCGCCTATTACTATGCCGACATCCCCACCGAACAATACTCGGAAATTGTCAACGAGGACGCTTATCAGACCTCCATCCCGAAATGGATCTACTACGTCCTATTCTTCGCATGGGGCTATTTGATGTGGCGACTGTGGATTCGGATTGATAAAAGTTAGAAGTTGTTCAGTTAATCAGTTGATCAGTTAATCAGTTGTTCAGTTAATCAGTTAACTACCAACTGAACAACTGAGCAACTGAACAACTGAACAACTGAACAACTGAACAACTAAAACAATTCCGGATGAATCTCTTTGAACTTCCGCTCGTATTGCCTGATACGATTCAAGGTGCGTCGCGCCCATTCCAAGCGGACTTCTTCTTTTTCTTCCTCTGACAAATGCCAATCAACGTCTGTCATTTCATGTAGGCGGTGTGTCAGCGTGTAAACAAGCAAAGCTGCTGAGACGCTGATGTTGTAGCTCTCCGTAAAGCCATACATCGGGATGCGCACAAAACGGTCGGCATGATCCATCACATAATCCGTGATACCCGTTTTTTCCGTACCGAAGACCAGAGCGACAGGCTTATCCAAAGGCAGCGTCTCTGGCGTGAAGTCATCACGATGTGGACAGGTGGCTACAATCTGATAGCCTTTGGCCTTCAACTGATCAATGACAACGGGCGTATTGAAATCCAGTTCATTATAACGCTTGATGTCGAGCCATTTGGTACTGCCCATCACCACATCGGGATTCACATCGAAGGTGTAGTTGTTCTCAACGATGTGGATGTCCTGAACCCCGGTAAGGTCGCAGCTACGCAAGACGGCGCTGGCATTGTGCGGCTGGAAGATATCCTCCAGCACCACCGTAAGATGACGGGTGCGATACGCCAACACCTCCTCGAAACGTTGTTTGCGTTCATCGGAAATAAACTGATACAAAAAATCAAGTAAAGCCTTGTCCCTAGAAGTCATTAAACACGAATTATTTTGCAAAAATAAAAAAAACATGTTTTTCTGTTGATACAAACATAGAATTTCCTATTTTTGCAGTCCGAAAATTTTGAATAGAAAACAGATATGGCAACTAAGAAAGAACAAGAAATCAAGAAAGGCGAAGAGAGACTGGAAAACGTCGAATCCGCTTTGAGCAAGACTGAACTTTGGATCGAAGAACACCAGAAACTTATCTACGGCATCATCGCTGCCGTCATCATCATTGCAGGTGTCATTTGGGGCCTCAAAGCTTTGAACGACAAGAAAGACCGCAATGCCAGCAAGGAGATCTTCACCGCTCAGAAATATTTTGAAAAAGAATCGTACGAAGCAGCCCTCAATGGCGACGGAAACTATCTCGGTTTCACTGAAGTGTACGACCAATACAAGAGCACCAAGACTGGTAAGCTTGCCGCCTATTATGCAGGCATCAGCTATATGAAACTTGGCAAATACCAAGAAGCCATCGACTACCTCAACAAATTCAATGGCAAAGACGACATCCTCGCTCCTATGGCTCTCGGTGCCATCGGCGACTGCTACATGGAACTGGACAACACCAATGAGGCTGCCGCTTATTACGAGAAGGCCGCCAACAAGTCGAAGAACGAATTCACAGGTCCCATGTTCCTCACCAAGGCTGGCATGACCTACGAGATCTTAGGCGACTATGCCAAAGCGCTGAACTGCTACAAGACCCTCAAGGCCGACTATCCTCTGAGCAACGAAGCCTTCGAGATCAGCAAGAACATCGCCAACATGGAAGAGAAGTTGAAATAAAGATACATGAACGATCATAACAAAGCCTGATTCGGAAGAATCGGGCTTTTTTTATCAAAATGAAAACACGCATTGTTTATTTCGGAACCCCAGAGTTCGCCGCCTCCCAGCTGGAAGCCATCCTTGCTGCCGGCTATGAAGTGGCTGCCGTCGTTACCATGCCCGACAAACCTGCTGGACGAGGCAAGAAAATCCAATACTCCGACGTGAAAAAAACCGCCTTGGAGCACGGTCTTCCCTTGCTTCAGCCTGAAAAGCTGAAAGACCCGGAATTCCTGCAAGCACTCGAATCTTTTCACGCCGACTTGTTCATCGTGGTTGCTTTCAGAATGCTTCCCGCTGTCGTCTGGAAAATGCCAAGACTAGGCACCTTCAACCTCCACGCCTCTCTCCTGCCGCAGTATCGCGGCGCCGCCCCCATCAACCATGCCATCATCAACGGAGAAACCGAAACGGGACTTACCACCTTCTTTTTAAACGAGGAGATCGACAAAGGCGCCGTCATCATGCAGGAAAGCGTGGCCATCCGTCCCAACGAGACCGCAGGTGAACTCCATGACGAGCTGATGCTGTTGGGCAATAAACTGGTTGTGGAAACCATTAAAAAAATCGAAAACAACGACATCCAAACTGTGACACAAGAGGAGCTTGCCTCAAACGTCATTTTAAAAGACGCACCAAAGATCTTTAAGGATTTCTGTGTTATCCAATGGGGTCGCGACTGCCAAGCCATCTACGACCATATCAGGGGACTTTCGCCCTATCCAGCAGCCCATACGCAGCTGATTTCGGAACAAGGGGATATATTGGAATTGAAAGTCTATACTTCAGCCATCGAAAATCGCCCACCTAGCGAATCGATTGGAACCGTGTTGACCGACAACAAATCTTTCTTGAAAATCGCAGCCAACGATGGTTATATCCACTTGACAACCATTCAACAAGCGGGGAAAAAAGCCATGAAAACCGACGATTTTTTAAGAGGCTTCCGATTTGAAGGCCAATGGAAAGTGCAAAATTGAACTTTTTTATACAGAAATTTTATTTTTTTCATAAAAAAACTTCAATTTTTTTTCAAAAACACTTGCAAATTAGTTTTTTAAACTATCTTTGTGTCGGAAAACACGTTTATCACTAACCTTAAATTTAAGACTATGAACAAAGCTGAATTAATTGATGCCATCGCAGCAAAAGCTGGCATGACCAAAGTTGACACTAAGAAAGCTCTTGATGCAACCATCGCTGTTGCTAAGGCTGAACTGAAGAAAGGTGGAAAGATCGCCCTCGTTGGCTTCGGCACCATGGCTACCGCCACCCGTCCTGCAAGAAAAGGTCACAACCCAAGAACTGGCAAAGCCATCAAGATTGCTGCCAAGAAGGTTGTTAAGTTCAGACCAGCTGCCAACATTCTGAAGTAATTCAGGATAACGATAGCATCCTAAAACCATAGAGACGCTCCAAAGGCGTCTCTATTTATTTTGTTTGACCGACAGCATCTCGTCATCATCCTTCTCCAGCACGCCATCGTCGATCATCCAACGGATGGCGTCCATCACCTCCTCCTCGTCATAGCCCTGGCACACCTCGGCCAAACGGCCAACGGGCATCGGCCTTTGACGCAACAATTCCAGCACCCTATCCCTGATTTGATCAAACGCTTTAACCGACAACTCATGTGAGGCATGATGGACACAGACATCACACCGGCCGCAGGCGTGGCTTCCTGTCTCATTGAAATAGCGGAGCAACTGAATGCTACGGCATTCTTGATCGTTGTTCACGAAATCGATCACCGCCTTGATTCTTTCCGCGGCGTCCTTCTTGCGATCCAAATAAGTCTCATTTGAAAGCATGAAGTATCTCGTATCGAGCATCTCAGTGACCAGCTGTAGCTGTGGCTTGTCCTTTCGGGGATCATACGACAGGAAGTTGTACGCCTCCATCTTTTTCAGCATAGCCGTCACCTGATCCACCTTCAAGCCTGTCTTTTGGGCTGCAGCCTCTTCCTCGAACTTCACAAAATCGCTCAGCACGCCGGGAAGGTTCCTTAGCATATATTTAATCAAAGTGTCGAATTGGGAAAAAGCCACCTGGAATCGGTATAGGTCCTCTCTCGGCGCCTTGATCCAAACTTTGGAAGGCTCGTTGAAGCTCTCTGAAAGGGCAATCATGCCCTCTTTTTCAAACATCTTCAGAGCACTGAAAGTCTCCATGAGACCCAGATGATACGTCTTGGCGAAATCACCCAGATCAAAAGGATAGGATTCCCCTTCCCCAGCTCCCACCGGCACTTTCAAATAAGTCCCCAAGGCGTTGTAGATCTGTTTGATTCTTTCCATCTCAGGGTATGACTGTCGGAAACTATTCTCCAACTGCTCGACATCTGGTCCCGATACCAGCAGGAAAGCTTCCGACGGCTTGAGGTCGCGGCCTGCCCTACCTGCCTCCTGGAAATAGGCCTCAATGCTGTCAGGCAAGTCCAAATGGATCACCAGCCTTACATCTGGTTTGTCGATGCCCATCCCAAAGGCATTAGTGGCAACCATAACCTTCACTTTGCCACGCATCCACAGGTCCTGCCGTTCGTCACGGGTCTTGGAATCCAGCCCAGCGTGGTAAAAGGTGGCCGAAATCCCCACCGACTGCAGCCATTCAGCAATGACCTGCGTCTTCTTCCTGTTCCTGACATACACGATGGCACTACCTTTTTCCATCGCTTGAAGTTTTCGGTACAGTACGCCGTATTTGTCAGATTCATGATACACGTTGTAGGTAAGGTTGGGGCGTTCAAAGCTACTCTGAAAAACATTCTTCTCCTTAAAACCAAGACGGAATTGGATGTCGTCCACCACCTTGGCAGTAGCCGTCGCCGTCAAGGCCAATACAGGCGTATTGGGAATATAGGGGCGAATCTCTGCGATTTTCAGATAGGGAGGTCTGAAGTCATAGCCCCATTGCGAGATGCAATGCGATTCGTCCACCGCCAGCAAGTTGACCTTCATCCTTTTGATCGCCTCAAGGAACATATCGGTACGAAGTCGTTCGGGAGAGACATATAGGAACTTAAGCCTTCCATACACCGCTTGATTGTAGATGAGTTCCACCTGATCAGGATGCAAGCCAGAATAGATGGCTGCCGCGGGAATTCTCTTTGCCAGCAGATGCACCACTTGGTCCTTCATCAACGCGATGAGTGGCGTGATCACCACACAGATGCCTTCCATGGCCATGGCAGGCACCTGAAAACAGATCGACTTGCCACCTCCTGTGGGCAACAACGCCAAGGTATCGCGCCCCGCTACCACCGCATCGACGATCTCCTCCTGCAACGGACGGAAGGACGGATATCCCCAATATTGCTTTAATACCGATCTGGTGCGTTGACTCATAACCTCGTGAAGAATTTTCTCCAAAGATAGCGATTACTTTCAACAAAACAAGCCTTTTCTGCCAAGTTTTTCCAAGAGTGAAAACCTTTTTAAATTCTTCTTTCAAAAATCAAGAATGTTTGCTATTTTTGTCAGTTAAAACCTACGAAACACCTATTTTACTAAAATGCAAAGTATCAGGAACATAGCTATCATTGCTCACGTTGACCACGGCAAGACCACCTTGGTTGACCGCATTTTATACCAATCGAAACTATTCAAGGAATCTGACGAGGCGCCAGGACAGCTGATTCTCGACAACAACGATTTGGAGCGTGAACGTGGCATCACCATCTTATCGAAGAACGTCTCCGTGAGATATAAAGACGTCAAGATCAACATCATCGACACTCCCGGCCACGCTGACTTTGGCGGTGAGGTGGAGCGTGTGCTGAACATGGCCGATGGCGTCCTCCTTTTGGTCGATGCCTTTGAAGGCCCCATGCCACAGACCCGTTTCGTGCTGCAGAAAGCCATCGAGCTGGGCCTGAAACCCATCGTAGTCATCAATAAGGTTGACAAGCCCAACTGCCGTCCCGACGAGGTTCAAGAGGCCGTGTTCGACCTGATGTTCAACCTCGGTGCCACGGAAGACCAACTGGACTTCCCGACGGTGTATGGCTCCTCCAAGCAAGGTTGGATGTCCGACGATCCCAATAACGTCACCAGCGACGTCTCCTACCTGCTCGACACCATCATCGATACCATCCCCGAGGCAAAGTTCGAGGAAGGTACCCCTCAGTTGTTGATCACCTCGTTGGACTACAGCTCCTACGTGGGACGTATTGCTGTGGGACGTCTGAAGCGCGGTGTCCTGCAAGCCGGCATGAACGTCTCCTTGGTGAAGCATGACGGCAGCGTTGTGAAATCGACCATCAAAGAGCTTTATACCTTTGAGGGACTAGGCAAGGAACGCACCAAGAAACCCATTGAAGCTGGCGATATCGTGGCATTGATGGGACTTGACGACTTTGAGATCGGCGACACCGTGGCCGACTATGAAAATCCCGAGGCATTGCCTCCCATCAAGGTCGATGAGCCCACCATGAGCATGCTTTTCACCATCAACAACTCGCCTTTCTTTGGTCGTGAAGGTAAGTTCGTGACCTCGCGACACCTTCGTGAACGTCTGTATAAAGAAACCGAGAAAAACCTCGCTCTGAAAGTCGAAGACACCGACTCGCCTGACTCGTTGATGGTCTATGGCCGTGGCATCCTGCACCTCAGCATCCTCGTGGAGACCATGCGTCGCGAAGGCTATGAGTTCCAGCTTGGACAGCCCAAGGTCATCATCAAATACATCGATGACGTGAAATGTGAGCCTATCGAGTGCCTCACCGTGTTGGTTCCGGAAGACTTCTCCGGTCGCGTCATTGAACAAGTCAGCACCCGCAAAGGCGAGATGACCCAGATGGAGCCCAAGGGCGACCGCATGTGCCTCGACTTCGACATCCCGTCGAGAGGTCTCATCGGACTGCGCAACGTCCTCCTTACCGTCACTGAAGGTGAAGCCATCATCTCCCACCGTTTCAAGGCCTACGAGCCTTGGAAGGGCGAAATGCCAAGCCGTAACACCGGCGCCCTCATCTCCATGGAGACCGGCCAAGCCATCCCCTACGCCATCTGGAAACTGCAGGACCGCGGTATCTTCTTTGTCAACCCGAACGAAGACGTTTATGCTGGCGAGGTCATCGGTGAGAACACGCGCAGCAACGACATCGTCATCAACGTCTGCAAGACCAAGCACCTCACCAACGTACGTGCTTCCGGTTCCGACGAAGCCATCCGCCTCATCCCGCCCGTACGTTTCTCCCTAGAGGAATACATGGAATACATCCGCGACGACGAGTATCTCGAAGTCACACCGAAGAGCCTACGACTCCGCAAGATCATCCTTGATGAGCTGGAGAGGAAACGGGCGAATAGGAATAATGAAGGCTAAATAAAGTTTATAGTTAACAGTTAAAAGTTAATAGTTAAAAGATACCCCGTAAGGGTTAAAGCTCTATAGATATGAAAAAAATCATCCGAATTATCGTGATTGTGATGCTTGCGGCATCATTCACTGCCTGCGAACAATTGGCTCAAATCGCCAGCCAGGCTGCGCAGGTCTTGAACTTAAAGAACTGCAACTTCGATGTCAGTGGTGTTGACAACATCAACATGCTTGGCACGAACCTCAGCAAGGGCATGGACAAGAGCAACCTCAACGCCACGCAGCTGCTGAAAGTGACCAACTCCCTGCTCAACAAGAAGTTGCCCGTTACCTTCAATGTCAACATCGATGTTGACAACCCGAACGGCATCGCTGCCACCTTGGGCAAGATGGATTACATCATCTCATTGAACAACAAGGAAGTCATCAGCAGCACCTTCAACAACGGATTCAGCATCCCGGCCAACTCCAAAGGCAAGGTTGCCATCCCAATCAGCACCGACTTGTTCCAGCTGTTCAGTGGTGAGACCGCCGATGCCATTCTCAACTTGGCTTTCAAATTGGCTGGTGCCAAGAGCAATCCAGTCAACCTCGGCGTCAAGGTAAAACCTTATATCAAGATCAACAACCAATCATTGGCATATCCAGATTTTATAACCATTAATAAAGTATTAGAATGATTAAAGACAATTTCATCAAACGCCACAACGGCCCCACCGCATCGGATGCTGAGAAGATGCTGAAGGTCATCGGCGTGGCATCGCAAGAACAACTTGTCGATGAAATCATCGCTCCCGAAATCCGTCTTACCAAGCCGCTCAACATCGGCAAAGGCATGAACGAGTACGAAGTGATCAGCCACCTCAAGGCATTAGGTGCCAAGAACAAGCAGTTCCGCACTTACATCGGCTTGGGCTATTACAACACCATCACTCCCGGTGTCATCATGCGCAACATCCTTGAGAACCCAGGCTGGTACACCTCCTACACTCCTTACCAGGCTGAGATCTCACAAGGCCGTCTCGAAGCTCTTCTAAACTTCCAGACCGTCATCAGCGACCTTACCGCCATGCCCTTGGCCAACGCCAGCTTGCTCGATGAAGGCACCGCTGCCGCCGAGGCCATGCTGATGTTCTGGCACGCTCGTAGCCGCGCCCAAGTGAAGGCAGGCGTGAAGAAGTTCTTCGTCGCCAACGACGTGTTCCCACAGAGCATCGAAGTCATCAAGACCCGTGCCCATTTCCAAGGCATCGAGGTCGTGGTGGACGACATCAACAAGTTCGATTGCAGTGAAGAATATTTTGGCATCCTGCTTCAGTGCCCCAACCAGTTCGGAGAGATCGTTGACAACCGCGCCAAGGTCGCCGAATGGAAGGCCAAAGGCATGCAGGTAGCCGTTGCTGCTGACCTTTTGAGCCTCACCCTCATCACGCCTCCCGGCGAATGGGGTGCCGACGTGGTCTTAGGTTCCAACCAGCGTTTCGGTCTGCCGATGGGATTCGGTGGTCCTCATGCCGGATACTTCGCCACCACCGAGGCCTACAAGCGCGACATGCCTGGCCGTATCATCGGCATCAGCGTGGATGCCCTCGGCAATCCCGCCTACCGTCTGGCCCTGCAGACCCGCGAGCAGCACATCAAACGTGAAAGAGCTACCTCGAACATCTGCACCGCCCAAGCCTTGCTGGCTATCATGTCGGGCTTCTATGCCTTGTATCATGGTCCGGAAGGTTTGATCGAAATCGCACATCACATCAACTGCCTCGCCGGCAAGCTGACCTCTGAACTGGCTAAGCTTGGCGTGAAGCAGCTCAACAAATACTTCTTCGACACGCTGTTGTTCGAAATGCCTGAAGGCGCTTGCACCTGCAAGGTGAAAGAAGCTGCCGAGAAACACGGCATGAATTTCCGCATCATCGACAAGCAACACTTCGGCATCAGCCTCGACGAGACCACCGCTCGCGAAGACATCAACGAGATTGGCCAAGTCGTCGCCGAAGCCCTCGGCAAGCAGCACGAAGAGCTCGTCTGCGACCCGAACTGCCAGAAGTTCAGCGGCATCCCTGCCGAGATGCAGCGTACCTCCAAGTTCATGCAGGCCCCGATGTTCTTCAAGTACCGCAGCGAGACCGACATGATGCGTTACATGAAGAAACTCGAGAACCGCGACCTCAGCCTCAACCGCTGCATGATCCCGCTGGGCTCCTGCACCATGAAGCTGAACCCCGCCACCTCGATGTATGCCCTCAGCTGGCCTGAGTTTGGCAACATCCACCCCTTCGTCCCCGCCGACCAAGCGGAAGGCTACCTCGAGCTCATCGCCGAGATGGAGAAAGACCTCTGCGAGATCACCGGCTTCAAGGGCATGAGCTTTATGCCTAACTCGGGTGCCAGCGGCGAATATGCCGGTCTGCTCACCATCCGTCGTTACCAAGAAGCCAATGGCCAGGGTCACCGCAACATCTGCTTGATCCCTGCCTCAGCCCACGGCACCAACCCCGCCTCTGCCGCCATGGCTGGCATGCAGGTGGTCGTGGTCGCCTGCGACGAACACGGCAACATCGACCTCGAAGATGCCAAGGCCAAAGCCGAGCAATACAAGGACAACCTGGCCGCCTTCATGGTCACCTATCCTTCGACTCACGGCATCTATGAGGACGGCATCCGCACCCTCGTGAAGATCGTCCACGACAACGGCGGTCAAGTCTATATGGACGGCGCCAACATGAACGCCCAGGTCGGTCTGACCAGCCCCGGCTTCATCGGTGCCGACGTCTGCCACCTCAACCTGCACAAGACCTTTGCCATCCCACACGGTGGTGGCGGTCCTGGCGTAGGCCCCATCGGCGTGGCCGAACACCTAAAGCCTTACCTGCCTTCACACATCCTGTTCCACTGCGGTGGCGAAAAGCAAGAAGGCGCCGTTTCAGCAGCCCCGTTCGGTAGCGCTCAGATCCTCACCATCACCTACTGCTACATCAAGATGCTGGGCGGTGAAGGACTGAAACAAGCCACCATGGGCGCCATCATGAACGCCAACTACCTGAAGGACAGACTGAAGGATTACTATCCAATCCTTTACACTGGCAACCACGGTCATGTGGCCCACGAGATGATCCTCGACATCAATGGCATCAACAAAGCCACAGGCGTAGCTGCCATCGATATCGCCAAACGTTTGATGGACTTTGGCTTCCACGCTCCTACCGTGGCCTTCCCAGTGCACGAGACCCTGATGGTGGAACCCACCGAGAGCGAGCCTATCGCCGAGCTCGACCGTTTCGTCGAAGCCATGATCCAGATCCGCAAGGAGATCCAGGACATCGAGGACGGCAAGGCAGAGAAGGGCAACAACATCATCTCGCACGCACCTTACACTGCCGAGATGCTGATGGCCGACAAGTGGGAGTTCCCCTTCAGCCGTCAAGAGGCCGGCTTCCCGATGAAGAGCGACGTTCAGGACAAGTACTTCCCGCACGTCACCCGCATCGACGATGCCTATGGCGACCGTAATTTGGTCTGCAAGTTCAGTGCAGAATAAACCTATCTCACATAGGTTTTAATGGTAGAGACGTGCCACGGCGCGTCTCTACTTTTTATTCCACCTCAATCTCGTAATTCTGGAAAACGATTACCTCTCCAGAACGGATTTTTGCACGCTTGCGAGTCTCCACTTCGCCGTTGCGAAGCACCATGCCTGCAGTGACCACTTCTTGCGCCTCACTGCCTGAATAGACCACGCCTGTAGCTTTCAGCAAGGCAATTAATGGAATGAAGTCTTCGCCTTCGCGAAGCATAAAAGTAATCCTATTTAATTTTTGTGCCATATTCTTACTTCTTTCTTCTGACTTCTTACTTCTTTAAAAACCTCCCATATGCCGCTCCAATCGCTCCCGAACACACATGCGAGATGTTGTTTGCCATCAGGATATCCGTGATGCCGTGTTCCTTGACATAGGTTTTGATATTCTTTGTGAAATAGCGGAAATCGATCACATGCACCTCCTCAAACGATCCGAAGAGATAGCCCGGGATGGCATTGCCGAAGCTGTCTTTCATCACCAGCAACCGACGCGGACAATCCGAATCCGTCTTCACCTGCGTGATGCGCGAATCGCTGCCCATGAAAGTACAGTAAGCGGAAGAGGTGCCTGATACCTTCACGAAGAAGTCGCCCTGATGCGGCTTCTCCTCCCCTATGATCTGATAGTCCTTATCTAACTTATACTTTGTATAAACCGTAGTATAATCCACATTGCGCGGGACGTAATACACAAAATCCTCTGGCGATTTCTTCACGTTGACATCCTTTGAAAAACCATACATCGAACCCACATAGCCAGCCATGGTATCTGGCTCGAAATCCTCCAATTCGGGGACTTTCACGCCCGCCACCATGGCAAACTGACGTGCGGCATAATAGGCACCCAACGGTGCCCAATGATGGTCGGTGCGAAGATAAATGTCTTCGTCAATATGCTTGCCCAATACCATGTACAGGTCAACGATATGCACTGCGCTGTCGATCTCCTCATACAACTCCGTCATCACAGGGAATTCAGGATCTGCGCAGCTACGGGCATTTACAGGGCAATAGTACTCCACCGCGGTGGGGATGATCATGCAATAGAGATTCACCTCTGGACCAAAAGTCTGCTGATACGAATTGACCACCTTGGCGAAGTCTTTTTCTCTCTTATTCTTGTTCTTGAAGGCCATCAAGGCACGGGCATTGGGAGCGGAGCCGACCACGATGACACCGGCGTTATCCATCTTGGCATTGGCATTCACATTGTTATGGAACTCTTCGATCGAGCGCTGGTCGCCAACCGAAGGCTTCTCCTGCCCTTTCTCAGGTTCCACTATCGCAGCCGTCTCCTCTTGGGCCGCGTGGAAGGTCACCTCCGACTTTGTCTTGAAAGCCATCAACGACTTCAGCTCCATGCTTCCTCTCATGAACACATCGCGGAATGGCTCGCTGTCGCTGAACCAGTTGGATATATTCTGGGTAAAGCTGCCGTCACGAAGGCTCTGCCAACTGAATTTCGGGAACCGTAGCAACTCTCGCTTCTCCAGCTCAGAATATACGCTCCGTGGTAGGGTGCAAAACACCGCCACAAAAGCCGTCATCATCACTGTGACGAAAGTAACTAAGATCCGGTTCCCTCGCATCGTTTATTGGGTTAAGAAACGTTTGTAAGCCTTATAAGAAGCATTGCCGCAGGAATGCGTCAGGTTGTTGGCAAAGACCACATCTGTGATTTTATTGTCATTGATATACTTGACGATGTTGCGGTCGAAGTAACGGAAGTCGATGACATGCACCTCTTCGAACGAGAAGAACAGATAACCAGGAATGGCATTGCCGAAGCTGTCCTTGAAAATGATGACGCGACGGCCATTGTCAACGCCGGTACGCACCTGGGTAATCTTCGAGTCGCCACCCATGAAGGTATTATAAGCAGCACCACTGCCATCGCCATATTTCTTGAAGAACTCCCCTTCCGCTGCGGGATGCTCTCCGACGATCTGGCCTTTGTTGGTCTTATATTGGATGTAAGTCGTGGTGTATTCACAGTCACGAGGCGTATAATAATAGAAGTCCTCCGCTGCGTTCTTCACGCACGCCTCACCCGAGAAAGACGGCATGGTGCCCACATAGTTATGGATGACATGCTCGTCGTAATGCGAGAGGTCTTCAAACGGCACGCCAGCCACCTCACACAGCTTCATGGCCGCATAATAGGCACCACGGGGAGCCCAGTGATGGTCGGTACGCGAGAAGATACGCTCTGCAGCATGTTCTCCCAAGATGTTATAGACATTGACCACCAGCACCGAGTCAGAGCAGGCATCGAACATGTTGTTCAACACGGGTGCCTCGGGATGGGTCCAGCTTTTGGCGGCATCGGGACAATAATACTCGATGGATGTCGGGATGGGCATGCAATACACGTTGACGCCATCGCCCAGCTTCCGTTTATATATGTTGCAGATGTCGGCGTAAGAAAGGCCATTGTTGGGCGACTGGTTGCAGGGATTGCAGGCACGCAGGGTGTCGCCTCCGCCAATCAGGATGATACCTGCCTTGGCTGCTTTGCGGCATGGAGCCTTGGCCGTAAGCTTGTTGACGTAAGGAGTCACGCGACGATCGGAACTGTCCTGAGGCAGCAGCGACTGGGCTTGGAGACTCATATTCGCTACGAGGAGGATGAGCAGCAGGAACGGCGAATTGAACGGCGAATTAAACGAATTAAGCGTATTTTTAAGGTATTTCATAGGGATTGTAATTAGAATCGTGTATATAGAAAAGCGTTATTAGTGGCTCCCACCAACAGGGCCACACTTAAAGTCAACAATAAAAATGCCAAAACGGAACGTGTCACGATGAGTAATACCGGACGGGGATGTTTCCAGCTGGACACCCACCGGTTGAGCCAGTCACGGACAGGCAAGCAAAACAGGATGGCCACCACCCACAGCCAGCCATAGGAGCTCAAGGCGTTGACAGCGGAAAAGTCAGTGAATGCTTCTGCCCCACCAAAGAAAGCATGGAAGAAGTGTTTCATCTGGCCGAAGTCCTCAAAATAGAAGATACCCCAGCCGATGATCACCAACAGCAGGCTATAGACATGTAGCAGCACCTTGGGAATCCGTTTGATTACCTTCAGCAAGGTATATTTTTCGAGCATCACGATCAAGCCGTAGAAGAGTCCCCACAAGAGGAAGTTCCAGCTGGCGCCATGCCAGAAGCCCGTAAGCATCCATACGATCAAGATGTTGAATGCCTGATGGCGACGGTTGCCGCCCATGGGAATATAGAGATAGTCGCGGAAGAAAGTGCCGAGAGAGATATGCCAGCGACGCCAGAAGTCGGTGATGCTGTCGCAGCAATAAGGATGGTCGAAGTTCTCATTGAAATGGAATCCGAGGCAACGGCCTATGCCGATGGCCATATCGCTATAGCCAGAGAAGTCGAAATAAATCTGAAGGGTGAAGGCCAGTATGCCCACCCAGGAGCCCAGTGTGGAGAGGCTTTCCAGTCCGCTGCCCGTCAGCAGCTGGGAAGAGATCTCCGAGAGTTGGTTGGCAAGGATCACTTTCTTGCCCAAGCCGCGAAGGAAGCGCATCATGCCCTCGGCCAAATCTTGGCTGTTGACGTGACGTTCGGTGATTTCAGCGGAGATGGTACCGTAGCGCACGATAGGACCCGCGATCAGCTGCGGGAACATGGAGATGTAGAGCAGCAGGTTCTTGAAACTGTGTTGTGCCGGCGTAGTCTTGCGATATACGTCGATCAGATAGGAGATGGACTGGAAGGTGTAGAAGCTGATGCCAATGGGGAGAGAAAGGTGAAAGGTTAGAGGTGAGAGGTTAGAGGTGCCAAGGCAACCTATGAGGGCGTAGAAGTTGGCGATGAAAAAGTTTGCGTATTTAAAGACTGCCAGAACGCCAATATTGAAGATGAGTCCGACAACTAGCGCTGTCTTTCCTTTTTTCTCGATGCCGAGCCCAACGAAGTAGTTGACCACTACGCTGGCCAGCATCAGCAGTACATAGACCGGTTCTCCCCAAGCATAGAAAACAAGCGAGAAGAGCACCAGCACGGCGTTGTGATGACGCTTCAACAGCAGGTAGCACAGCGCAAACACCGGCAGGAACACGAAGAGGAAGAAAAGGTCTGAGAATACCACGGCTATTATTAATTGTTAAGTATCACTTTTCCAGAGCTTGTTTTTCCGCTTTGATCCGTGACGACGATGAAATAGACGCCGGCAGGCAGTTCGTGCAGGCCGACGATCCTGCTGCCGCGGTTGCCTTCCAGCCCGAGTTCCGTCATCTTCTCGCCGAGGGTGTTGACGACGGAGAGGGCGGCTCGCGTGGATCCCTCCGGGAGGGTGTATTCCACGGTGGCCTGCGACGAGGCCGGGTTGGGCGTCACCGTCACTTTGAAGTCCCGCGCCTCGCGCTCTTCCGTGTTGGCGGATCCATTGCCCCTTTCGGTTATCTTGGGGAGCTCCGGGCACCGGTATCTCGTGCCTCTCTCATGGGAGGTCTCTTCGAGCAGTGCCCTGGCCAGCGAGCCCGAGTAGGGATAGCCAGCGCGGGCTATGTCCTCCACCAGCAGGCGCTCGTCGCCGGTCAGCTGGCCAGTGGTGCGCCCCGACTGGTGGAGCGTCCTGTAGAGGCCGAGCAGGCGCAGGTGGTTGGAGTGGTCCGCCTGCTCGTCGCCGTCCATCCTGTAGAGGCTGGGCAGCGTCTGCGCCAGTGTGAAGGCGCCGTCGAAGTCGCCTTCCTGCACATAGGAGGCTATGGCGAGCCTGTCGGAGGCGAGGTCGCCCATGCCGCGGAGCCTCGCCCTCAGTTCCTGGTGGTCGGTGACGCTGTCGTTGAGGATGGCGCGTATGACGTCCTCCGGCGACCTGTTGACGTTGCCCAGTCCGTAGTGCGACTGGCAGCCGTTTTCCATGGTCGTGGGGATGCGGTTGACACGGTAGAGCTTGGCGTTGTCGGGGACCTGGTCCGTGTCGCCGCTGTAGTAGCAATAGTCCACGGTGTTATCCCCGTCGTTGTAGAAGTGGTAGCCGCTGGCGCCGAAGGTGTTGCCCGCCGGGAGCGCCAGGGAGCCCTGCTGGGGGCGTATGCCTCCTCCGCCCCCGTCGTTGCCCAGGACGCAGAAGTCGATGGTGTTGCCCGTGTTCCGGTTGCAGGTGTAGGTGAGGCCCTGGACGCCGGTGCCCGAAAGGCCCTGTGCCTTCTGGGTGTTCATTCCCACGGCGAGGTTGCCGCAGGTGAGGCCCTCTAGGGTGTTCAGATAGACGTCGCTGGCGCTCTCGCTGTTGAAGAGCCCTATGCCGTAGCTCACGCCGAGGTATCCGGTGGAGGGAAAGAAGGTGTTCTCCTCGAGGCAGAGCCCGCTGACGCCGTCGGCGTAGACGCCGAAGGCGCAGTCCCCTCCGCGCCCCACGGCGATGCTGTCCCTGACGACGGTGGCGTATCTGGCGTTGTGCGCATAGACGCC
>JAFXMK010000026.1 GCA_017530365.1 Bacteroidales bacterium
ATATACTTTCCCATTTTGGTAATATTTCTTTCAAAAATTCATCGGCAGATAATTTCTCAGAAAATTTACCTAAATTATTTAATCTTAATTGTCCATTTTTTTGAGCTAATCGAAATAATTTAATAGTCCAAGCAAAAAATATTTGATTAAAAATATTAGTTGGATATTCATAAGTTTTATTTTTAATATTATCTTCACTATCTGAATAAGTGAAAGAGTCTTTATATATTGCTTTATAATTCACAAATTTTTTCCTGCCTTGAACAGTATTCATATGAAAATTGATGAACGGCGACATGAAAAACCCCAACATCGAATCGTGGCTGGTGGATGATATCCTTTACGTATGTTTCTACGAGACGGTGGAAAACTGCATGACCTTGGTCACCGACAACAATGGTAACCTGCTGTTCTCGAGAAGGATGGAAAAACAGTATCCCTGCGTGGTGAGGGTCTTCATGGGCAACGAACCCACGGGTACCTACCATCTTTACATCACCGACGGCATCAAGACCGCCGAGGGAGATTTTTATTATGTCAACGCCTCACCTTGGGGAAACGGAAAACAAAACAACCATCAATAAATCATGAAAAACATCCTATTAATCATTTTGGCCTTGGCCCTCTGCCTTCCAACCTTGGCACAAGAACAAGACAACGAGCGTTGTGTCAGCAATGAGATTGCCTTAAGCTATGGAGTTCATCCCGTAAGCGGTGATGACTTTCAACCCAACGTGCCCTTTTACTCTTATTACCTCGACAAAGTAGGAGCCTTTTCGGGCAGTTACACCCACTTTTTCAACAAAGTTGTCGGCGTGGGCGGCACCTATTGTTTCGACTATAGGGAAATCGACTACCGGCATCATGGCACCAACAATCCAATGGTCTGCAACCTCTACGAGTCCTGCCACTCCCTTATGGGACACCTTAAACTGAACTGCATCAACAAAAAACATTTCACCCTTTATGTCAAAGCGGATGCGGGCTTCTGTTTTTGGGGCTACCGACTGGAGGAATTCCAACCCGACCTGTTTGGGGTGAACCTTCCTACCAAGCACTGTTGCTTTGCCTGGCAAGCCGCTGCCGGTGTTGAGGTCGGTAACGACCGCATCGCCGGATTCCTGCAATGGGGTGTCGGCATGGAAGGCAACTACAACTTGGGAATCAGATATAAATTCAAAAACCGCGCACAATGAAAAAACTCTTGATCATTTGCACCACGCTCATCATGATGAGCTCCTGCATCGAGCACGCCCATATCTATCAGAAACTGTCCGACGAAGACGCTGCTGCCATCCCTTACCAACTGGGACAAAGGGTGGATTTCGTGAACCAGGACGGCGACACGCTGACATACGAAGTCGTTTTCGACGACACCTATCCCTACGATAAAGACCGATACTACTCGCGGACACACGAAGGAACGGGAAAGATTCCAAAAGACGACTATTACTGCTACGCCCGCACGGTGATTCTCGAATGCGAACAGAACCACACTTTAGGATTCACCATCCTTCCTGGCAAGGACCTCATATTCTATTATGGGAACGACTTCGACCTCAACGGCAGCCTCCTGAGCTACCAGCCATACGCCTCTTTGGACGAGACCGAATACACCAACGTCCACCACGAGATCCTCTACAGCCAATACACAGGCCAGCTGATCTACGACTGGTACTACAACGAGGCATTCGGACTCTTGTTTATCCAATACTATGATCAGTCATTGACGAGGGTTCCTTCCCGCCAAGACGGATGAAAGCCGTTTTTCATCAGGAAAGATGCTGTGGTATGGGGTGCTGTTGGCGTTGGATGCCGTGTTTGATGTGAGGGAAGACCGGCGGACCAAGGTGAAGATCGACGTTTATCTGGATGCCATCTCCGAACGCGACGAGGCCCTGGCAAAGGTGGTCGATTGTGGTTGCGACATCATCTGGGTCTATATCGCTTACGACGGCATCCAATCCAAGCCCATCTGCGACGAAGGCATCCGCATGGCCAATGAGATCATTGACCGTTGCGAAAAAATGCTCCAATAAATACGGATCTTTTTTGCGAAAAAAGGATTGAGAAAGCATTGATTTTTATGTGGATTGCGCACAAACCGACCATGAACCTTATCCTGCCGTATTTGACACTAGCTACCAATTGCTTTTCAAAATGTAAAACCGTAAAGCGAAAAATAATCGCAAAGCGCATTTATTATAGAATTCTTTTTATTTTTGCAAAAAGTCTCGTTATAACGATAGTTTATGAAATCGATTGTCATTTATCACGGTTCGACAAAGATCATCGAAAAGCCCGTTTTTGGAGTGGGAAATCCGAAGAATGATTACGGATTGGGCTTTTATTGTACCGAAAAACTTGAACTCGCCAAAGAATGGGCAAGTACGGAACAACGCGATGGCTTTGTCAACAGCAATGAAATCGATTTGGAGGGGTTGGACATTCTCCATCTAAATCAAAAACCCTATCATATCCTGAATTGGCTCTCGATATTATTGAAAAACAGAACGTTTGTCCTGTCCCAAGGCCTGCCCACAGAAGCAAGAGCGTATCTGTTGAACTATTTTTTGCCCGACTACAAGCCTTACGATATCATCATAGGTTATCGGGCAGATGATTCTTATTTCTCGTTTGCCAACGCCTTTTTGAACAACACCATCTCGTTGGAGCAATTGCGCAAAGCGATGTTTTTAGGAAAACTGGGAGAACAGGTCGTATTAAAAAGCGAAAAGGCGTTTGCAAGCATTCATTTCAAGGAAAGTATCCCCGTTGACAGCAGTCTGTACTACCCAAAACGCCAAGCCCGCGACCGACAAGCAAGAGAAGATTACCAGAAAGAAAAAGCCACGGCATCACCGGTTGATGCCATCTATATGATTGATATTCTCAGACAAAAATGGACTAACAATGACCCACGCCTATAATCATTTATATCTTGAGGATGTGATGAACAACCTCGGCATCATGTTCGACTGCGCCGTCCATGCCGCGCATTGCGACCTAATGTTGTTTTACGAGATGTTTCTGTCAAGCGGGGTCGCCTCACAAATCGAGGCGGGCAATCCCCGTTACCTGTCGGGCCTGTCGGGAATGGAACTGATGCAACTGGTTTTGGATAGAACCATCGACAAAACAATGTCTATCATGTCCTACACTCCTCTGGACCGCACCGCCGAATATTGGGCGGGTTGGGTGTTGGCCTATTACCAATGGTATCGTGCCCGATCGTTTTCGTTTCTTAAAAGCAATGGATTAAACATCAACACCTTGCTTTCGCTCTATCCAACCTTGCATGAAGCCGACCTTTCCAAATTTGTAAAAACAGCTGATGCGCTGATCGAGCAAAGCCTCCAACACCGGAAGAACCCGCTGAAAACCATCCGCAAGCAGTCCCGCCTCACTCAAAAAAAGTTAGCTGACTTGTCGGGGGTTTCTCTTCGCATGATTCAAGCTTACGAACAGGGCGACCAGGACATCACTAAGGCGGAAGTGCGTTCGGTACTCGCACTGTCACGAGTGCTCGGATGTCGTCCTGAGGTGATCCTATGACGTTAACCCAAGAAGTAACGCTCTTTACAGCCTTTCAAAATCCACAATCGCGCGAAGCGATGCCCAATCCTCCTCTTCCATCGTCTCCAAGGCCTCGTCACTGAAGTATAACTCAATGCTTAGATCGGTTTTCGTGAGTATGTTGATGGTTCCCAAGACATCGTATGAGTTCTCAATCTCAACATCTTCTATAATATGTTCCGAATACCAGTCCTTCAGAACGAGATTGTTTCCATGAAGCGTGTATTCCTTGGCAACTTCTTCCCCTCCCATGGCCAGAACCGCCTGTCCGTTTTTCTTGAATTCTACAGTAAGTCCTTTTCCGATTGGAATGGACTCTGATTGTTCGCCGTTTGTTAAGGTTAAACTGACAAGTTTCCATTTACCATAGATTTGAGGGTCCTTTTCACAAGAAGGAAGAACGGCTACCATAGTTGTCATCAACAGGACAGCCAAGATGTTTTTAATTGTTTTCATGACTCTATGTTTTATCGGTTAATGATCAATTTCGTGGTTTTCCCATCGATGGTGATGAAATACATCCCCTCGGACAATTGTGAAACATCAATCTGTTGGTTTTCACCACCAAAATGACCCGTCATCAGAGTCTGGCCCATCGTATTGGTGATGCGGTATTCACCGGGTTGGGTATCTGAGATGGTGATGAGGCCCGTGGTGGGGTTAGGATAAACCTGGAATCCATCCGCGGTGGTTTCGTCAACATCGTAATGAAAATTGAAATATACCTCGTCACAAAGTGTTTCGGTCGCATGGAAGATCAACTGTCCGTATTGCCACACGCAGCGTATGCCTTCCACACGATAGTCGTCTCCTTTGGTCATCAACCGCTCTGGGAAGAAACTGGTTTCGTGGCCAATGCCGCAGATAATGGTGCCGCTAAACAGGTCTTGGGGATCACTCACCGTAAGGGTCCGATAAGTCTGGCCATTGTAATCCACCGTACCTTCTCCATCCACCTGCAATTGCAGCTGTTCCATCCCAACCTTGATTTCCCATTCATCACCCACTTGGGCCGCGAAATCATAAAGCATGGTGAACTCGCCCAAGGCCTTGTTCCACCAATACACCTTGTTGTCACGTTCATAAATGTATTCGTACGACTTCTCCTCATGCAGGTTTTTGTCATAAAGGGTGTTGATGCGAACCAAGATATGAACCGGCTCTTCGTTGACGGTGGTATCGGCAGTGTATTCCAAATGCTGATAAGTGATGCTGCCGTTGGCATTCTCAATCTCATAATACCACTCTGTCCCTATGGGGAAGATGCCCATTTCCACGATGTTGGCAAACTCACTCCATCCAGGAGCGTTCTGGTAGGCCGAAAGCGAGCCTTGCGGCACATAGATGGTGGCACTTCGAGGCACAAGATCAAAAGAATGGTAATAAGCCTGTTCTGCGTTTACCGTAGGTGGAATCGGATTATAGACATAAATCTTCTTCAACTTTGTGCACCAGGAAAATGCCAGTCTGTCAATATAGTTGACCGACTCGGGGATGGTCACCTCGCCCATCCACTGGCACATCCCAAACAAGCGATAAGGGATGGTGTCCATCGACTGTGGAAGGGTAACCATAGAAAATCGGCTATAAATAAAGGCTTCCGGGGCAATGTCGGTCACCGTCTCAGGAATCACCAACGAGCCAGGGTCATTGCAACTCAAGAAAGCATGATCTCCAATAGAAGTCACCGACGAAGGGATGTCTGGCATGTGGGTAAGACCACATTGGCCGAAAGCGAAGGAACCAATAGCCACCACCCCCTCGGGAATCACACTGTTCTTACAGCCAATCACAACGGTGTTTGTGAGTTGGTTGATGACACAGTTGTTTTCGGAAAAATAAACCAGATTCCCCTCTTCAACAGCCACTGTCTCGATCTTTTCGCAATTATTGAACGGGTTCCCTTCGATTGTAGTAACCGACTCAGGAATCTGAACCGACTCGAGTTTGTCACAATAGGAAAAAGCATCACCCGAAAGGGTTGTTACGGTATTTGGAATTACTATATTGGTCAACTTACCATTGTTACGGAACATCTGAGGTGCGACCACCGTAAGCCCTTCCGGCAACACCAGCGTTCCAGTCAAACCCGTGGTCATAAAGCATCCGTTACCATAGATCACATCCTTTTCGGGAAGCACCACCTTGGTCATGCGATCGCAACGACAGAAAGCTGTATATCCCACGGTGTTCACCGAGTTAGGGATGACCAAGGTGCCGCTCAGTTGGGTACACATATAAAAAGCACGATTCCCGATAGCAGTGACTGTATTCGGGATGACCACCGAGGTGATGGTGCTCTCTCGAAACGCCTCATCCATGATTTCGGTTACTGTCCAGTCGGCACCACCGCTATGGATGGTTTCAGGGATGACCAAGTCGCCCGAAGGTTTGGGCACACCGACTGTCAACCCAATCTGATGATTGTTTTGATCCAAAATAGAGCAAAAGAGCATCTGTCCTGAAGGTGCGTATGCGGTGAAATCGTATGCCTTAACGGTGTTGATGGCCAAGACCATCATGATAATCAGTAAGATTTTCTTTTTCATATTCAAATTGGATTTTAAGATTTATACAGCGTTAACAATTTCCTCGAACGAGCGGTTGTCGTCGCCAAGGTTCATTTTCATTTGTTTGATTCTGGTTTTGCGTTTATAATAAGAGTCGGTTTGGGTATCCAACAGGATGGAAATCACTTGATTGGAGAAACCGTTCTTGGAAAGGCAGCAGATGCGCACATCCCATTTGCCGAGCTTGGGGAAGAGCTGGAGCAAACGTTGTGAGAAGCCGTCGAAAATCAAGTCGGTGAGGTTGATGAAGTCGGTCCAGTCGTTGTCGCCAAGCTCAAAGCTGAGCGTGTCGGCATTCACCTGTTCGCTGAGGGCCTGAGCGGTAGCCATCACTTTGTTGCGCGCCATGATCTTCTCGGTCATCATCAGCTCTTTCTGCGAGAGGGTCTGCTGGTTGCGTCGCAACTCGTCGTTGGTGCGAATCAAGGTCTCCATGTCGCTCACCAGTTCGTGGATGCGGTTTTGGTCACGTTCCACTTGACGGCCAAACTGCTCCATTTTCAGCTTATGGTCGCTAACAATCTTTCTCACAATCAAAAGAATAACCAACAAAGCAATCAACACCAAAGCGATAATCAGATACAACTTCAAGTCGCGATTGCGATGCAGACTCTCCAGCTCGCTTTGCTGGGCTTTCAATTCATATTCCGACTTGATCCTCAGCATGACTTCGCTGGAATGTTCTTGTTCCGATTCCAGCAAGTTCGTTGAAAACAGCTGCTGATATTGGATGGCCTGTTTGTAGTCGCCCTCGGTGTAGGCAATGGCATACAGCGTCTGATAGACCGACATTTTCAGTCCGGGACGCTCGCTACACAAGGCTTCGTTCAAAAAGCTTTTGGCTTGCTCGAAATCGTTCGAATAATAATAAAGGATGCCCAATGTCATGTGGGCGATGTCGGTATCAGTGTCGCTAAGCCCGATTTCCAGCGCCTTGTTTACGCTTTCGATGCCTTTGGCGAAATTGCCGGTTTCCATGTAATAGTCGCGCCCCATTTCCAGATAGAGGTCGCCCAACATGGCTTGGTCGTGAATCAAAGTGGCGATGCTGAAGGCCGAGTCGTAGTACTGTTTAGCTTGAGTGTATTGTTCCTGCGCCCTGACGGCTCGGCCGCTATTGCGGTAGGCGTTCATCATGCCTGTGGAGTCAGCAGTTTGACGGAAACAAGCCAAAGCCTGTTGATGTTGCTCAAAAGCACCCTCAAAGAGTCCGTGTTTGAAATACATCGAACCAAGGTTGTCGCATAGCAGGCCTTCGAGCTGCAAGACTTCTGGAGTTTCTTCGCAAGCCTGCAATGATTCCAACCCTTGCAAGAACTTCTCGGCAGCTTCCTCCGATTGGCGTTGCTGGCGCAGGCGCAAACCTTCTTCATAAAGGAAGTGGGCCTTTTGTATCCGCTTGGTCTGGGTGTTGCAAGCAGTCAACACAACGCAGGTCAATAAGAAGATTAGTAATCGTAGTTTCATTTTTCGAATTGTTGTTGATGCAAAATTAAAGAGAAAAACAACTTGTCAAGAGGTTGCTGGGAAAGCGACGGAAAATGTCCCTATCATTTCGGATAGTCCTAATTAAAGATTACTGATAATCAACTATTTAAAAAAATATAGGAAACCTGTTTTGTCCATGTTATTTTTGACTTAAAACCACTATCTTTGTCCATTCAAAAACGGATAAAGATGGAAGAAATCATTACCTTTCTCACCAACGTGCTCCACAACAACAACCGCAAATGGTTCCACGAGCACAAACGAGAATACCAAAACGCCCAGGCGAAGTTCAACGCCATCGCCGAACAGATCATCGACGGTGTGGCCCAATTCGACCCTGACATGCAAGGATTGACGCTGAAAGACTGCACCTACCGCTTTTACCGCGACACCCGCTTTTCTTCTGACAAACGGCCTTACAAGACCCATTTTGGGGTTTTCGTGTGCAAAGGCGGAAAGAAGTCGATGCTCAGTGGGTATTATTTTCAGGTACAGCCTAGGGAATCAGAGGACTATTTCAGCGGCAACATGCTCTGCACAGGTATGTACATGCCTTATCCCGAGACTTTGAAAAGCGTCCGTGAGGAAATTCTATACAATGGCGAACCCTTGCAGAAAGCCATCAATAAGGCCAAAGGCTTCACGCTGGATACACACGGCGCCTTGAAACGGGTACCTAACGGCTATCCCAAAGACCATCCATACGCTGAGTATTTAAAGCAACGCGATTACCTGCTGGTCAAAGAAGTGGATGACAAACACCTCTACAGTCCAAAACTCGTGGAATGGGTGCTGGAGGAGTTCAAGAAGACCAAGGACTTTTGCCAGTTTTTGAATAGCGTGGAGTGTTGACATAAGTATCAACAATTCAACAAAACCATTCATGTCTCATCGCATCAGCACCACTCGGTGGACCGTCGTCCCGATCGCGCTTGTCACCGTCACCGTATACACCCCGGGCGCCAGCCCTCCCAAGTCCACCCGGTGATGGTCTGACCGCAGCTCACGGTC